>NZ_VFVI01000008.1:0-316264 GCF_006442775.1 Mesorhizobium sp. B2-4-6
GACCAGGATTCATTCGGTCTCCTTCCCACTTCAAACCATACACCAGAACCAACACACAGGATTCTAGGGTCTGCGCGACGCTTCGCGTCGCTCCGCCCTAGAATGACGAACCAAAAGTGGCTCGCCGCCCTATCCGTAGACCCTATCGAACCACCAGCACCGGGATCTCCGTCAGCGACACCACTTCCGCCGTCTGGCTGCCCAGAACCAGGCGGCCGATGCCCCTGCGGCCGTGCGAGGCCATGACGATGAGGTCGCTGCCTTCACTGGCCGCAACCTCGAGGATCGCTTCGGCGGGCGTGCGGTTCTCGATATGGATGCCCTTGGAGGCCACGCCCTTCGCATCGGCCTCGGCCTTGCATTTGTCGAGCAGCTCGCTTGCATATTTGCGCGCGCTTTCCTCATAGTTGACCAGTTCGTCGGCGGCGACGTAGCCGGCCATGGCGCCGCCCCAGGCCAGCGCGGGGAACTGCTCGGAGACAGTGACGAAAGCCACGGTGGCGCCGAGGCCCTTGGCCAGCTCCAGCCCGTGTGCGACGCCCTTCCGGGCCAGTTCCGAGCCGTCGGTGGCGATCAGGATTTTCTTGTACATGGTGGCTACCCCTCATTTGCGGGGCGATGCGCGCCCCAATTGGCGGGAGCCTGAGCGATCAGGCCTGATCTGGATATAGTCAGCCTATCAGGCCAGCCACAGGGGCCAGCTTGATCTGGATCAAGGCCAGCCGGCGGAGACGATTGCTCCAGGGTGCTTATCCATGCGCAGCCTGCGCGGATTGGCAGTGGCTTCCTGCTCCGGAGTTTGTCGCCGGCAGCGGCGACCTATGCCATTGCACGCATCGCCGGGCGCTCCGAGGGCCCACCTAATCACAAGAACTTGTTCGGTCACACGGGATTCACACTGGCAATGGATATGCTGCGCCGGCTTGGCGTATCGTAGCCGCAAAGCCCGCGAACAGGAGCACCGACCATGGCAGGCGACCCGAAGGCGTCCGCGCAAGTCCAGGCCGACAACGAAAACGACATCGCCGGCGAATATCTCGAGGCGGAAACCGTGCCGGAGGATGCGCAAGCCGCCGCCGACGAGATCCTCGAAGCGCCGGAAGTGCCGGATTCCGAGCCGCATGTGCCCGGCCGGATCAAGCCGAAGAAAAAACCCTCGGCGATCAGCGGCAGAAAGTTCCGCAAGCGCGACCTGGTGCGCGTCGACGATCTCAGGCCCAGCCTCGCCGACCGCATCCGCTCCGACCATCCCGACCTGCCGCGCGGCGCCCGCATCAGCCGCGAGGAGCTCGGCCGCTACCGCATGCGCTACATGGAGGAATTGCTGCAGCAGGAGCACGGCGAATTCTCCGAGCTCGACCGCCAGGTGGTGGAATCGATCGCCAGGCAGGACACGATCTCGGAAAACTCGGAAGAGGAGTTCGAGGAGCACCGCTCCTTCGCCGACCGCGTCTCCGACACCATGGCCGAGTTCGGCGGCAGCTGGTGGTTCCTGATCTCGTTCGGCGGCGTGCTGCTGATCTGGATCGGCATCAACCTGATCGCCGGCCTGGCGCACGCCTTCGACCCCTACCCGTTCATCCTGCTCAACCTGATGCTCTCCTGCATCGCCGCCATCCAGGCGCCGGTGATCATGATGAGCCAGAAGCGCCAGGAAGCCAAAGACCGGCTGCGCTCCTTCAACGACTACCGGGTGAACCTCAAGGCCGAACTCGAAGTGCGCCACCTGCACGAAAAGCTCGACTACCTGATTTCGCGCCAATGGCAGCGGCTGGCCGAAATGCAGCAGATGCAGCTGGATGCCATGCACGAGCTGGCCGGCGCGAAGAAGCAGAAGCGGGCGACAAGGGCGGTGCGGCGCA
The DNA here is from genome assembly GCF_006442775.1 of Mesorhizobium sp. B2-4-6. Classification (NCBI taxonomy): domain Bacteria; kingdom Pseudomonadati; phylum Pseudomonadota; class Alphaproteobacteria; order Hyphomicrobiales; family Phyllobacteriaceae; genus Mesorhizobium; species Mesorhizobium sp. B2-4-6. The sequence continues at coordinate 1,863 of NZ_VFVI01000008.1, forward strand.
AGACGGCGAAGGCGCCGGTGGAGGGGTGACAGGTGGGTTAATCCACGTCCAACGCCCTCATAGCATATTCGCGTTATAACAAGTTACGCCTGGAAATTCTGAGTTTTGCCGTCTAGCCTTCCGGTACACAGGGTGTTCGCACGGGGCGATTGGGTGCCGGTCAAAATTGTGGTCGCGGTCACGGATGGAGATTGGTTCAACCAACTCCGCCGCATGCCCGATTTGACTGAAGTCAACTTCTGGTCCCCATCGCCTAGGTTGTTTCACTCCCTCCAACCTGGAGAGCTGTTTCTGTTTAAACTCCACGCACCGATCAATATGATCGTGGGTGGCGGCGTCTTTGCCTCTTCGACAATCATGCCACTATCACTGGCATGGGAAGCGTTCCGAGAAAACAATGGCGCGACAAGTTTGACCGAGATGCGGTCACGTATCTTGCGCTACCGAAAGCTCGATCTGGCCGCAACCGGGCCAATTGAAATCGGCTGTCGGGTGCTCACACAGCCCTTCTTTCTTGAACAGAATCGATGGTTTCCACCCCCACCGTCGTGGTCAAAAAACATCGTGTCATACACGTCCTATGGAACCGACACCGGCGAGGGCGCGGCGCTCTGGGAGGCTGTTCAGGACGCGATGAGTCCAGTCGATCCCCGACTTGGGCTTGCTGAGAGTCTATCCCGATTCGGTGAGCCCGTTCTGATCAGGCCGCGTCTTGGTCAAGGAGCCTTCCGGCTCCTGGTAACCGACCTTTTATGGAAGGCGATGCGCCGTCACGAAGGAGCGAACGCTGCCGGCTTTGGAAGCCGCCCACATCCGCCCTTACGCCGAAGGTGGCGAACACTCGCCGAACAATGGCATTCTAATGCGACGCGACATCCATAGCTTGTTCGATCAGGGCTATGTGACGATCACCCCCGATCATCGCTTCGAGGTGAGCCGCCGGATACGGGAGGAGTTCGACAACGGCCGGCACTACTACGAACTGCACGGATCGTCTGTCGCCATTCCCTCGATTGCCAGCCAGCAGCCCGACAAGGGCGCGCTGACTTGGCACAACAACAGTTGTTATCTCGGATAGCCGCTCCGTAGCCCTTAGCCTAATTCAACTTGCCCCGTTGAAGCCTGGAGCGGCTTCCGCTAAGAAGCGGTGGCTGGCCGGCTCACAGGCCGGTTCGTTTTCCGGTCCACCGGGAAGCACCCGTAGCTCAGCTGGATAGAGCGCTGCCCTCCGAAGGCAGAGGTCACAAGTTCGAATCTTGTCGGGTGCGCCATTTCACCCCAGCGTTTCGCGTATCGCCGCTGCCAGCCTCTCCACCCCGTCCCTCGTCTGCGCCGCGTCACACGCGGCATAGCCCAGCACCAGTCCTTGGGTGGGCGCCGTGTTCTGGAAATATTTGGACAGCGGCGAGACGTTGATCGCCCTCTTCGCGGCGGCCTGGCTGACTTTGATGTCGTCGATGCCCTCCCTCAGATAGCCCACCACCTGGATGCCGGCTTCGGCGGGGGAGAGGGTGATCTCATCACGGAGTCTTTCCGCAACAATGTCGCGAAAAAGCTGGCGGCGCTGGGCGTAGATGCGGCGCATGCGTTTGAGGTGGCGGCTCATGTGGCCTTCGGTGATGAAGTCGGCCAAGGCGGCCTGCAGCAGCAGCGGCGCGAACTGGCCGGTGGTGGAGAGCGCGTTGACGATGCGGCCGGCGAGCTCTTGCGGCAGCACCATGAAGCCGAGGCGCAGCGCGGGGAACAGGAGCTTGGCGAAGGTGCCGACATAGATGACGCGGCCGGCGCGGTCCATGCTCTGGATCGCCGGCACGGGGCGGCCTTGAAAGCGGTATTCGCCGTCGAAATCGTCCTCGATCACCCAGGCGTTCGCAGTCTCGGCGATGTCGAGCAGGCGCAGCCGCTCCTCCATGCGCATGGTGATGCCGAGCGGATGCTGGCAGGCCGGTGTCACATAGATGAGGCGGGGCAACGGGTCCGGCGGGTCGAGATACCAGCCGCGCTCCTGGTCGACCGGGATGGGCAGGATTTTTGCGCCGGCCACGGTGAAGGCGGCCTTGGCGCCATAATAGCCGGGCTCCTCCATCCACACCGTGTCGCCGGGGTCGAGCAGCAGGCGGGCGAGAAGGTCGAAGGCGGCCTGCGCGCCGGTAGTGACGACGATCTGCTCGGGCCTGCAGCGCACGCCGCGCGCGGAGAAGAGATAGCCGGCGATCGCGTCTTTCAGCGCCGGGTGGCCGGTGACGTCGTAGGTGCCGAACAGCGTCTCGCCGCCATGGCTGGCACGGCGCGCCACCAGCCGGCCCCAGACGCCGAAGGGAAAGCTCTGCGCATCCGGCATGCCGGGGTGGAAGGCGACGTGCCCCGGCCTGCCGTGATGATAGGGCTGGCTGAGCAGTTGCTGGCCGCGCAGCGAGGGCTGGCGCAGCGGCACGGGCGGCTCCTCGCGCGGTGACTCGCGCGGGCCCCCGGGCAGGTCGACGATCACCGGGCGCGCGCCCTGGCGGTTGGCAAGATAGCCTTCGGTGACAAGCTGGTCGTAAGCGGCAACGATGGTGTTGCGGCCAAGGCCGAGCTCGGCGGCCAAAGCGCGGGTGGAGGGCAGCTCCGAGCCCGGGGGAAGCGCGCGGCTGCGGATGATGGCGACGAGGCCGTGATAGAGCTGGCGCGACAGATGCTCGGGGCTCGAGCGGTTTACCGCCAGCATGTCGAGGGGGAAGGCCTGGGGCTTGGGGTGCGGGCGCAAGGGTGGTTAGCCTACGCGGCCTGCTGGCAACGGAAGCTTCCAAAGAGCTCGCTCTGCAGCGTCGAGTTCCCGCCCACCTCCTTCTGGCCTGCCGGCCATCTCCCCCGCAAGGGGGGAGATCAGATGTCGTCCACGCCTTCGCCAATCGCCGACGTTGCAAGGGAAGAGCCGGCACTGAAACTGCCAATCTCCCCCCTTGCGGGGGAGATGTCCGGCAGGCCAGAGGGGGGTGCCTCGCGCCGACGATGGCCGCCGGTGCTGCGTGAGCGCTTGCAAATCTCCCATCCCCCATCCTGCCACATCCGCCTTTCAGCACAAACTGGTTCCTTCATTTTCCGGAAAACTGGCCCTCGCGGGGGAGACAGAGCGGGATAGACTTCCCGCACTGACGTTGGGGTAAGACGTCGAAGACGAGGCAAGTTGGGCAGGGTGCTGGGAGGGCATCCCGCCAAACGAAACGGCGAGGTTTCGCGCCCTGTCGCCAGCAATCGCAGCCATCTCCTCCCGAGACCAGACACCCCGCAGCCATCCCGGCTGCGGGGCGGAAAGCGAGCAATGACGACAGTTCGACTTGGCATAAACCCGATCACCTGGACCAATGACGACGTGCCGGAACTGGGCGGCGACACGCCGCTCGAGACCTGCCTCGGCGAGACCGCGGAAGCCGGCTATGCCGGCACAGAGCTTGGCGGCAAGTTCCCGCGCGACAGCCGCACGCTTCGGCCCATCCTCGACCATCACGGGCTGGCGCTGGTCTCCGGCTGGTATGACGGGCGCATCTGCGAGAAGGATGTGGACGAGGAATTCGAGGCGATCCGGCCGCATCTGACGCTGCTTCGGGATCTCGGCGCGAGACATGTGGTCTATGCCGACACCTCGCGCGGCCGGCATGGCGCGATCCACGACCCGATTTCGCAGCGCCCGAAGCTGATGGACGGGGAATGGAAAGCCTATGGCGCCAAGATCACCAAGCTTGGCGAGCGTTTTTCCGATTTCGGCGTCGGCATGGCCTTCCATCATCACATGGGCACGATCGTCGAGACCGACGCGGAGATCGACAGGCTGATGCACAGCAGCGGCGAGGCGGTCGGGCTGCTTTACGATACGGGGCACTGCGCCTTTTCGGGCGGCGATCCGGAGCAATTGCTGCGCCGGCATGTCGAGCGCGTCGTGCATGTGCATTGCAAGGATGTGCGCCCGGCGGCGCTGAAGAAGGCGCGCGACGCCGACATGAGCTTCATGGGCGCGGTGATGGAAGGCATCTTCACCGTGCCGGGCGACGGCGCGATCGACTATCCGACGCTGCTGAAGATCCTCGCCGACCAAGGCTATTCCGGCTGGCTGGTGGTGGAGGCCGAGCAGGATCCGGCCAAGGCGCTCCCCCTGACCTATGCCACGATGGGCTACCGCAACCTGAAGAGGCTGGCGCAAGGCGCGGGCTTCTACGTGCACGAGCGCGCACAGGAGGTCCGCCATGCCGGCTGAACGCAAGGTCGTCATCAACATCGACGATGTCGGCATGTGCCACGGCGCCAATGTCGCCTATCTCAAGCTGAAGCGCGCCGGCGCGGTCGACAGCGGCTCGGTGATGGTGCCCTGCCCGTGGTTCCTCGAGATCGCCGAGGAAGGCGCGAAAGACGCCTCGCTCAATCTCGGCGTCCACATCACGCTCACCTCCGAGAAGAAATACTACCGCTGGCGGCCGCTGACCAAGGCGAGCCAGGCGTCCGGCATCGTCGATAGCGACGGCTATCTGTTCCGCTCCGTGCCGGAATTGCGCGCCAAGGGCGAGCCGGACGCGGTGGAGGCCGAGATGCGGGCGCAGATCGATGCGGCCAAGGCTGCCGGGCTGTCGCTCAGCCATATCGACGGGCATATGGGCGCGGTGTTCTCGCCGGAGTTCGTCGACCGCTACGCGGCGGTCGGCATCGACTACGGCCTGCCGACTTTGTTTCCGAAAAGCATTTCGGTCTACGGACCGATCCATAATCTGGGCAAGCTGGACGACGGCGTCTATGCCGCGCCGGGGAAACAGCTGGAGCAAGCCGGCGAGACGCTGGCGAGCGCGGTGCTGGAAACGCCCTGGCACCGCAACCAGCCGGCCCGCGCGCGCTACGAGGCGCTATTCCGTGAGATCGGCGAAGGGCTCAATTTCCTTTGCCTGCACGCCAATGCGCCCGGCGAGATCGAGGAGATCGAACCGAACTCGGCGCAGATCCGCATCGACGAATTCGAGCTGCTTCCAGACCCGGACTTCATGGCCTTCGTGGAAGGATTGTCCATCCGCCGCGGCTCGCTCCGGGATTTCCGGGCATGATCATGCCCGCAAGCAGAGACCCGCAATCATGACGAAATGGCCTGACCAGGGAGGGTCGAGGCCAAGACTTTGGGAACACAACAACAACTGAGGAGAACCACTATGAGTGCCTTATTCTCGATCCGGAATGTGCTCGGCGCCGCGGCGCTCTCGCTTGCTTTTGCCGGCGCCGGCATTCTGCCTGCGCCGGCCCAGGTGAAGAAGGAAAGCGATGTGCGCATCGTTTTCGTCACCCACGGCCAGGCCAACGACGTCTATTGGAGCGTGGTGAAGAACGGTATGCAGGCCGCCGCCGAGCAGCTCGGCGTCAAGGTCGAATACCAGGCGCCGGAAACCTTCGACGTGGTGCGCATGGCGCGCATGATCGAGGCGGCGACCGCGTCCAAGCCGGACGGGCTGGTCGTCTCCATCCCCGACATGGACGCGCTGAAGGCGCCGGTGGAGGCGGCCAAGGCGGCAGGCATCCCGGTGGTGGTCATCGACAGCGGCGAGGAAGCGGTGGAGCCCTGGGGCCTCGACCTCTTCGTCGGCGGCGGCTCGGAATACGACAATGGCGTCAAGGCCGGCGAGATCATGGCCAAGGCCGGCGTCAAGAAGGGCATCTGCATCAACCACGAAGTCGGCAATGTCAGCCTGGACAAACGCTGCGAAGGCTATAATGACGGGCTGAAGAAGAGTGGCGGCTCCTCCGACGTGGTCGCGGCCACGATGGACCCGACCGACGTGACGCGCCGCGTCGAGGGCTATCTCACCGCGCATGCGGACGTCACCGGCGTGCTGACGCTGGGCCCGACGGTCGCGGCGCCGCTGCTCAAGATGTTTTCGGATGCCGGCACGATCGGCAACTACAAGATCGGCACCTTCGACCTGTCGCCCGAAATCCTCGATGCCGTCAGCAAAGGCACGATGATGTTCGGCATCGACAACCAGCAATACATGATGGGCTACTATCCCGTCGTCTTCCTGACCAACAAGGCGATGTACAAGACCTTCCCGACCTCGGCCGTGCGCACCGGTCCGTCCTTCATCATGAAGGATGACGCGGCCGCCGTGCGCGATCTCAGCAAGGCCGGCATCCGCTGATGCTATAATGGTCCGCCGGCGCTCTAAGACAGAGCATTATGTCGTCCGAAAACCGCTTCACACTTTTCGGCATCATTCTCTGGCCGGCGGGCACTTGTTAGACACGAAATCCGGGCGGAAGCCAAGGCGAAGCCGCCGAACCTGCCGCTTCGGATTTTTCCTGGGATGCCCTGGACGCTTATTGGGATGACGATCGTGACCGATGCACTGAACCCGGCTCATCCACCCGAGCCGAAGCCCGTTTCGCGACGCCTGGTGCGCCTGATGCGGCGGCCGGAGCTCGGCGCCATCACCGGCACCATCATCGTCTTCCTCGCCTTCGGCATCACCGCCGGCAACAGCGGCCTGTTCTCGATGGCCGGCATCGCCAATTTCCTGCAGGTGTCGGCGCAGCTCGGCATCCTTGCCGCGGCGGTCGCGCTTTTGATGATCGGCGGCGAGTTCGACCTGTCGCTGGGTTCGATGATCGGCTTTGCCAGCGTCACAATCGGGCTTTGCGTCACCCAGTTCGGGCTGTCGATCCCCGCGGCGGTGGCGATCGCCTTCGTCATCGCCATCATCGTCGGCGCTTTGAACGGCATCCTTGTGGTGCGCACAAGGCTTCCCTCCTTCATCGTAACGCTGGCAGGCCTGTTCATCCTACGCGGGCTGACGCTGGCCATCACGCGCACCGTCACCGGGCGCACGCAGATCCCCTATATCACCGACGGCCAGGAAGGCAGCTTCGTGGTCTGGCTGTTCGGCGGCAAGTTCGGCGCGCCGGTCTTCGCCTGGCTCGCCTCGCATGGCGTGATCGCCGCGCGCCCCGACGGCTCGGCCATGGTGCAGGGCCTGTCCATGTCGATCCTGTGGTGGGTGGCGGTGACGGCCTTCGCCACATGGCTGCTGGTCAAGACGCGCTTCGGCAATTGGGTGTTCGCCGTCGGCGGCGACGACCGCGCGGCGCGCAATGTCGGCGTGCCGGTCGACCGGGTGAAGATCCTGCTGTTCATCGGCACGGCGCTGTCGGCGACGCTGTTCGCCGTCATCCAGGTGCTGGAAGCCGGCTCCGCCGACACGCTGCGGGGCACGCAGAAGGAGTTCCAGGCGATCATCGCGGCGGTGATCGGCGGCTGCCTGCTCACCGGCGGCTACGGCTCGGCGATCGGCGCCATGTTCGGCGCGCTGATCTTCGGCACGGTGGAGATGGGCATCTTCTACACCGGCATCGACACCGACTGGTTCCAGGTCTTCCTCGGCTCGATGCTGCTGATCGCCGTGCTGGTCAACAATTACGTGCGCCGCAAGGCGACGGAGGCGCGCTGATGGCCGAGCCCGTTCCGCTGATCGAACTGCGCAACGTCACCCGCCGCTTCGGCTCGGTGACGGCGCTGCGCGACATGTCTTTCGCCGCGCATGCCGGCGAGGTGCACTGCCTGCTTGGCGACAACGGCGCCGGCAAGTCGACGCTGATCAAGACGCTGTCAGGCGTGCACACGCCGAGCGAAGGCCAGATGTATGTCGACGGCAAGCCGGTGACTTTTTCTTCGCCAAGGCAGGCGCTGGACGCCGGCATCGCCACGGTCTTCCAGGACCTGTCGATGATCCCGCTGATGAGCATCACCCGCAACTTCTTCCTTGGACGCGAGCCGGTGAAGGGCTGGGGACCCGCCAGGCGTATCGACATGAAGGCGGCCGATGCGATCGTCTATGACCAGCTCGGCAAGATCGGCATCAATGTGCGCGATCCGCAGCAGGCGGTGGGCACGCTTTCCGGCGGCGAGCGGCAATGCGTGGCAATCGCCCGCGCCGTCTATCACGGGGCGCGCGTGCTGATCCTCGACGAGCCGACCTCGGCGCTCGGCGTGCACCAGGCCTCGATCGTGCTGCGCTATGTGGCGCAGGCGCGCCAGCGTGGGCTCGCCGTCATCTTCATCACCCACAACATCCACCATGCCTATCCGATCGGCGATGTCTTCACCATGCTCAACCGCGGCCGCTCGCTCGGCACGTTCCGCAAGGGCGACATCACCGAGAAGGAGGTGCTGGACATGATGGCCGGCGGCCGCGAGATCCGCGAATTGCAGCAGGAACTGGAGCGCTTCACCAAACCGGGATCCGGCGCGGAAGCGGCTGCTCGCTGAGGCATTACAGAGGGTAGAAAAATGATCGACGCCGCATTGTTCGGCGCCGGGCTGATCGGCTCGGTGCATGCGAAAAATCTTGCCCGGCATCCGGGGGTGCGCCTGCGCACTGTCGTCGACCCGCGACGCGACGCGGCCGAGCGCATCGCCGCCGGAACGGGTGCGGAGATCGCCGACACCGCGACGGTGATGAACGACCCGTCGATCAAGGCAGTGGTGATCGCTTCCGCCACCCGCACGCATGCCGACCTGATCGTCGAGGCCGCCGCCAAAGGCAAGGCGATCTTCTGCGAGAAGCCGATCGACCTCGACATCGCCCACACCGACCAGTGCCTGGCGGCGGTCGAGAAGGCCGGCGTGCCGCTGCAGATCGGCTTCAACCGGCGCTTCGATCCGTCCTTCGCCGCCGTGAAGAAAAGGATCGACGCCGGGGAGATCGGCGCGGTCGAGCAGGTGATCATCACCAGCCGCGACCCGGAGCCGGAGACCGAGGAGGCGCTGGCGGGCGGCGGCGGCGTGTTCCGCGAGATGACCATCCACGATTTCGACATGGCGCGTTTCCTGCTCGGCGAGGAGCCGGTGGAGCTCTTCGCCACCGGATCGTCGCTGGTCGCCCCCTACTACGCAAAACTCGGCGACTACGACACGGCGATGTTCATCCTGCGCACGGCATCCGGCCGGCAGTGCCACATCAACAACAGCGTGCGCGCCGTCTATGGCTACGACCAGCGCATCGAGGTGCATGGCTCAAGGGGCATGCTGCAGGCCGGCAACCGCACGCCGACCTCGGTCAGCCTCAGCGGCGAGAGCGGGATCGCGGCCGACCGGCCGCTCTATTTCTTCGTCGAGCGCTATGCCCAATCCTACGAGGCGGAACTCGACCATTTCATCCAGTCGGTCGCGGCGGGACGAAAGCCGGCGGTCGGCGCGGCGGACGGGCGCAAGGCGATGATCCTGTGCGAGGCGGCACTTGCCTCGGCCAAGTCCGGCCGCTTCGAGCCGGTAAGGCTCTGAGGCCTGTCGAGTTGTCTGCCCTATCGCACATCCACCCAGCGCTGCTCCTGGAACGAGCGCGCCATGGCATGCACGGTGCGCTCGATCTCCAGCCCCTCGTCGAAGTCGATGATGCGGGCCGGCTTGCCGGCGATGCGCATCAAGAGCTCGCGGCATTCGATCATCTTGAGGTCGTTGAAGCCGAGGCCGTGGCCAGGCGCCGGCAGGAAGGAATCGTAGGGCTTGTGGTGCGGCGCGACCAGGACGGTGCGGTAGCCCTGTTCGGTCGGCCGGTCGGCGGTGAGGTAGAGCTGGAATTCGTTCATCCGCTCCTGGTCGTAGAGGATCGAGCCCTTCGAGCCGAAGATCTGGATGGCGATGCGGCCCTTGCGGCCCCAGGCCGAGCGATTGACCATGAGCGTGCCGGCAACGCCGTTTTCCAGATGCATCAAGACGCTGGCGATGTCGTAGGTCTCGACCGCGCGGCGGGCGCCGGAAGCGGTCTTGCGGTCGGCATAGGGTTTGACCATGTCGCACATGACGCGGGAAACACCGCCGAACAGCGCCTTGATCAGCGACAGCGGATGGACGGCGAAATCGTCGAGCGCGCCATAACCGGACGAAGCCTCGTGCTTCCAGAAGAACAGCGCTTCCGGGTCGGCCATGAAGTCCTCGTCCATTTCGATGCGCACGAGGTTGACGTCGCCTATGATCTTTTCCTCCAGCAGCGCGCCGATGTGGCGGATGGCTGGGTTCTGGATGTAGTTGTAGCCGAGCACGGCGACCTTGCTGGATTTCTTCGCCGCGGCCGCCATGGTCTCGGCCTCGGCGAAACTCGGCGCCATCGGCTTCTCGCACCACAGATGCTTGCCGGCTTCGAGGACGGCGATCGCCATTTCGGGGTGGAACTGGTTGGGCGTGGTCAGCGAAACGATTTCGACGTCAGGATCCTCGACCACGGCGCGCCAGTTGCCGGAGCCTTTTGCGAAGCCGAATTCGCCAGCCTTGCGCCGGGCAAGCTCGTCATTCACCTCGCCCAGATGCACCAGTTTCGGCTTCTCGACATCGGGAAAGACGGTGCCCACCGCATTCCAGGCGATGGCGTGGCACTTGCCCATGAAGCCCGTGCCGATGAGGCCCACTCCGACCATGTCGATTGTCTCCGCGCCAGAGCAATTCCAGGAAAAGTGCCGAGCGGTTTTCCGTCCGGAATTGCGTCAACAAACAGATGGAGCGGTTCCGTGAAAGCGGAATCGCTCCGGGGAAATACTGATGTGGATGAATTAGTCCATTTTGGTAAAGAATGGAACATCCAAATCATTTTTTATGGTGTTCTTGCGCGAACTCGTTATGATGAGGCAGGAGAGGGGCAAACCTTATGGGCGTGGGCGGAGCGACGATGGACGAACGGGTGCCTCGCGATTTCGAAACGCTGCGCGCGACGATCCTGGACAGGCGCGCAAGCCTGCCCAAGCGCATCGCGCAGATCGCCGCCTATGCGCTCGACAACCCCGACGACATCGCTTTCGGCACGGCGGCAAGCATCGCGGCCTCGGCCGGCGTTCAGCCCTCGACGCTGATCCGTTTTGCCCAGCAGCTCGGCTTCGACGGATTCACCAGCCTCCAGCAGGTTTTCCGCGAGCGGCTGCGCGAACGCAACTCTTCCTATGACGAGCGGCTGGCGGCGCTGCGCGCCAAAGCCGAGGAAGGCGGCGGGTATCGGGCGGTCTTCGACGGCTTCGTCGCCGCCGCCAGCACCTCGCTGGGCGATATTTCTCGCTCGCTCAACGACGCGCATTTCGAAGAGGCGGTGGCGCTGTTGGCGAAAGCCGAGACGATCTATGTGCTGGCCAAACGCCGATCCTATCCGGTGGCGTCCTACATCGCCTATGCGCTGGGCAAGCTCAAGATCCGCAACCAGCTGGTGGAATCGGCCGCCGGCCTGAATGCCGAGATGATCGGCTTCGCCACGCCGCGCGACGCCGTCATCGCCATCAGCTTCTCGCCTTACGCGCCGGCAACCATCGACGAGACACGCTCGATCGCGGAACAGGGCGTGCCGATCGTGGCCATCACCGACTCGTCCTTTTCGCCGCTGGCGCAGTTCGCAAAGGTCTGGTTCGAGGTCGCCGAGGCCGATTTCGGCGGTTTCCGCTCGATCTCGGCGACGATGGCGCTGGCCATGGCGCTGACCGTCGCCGTCGGCGAGAAGCGCCGCGAAACCGGGCGCCGGCGCAAGGGCTGAGCCTCGCCGGCGAGCGCTTTTCGGCATGGGAACACTCATTCCATATTGACTATAGATTGGAATTAATATTTCATATTGACGACACCGCGCCGTCGCTGGCGCGTGCTGTCCAAAACGACGCTGCTCTATCCAACAAGGCCGATGGGAGGTTCGAATGGGCGAAGCCGTGGAAGGGAAATACCCGCCGCTCGACGTCATCACCATCGGCCGCGCCTCGGTCGATCTCTATGGCCAGCAGATCGGCTCGCGGCTGGAGGACATCACCTCTTTCGCCAAGTCGGTCGGCGGCTGTCCGGCCAATATTTCCGTCGGCACGGCAAGGCTCGGCTTGCGCTCGGCGCTGCTGACGCGCGTCGGCGACGAGCAGATGGGCCGCTTCATCCGCGAGCAGCTTCGGCGCGAGGGCGTGTCTGTCGACGGCTTGAAGACCGACAAGGAACGGCTGACGGCGCTGGTGCTGCTTTCGGTCGAGAGCGAAGGCGTCTCGCCAATGATCTTCTACCGCTCCGACTGCGCCGACATGGCGCTTGCCGAAGAAGACATCGACGAGGCTTTCATCGCCTCGGCGCGTTCTGTGGTCGTCACCGGCACGCATTTCTCGCGGCCCAATTCCGATGCCGCGCAGCGCAAGGCGATCCGCCTGATGAAGGCCAAGGGCGGCAAGGTCGTGTTCGATATCGATTACCGCCCGAACCTCTGGGGCCTTGCCGGCCATGCCGAAGGCTTCGAGCGCTACGTCAAGTCGGACCGCGTCTCGGCGCAGCTGAAGACCGTGCTGCCGGATTGCGATCTCATCGTCGGCACCGAGGAGGAGATCATGATCGCGTCGGGCGCCGACGATTGCCTGAGCGCGCTGAAGACGATCCGCGCGCTGTCCTCGGCCACCATCGTGCTGAAGCGCGGCGCCAAGGGCTGCATCGTCTATGACGGCCCGATCAGCGACGACCTCGAGGACGGCATCGTCGGCAAGGGTTTCCCGATCGAGATCTACAATGTGCTGGGCGCCGGCGACGCCTTCATGTCCGGCTTCCTGCGCGGCTGGCTGGGCGGCGAGGGTTTTGCGACGGCCGCGACCTGGGCCAATGCCTGCGGCGCCTTCGCCGTGTCGCGCCTGCTCTGCGCGCCGGAATATCCGACCTTCGAGGAGCTGCAGTTCTTTTTGAAGCAGGGCAGCAAGCATCTGGCTCTGCGCAAGGACGAGGCGATCAACCACATCCATTGGGCAACGACGCGGCGGCGCGACATCCCTTCGCTGATGGCTTTGGCCTGCGACCATCGTGTGCAGCTGGAAGACGTTGCCGCCAAGGTCGGCGCCGATGTTTCGCGTATTCCCGACTTCAAGGTGCTGACGGTCAAGGCGGCGGCAAAGGTCGCCGCCGGCCGCGACGGCTACGGCATGTTGATCGACGAGAAATACGGGCGCGACGCCATGTTCGAATTCGCACGCCATCCCTTCGCCTGGCTCGGGTGTCCCGTCGAATTGCCCGGATCGCGGCCGCTGCGCTTCGAGTTCTCGCAGGATATCGGCTCGCAGCTCACCGAATGGCCGGTCGACCATTGCATCAAATGCCTGTGTTTCTATCACCCGGACGATCCAGAGGCGCTGAAGCTGGAGCAGCAGCAGAAGCTGCGCGCGCTGTTCGAGGCGGCGCGGAAAGTCGGCCGCGAATTGCTGGTCGAGATCATCGCCGGCAAGCATGGCAAGCTCGACGACACCACCATTCCGCGCGCGCTGGAGGAGCTCTACGCGCTGGGCATCAAGCCGGACTGGTGGAAACTCGAGCCGCAAGCTTCGGTGGGCGCCTGGGCGAAGATCGAACAGGTGATCGTCAGGAACGATCCCTGGTGCCGCGGTGTCGTGCTGCTCGGGCTCGAAGCGCCTCAGGACGAGCTGGTCGCGGCCTTCGCGGCAACCGCCAACGCGCCGATCGTCAAAGGGTTTGCCGTCGGTCGCACCATCTTCATCAACGCCGCCGAACAATGGCTGGCCGGCAGGATGTCGGATGACGAGGCAATCGCCGACATGGCCGCGCGCTTCGAGCAGCTGACCGAGGCGTGGCTTGCCGCGCGCGGCCGCAAGGCCGCATAAGAAGACCGCTGAAGGATTGCGGAGGAAACACGATGAGCAAAACAATTCGCCTGACGATGGCGCAGGCGCTGACCCGCTTTCTCAGCCGGCAAATGACCGAGATCGACGGCAGACAAGTGCCGATCTTCGGCGGCGTCTGGGCGATCTTCGGCCATGGCAACGTCGCCGGCGTCGGTGAGGCGCTCTATGAGGTGCGCGACGAGCTGCCGACCTTCCGCGCCCATAACGAGCAGGCAATGGCGCATGCGGCGATCGCCTATGGCAAGGCGAATTTCCGCCGCCGCTTCATGGCAGCGACCACCTCGATCGGCCCCGGTGCGCTCAACATGGTGACGGCCGCGGCACTTGCGCATGTAAACCGGTTGCCTGTCCTGTTTTTGCCCGGCGATGTCTTCGCCAACCGCCTGCCCGACCCGGTGCTGCAGCAGGCCGAGGATTTTTCCGACGGTACGGCAACCGTCAATGACTGCTTCCGCCCTGTATCGCGCTATTTCGACCGCATCACGCGTCCGGAGCAGATCATTCCGGCGCTGAACCGCGCCATGCAGGTGCTGACCGATCCGGCCGAATGCGGCCCGGTGACGCTCTCGCTCTGCCAGGACGTGCAGGCCGAGGCCTTTGATTATCCCGAAAGCCTGTTTGCCGAGCGCGTCTGGACGCCGCGCCGGCTGCGCCCCGACCGCAATGAACTGGCCGCCGCCGTCGCGGCGTTGAAGGGGGCGAAAAAGCCTTTGGTGATCGCCGGCGGCGGCGTTCTCTATTCGCAGGCGACCAGCGAGCTGGCCAAGCTGGTGCAGGGCGCCGGCATCCCGGTTTGCGAGACCCAGGGCGGCAAGTCTTCGCTCCCCGACGATCATCCGCTCAACATGGCCGCCGTCGGCGTCACCGGCACCTCAGCCGCCAACCGTCTGGCCGAGGAAGCCGATGTCGTGCTTGCCGTCGGCACCAGGCTGCAGGACTTCACCACCGGCTCCTGGGCGCTGTTCAAGAGTGCCGGCCGCACCATCATCGGGCTGAACACCCAGGTTTTCGACGCCGGCAAGCATTGGGCGTCGCCGCTGGTCGCCGACGCCGCCGAGGGGCTTGCCGAGCTTGCCGCCGGACTGAAAGGCTGGAAGGCGCCTGCCGCCTGGACCGACAATGCATTGAAGGGCAAGACGGAATGGCAGGTCGCCGCCGCCAAGGTAACGGCCTCGACCAACGCGGCCTATCCTTCCGACGCGCAGGTGATCGGCGCCGTGCAGCGGGCGATGGGCTCCGATGTAACGCTGCTGCATGCCGCCGGCGGCCTGCCCGGCGAATTGCACAAGCTCTGGCAGGCCGGCGCGCCGGGCTCCTATCATGCCGAATACGGCTTCTCGACCATGGGCTACGAGATCGCCGGCGGGCTCGGCGTCAAGATGGCAAGGCCTGACCAGGAGGTCGTCGTCATGGTCGGCGACGGCTCCTATCTGATGCTCAATTCCGAGATCGCCACCTCTGTCATGCTTGGCTTGAAGCTCACCATCGTGCTGCTCGACAATCGAGGCTATGGCTGCATCAACCGGCTGCAGATGGCGACCGGCGGCGCCAACTTCAACAATCTCCTGAAGGACTCGCGCCACGAGGTGATGCCTGACGTCGACTTTGCCGCCCATGCGGCGAGCCTCGGTGCCCTCGCCGAGAAGGTGGCCTCGATCGCGGAGCTGGAGACGGCGCTGGCCAAGGCCAAAGACAACGACAGGACCACGGTGCTGGTCATCGACACCGATCCGCTGGTGTCTACCGAGGCCGGCGGCCACTGGTGGGACGTCGCCGTGCCGGAAGTCTCCTCGCGGCCCCAAGTCAACGCCGCGCGCAAGAAATACGAGGAAGCCTTGGGCGGCCGTCAGGGCTGAGCCGGCGTCCGCCTCATAATGAACTGACATCGGAGCGAAGACTTGAAAGCCAAACTGGGCATGTCCCCCATCGCGTGGTGGAATGACGATCTCGTGGAACTGAGCGATGACGTGTCGCTGGAGGAGTGTCTGCGCCAGTCGCGCTCGGCGGGCTTCACCGGCATGGAGATGGGCCGCCGCTTCCCCAACGACCCGAAGGTGATGCTGTCGATCCTGAGAGAGGCCGACGTCACGCTTTGCGGCGGCTGGTTCTCCGGCACGCTGGTCGATGAGGACATGGCCAGGAACAAGGACCGAATCCAGCCGATGATCGACCTGTTCAAGGCGGTCGACGCGCCCTGCATCGTCTATGGCGAGGTCGGCCGCTCCATCCAGGGCGATCGTTCGAAACCCTTGGCCACCAAGCCGAAGCTTACCGGCGACGAGATGAAGGCCTATGGCCGCCGCGTCACCGAATTCGGCGAATGGTGCGCGGACCAGGGCATGCCGCTTTCCTACCACCATCACATGGCGGCGGTGGTCGAGACCGAGCCGGAGCTCGACGCCTTCATGCGCCATTCCGGCGAAGGCATTCCGCTTTTGCTCGATGCCGGCCATCTGGCCTTTGCCGGCGGCGACGTGCTGCGCGCCATCGACAACCACCACAAGCGCATCAACCATGTCCATGTGAAGGACGTGCGCATGGGCCTGATCGACGGGCTCGACCGCTCAAAACAGTCCTTCCTCGATGCCGTGGCGCTCGGCGCCTTCACCGTGCCGGGCGACGGCTCGCTCGATTTCGGCGCCATCGTCCAACGGTTCGCCGATCATGGCTATGAGGGTTGGTTCGTCGTGGAAGCCGAGCAGGATCCGAAGAAGAACCCGCCGCTCAAGATGGCGCAGGTCGGCCACAAGGAGCTGATGCGGGTGATGACGGCCGCCGGCTATACGGTCGAGACGCAGGGTTTTCCGGCCTGAACGGGGGATTCGTCATGAATGATGGATTAGTCGGGACGCTCGGTCTATCTGATGCGCCTTGGGCAAATCCTGGATTGGCGCGATGAAAGACTATGAGCACCCCTTCTTCCGGCCGCTGTGGCGCCGCATCGCCATCGTCGCGGTCTGCCTGGTCTGGTCGGTGATCGAGTTCGCCTCCGGCACGCCGTTCTGGGGCGTCATCGCGCTGGGCTTCGCCGGTTATGCGGTGTGGCAGTTTTTCTACCTCTACAAGCCGGCCGAGGAAGCAAAGCCTCCGGCCGAGCCGAGGGAATGAAGCGGTCGATGGGGTGGAGGGTTCACGGATCGGACAGCGCGCATGGCGCATCGGATGCATTAGCGATTGGCTGAAACATCTTTCGCTTCGTCATCCACGGGCGAAGCAAGGAGCGAAGCGACGCGGCGCAGACCCGAGGATCCATTCCGTGACTTCGAGGCAGCCGCTGCGGTGCAGAATTCTGCTCCGCTGCACTCTTCGACTGAGGGAACGGAATGGATCCTAGGGTCTCCGCGACGGAGCTTCGCTCCTGCTCCGCCCTAGGATGACGAAGTTGAGAGGAACCGGCCAATCTTCACGGTTTTCACGATAGTCCAATGAACGATGAAATCCTGCAAGCAGGCCTGAAAATCGAAGCGTCGAGGAATTAGGAGACAAAAATGTCGAAACTGCTCGTCAAGGCCGACAAGGGCCACGGCCACGTCGCTCATGTCACGCCGCAAAGCGCCGGCTGGACCTATGTCGGTTTCGATCTGCATCGGCTGAAAGCGGGCGAGACGGCGTCCGGCAAGACCGGCGACCGCGAGGTCTGCCTGGTCTTCGTCACCGGCAAAGGCAAGGCGTCGGCCGGCGGCAAGGACCTAGGCCTGCTCGGCGAGCGCATGTCGCCCTTCGAAGGCAAGCCTTGGTCGGTCTATGTGCCGGAAGGCGCTGACTGGTCCGTGACGGCCGATACCGAACTGGAGCTTGCCGTCTGCTCGGCGCCTGGCTTAAGCGGCGGCCTGCCGGTGCGCGTCATCGGACCTGACGATCTCGACCGGGAAGTGCGCGGCAAGGGCACCAACACGCGCTACGTCACCAACATCCTGCCCGAGGGCAAGCCGGCGGATTCGCTGCTGGTGGTCGAGGTGATCACGCCAGGCGGCCACACCTCGAGCTATCCGCCGCACAAGCACGACCAGGACAATCTGCCGGCGGAATCCTATCTCGAGGAGACCTATTACCACCGCCTCAACCCGCCGCAGGGCTTTGCCTTCCAGCGCATCTACACCGATGCCGACCGCAACGGCGTGCGCGAGCTGGACGAAGCGATGGCGATCGAGGACGGCGATGTCGTGCTGGTGCCGAAGGGCTATCACCCCTGCGCGGCCTGCCACGGCTACGACCTCTATTACCTCAATGTCATGGCCGGACCGAAGCGGACGTGGAAATTCCACAACGCGGCCGAGCACGAGTGGCTGATGAAGGCCTGATCGGCACGCCGGCGAAGTCGTTGGTCCAGTCCGGAAAAATCGTCGGCTAAGCACCTAGCGACTGGACTTGCCTTCGAAAACCCACGAAAGCTTCGTCAATCCGTCATGGAAATCACCTATGGCAGCGGTTCCGGTGCATGTCGCCGCAAACGCTCCGGCGTTTTTGGGCCACGACTTGCCAAGACAATGACTTGAAGCGCGTCGCATATTCCTTTCGGGGCGCGCAGCGCGCTTGACGAGGAATGCCCATGCGCTACGCCATCTACTACACTCCGGGACAGGACGAGAAGCTGGCGCGCGTTGCCGCCAACTGGCTGGGCCGCGATCCGTTTGGCGCGGCGACGCGACCGGTCGAGGCCGTGGGCGATCTGTCGGCCGCGGAAGTCGCCTTCCATACCGCCTCCGCCAGGCGCTACGGGTTCCACGCGACGCTGAAGGCGCCGTTCCGGCTGGCGCCGGACGAGACGGAAGCTTCGCTGCGCGCTGCTCTCGACAGTTTCGCCGAAGCCACTCCGCCAGTCGTCATCCCGCGCCTAGTGGTCGGCCAGATCGACGATTTCTTCGCCCTGGTGCCCGAAGCCGCGTTCGCCCCGATCAACGATTTCGCCGGCGAGGTCGTGCGCGCCTTCGACTGCTTCCGTGCGCCATTGACCGAGGCCGAGATCGAGCGCCGCAGCCCAGATTCGCTGAAGCCGGACGAGTTCCGCAACCTCTGCCAATGGGGCTATCCTTACGTCTTCGACACGTTCCGCTTCCACATGACGCTGTCGGGGCGCGTTGGGCCACAGGAAAGCCCGCGTCTTCGCGCAGCGATCGACGGACTGTTCGCCGACGTGCTGCGGCAGCCGGTGCCGGTGGATGCGCTGACATTGTTCGTCGAAAGCGAGCCCGGCGCCCCGTTCATGGTGCTTTCCCACCATGCGCTTGGCCACGGCCCGGCCCGCAAGACCGCCTAGGGCAGTTCAGCGGAAACGCTGAACTGCCCTATCTCTTTGTTTACGCAGTTCCGGGCGGAAAACCGCAAGGCACTTTTCCTGGAATTGCTCTGACTTTTGTTTACGCAATTCCGGGCGGAAAACCGCAAGGCACTTTTCCTGGAATTGCTCTGATTGACCGCTTGAGGTAGGACCGCCTGAGATGACCGCCGAAACCGTTCTCACCAATGCCCGCATCGTGCTGCCGGACGAAATCGTCGAAGGCTCGCTGTTGTTGCGCGACGGCCTGATCGCCGCCGTCGAACCGGGCGCTGCCCGCGCCGGCGAGGACATGGGCGGCGACTACATCATCCCGGGTCTCGTCGAGCTCCACACCGATCACCTCGAAGGCCATTACGCGCCGCGCCCGAAAGTGCGGTGGAACCCGATTGCCGCCGTGCTTGCCCATGACGCCCAGGTGGCGACCGCAGGTATCACCACCGTGCTCGACGCCTTGCGCGTCGGCATGGACGAGGATGCCGACCTGAAGTCCGACGACGTTCGCAAGCTGGCCGACGCGATCGAGGACAGCGTGCGCCAGGATCGGCTCAGGGCCGACCATTTCATCCATCTGCGCTGCGAGGTCTCGGCGCCGGACTGCCTCGAGGCTTTCGCCAATTTCGAGACTGACGACCGGGTGAAACTTGCCTCGCTGATGGACCATGCGCCCGGACAGCGCCAGTTCGTCAACCTCGAGACCTATGCCTACTATTACCAGCGCAAGCTGAAGCTGACGGACCAGGACTTCAAGAAGTTCTGCGAGAAGCGGATGGCCGAATCGGCCCGCAATTCCGGTCCGAACCGCGTCTTCATCTCGGCCGCCTGCCAGGAGCGCGGCATTGTGTTGGCGAGCCACGACGACGCGACCTCCCGCCATGTCGAAGAAGCAATCGAGCAGGGCGTGCGCGTCGCCGAGTTCCCGACGACGGAAGAGGCGGCCAAGGCCTCGAAGGCGGCCGGCCTCGGCGTGCTGATGGGCGCGCCCAACGTCATGCGAGGCGCCTCGCATTCCGGCAATGTCTCGGCGCGCACGCTTGCCGCCGACCGCCTGCTCGACATCCTGTCGTCCGACTACATCCCGTTCAGCCTGATCCAGTCGGCCTTCTTCCTCGGCGATGTCGTCGAGGGCATCTCGCTGCCGCAGGCGGTCGCCATGGTTTCGAAGAACCCGGCCGAAGCCATCGGCCTTGCCGATCGCGGCGTCATCGAGCCGGGCCGCCGCGCCGACCTGGTGCGGGTGCGGGTCGACGACCATGTGCCGGTCGTGCGCACCGTGTGGCGCCAGGGCCGCCGGGTCGCATGATGGTCTCGGCCCTCATCGAGCGCGAGCTGGCCGAAAGCCTGCCGATCCGCAACGGCGTCTTCGTCGCGGTGGTCGGCCCGAGCGGCGCCGGCAAGGATACGATGATCGGCTACGCCAAGCAGCGCTTCGCCGGCGAGACGCGGCTGGAATTCGTGCGCCGCGTCATCACCAGGCCGAGCGACACGGCAAGCGAGGACCACGACACGCTGGCCGATGCCGCCTTCGCGGAAGCGGAGGCCGACGGCGCCTTCTCGCTGTGCTGGGACGCGCACGGCCTTCGCTATGGCCTGCCGGCCGATGTCGACTGGGCCGTGGCGAACGGCCACGTGGCGGTTGCCAACGTGTCGCGCGCGGTCATCCCGGCGCTGCGCGAACGCTACGCCAATCTGGCCGTGGTCGAGATCACCGCGGCGCCGGAGATACTGGCGGAACGGCTGGCGGCGCGCGGCCGCGAATCACGCGGCGAAGTGCTTGCCCGCCTGGCGCGCAGCACGAGCGTCAAGCTGACAGGACCGGACGTCACGTCGATCGACAATGGCGGCGACAAGGAGGTCGCCGGCGAACGCTTTGCCGAAGTGCTGCGCAAGGCGATGGCGTTCTCCGACCTGTCGGACATGATCTAAGATATGCTGATATTCAGGTGAGCCCGGCCTACAAGTAGCGGCTCCCTGCGCTTCCGGTGCTTACGTACTTAAGTACGCTCCGCTCCGGTTCTCGGAAGCCACCACTTTCGGCTCGGCCTGACCTGAATATCAGCGCATCTTGGTGCCGAGCAAGGTCCGTCCTCACTTGTTGAAGTTGGCGATGAACTGCTTGAACTGCGGCGTCGGCGGCCTGGCGAACATCTCCTTCGGCGCGCCGACCGAATCCACGTCGCCCTTGTGCAGGAACATCACCTTGCTCGACACGTCGCGGGCGAAGCCCATTTCATGGGTGACGACCAGCATGGTGCGTCCTTCTTCCGCGAGCGAGCGCATGACGCGCAGCACCTCGCCGACCAGCTCCGGATCGAGCGCGGATGTCGGCTCGTCGAACAGCATCACCTTGGGATTCATCGCCAGCGCGCGGGCGATCGCAGCGCGCTGCTGCTGGCCGCCCGACATATGCGGCGGATAGTAGTTGCGGCGCTCCCAGATGCCGACGCGCTTCAGCAATGCCTCGGCCTGCTCCAGGCACTCCGCGCGCGGCCGCTTCAGCACATGCGTCGGCGCGGCGACGAGGTTTTCCAGCACGGTCATGTGCGACCAGAGATTGAAGCTCTGGAAAACCATGGCGAGGTTGGCGCGGATCCGCTCCACCTGGCGGATGTCGGCCGGCATTTGGTGGCCGTCGCGGCCCCGCTTCATCCGGATGAGCTCGCCATCCACGCGCACTTCGCCGGAATCCGGGGTCTCCAGGAGATTGATACAGCGCAGCATCGTGCTCTTGCCGGACCCCGAGGAGCCGAGGATCGAAATCACATCGCCCTTGTGCGCTTCCAGCGAAATGCCCTTGAGCACCTCGTGATCGCCAAAACACTTGCGCAGGTCCTTGACGCTGATGGCTGCCTTGTCGTCCGGGGACGATGCCGCTTGCGCGGCAGTGGCGACATTTGCCGACATCACAACACCTCCGGAACGGATTTGATTTGCTGGCTCTGCTCGGGCGGGGGACGCAGATGCGGTGAAAGCCGGTATTCGACCCAAGCGAACAGGCGGGCGATCGACAGGTTGAGAAGCAGGTAGATCACCCCGGCGCAGGTCAGCACCTCGATCGGCCGGAACGTGTCGTGCTGGATCTTTTGCGCCGTTCCCATCATCTCCATGATGGTGACCACGGACGCGAGCGCCGTCGCCTTGGTCATGAGGATGATTTCGGTCGAATAGGCCGGCAAGGCCAGCCTGAGCGCGATCGGCAGCGTGACGAGGCGGAAGCGGGTGAAGGCCGACATGCCGAACGCCTTGGCCGCCTCGATCTGGCCGACAGGCACCGCCCGCAGCGCGCCGCGGAAAATCTCGCTCTCATAGGCGGCTGTGTTCAAGGCCATGGCGACGATCGTGCAATACATCGGATCGCGCAGGATCGGCCACAGGATCGGGCTGTGGCGAACGAAATCGAACTGGGAGAGCCCGAAATAGATCAGATAGAGCTGCACCAGCAGCGGCGAGCCGCGGAAGACGAAGACATAGGCGCGGGTGAAATATTCGCCGAACTTGTAGCCGGAAGCCCGCAACCAGGTCAGGCCAGTGGCGATGATGAGGCCGAAGGCGATGCCGAAGAACCAGATCTCGAGCGTCAGCGGCAGCGCCTTCAGCACGCTCCACATGGTCGAAAGGTAGAAGTCGAAATCCACCGCCACCTCTTATTTCGGCCGCGTGAAGCTGCGGGAGGTGTAACGCTCGGCCTTCTCGAAGATCGGCGTCGAGATCGAGGTCATCACCAGATAAAGGATGCCGGCGACCGTGTAGAAAAGCAGCGAATGATGCGTCGAACGCGCGGCCTTGTTCGCGGTGAGCATCAGCTCGGCGACGCCGGTGACCGAGATCAGCGCCGAATCCTTGATGGTCAATTGCCAGACATTGCCCAGCCCAGGCACGGCGAGGCGCAGGACTTGCGGCATGATCACGAGACGAAACCGCAGCCAGGCCGACATGCCATAGGCACGCGCCGCTTCCAGCTCGCCGCGGTGGATCGCCAGGAACGACCCGCGAAAAACCTCCGCCTGATAGGCGCCGGAAATGATGCCGACCGCGAGAACGCCGCCGAGGAAGCTCGGCATGTTCAAGATGTCGGTCGAGCCGATCGATCCGGTGGACCTTGCCACGCCGGTCAGGACCTGCGTGCCGCCATAGTAGAACAGATAGATGATCAGCAGTTCCGGCTCGCCGCGAAACACGGTTGTGTAGCTCTCGCCGATGAACCTCAATCCGCCGCGATGCGAAAGCTTGGCCGCCGCAACCAGCGAGCCCAGCACGGCACCAATCAGCATCGAGACGACGGTGACGGCGAGCGTCCAGCCGATGCCCCAGAGCAGTTGCACGCCCCAGCCGGCGGCCAACAGCTCATAGGCCGTCGACACCTGGTCCTTGAGATCGTTGAGAAACTCCACGTACGGCTCCTGCGGGCGTCGACGGGTTGCCCGCCTTAAAGCGCGTGTCAAAACGGGTTAGGCGACGCGCTTTAAGGCCTTGCCTTGATGCATGTCGTTCTCCCAAAACCGCTGCGCACTTTTGGGCGACATGCAAAGCAAAACGGAAGCAGCCTTGGCTGCTCCCGTTGCGACATTACTTGGTAATGTCGATCTTGAACCACTGCAGGCTGTATTTCGACACCGAGCCGTCGTCGAGAGCCGCCTTGAGCGCCTTGTTGTAAATGTCCTGCAGGTCCTTGTCGGTCTTGCGGAAAGCGGCGCCGATGCCCGGCCCGAGGATCGGGCCACCCTTGAATTGCGGGCCGACGAATTCCAGGTCCTTGGCGTCCGGCTTGGCCAGCGTGCCGAGGAAGTAGGTGGTGTCGGCGAAAGCGACGTCGATGCGGCCCGCCATCAGGTCGAGGTCATGCTCGTCGGTGGTCTTGTATTCATGGACGTTGGCGACGTCCTTGAGATACTTGTCGGCAAACGTCGCCTCGGTGGTCGAAACCTGCAGGCCGACATTCTTGCCGGTGAGCTCCTTTCGCAGCGTGTCGAGCGCCGCCTTGGATTCGGCGTCGTCCTTCGACAGATCGATCATCTTGCCGCTGTTGGACAGCTGCGCCAGCGGACCGTTCTTGTCGGCAAGGAAAGCCACCGGCGAAGAGGCATAGGGGTTCGAGAAGTCGATGGTCTTCATGCGCTCTTCGGTGATCGACATGCCATCCATGACGATGTCGAACTTGCCGGCCGTCAGGCCGGGAATGACGCCGTCCCAGTCCTGCGCCACGATGTTGCATTCCAGCTTCGCGCGGGCGCAGACGTCGTTGAGGATGTCCACCTCGAAGCCGACGATCTTGCCGCTGGCATCCGTCTGGTTCCAGGGGGCGTAGGAGCCCTCCATGGCGACCGTCACGGTCTTCCAGTCCTTGGCCATTGCCGGGGTCGCGCAGGTCAGTGCCAGCGCGGCGAGCGCGATCCAACGTGATGAGGTCACGGTAATTTCTCCCATATTCTGTTCTTGGAATCCTCAGATGCCAATTGCTTAGCCCAGCCCCAATTCTGCGACAAGGGCAGTTTTCCGGTTCACGCGTTGTTGCAATCCGCCCCGCGAACCCGGGCCTGCCCGGTGGGGTTTCCCCGCGAGCATCGATCCAATCAGGACCGTGAATGTTGAAGCGAGGCTACTCCGCCGGCGCGCCCGCAACGTTTTGGCGCGTCGCTTCGATCATGCGGCGGCGGGCGCGGAAGACGCCCCATTGCTGGTCGACCAGCACGCCGATCAGGATCACGCCGCCCATCACGGCGAAATTGAGCGAGGAGGGAATGCCGAGCAGGTTGACGAGGTTCTGCAACTCCTGCAGCAGCACGGTGCCGAGGATGACGCCGACCAGCGAGCCTTCGCCGCCACGCAGCGAGAAGCCGCCGAGCACCGCCGCGGCGATGGCATAGAGCTCGTAGAACTGGCCGTGACTCGCCGGCGAGATCGAGCGCGTGTACATGGCGAAATAGATCGCCGACAGCGCCGTCAGCACGCCGCAGATGACATAGGCCGCTATGATCACCCGACCGGTACGGATGCCCGAGTATTTGGCTGCTTCCTCGTTCTTGCCGATGGCGTAGAGATAGCGGCCGAACACCGAGCGGTGCAGCACCACCCACATGACGATGGCGATGACGATCAGCGCGATGAAGGAGTTGGGCAGGCCATAGGAGCGACCCGCGGTCAGGAATTCGAGCGTCGGGAAATTCTGCCCGAAGGCGAAGCCCGCCGTGCCGTCGGCGGTGTAGAAGCGCGCCACGCCGCGGTAGATGAGCAGGCCGCACAGCGTCACCACGAAGGGCTGCAGTTTGAGCCGCGTGATCAGCCAGCCATGCACGAAGCCGATGATGGCGCCAAGCACGAGGATCAGCACGAAGGCCAGCGGCCAGTTCACCTCGCGCACCGCGATGAAGTCGATGAACAGCGTGCCGAGCAGGGCGACCAGCGAGCCGACCGACAATTCGATGCCGCCGGTGATGATGACGAAGGCCTGGCCGATCGACAGGATGCCGAACAGCGCCACCAGATTGGAGGTGTTGGCGAGGTTGATCGCCGACAGGAAGCGCGGGTTGATGGCCGTCACCACCGCGCCGACCACCAGGATCAGGATCAGCAGGCCGAGATCTTTCTTGCTCATTGCGCTCCTCCCGCCGCTTGCAGCAATTTCGGCTTCTTGCCGACCGCCAGCAAGAGCACGTTCTCCTGGCTGAAATCGTCCTTGTCGAGGATGCCGGAGATCTGCCCCTCATGCATGACCGCGATACGGTCCGACACGCCGATCACCTCTTCCATGTCGCTGGAGATCATCAGCACGGCCACACCGGCATCGGCCAGTGCCCGCATCAGCCCGTAGATCTCGGCCTTGGCGCCGATGTCGATGCCGCGCGTCGGCTCGTCCAGGATCATCACCTTCGGGTTCATCGCCAACCATTTGGCCAGAACCACCTTCTGCTGGTTGCCGCCTGACAGGGTGCCGGTGCGGGTCAGGACCGACGGCGCCTTGATGCCGAGGTTTTTCTTCTGCTTTTCGGCCGTGGCGAGTTCAGCGCTGGCGGACACCAGCGAGCGCCTGGCATGCGCAGGCAGATTGGGCAGCGAGATGTTCTGGGCGATCGACAGGTCGAGCAATATGCCGGTCAGCTTGCGGTCCTCCGGCACCAGGAAGATGCCGTTCGCCACCGCGTCCGCCGCCGAGCCTACATCGAGCGGCTTGCCGTCGAGCGCGACACTGCCTGCCAACCGCTCGTCGATGCCGAACAGCACGCGCGCCAGCTCCGTGCGGCCGGAGCCGACCAGGCCCGCGAGGCCGAGGATCTCGCCGTGTCTCAATTCCAGGCTGACAGGCCGGTCGGGATAGGTGCTGGTGCGGATCGCGTCCGCCGACAGGGCCACGCTGCCCGGCGCGCGGGCGGCTTCGCCGGCCTTCTCGCGCTCCTTCAGCATGCGGCCGATCATCAGCCTGACCATCTCGTCGTGATTGATCTGGTCCTTCGCCAGCGTGCCGGCCAGCGTGCCGTCGCGCAGCACCACGACACGGTCGGCGACGCGCTCGATCTCGTGCAGCCGGTGCGAGATGAAGATGACGCTGATGCCTTCCGCCTTCAGGCCCTTGATGACGTCGAGCAGCTTTTCGGTCTCGGCGATCGGCAGGCTGGAGGTCGGCTCGTCGAGGATGACCAGGCGCGCCTTGATCGACAGCGCCTTGGCGATCTCGACCATCTGCTGCTGGGCGAGCGACAGCGAAGCCACCGGCGCGTCGGCCGAGAAATTGGCGCCGACCCGCTTCAGGAGCGGCGCCACCATCTCGCGCAGTTTCGCACGGTCGACCAGCTTCAGCGGCCCGGCGCGCAGCGGCTCGCGGCCGAAGAAGATGTTGGCGGCGACGTCGAGGTTTTCGAAGAGGTTGAGTTCCTGATGCACGAAGGCGATACCGGAGCCGATGCTCTGCTCGACGGTCAATCCGTCATGCGCCGCGCCATCGACGGCAACGGTGCCGCTGTCCGGCCGCGTCACGCCCCCGAGGATTTTCATCAGCGTCGATTTGCCGGCGCCGTTTTCGCCGACGAGGCCGATGACCTCGCCGGGCCGAACCTCCATCGAAAACCTGTCCAGCGCCACAACACCCGGATAGGTCTTGCGCACGGCCTCCAGGCCCAGGAACGGAGCAGCGATCGGTTGAGTGGTGTCGGTAGAGGTCATCACGCCATAGTTTACCGCACGGGGCAGCAGCCGGTGGGCCACAGACTGACGGGCCTTGGCAGGTCCGTCAATACGAACGCCGGCTCAAGGTGGACCCTCGAGCCGGCGCAACTGTCTTGGGCTTACTTGCCCGACATCGCCTTGAGGTTGGCGGCGTAGGTGTCCACGTCATCCTTGCCGATGATCTTGGTCGGGATGATGATCAGGTTACCGGCCGGGATGCCCGACTTGTCGCCCTTGAGGTAGGCGGCCATCAGCTTCATGCCCTGATAGGCCCATTCGAACGGCTGCTGCACCACGGTCGCGGCGACGGTACCTTCCTTGACGCCGCCCAGCGTGATCGGATCGTCGTCGAAGCCGACGACGGTGATCTGGCCGAGCTTGCCGGCATCGCGCAGCGCTTCGTAGATGCGCGGCGTGTTGTAGGAGTAGAAGCCGACCATGCAGGTGATGTCGGGGCTGGCGACCAGCGCGTCCTCGACATTCTTCTTGGCCCGCGCCTGGTCGATGTCGTCGCCGCGCACGTCGACCAGCTCGATCTTGCTGCCGGCGAGCCCGTCCTTCATGCCCTGGATGCGCTCCTTGGCGTTGTCGGCGCCGAGCAGGCCGACGAAGCCGAGGCACTTGCCGCCGTTCGGCATCGCCTTCTTGGCGATCTCGGCCGCCTGCTTGCCGGCGTCGACGTTGGACGAGCCGATATAGGCGACGCGCTTGGTCTGCGGCGCGTCCGAATCGGTGGTGAACAGCGCCGTTTCCGACGCGATCTTGTTCAGCCCGTCGGTCGAGGTCTTGGGATCGACGGCCGAGACCATGATGCCCTTGACGCCTGCCGTCACCAGATCGTCCATCAGCCGCTGCTGGATGGCGACCGAGGACTGTTCCGGATATTTGAGCTCGAGATTGTAGTCGGGCAGTTCGCCCTGCGCTTTCTTCACGCCGGCTTCCGCCGCCTTCCAGAAGTCTGACGCACCATTGACGACGAAGGCCAGCGTCGGCTTGTCGTCGGCGCGCACGCTGGCGCTTACCGACAGGCCGACAAGCAGGGCCGCCGCGGCGACAGATGCGTTACGGATCATGGATTTCATAGTTCAACCTCCCTTGTAGAACTTGCCTTGTAGAACTCTTCGCTGATGTCTCGGCTGCGGCGCGGATAACCCTCCTCCTCGAGGGTGTGGCGCAAAGGTCCGCCGACTTAAGAACGGTGCCGATCCGCCCGCGGTCGAGACACTAGACACTCATGCGGCATTCGTAAATAGTCCGATTTGTCTGACATTTTCGTGAGAATGGATGCAACCCCGAGCCGGCGATGCCGCCGGGTTTCGAGCGAGTATCCCTCGCACCTGCCGGCACCGAACGGAAGCCCGGACGGTTACGACGAGTTGACAGTAGAACGCTAACGGCTATTAGTAAAGAGTATTAGTTATGAGGCCGTGAGGCGAGCTTTCGACGCGGAGGAGACGCTGGTCGAAAGGCGCGCCGGGAGTGAGGAGAGCGAGCGCCACAACGCTTGAAGCCGGGCGGAAAATAGGGGAATCGTCAGCATTGCTGACCTTGTCTGACGGTTTCGTCGCGAAGCGGCGCGGCCGGCGATTTGCCTGTTGCGTTTGCGAATATGTATTAGTCTGGCGCAATCTCGATAAACACACCGGCCTCGACCATCTTGCCGTTGCCGTCGGCCTTTGCTTTAGAGCCGGCTGGGTTTGGGAAACGACCATGAGCGAACCGACGGAACTGAGCGATCCCCCCGGAGCTTCCAGGCGCCGCAAGCCGGCCGCCAAGCCCAAGGGGCGCGTCACCATGACCGACATTGCGCGCGCCGCCGGCTGCTCGCAGGCGACGGTGTCGTTCGTGCTCAACAATTCGCCGGGCATCAGGCTGTCGCAGCAGACACGCGACCGGGTGATCGACGCAGCCCGAGCGCTGGGCTATTCGCCGCCGGTCTTTTCAGCGCTGCGGCCGCCCGTGACGCCGTTCGAAGGCCTCGACGGCGTCATCGGCTTCGCGGTCGACCAGCTCGCCACCAGCCCCGAGGCGGTGGTCGCCATCGAGGGCGCCCGGCAAGCCTCCTGGAACGCCGGCAATGTGCTTCTGGTGGCGCAGACCATGGGCGACGCGGTGATGGAGCCGCGCGCGATTTCAGCACTGACGAGGCGCGGCATCTCGGCGCTGATCTACATGACCATCTTCACCCGCGAGATCGCCGCGCCGGATTTCCTCTACAGCCTCGACATCCCGGTGATCCTGCTCAACTGCTACACCGCCGACTATGCCTTCCCGGCCGTGGTTCCCTCCGAGATCGCCGGCGGCCAGAGCGCGACAAGGCACCTGATCGCCCACGGCCATCGCCGCATCGCCACCATCACCGGCGAGCCTTGGATGCAAGCCGCGCAGGATCGACTGAAAGGTTATCGCCGCGCTTTAGCCACCGCCGACATCCCGTTCGATCCCGAGTTGATGGTCGAGGGCGACTGGTCGGCCAGCGCCGGCTATGCCGCGACGGTCAAGCTTCTCGGGCTCAAGGAGCGACCGACCGCCATATTCTGCCAGAACGACCGCACCGCGATCGGCTGCTACGAAGCGCTGAAGGAAGCGGGCCTGCATATCCCGCAGGACATTTCGGTGGTCGGCTATGACGACGAGGAGATCGCCCGGCACCTCTTCCCGCCGCTGACCACCTCCATCCTGCCACATCTGGCGATGGGCCAATGGGCGATCGAGCAGTTGGAAACGCCACCAACGCCCGGCCGCGGCCGCTATCCCATCACCAAGCTCGAATGCCCGCTGGTGGAGCGGGAGAGCGTGGCCAGCGTGAAGGAATAGGTACCCCAGATCACCACTTCAAAGCGGGTACGTATTGACATTGTATTGACAGTCGCTAGATATCTGATCCTGACATAGGAGGATTTCGATGGCGCATTCCAGCCATGTCGGCAGCAATCGCGACGAAGCGCGCAAGGACGACGTGATTCAGATCCGCGCCTCGGCGGGGATGAAGGCTATTCTCAACCGCGCCGCGAGTTTGCGCGGGCAGAAGCTGTCGGAGTTCATGCTGGACAGTGCCCGCAGGCAGGCCGAGGAGACGATTCTCGACCAGCGCGCCTTCTTTCTCGATACGGACGCACATGAGAAATTTCTCAACCTGCTTGATGCTCCGAGCAAACCGTCGGAGGAGCTTCGCGCGCGTATGACGCGTAAGCCGGCCTGGGAGCGCTGATGTCCGCTGGCCGGCCGCAAGGATGGCGAGTCCGCGCTCCGGAACGGCTGACCATTAGCCACGACGTATCTGAATTTCACAATGGCAAGCATTCATCTCTCGATGACTGGCTGCGAAACCGCGCCTTGGTTGCCGAAGGACTGTCCGCCCGAACCTATGTCGTCTGTGACGCGGGCACTAAAAGTCGCGTCGTCGGTTATTATGCGATCTCGACGGCGATGGAAGAACGGATCGCGCTGCCAAGCGCAAAGCTTCGGCGAGGCATGCCCGAGCAAGTGCCCCTGCTGCTGATCGGTCGCCTTGCGGTTGATCAGACGTTCCAGGGAATGGGACTCGGAGGCGACCTGTTTTCCGACGCGCTTAGGCGATGTCTCGCTGTCTCGGATATCGCCGGAGTTCGTGCCGTGGTGGCGCATGCGATCGATGATGCAGCAATGGGTTTCTATCAACGGCATGGCTTCATCGCGTCTCTGCTTGGCGAGCGGATCATGCTGCTGCCAATCGAAACCGCTCAGGCGTTATTCTCGAACGTTTGAGCCTGATCCCATAGGCCAGGCGAGCGTGAGATCGCCCACATAAACACCTGTGTGCACCACGCTATCCTTGCTTCGATTACGATCGCTCTGCGTCTTGGCAGCAATCCCGCCGAGGTTTAGCTTGGGCTCATATGGGAGGCTCCAATGACATCCAACTTCACGGTCCATGCCGCATCCGGTTATGAGCAACTCATGGGACGCTGGAGCCGCAGGCTCGCGCCCAAGTTCATCGACTTCGCGGGTCTGGCCGCCGGCGAAAAAATCCTCGATGTCGGCTGCGGCACCGGCAGCCTGACCTTCGAATTGGCAAAATCGGCCGATCTTGCCGAGATCCAGGCCATCGACTTTTCGCCCGTCTTCGTCGACGCGGCCAGACAGCGCAACAGCGATCCGCGCGTCACCATCAGTCAGGCCGACGCCACGGCGCTGCCATTCGCCGATAACACCTTCGACCGCGCGCTGGCGTTGCTGGTGCTGCATTTCGTGCCGGAGGCCGGCAAAGCGGTGGCCGAGATGCGCCGCGTCGTGCGGCCGGGCGGCGTGGTCGCGGCCGTGGTCTGGGATCACTACGGCGGCATGACCGGCATGCGCATGACGATCGACACAATGGCGGCGCTCAGTGAAAGCGGGCGCCAGATGCGCAGCCGCTATTGCTTCCAGCCGATGATGCAGCCGGGCGAGATGAAGCGCACCTTTGTCGAGCAGGGGCTGGCCGATGTCACCGAGGCCGAATTGACGATCCGCATGGACTACGCGGATTTCAACGACCTCTGGGCGCCGATCGGCGCCGGCGAAGGCCCGCTCGGCAAATACATGACCACATTGGACGCGGCCGAGCAGAAGCGCGTCGAGGCCGCCGTGAGCGATGCCTATCAGGCCGGCCGGCCCGACGGGCCGCGATCCTTCGCCAATGTCGCCTGGGCCTGCCGCGGCATCGTGCCCTGAAAGTCACCTCGACCGCGGCGGGGCGGCGCCTCAGTTGCCGGCAGCAGCCGAAGCATTGATCTCCCAGCCGTCTACCCAGACCTGCCGCATCCGGTCGCCCTCGCCCTTGAACCACAGGCCCGCCGGCCGGCAGTCCTCGACGCGGTCGCTGCGGAAATTGCGGATGGCCTGGCGCAGTTCGCACCAGGCGACGATGTTGGCGGTCTCGGCATAGTAGATCAGCGCGACCGGGCGGACGATACGGCCGGTCGCCCGCCCCGCCTCGTCGCGATAGGAGAGGTCGAGCTTCTCCTCGTCGCGGATGGCGCGGCGGACCAGAGCGAGATCGACGGCGGGAGCGGAAGGTGCCGCAAAACCCCAGGCATGAAGGGCGTTGGCGTCCAGCGTCTGCCGCAAGGGCGGCGGCACCGCGCCGGCGATCTTGGCGCCAACGCGTTTCGCGGCCTGCTTGAGCTCGTCGTCGCCGGGTTGAGGGCGGTGTGATCGCCGCCCTCGCCTTTTCGCTCAAGCAGCGCCCTGACGGCTGGCGAGCATGTCGCGCTTCGCCGACCGGCGCCATTCGACCGCGCCGGCGAGGCCGTGCAGAACCGTCTCCGTGGTCGCCCAGTCGATGCAGCCATCGGTGATGCTCTGGCCATAGACGAGCGGCTTGCCGGGCACGACGTCCTGACGGCCGGCGACGAGATTGCTCTCGATCATGACGCCGATGATGCGCTCGTCGCCCGCGGCCACCTGCCCCGCCACGTCATGCGCGACCTTCGGCTGGTTCTCAGGCTTCTTGGCGCTGTTGGCGTGGCTGACGTCGATCATCAGCCGCGGCGCGACGCCGATGCGGCCGAGTTCGGCGGCGGCCGCGTCGACGCTTGCGGCATCATAGTTCGGCGCGATGCCGCCGCGCAGGATGACATGGCAATCCTCATTGCCGGTGGTCGCCGCGATGGCGCTGCGTCCACCCTTGGTCACCGCCATGAAATGATGCGGCTGGGCGGCTGACTTCACCGCCTCGGCGGCAATGCGCAAATTGCCGTCGGTGCCGTTCTTGAAGCCGACCGGGCAGGACAAGCCCGAGGCCAGCTCGCGGTGGATCTGGCTTTCGGTGGTGCGCGCGCCGATGGCGCCCCAGGCTACGAGATCGGCGATGTATTGCGGGATGGTCATGTCGAGGAACTCGGTCGCCGCCGGCAGGCCGAGATTGTTGACGGCCGACAGCACGTTGCGCGCCATGCGCAACCCCTTTTCGATGTTGAAGCTGCCGTCGAGGTCGGGATCGTTGATGAGGCCCTTCCAGCCGACCGTGGTGCGCGGCTTCTCGAAATAGACGCGCATGACGATCTCGAGCCGGTCGGCCAGGGCTTCGCGCAGCGCCGCCAGACGGCTGGCATAGTCAACGGCCGCGACCGGATCGTGGATGGAACAAGGGCCGACGATGACAAGCAGTCGATCGTCGGCCCCCGAGAGGATGGAATGGATGGCGCTGCGCGCGGTGGCGACGGTGCGCGTCGCGGTGAGTGAGCGGGGTATTTCGCGCATCACCTCGTCCGGCGTGCTCAAGGCTCTGATTTCGGTGACCCGAAGGTCGTCTGTGGTGGTCAACACGGCTTTCTGCTCCTGGTTAGGAGACCTGCCGGCTGAAACAAAAAAGCCGCCAGGTCTGGCGGCTTGTCGGATTTTTTGATCTGGAGTTTTCAGATCGAGCGCAATCCTCCCGCCGCCAGCGAGCTGTAATAAAAGTACCAAAACGAGGCGGTCAGGTGGATCATGCGGCTCATATAGTCGATGCTGGGGTGTTTGTCACGCGGGTGATGAGAGCCAATTCGGAATGGCCGAATCTCGCGATTTCGTCATCCCAGGGCGAAGCAGGAGCGAAGCTCCGTCGCGGAGACCCTGGGATCCATTCCGTGACCTTGGCCGAGGGGGTGCGGGCAGAGCAAAATTCTGGCGCCGCTGCGACGCTTCAAAGTAACGGCATGGATCCTCGGGTCTGCGCGCGTCGCTTCGCTCCTTGCTCCGCCCGTGGATGACGAAGTGACGGTTTCCACCGGGCTCGCCATCGCTACTCCCCTATCACCCCTGCGATATTCTGATCATAGTCGACCAGCGAACCAGTCATGACGCCGGCCTGGGGGCTCAGCATATAGGTGATCAGCCGGGCAAGCTGCGCCGGCTTCACCAACTGGCCCATCGGCTGCGCGGCCTCGGCCTTTTCCAGCCAGTCGTCCGGCGCGTCATGCCACTTCTTCTGCACGATCGCCTCGCCTTCGGTGTCCATCCATCCCGGCAGCACCGCGTTGCAGCGGATGCGGTTCTTGCGATAGGAGCTCGCGACATTCTTGGTCAGCGTCATCAGCGCCCCCTTGCTGGTCGAATAGGGCGTGAGGAAGGACTGGCCGGCATGCGCCGACATCGACAGCACGTTGACGATCGAGCCCGGAGCCTTGCGCTCGAGCAGATGCGCGACGAGGCCCTGCATCAGGAAGAAGGGGCCGCGCACATTGGTGTCGAAGATCTGGTCGAAAAGCTCTTCCGATGTCTCGACCAGCGAGCCGCGCGCGGAAGTCGCGGCGGCGTTGACCAGCGCGTTCAACGTGCCGAAATGGGCAAGCGCCGTTGCCACGGCGCGCTTGCAGTCGGCGACCTTGGCGACATCGGCGCTGATGAAGATGGCGTCGATGCCGTTCTTCTTCAGCGCCGCGACCGCTCTGTCGCCCTTTTCCTGCGAGCGGCCGATCAGGGCCAGCGCGCGGCAGCCCTCGTCGGCCAAGGCTTCCGCAACCGCGAAGCCGATGCCCTGCGCACCGCCGGTGACGATGGCGCGCGTTTGTGAATTGCGACCGGCTGAACCGTTCATCGCTCTGCTCCTGTAATCGAGGTCAACCGTTCAATCGACGCGGACGGTCTTGCCCGTCTTCGCCGACTCCAGCGCCGCGTCCGCCAGCTTCAGTGCCACGAGCCCGTCTGCTCCGCTCGGCGCTGCTTTCTTGCCCGACGTCGCCGCCGCGATGAAAGCTGCGATCTCATTGGCATAGGCGTCGAGATAGCGGGTCATGAAGAAGTCGTGCAGCGGCGGGCGGGTGTAGCCCTTGTCGTTGGCGAGCTCGATCGACACCGGCCGCTGGTTCTCGGCCGCGACCATGCCCTTGGAGCCATGCACCTCGATGCGCTGGTCGTAGCCATAGGTGGCACGGCGCGAGTTGGAGATGACGGCCTGCTTGCCGGAGGCGGTTTCGAGGATGACGCTGACCGAGTCGAAATCGCCTGCTTCGCCGATCTTCCTGTCGACCAGCACCGAGGCGTGGGCGCTCACCGCAACCGGCTCCTCGCCGAGCAGGAAGCGCGCCATGTCGAAATCATGGATGGTCATATCGCGAAAAATGCCACCCGAGCGGGCGATGTAATCGAGCGGCGGGGCGCCGGGATCGCGCGACGTGATGGTGACCATCTCGACCGTGCCGATGGCGCCGTCGTCGATCGCCTTGCGGACGGCGGCGAAATGCGGATCGAAGCGGCGGTTGAAGCCGACCATCAGCGTGGCCTTGGTCTTCTCGACCACCGCCAGGCATTTCTCGACGCGCTCGACGGAGAGGTCGATCGGCTTTTCGCAGAAGATCGCCTTGCCGGCCTTGGCGAAGCGCTCGATCAGATCGGCGTGGGTGTCGGTCGGCGTGCAGATGATGACGGCGTCGATGTCCCTGGCCTTCTCGATCGCCTCGATCGTGCGGACTTCCGCGCCATAGGCGGAAGCGAGCTCCGTCGCCGCTTTCTCGAACGCATCGGCGACGGCGACCAGCTTGGCCTGCGGGTTGGAGGCGACGGCGCGGGCATGCACCTTGCCGATACGGCCGGCGCCGAGGAGAGCGAAGCGGAGTGTCATGGAATGTCCTTCGAGGGTGGGTTTGTAGGCATATCCGCGCCTTCCGGCGCGGATGATTGGTTTGATCCCGTCGTGGCGCCCGTCAGGCGGCCTGCAGCTCCGCCTGTCCGGTCTTGGCGCCGGTGATATAGGCGACGATGTCGTTGCCGTCGGTGTCCTGCTTGCGCAGGTTGGCGACGATCTTGCCGCGGCGGAAGACGACGATGCGGTCGACCAGGTCGAACACCTGGCGCATGTTGTGGCTGACCAGGATCAGCGGCTCGCCATTTTCCTTCAGCGTGCGGATGATGTTTTCGACCTGCGCCGTCTCCTGCACGCCGAGCGCCGCCGTCGGCTCGTCCATGATGATCAGCTTGGAGGCGAAGGTCGCGGTCCTGGCGATCGCCACGCACTGGCGCTGGCCGCCCGACATGTGGCGGATGGTGCTGGAGAGGTTCGGGATCTTCACCGCGGTGCGGATCAGCGCCGCCTCGGTCGCCTTGCGCATCGCCTTGCGGTCGAGGATCGAGAACGGCCCGAGATTGAACAGCACCTTCTCGCGGCCGAGGAACAGGTTCGACGGCACGTCGAGATCGTCGGCCAGCGCAAGGTTCTGGAACACGGTCTCGATGCCCGCCTCCCGCGCTTCGATCGGGCCGGCGAAATTCACCTCCTTGCCGTCGAACCAGATCTTGCCGTCGGTGCGCTGCTCGACGCCGGTGATCTGGCGCACGAAGGTCGATTTGCCGGCGCCGTTGTCGCCCATGATGGCGACATGCTCGCCCTTGTGCAGCTCGAAATTCGCCTCCTGGAGCGCGTGCACGCCGCCATAGTGCTTGGTGAGGTTTTCGGTCTTCAGAACGATGTCGGACATGGTCAAGCTCCTATCGCGCGGCGGCGCTGGCGCCATTGATCGAGAACGACGGCACCGACGATGATCACCCCCTTGACCATCTCCTGATAGTAGGCGTCGAGGCGCAGGAAGGTGAAGCCGGAAATGATGACGCCGAAGATCAGCGAGCCGATCACCGTGCCGAAGATGGAGCCGCGGCCGCCCGACAGCGAAACGCCGCCGATGACCGCCATGGCGATGGCGTCGAGCTCGTACATGACGCCCATGCCGGCCTGGGCGGTGAGGTTCTTGGAGGACAGCACCACCGCGGCGATCGCGGCCAGGATACCGGCGATGGCATAGACCAGCACCTTGTGGTTGGCGATCTTGATGCCGGACATGCGCGCGGCATCCTCATTGGAACCGATGGCATAGCAGTGCTTGCCGTATTTCGTGTAGGTCAGGATGAGCTGGAACAGGATCGCCAGCGAGATGAAGATGACGACGGGCATCAGGCCCTTGCCGATGGCCGCGAAGCTTTCGGTCGGGAACGAGATCGGCTGGCCCTTCGACCACCATTTGGCGATGCCGCGGGCGGTAACCATCATGCCCAGCGTGGCGATGAAAGGCGGGATGCGCGTGTAGGCGATCAGGAGGCCGTTGATCAGGCCTGCGATCAGCCCGCAGCCGATGGCGACCAGAACCGGGACGATCACCGGCAGATCGGTCAAGCCGTAGTCGATGAACATCGCCTTCGGGTTGGGATTGCCGTTGACGGTCGCCACCTGGGCGAAGCTCATCGCAATCATGGCGGTGGCGCCGACCACGGAACCCGAGGACAGGTCGATGCCGCCGCAGATGATGACCTGGGTGACGCCGATGGCGATGATGCCGACGATCGACACCTGCAGGATGATGATCTGCAGACGCTGCTCGTTGAATATGCCGGACACATTCTCGCGGGTGTTGAACAGGAAGCTGTCGCCGAGGAACAGACGGCCGATCAACTCGAAGGCGACGACGAGGATGACCAGCGCCAGGAACACGTTGAACTCGGCCGGCCATGGACGCTTCTTGGCGTCATAGCTCAACCCGCCAATGCCATGCGATGTCTGTGACACGTCTTCTTTCCTCCGTCGGAGCGCACCTGTCCTGCCTCCCGCGCGGGCGGGAGGAGAGACGGAGCGGCGCGTCTGTTCCGGTTAGACGCGCCGCCCGTATCGAGGCGCCTCAGTTCTTCTTCAAGAACTTGTCGATGTTCGCCGGCGTCACGAGCTGGAACGGGATGTAGACCTTGTGGTCCACCTTCTCGCCCTTGGCGAGCTTCAGCGCCGCGTCGAGCGCGCCGGCGCCCTGGCCCGCCGCGTCCTGGAAGACGGTCACGTCGAGATCCCCCGCCTGCATCGCGGCGAGAGCATCCTGCGTGGCGTCGACGCCGCCGACGACCACCGACTTCATGTCGATGTTGGCCGCCTTCATCGCCTGGATGGCGCCGATGGCGCTTTCGTCGTTGTTGGCGATGACGCCATCGAATGCCTTGCCCGACGACAGCCAGTTGGTCATCAGGTTCTGCGCCTGGTCACGATCCCAGTTCGAGGTCTGCTTGTCGATGATCTTGATGAAGCTGCAGTCCGGCGTGGCGATGACTTCCTCGATGTCCTTGGTACGCTGCACCGCGGCCTGGTTCGAGAGCTCGCCCATGATCACGTAGACATTGGCTTCCTTCTTGCCGGCTTCCTTGAACAGGCGGCAGGCTTCCTTGGTCTCGAGCGTACCGGATTCGGCTTCGTTCGACGCGACGAAAGCCTGGTTGTCGGGCAGCGTGTCGACGTTGACCGGCTGGCGGTTGACATAGACCAGCGGGATCTTGGCGGCGGCAGCAGCGTCCGACATCGCCTGGGTGGCCGAGGTGTCGACCGGGTTGACGATGATGGCGTCGACGCCCGAGGCGGCGAAGTTCTTGATCTGGTCGAGCTGCTTGGCGACATCGTTCTGCGCGTCCTCGACCTGCAGCTCGACGCCGCTCA
Source organism: Mesorhizobium sp. B2-4-6 (assembly GCF_006442775.1). NCBI lineage: Bacteria > Pseudomonadati > Pseudomonadota > Alphaproteobacteria > Hyphomicrobiales > Phyllobacteriaceae > Mesorhizobium > Mesorhizobium sp. B2-4-6. The sequence goes on from NZ_VFVI01000008.1 coordinate 40,313, forward strand.
TGCCCTTTGCCTGGGCGATCATGCCGTTGCGCAGCACGGTGAGGAAATTGTCGTCGAATTTGGCCATCGAAACGCCGATCTTGGCGGCGAAGGCCGATGAACACATCAGCGCCGAAAGCGCGACGCCCAAAAGCAGTTTCTTCATTTTATCTCTCCTCCACTTGGTGTCCGGCTGCACCCATTTGAACCGGAATCCCCGGTTTGCCCGGGGAATCTCTCCCTGCGGCCATGCGGCGTTGCCCCATTCGACGGAACGCCTCGTCCTCCGTTCGAAACAGACGCTTCGGAACGAAAGAACCAAAAAGCCTAGTTGGTGAAATATTTATTCCATTTCGTTTGGAAACGTCAAGGGTGATTCCGACCGGGGCAGCCGGTTTTTCGATCGCGATCGTCGCGGCGAAGACCACGATCGTCGCCCCATGGGCCGGAATCGCGGCAAACCGCCGTGAAAGAATCCATCAGGCTGATGGATTCCATCACTGCGGACGCTAGATATTTTCCGGCAGGTAGATGTCGAAGGGCAGGAAGGTCTGTCCCGGCGCATTGGCCGCGCCGCTTTCGATGGCATGGGCCATCAGCCCGACGATCTCCCGGCAGAGTGCGGCGAGCGGCGTCGAGATGACCATGGTGAGGATGTTGTCGGCGAGCGCGGCGCGCGAGACGGCGTTGATCTCGTTGCAGATGACGATCGGCATTTCGACCGGGCGCGTCGCCCTCAGCGCCGAGACCGCGCCCTCCATGCCGCCGCCGGCGACGTAGCAACCGGCAAGATCGGGATGGCGCGCCAGAAGATCGAGCATGGCGTCATGCGTGACGTCATTGGCCTCGAGATTGACCAGCGTCTCCATCACGGTGAAGTCCGGCGCGTGCTCGCGGAAATAGGAGCGGAAGCCAATTTCGCGCAACTCATGGCCGTGGAAGCGATGGCTGCCGACGAAGAGCGCGACCTTGCCTGGCTTCCCGGCGGCCTTGGCGATCATCCAGGCGGCGCTGCGCCCGACCTTGCGGTTGTCGAGACCGACATAGCCCTCGCGGATACCGGCGGCAAAATCGGACAGCAGCGAGAAGACCGGCTGCCCCCTCGCCTTCAGCGCCTCCACGACCGCCGTCAGCGTCGGATGATCCGGGCCGACGACGGCGATGGCTCTCGACTTCGCCGCTAGCCCACGCATTTGGGCGGCAATCTCGTCGGGCGCCAGCGAGGCGGCGAACTCGACTGTCGCAACACCGCGAAAGCGTTGCGATTGCGCGACCGCCAGTTCGAGCTCCCTGGCGAAATCGCCGTAGAAGACGTCATTGCCCCTCAGCAGCAGGAAGCCGAGCCGGTATTCCGGCAATTCCTGGCGCATGCGCTGCTTGATCAGCCCCGCCGCATGATAGCCGATCTCGGTGGCGGCATCGTAGACCCGGCGCGCCGTCTCCTCGCGCACAGGCAGGCGGCTGTTCAGCACCCTGTCGACGGTAGCGACGCTGACGCCCGAGATGCGCGCGAGATCGGTAATGGTCGGCCGCTTTGCCATGAATGCTCCATCGCTTATCCGGCTGAGAATATCTCATTGTGATAGGAAATGATAGAAACTATCTTTCTGATGTTGAGCCTATCATAGACTGGCGGTATGTTGAAGTGGAAGCCGGCCATGGACGAGCCCGGATCTGCCGGAGCCGTTCGCCAGGCGCTGTTGGAGGAACCTCAATGACGGCCATCACGTCTTCGGCGGCGCCGCCACGCGACTACAGCCTGACCGGCCGCGATGCAAAACGCGCTGTCGAGAGCGGGCTGGCGGCGGCCGCGTGGTACCACACCGAGATCCCGCGTAAGCAGATGAAGGAGCTGATGCAGCGCTCCGACCAGCCGGCGATCCGCGACACGCTCATCTGGCTCGGCGCCATGCTTCTCAGCGGCGCGGGCGGCATCTGGTTCTGGGGCAGCTGGTGGTGCGTGCCGTTCCTGTTCGTCTACGGCACGCTCTACGGTTCCTCGACCGATTCCCGCTGGCATGAATGCGGCCACGGCACGGCCTTCCGCACGCAGTGGATGAACGACGCCGTCTACCAGCTCGCCTGCTTCATGATCATGCGCAACCCGGTGACCTGGCGCTGGAGCCACACGCGCCACCACACCGACACCATCATCGTCGGCCGCGATCCGGAAATCGCCGTCATGCGGCCGCCGGACCTGCTGCGCGTGGTGCTCAACTTCTTCGGCATTCTCGACGCCTGGCACGCGGTGGCCGACATGGTGCGCAACGCCGCCGGCGTCATCAGCGCCGCTGAAAAAACCTTCATTCCAGAGCAGGAACAGCCAAAGGCGATCCGGATAGCCCGCCTATGGCTCGCCATCTACGTCGCGACCATCGCCTTGGCCCTCTACCTGCATTCCTGGCTGCCGCTGATGCTGATCGGCCTGCCCCGGCTCTATGGCGCCTGGCATCACGTCATGACCGGCCTGCTGCAGCATGGCGGCCTCGCCGACAATGTCATCGACCACCGCCTGAACAGCCGCACGGTGCTGATGAACCCGATCAGCCGCTTCATCTACTGGAACATGAACTATCACGTCGAGCACCACATGTTCCCGATGGTGCCCTATCACGCGCTGCCGAAGCTGCATGAGATAATCAAGTACGACCTGCCAGCGCCGACGCCTTCGATCCTGGCCGGTTATCGCGAGATGGTCCCGGCCTTCCTGCGCCAGTTGCGCAACGAGGATTATTTCCTCAAGCGCGCGCTGCCGCCGACGGCGAAGCCCTATCGCGAGGACCTGCATAACGATATTCCGATGGCTGCCGCCGCGGAGTGAGGCCCAAGGAAATTCAAGGATATTCGCTGGAGGACGAGATGAGCGACTGGGTCGAGGCCTGCGCGGCCGGAGACATCGATGAAGAGGACGTGATGCGGTTCGACCATGCCGGCCGCACCTTTGCCGTCTACCGCAGCCCGGACGACGAATATTTCGCGACCGACGGCCTGTGCACGCATGAAAAGGTGCATCTGGCCGACGGGCTGGTGATGGACGACATCATCGAATGCCCCAAGCACAACGGCCGCTTCAACTACAAGACCGGCGATGCAAGAGGCGCGCCGGTCTGCGTCAACCTCAAGACTTATCCGGTCAAGGTCGACGCCGGCAAAGTCCTTATCCGGATCGGATGACGATGATGGCCGGAGGAATGGTGATTATCGGCGCCGGCGAATGCGGCGGTCGCGCAGCGCTTGCGCTCCGCGATCTCGGTTTCGAAGGGCCGGTCACGCTGGTCGGCGACGAGCCGCACCTGCCCTATGAGCGGCCGCCACTGTCGAAGGAAGCGATGACGGGCGAGGCGCCGGCCATCAAGGCGATCGCCACCGACGCGCTTTTCGCCGAGCGCTCGATCCGCCACATCCATTCCGTCCGGGCCGTCGCGATCGACCGCGGCGCGCATGTCGTGCGGCTGTCGGACGGCTCTTCCCTGCCATATGAAAAGCTTTTGCTGGCGACCGGATCGGTGCCGCGCAAGCTGCCGATGCCGGGGCTTGGCGGCCGCTGCGTCTATCTCAGGACCTTCAACGACGCTGTAGCCATTCGCGCCCATCTCAGCGCCGGCAACCGCGTCGCCATCATCGGCGGCGGCTTCATCGGCCTCGAGCTTGCCGCAGCGGCGCGCAAGCTTGGCGCCATCGTCACGGTCATCGAGGCGCAACCGCGCATCCTGATGCGCGGCGTACCGGCCGACATCGCTGAAATCATCCACAAGGCGCATGAAGCCGAGGGCGTTGCGATCCGCACCGGCCAGGGAATCGCCGCGATCGCCGATGACGGCGCGGAGGTCGGCATCACGCTGGCCGACGGACAGAAGGTCATCGCCGATCTCGCGGTGATCGGCATCGGCGCCGTGCCGGTGACGGCGCTTGCCGCAGAAGCCGGGCTAACAATCGACAACGGCATCGCCGTCGACGAGCATTTGCGCACCGCCGACCCGGATATCTTTGCCGCCGGCGATTGCTGCTCGTTCCCGCTTGCCGTCTATGGCGGCCGGCGCGTACGCCTCGAAGCCTGGCGCAACGCCCAGGAACAGGGCGCTTTAGCCGCGAAGAACATGCTGGGCGCCAAAGAGGCGCATGCCGCGGTGCCGTGGTTCTGGTCGGATCAGTACGGGCTCACCCTGCAAATCGCCGGACTGTCGGACGAGGGCCGTTCGAGCGTGCGCCGCGATCTCGATGACGGAGCCTTCATCCTGTTTCATCTGGCGCAGGACGGCCGGCTGGTCGCCGCCAGCGGCATCGGCCCCGGCAATGCGGTTGCACGCGACATCCGCCTGGCGGAGATGCTGATCGCCAAGAGAGCGAGCCCGGCGCCGGAAGCGCTCGGATCGCAAGCGGTCAAGCTGAAGTCGCTGCTGGCGGCGTGAGGTTTTCTAGAAAAGCGCCTTCAGCTCGTCCAGCTTGTCGTTGACCAGCCAGCCGTAATAATTCTCCTCAGGCAGCTTTTCCGGTTCGCCGGCAGCGCGGCGCTTGTCGTTCTCGGCCTTCAGCGCATAGGCGCGCTGCTCGGGGTTGCCGACATTGTAGAGCGTGGCGGTCAGGCCCGGATTTTTCGAGATGTCGAAGCCGGCAATGCCGCGATAGGCGTCGATCGACTTCTTGATGGTCGCGGCGACATAGGGCAGCGTCAGGTCCGGGTCCATGATGGTCTTGTAGACCGCGTTGGGATCGCCGACGTCGAGCCTGGGCAGGCCGGAGACCTTGTGCACCAGGTCGCTCATCTGCAGCGCCGTCAGCGGGTTCAACTGGCCGAGCCCGAACGTCTGGCCGGCATAATAAGGCTGGAAGAAGGTGGCGCCGAAGCGGTCATTGGGGAAATCCTCGTCGCCGACGGTCTTGCCGCGGAAGGCGCGGTTCCAGACCTGCTCGCGGCATTCCCAAAGGTCGTAGCTATCGTCCATGCCGGCGCATTTCTTGAATTCGGGCCGCTGGATGAAATCCGAGACGTCCTCGCCGTGATAGGCGAAGGAGAGCTTGCTCGACAGATAGGAGATCGCCTTGACGTAATAGGTCTGCAGGCGGTCATAGGCGTCGACATTGTAGGTGTGCTCGCCGACGATGGCGCCGACGATATGCATGGGGTCGATGCCGTAGGCCGCCGCCGCCTTCCTGATCTTGCCGCGCAGCTCGGCGTCGTTCTGCAACAGCGCGTAGACCTTGCGGTACTTGGCCTGGAACGTCGTGCTGGTGGCCTGGGTGCGCCGGCTGGAGGCGCCCGGAATATCCGGCTGCACGCTGTTGCGGTTGCCCGGCGGCACCATTGTCGCGGCATCGGCGATCGTCACCGCCGCCGCCAGCACAAGTCCAACACAGAGAAACAGGTATTTCTTCATCCGCCGCCGCCTTGGGGCGGCTCGGCTATCGCCGATCCACCCCAACCATTTTGATTGAACGCAATTTCAGGCGGAAAACCGCTGGACACTTTTCCTGAAATTGCTTTCGGAAACGGCGGCAACCTAGGTAAAGCGCCCGGCAGAGTCGAGAGAAGGCTTCAATCTGCCACCAAGAATGGTGGCCAGATGCTTCCATTTGGCCACACTTGGGGTTGCAAGAGCGTTTCGGGTTTGCTGCAGGCAAGCCCGAAATCACGAGCTAAAGGATGAATCGCGACAGGTCGGTGTTGCGCGACAGGTCGCCGACATGCTTCTCGACATAGGCAGCGTCGATGGTGACGGCCGTGCCGTTGCGGTCCGGGGCGTCGTAGGAGATTTCGTCCAGCACGCGCTCCATTACCGTCTGCAGGCGCCGGGCGCCGATGTTCTCGACGCTGGCGTTGAGGTCGACGGCGATGCCGGCGAGCGAATCGATGGCGTCGTCGGTGAATGTCAGCTCGACGCCCTCGGTCTTCATCAGCGCGATATACTGCTTGATGAGGCTTGCCTCCGTCTCGGTGAGGATGCGGATGAAATCCGCCTTCTCCAGCGCGCGCAGCTCGACACGGATCGGCAGGCGGCCCTGCAGCTCGGGCAGCAGGTCCGACGGCTTGGAGACGTGGAAGGCGCCCGAAGCGATGAACAATATATGGTCGGTCTTGATCGGCCCATATTTGGTCGCGACCGTGGTGCCTTCGACCAGCGGCAGCAGGTCGCGCTGCACGCCTTCGCGCGACGGGCCGCCCGAAATGTCGCTCCTGGCCGCGATCTTGTCGATCTCGTCGAGGAAGACGATGCCGTCGTTCTCGGCCGATTCCAGCGCCCTGCGCACCACCTCGTCCTGATCGAGCAGCTTGTCGGACTCGTCATTGACCAGCAGCGCGTAGGAATCGCGCACCGTGGTCTTGCGGGTTTTGGTCTTGCGGCCGCCCATAGCCTTCGACAGCATGTCGTTGATGTTGAGCACGCCGACATTGGCGCCGGGCATGCCGGGAATCTCGAAGCCGGGCATGCCGCCGGTGCCGGTGTCGGCCACCTCGATCTCGATCTCCTTGTCGTCAAGCTCGCCGTCGCGCAGCTTCTTGCGGAACGAATCGCGGGTCGCCGGGCTCGCCGTCTTGCCGACGAGAGCTTCCAGCACGCGCTCCTCGGCATTGACCTGGGCGCGCGCATTGACATCTCCGCGCATCTTTTCGCGTGCCAGACCGATGGCAACCTCGACGAGGTCGCGCACGATCTGTTCGACATCGCGGCCGACATAGCCGACCTCGGTGAACTTGGTCGCCTCGACCTTGACGAAGGGCGCGCCGGCGAGCCGCGCCAGGCGGCGCGATATCTCGGTCTTGCCGACGCCGGTCGGGCCGATCATCAGGATGTTCTTCGGCATTACCTCTTCGCGCATCTGGCCTTCCAGCTGCTGGCGGCGCCAGCGGTTGCGCAAGGCGATCGCCACGGCGCGCTTGGCGTCCTTCTGGCCGATGATGAAGCGGTCGAGTTCCGAAACGATTTCACGGGGAGAAAAGGTGCTCATAAGACTCAAATTCCACTTTGCCACTGCTTGATGGACTCGAACGGATGCAGCAGCATGATCACGTTGAGCGTCAGATTGTCCCGGATGATGTAGCCCGTGCCGAGCTCGAAGATAAGCGCCAGGGCCACGATCACCCATATAGGTAGCTTTCGCGCCATCACAAATCCCAGCACCATGAACAGCGTGTCGGACACCGAGTTGATGATGGAGTCGCCGTAATAGTTGAGCGAGATGGTGCCGGCGCGGTAGCGGTCGATGATGAAGGGGCTGTTTTCCAGAAGCTCCCAACCACCTTCGATGAGGACCGCGAAAGCGAGCCGCAGCCCAATTGGCGATCGCGGGAAGAGGAACCTCGCCAGCGCATAGAACAGGAAGCCGTGGATGATATGCGAGAAGGTGTACCAGTCGGCGATGTGCTGGGAATTCTCCGAGCTGTCGACCACGCCGTGCCAGAGCTTGACGTAGCCGCAGGTGCAGATCGGCGGATGGCCCATGCCGTACAAGGCGCCTGCCTGGAAGATGACCAGAGCAAGCACGACCAGCAGGCCTATGCGCCAACTGTCCTCATAGGCGGAAAGCGTCCTGTACTCTTCGGGCGCGGTCATTCGGTCAGTCCCCCAGATTTTCATCGTCGTCTTCGGCCGCATCGACAGCCATCAGCACGACGTCCCCATATTGCGAATGCCTGCGGCCGATCGGCCTGAAGCCCGCCTTCTCATAGGCGCGGATGGCGCGGCCATTGTCGGGATGCGGATCGATGACGACGCGCGGCGCACCTTCCTCGAAAAGCTCCTCGACGAACTGGCGCAGGATGGCCGGGCCATGGCCGACGCCGACCAGTTCCGGCGGACCGATCGACAGATCGATGCCAAGCGTGCCGAAGGGCTGGTCGGCATAGGGATGGTCGTCCTCCATATGCGGGTCATAGCTCTGCAGATAGGCGATCGGCCTGCCGTCGAGCTCGACGATCAGCGGCTCCACCGAAACCGAATCCATATGCTCGCGGATCTCGGCGATCTCCTTGGCCGGATCGTCCCACCAGGCGGCAACATGCGGCTCGCGCAGCCAACTGGCGATCATTGGCAGGTCTTTTTCCGTGACCGGCCGAAAATCATATGTATCTGCTGGTTCGACCATGATCTGTCCGAAAAACCGGCGGCCACTTTTCGGGATCATGGTCGTCAGGCGGCATCGAGCGTTTCGACAACAAAATTGTTGTTGGTGTAGACGCAGATCTCGGCCGCGATCTGCATCGCCTTGCGGGCGATCTCCTCGGCATCCTTGTCGGTGTCGATCAGCGCGCGGGCAGCCGCCAGCGCGTAGTTGCCGCCGGAACCGATGGCCATGACGCCATGCTCGGGCTCCAGCACGTCGCCATTGCCGGTCAGCGCCAGCGAGACCGACTTGTCGGCGACCAGCATCATGGCTTCCAGGCGGCGCAGATAGCGGTCGGTGCGCCAGTCCTTGGCGAGCTCGACGCAGGCGCGCGTCAGCTGGTCGGGATATTGCTCGAGCTTGGCCTCGAGGCGCTCGAGCAGGGTGAAGGCATCGGCGGTGGCGCCGGCAAAGCCGGCAATGACGCTGCCGCCCTTGCCGATGCGGCGCACCTTGCGGGCGTTGCCCTTCATGATGGTCTGGCCAAGGCTGACCTGGCCGTCGCCGGCAATCACGACCTTGTCGCCCTTGCGCACACTGACGATGGTCGTGGCGTGCATGGTGAGTTCATTCGACATTTTAGCTCCGATTCGCGCTATCCCTCTGGAAAGGCGATTGGCGCGGTACGAGTGAGTTTTGATCGGCCATATGTATGCATAGGGCCAACGATTGCAAACCGCCCCTCAGCCGAGGCCGATAGCGGCCGGAATGGCAACTGGCAATCGCCGGATCATGCTGATAGAAGGCTTTCGTTTTCAAGCCCTGGCGCCTCCGAACAGGGCAACAAGGACAGAGCGATGACGCGTTCGGCCGAAGTCAGCCGCAAGACCAAGGAAACCGAGATTTCGGTCTCCGTCCATGTCGACGGCAAGGGAAAATCCGACATTTCGACCGGTGTCGGCTTCTTCGACCATATGCTCGACCAGCTGTCGCGGCATTCGCTGATGGACATGACGGTGAAGGCCAAGGGCGACCTGCATATCGACGACCACCACACCGTCGAGGACACCGGCATCGCGATCGGCCAGGCGCTGAGCAAGGCGCTGGGCGAGCGGCGCGGCATCATGCGCTACGCTTCGATCGACCTCGCCATGGACGAGACGCTGACCAGGGCGGCGATCGACGTCTCCGGCCGGCCATTCCTGGTCTGGAACGTCGGCTTCTCGTCGCCGAAGATCGGCACGTTCGACACCGAACTGGTGCGGGAGTTCTTCCAGGCGCTGGCGCAGAATGCCGGCATCACGCTGCATGTGACCAACCATTACGGCGCCAACAACCATCACATCGCCGAAACCTGCTTCAAGGCGGTGGCGCGGGCGCTGCGCGCGGCGCTGGAGCGCGATCCGCGCCAGCCCGACGCGGTGCCATCCACCAAGGGATCCCTGAAAGGATAGCCCTATGGCGATCTATGTCGTGATGCAGCCGCCGGCTGGTGGCAACAAAGCCGAGGACGCGATCTTCGTGCGCGACAGCTTCACCTGGCTGGGCTTCCTCGCCGCGCCGCTCTGGCTCGCCTGGCACCGGCTGTGGATCGAGGCGGCCCTGACCTTCATCGTCATGGCGCTCCTGTCGGTGCTCGGCGAGAGACTCGGGCTCGAAGGGGCCGGATCGATGCTGTCGCTGCTGGTCTCGCTCTATGTCGGGTTCGAAGGCCGGGGCCTGCGCATCGCGGCACTTCGCAGGCGCGGCTGGCGGGAATGGGGCGTGGTCGAGGCCGGCGATCTCGGCGACGCCGAGACGCGCCATGCGCTGGAAACCGCCGACGATGTCGAGGAGGCGGCGCCAATGCCGCGCATCGTGCCGGACGCGTCGCTGGCCCGTCCGCCACAGACAGGCATGGCGCTGGGATTGACCCATACGCCCGGAAGGCCCTGACATGCGGGTAGCCATCATCGACTACGGCTCGGGCAATCTGCGCTCGGCCACCAAGGCCTTCGAGCGCGCCGCGCACGAGGCTGGCCTTGCGGCGACGATCGAGCTGACGGCCGACGCCGAGCGCGTGCATTCCGCCGACCGCATCGTGCTGCCGGGTGTCGGCGCCTATGCCGACTGCGCCGCCGGCCTGCACGCGGTGGCAGGCATGTGGGAGGCGGTGGAGGAGGCGGCAATCGCCAAGGGGCGGCCTTTCCTCGGCATCTGCGTCGGCATGCAGCTGATGTCGGAACGCGGCCTCGAAAAGACCATCACCAAGGGCCTCGGCTGGATCGCCGGCGACGTCAAGGAGATCACGCCGTCCGATCCGGCGCTGAAAATCCCGCAGATCGGCTGGAACACGATCGAGCTTGCCCGCCCGCACCCACTGTTCTCCGGCATCGAGACCGGCGCGAAGGGATTGCACGCCTATTTCGTCCATTCCTACTATCTCGATGCGCGGAAGGCGGACGAGGTACTGGCGACGGCGGACTATGGCGGCGCGGTGACGGCAGCGGTTTCGCGCGACAATATCGCCGGCACGCAGTTCCATCCCGAGAAGAGCCAGGCGCTCGGCCTGGCCTTGATCACCAATTTCCTGAAGTGGAGGCCCTGAAAATGAGCAAGAAGGGCTATTGGATGGCGATGATCGATGTCCGCGATCCGGATGTCTATAAGCAGTATATCGAAGCCAATGCCGTCGCCTTCGCGAAATACGGCGCGAAGTTCCCGGTCCGGGCCGGCCGCTACGAGAGCCCGGAAGGAGCGACCGGCAACCGTCACGTGCTGGTCGAGTTCGACACCTACGACAAGGCGATCGAATGCTATCACTCGCCTGAATATCAGCATGCCTCGAAGTTCCGGCTCGCCGCCTCGACCGGCCATTTCGTCATCGTCGAGGGCGCCTGACCGATGATCCTGTTTCCGGCGATAGACCTCAAGGACGGCAAGTGCGTGCGCCTGAAGCACGGCGACATGGCCACCGCCACCATCTACAACGACGATCCCGCCGCGCAGGCGAAAGCCTTCGAGGAGCAGGGCTTCGAGTGGCTGCATGTCGTCGACCTCAACGGCGCCTTCAAGGGCCAGAGCGTCAACTCAGCGGCGGTCGGCGCTATCCTGAAAGCGACGAAGAACCCGGTGCAGCTCGGTGGCGGCATCCGCACCTTGCCGCAGATCGAGGACTGGCTGGATCGCGGCCTGACGCGCGTTATCCTCGGCACCGTGGCGGTGCGCGAACCCGAACTGGTCAAGCAAGCCTGCAAGGCTTTTCCCGGAAAAATAGTGGTCGGCATCGACGCCAAGGGCGGCAAGGTCGCCGTCGAGGGCTGGGCCGAGGCCTCCGAGCTCGGCGTCATCGAGCTGGCGAACAAGTTCGAGGGCGCCGGCGTCGCCGCCATCATCTACACCGACATCGATCGGGACGGTGTGCTGACCGGCATCAACTGGGATTCGACCATCAGCCTCGCCGAGGCGGTGTCCATTCCGGTGATCGCATCCGGCGGCCTCGCCTCGATCGCCGACATCGTGCGCATGACCATGCCGGACGCGCACAAACTCGAAGGCGCGATCTCCGGCCGCGCCCTATATGACGGACGTATCGACCCGGCCGAAGCGCTGGCGATCCTGCGCGGCGAGCGGGCGGAGGCAAGAGCGTGAACATTTCCATCATCCTGGCATCCTATGACAGCGGCCATTTCCACGGCGGCTGCGGCCAGGGCCCGGACGCGCTGATCTCGGGCGGGCTGGCCGAGGCGCTGAAGCTCGCCGGCCACGACGTCGAGGTGCATGACATCGGCAAGGTGGTCGAGGACGAAGAAGAGCGCGAGATCAGCACCGGATTCGCCGTCTGCAATGCCGTTTCGGGCCAGGTCCGCATCGCGATGGACAAGAAGCGGTTTCCGATCGTGCTGGCGGGCAACTGCCTGACCGCCGCGGGCGCCGTGGCCGGTGCCGGCGCTGACGCCATTATCTGGGCCGACCAGCATGGCGACCTCAACACGCCTGAGACCTCCACCACCGGCTTCCTCGACGGCATGGCGCTGGCTGTCGCACTCGGCCTGTGCTGGCGGACGATGGCCAACCAGATTCCCGGCTTCAAGCCGGTCGATCCGTCGCGTTGTGTTTTGGTCAATGCGCGCGACCTCGACGAGGCCGAGAAGGAGCTGCTGAAAGCGCTGCCCGTCATCCGGACCGAGTGCCCGGACTGGAAGGCTGCTGCGCAAAGGCTGAAGGCCGACGGCGCAAACCAGGTGCACATGCATGTCGACCTCGACGTGCACGACCCCGAGAAGCTGCAGGCCAACCGCTACACCACGCCCGGCGGTCCGGCGCCCGAACAGGTGCGCACCGCGATGTGCGGTCTCGCCGGTCCGCTCGCCATCGCCGGGTTGACCATTTCCGCCTACGATCCGGCCTTCGACCCCAAGGGCGACGTGCCGCCGCTGGTCGGCGAGCTGGTGGTCGACCTGCTCTCGACCCTGGAAGGCAAGTGATGCTCAAGGCCCGCGTCATCCCCTGCCTCGACGTCAAGGGCGGCCGGGTGGTCAAGGGCGTCAATTTCGTCGACCTGATCGATGCCGGCGACCCGGTCGAAGCCGCCAAGGCTTATGATGCCGCAGGCGCCGACGAGCTCTGCTTCCTCGACATCACCGCATCGTCCGACAATCGCGAGACGATCTTCGACGTGGTCGCCAGGACGGCCGAGCAGTGCTTCATGCCGCTCACCGTCGGCGGCGGCGTGCGCCAGGTGGCCGACATCCGCAAGCTGCTTCTGGCCGGCGCCGACAAGGTGTCGATCAACACCGCGGCGGTGAAGAACCCGGATTTCGTCGCGGAAGCCGCCGACAAGTTCGGCAACCAGTGCATCGTCGTTGCGATCGACGCCAAGAAGGTGTCGGCGGCCGACGAAGCCGATCGCTGGGAGATTTTCACCCATGGCGGACGCGAGAAGACCGGCATCGACGCGGTCGAATTCGCCAAGACGATGGTCGATCGCGGCGCCGGCGAGATTCTTTTGACCTCGATGGACCGCGACGGCACCAAGGCCGGCTACGACATTGCGCTCACCCGCGCGATTGCCGACGCGGTGCGCGCGCCGGTGATCGCTTCCGGGGGCGTCGGAACGCTCGATCACCTGGTCGAAGGCATCCGCGACGGCCATGCGGGCGCGGTGCTTGCCGCCTCGATCTTCCACTTCGGCACCTTCACGATCGCCGAGGCCAAGGCGCACATGGCCAGAGCCGGCCTGCCGATGCGGCTGGACTCGTCGGCACATCGGACTTAAACCACTGCTATGGCTCAATTTTCGCTCGCCGAGCTGGAAACGATCATCCATCAGCGCGCCCATTCCGGCGACGCTGACTCATGGACGGCGAAGCTGTTCGCCAAAGGCATGGACAAGGCGGCGCAGAAGCTCGGCGAGGAAGCGGTCGAGACCGTGATCGCCGCCATCCGCGGCGACAGGCAGGCCCTCGTTTCGGAAAGTGCCGATCTTATATATCATTGGCTGGTCGTCCTTGGCATAGCGGGCGTTCCGCTTGACGACGTGCTGAAGGAGCTCGAGAGCCGAACCGGCCGCTCGGGCATCGCCGAAAAGGCGTCTCGTCCCCGCGGTTGATGGCCCGGGGCTGACGGCGAGGAGGGTAGGAAACCCGATGGACCAGCTTGCTCCGACCGAGAAGTATTCCCCCTATCGATTCTTCTCCGCCGAGCAATGGTCGCAGTTCCGCGCAGACACGCCGCTGACGCTGACCGGGGAAGAGATCGACCGGCTGCGCTCGCTCAACGACCCGGTCGACCTCGAAGAGGTCAAGCGCATCTATCTCTCGTTGTCGCGGCTGCTTTCGGCGCATGTCGAGGCAAGCCAGCTTTTGTTCAGGCAGCGCCAGGCCTTCTTCAAGGCGCAGGATGTCGTCAAGACCCCCTTCATCATCGGCATCGCCGGCTCGGTCGCGGTCGGCAAGTCGACCACGGCGCGCGTGCTGAAGCAGCTTCTGGCGCGCTGGCCGTCGAGCCCGAAGGTGGACCTCATCACCACCGACGGATTCCTGTTGCCCAACGAGATCCTGCGCCGCGAGAACCTCATGGAGCGCAAAGGGTTCCCCGAGAGCTACGACGTCGGCGCGCTGCTTAGGTTCCTGTCCGGCATCAAGTCGGCGCAAAACAGCGTCATCGCGCCGGTCTATTCGCACCTGACCTATGACGTGATCCCCGGCGAGTTCGTCACCATCGACCGTCCGGACATATTGATCTTCGAAGGCATCAACGTCCTGCAGCCGGGCAAGCTGCCGAAGGACGGCAAGATCGTGCCGTTCCTGTCCGACTTCTTCGATTTCGCCATCTATATCGATGCCGACGAGAAGCTGATCCATCAATGGTACATCCAGCGCTTCATGCGGCTGCGCGAAACCGCCTTCCGCAATCCGGACTCCTTCTTCCACCGCTATTCGCAGCTTTCGCAGGATGCCGCGCGGGCCATCGCCGAAGGGCTCTGGGCCAACATCAACCTGAAGAACCTGCGCGAGAACATCCTGCCGACCAGGGCGCGGGCCGATCTCATCCTGCGCAAGGGCGCCAACCACCTGATCGAGGAAGTGGCGTTAAGGAAATTGTGACCCCTTAACGGCGCCTTAGGCAATCCCGACTAGCTTTGCGAGCCAAACTCCAGCGGGTGTCGGGAGGCAACCGGTGATCAATGCGGGCAATGCCGCCGGCCGCAAGGCCCCGGTCTATTCACTGGTCATTCCGATCTTCAACGAGGAGGCGGTGCTGCCGCTGCTCGTGCGGTGGGATGAGCCTAACTCGACAAGCTCGACGCCAGCGCCGGAACAGTGTTTTCCTATTGCGGGCATCGCTGCGTGACGTTCATGCCTGACAGTGCGCTTGGCGTCGAAATCTTCCGCTTCGCCTGTGCAACCGGTGCCGGACTCCTTCTCTCCGTTGGGCTGGCCGCAATTCTCACCGATCTTGCTGGATGCCCGTCGTCGGCGCCGGTGGCGCTTGCTTCCATTCTTGTGCCGGTTCTGAACTTCGCAGTCTTACGCAAGTTTGTCTTCGACGCTCCCATGGGCGCCAACGGCCCCCTCTGCCCCGAAGGAGAGAGCCGATGACCGCCGTCCTCGACAGACCGACAGCAGACGCGCCGATCGGCGAAGCGCGCAACACGTGGGCATGGACCTCGATTCTTTGCCTGCTGGTTCTGGCAGCCGCCGTTCCCTGGCAGATGCGATGGGGCATCATACCCGACACGAGTTGGGTGATCACCGTATGCGAACGGATGCTTGCCGGATCACGGCTCTATGTCGACATTTTCGAAGTCAATCCGCCTTTCACGCTTTGGATGTTCATGCCGGCCGCGGCGCTCGCGCATAAGATCGGCATCTCGCCTGAAATCGCGGTTCATGCCTACAGCTATGCGATCTGCCTGGCAGGACTGGGCCTTGCCGCATGGATCGCCAGGCGGGCGGGTTTTGTCGAGAACCGCACCCTGTTTTCGCTGCTGCCTCTGTTTCTGGCGCTGCTGGTCATCCTCCCCGGCAATGCCTTCAGCGAGCGGGAGCATCTCGGGATCGCGCTGTTTTTGCCGTTGCTCATGCTGACGGCCTGGCGCGCGGCGCCAATCGACGATCGAATACCCAGCCTGCCGGTTGCCCTCCTTGCCGGATTGAGCGGCAGCATCCTGGTGCTGGTGAAGCCCTATTATGCGCTGGTCGTGCTCGTTCCGGCTCTCTACGCGGCCTGGAACCGCCGGTCGATCCGGACGCTTTTCACCGTCGAGTACTGGACGATCGGCCTGGTTTGCGTCGCCTATGTCGTTGCCGTCCAGCATTTCCATCCGGAATTCCTAAGCGTCATCTACCCGGTGCTGGCCGACACCTACATGCGGATACAGAATATGGAGGCGTTGCTGACGACCTATGGGCCGATCTACCTGATCGCGCTGCTGGCGCTGCGCTTTCTTCGCCCAGGATTGCCGTTGTCGCCGCTGATCACCGTATTCACGCTTGCTTCGCTGGCTGCAACCGTGCCGCTGATCTACCAGGCCAAGGGCTGGGCCTATCACGCGTTTCCGGCCTTCAGCCTGATTCTTGCGGCGCTACCGTTGAGGATGGCGCAAGCTGGCCCGGCGCCATACGAGTCGTCGTCGGGCACGGCAATGGACCTGAGGCGCAAGATGCTGTTGGCTGCCATCATTGCCACCGCCGCCATCCCGTTCATGCAAACACAGAAGCTCGGTGCCGAGTTCGTCGCCAAGCTCAAGGCCGCGGCTCCTCAGCCGACCGTCGCGCTAGTCGGCGCCGACATCTCGGGGGGCCATCCGCTCACCCGCATGCTCGGCGGGACATGGATTTCACGTCATTGCAGCGACTGGCTGGGTGAGCAGGCGCTTTATCTTTCGAGCATAGCAACCCGGAATGGCGACAAGGAGCCCGCGTCCCGCTACCGGCAGATCGCCGATCGCTACATCGAGAGCAAGCTCGCCGAACTCGAAGCCCGACAGCCTGCCATGATAATCGTCGAGAAAATCGACAGGGACTGGAATACGGAGCTTGCCCGGTGGCAGGACTACGTCAACTTCATGCGAGGCTACCAGCAGATTGCCGAGAATGACGAACTTCAGGTGCTGCTGCGCGACCCAGGAACTGCCCAGGCAGAGTGATCCGTAGTTGCTCTTTCGGGACAGGTCGCGAGGATCAAGTGTGAGTGGGTAGGCTCGGCAATTTCGCCGTGGCGACGCGGGCACGGGCTGACCTCATCCTGCGCAAGCACGCCAACCATCTGGTCGAAGAGGTGGCGCTGCGGAAGCTTTGGAGCGCGTCGCTGAAACGGATTTTGATGCATGTCGTTGTCGCAGAACCGCTGCGCACTTCTGGGCGACATGCATCAGGACCCGATCGACGCTCGTCGAGGACGTCCTGGCTACCGGTTAAAGCGCGCTTAACTGCCGATCCGTTAGAAATTGAGCCACAAACGCTGTATTGCTAAAGGCTCCCGGCATGGATGCGCCATTGGTTGCTTCGGACGAGCAGGCCGATCTGCGGCTCCGTCAGGCCGGAACTGCATTTCGTCTTGGCCTGCCGGCTGCCGCAACATTGTTGATCGCCCTCTATGCGATCGTCGTCTCGCGCGTCTTGCCGGGCAATGTCGACGTATCGTGGCTGCTGACCGTCGGCGACCGCGTGCTGAGCGGCGAACGCCTCTATGTCGACGTCGCCGAGGCCAATCCGCCCTTTTCCACCTGGCTCTATTTGCCATTCCTGGTTCTCGAGCGGTTGACCGGGCTTTCGGCGGAGCTCTGGGTGGGGCTCGGCATGGCAGTGCTGGCAATCGGTTCGGTCTGGCTTTCAGCTCGAATTCTTGTACGTGCCGACCAAACGCTGACACGATTCGTCTGGGCAGTTCCGGTCCTGGTGTTTCTTCTGCTTAGCCTGTCCCCGGCGGATTTCGGCCAGCGCGAACAGATCGCAGTCATCTGCCTTTTGCCT
This sequence comes from Mesorhizobium sp. B2-4-6, assembly GCF_006442775.1. NCBI lineage: Bacteria > Pseudomonadati > Pseudomonadota > Alphaproteobacteria > Hyphomicrobiales > Phyllobacteriaceae > Mesorhizobium > Mesorhizobium sp. B2-4-6. The sequence continues at coordinate 57,790 of NZ_VFVI01000008.1, forward strand.
TGGTTGGCGCTGCTTGCGGCACGCGACCGGACAGTAGATTTCCGCGCCGGCAGCACGGCCGAGCGGCTCGCCGCCGGGCTTGGCGCCGCGATTTTCGTCATGATCAAACCGCCCTTCAGCGTGCTGGCGCTGGCTGCCCCGGTGCTGGTCCTTGCCGCGCAGCGACGCTCGGCGCGGCCTCTGCTGACGACCGAGAATGTCCTCGGCGCTGCTTTGACCGTCACCTATCTGGTCGCGCTTGTGGTCTTCATGCAGCCGTTCTTCACCGATGTCCTGCCTTTGCTGCGCGAGGTCTATTTGCCGATGCGCTTGCCGGCCGTCGACGTGTTGATGCTCTTGCCGGTGAAGATTTTCGTGGCCATGGCCGGGGCAACGTTGGCCATGGCCTACCCTGACCGGCCCCATCGCGATGCGAAGATTCTGCTGCTGGCGGGTATTGGCTATGTCCCAGCCTTTGTCGTCATGGGCAAAGGCTGGACCTATCAGGCGATCCCGTTCCTGATGCTCGGCATGTCGGCGTTTGTGCTCCAGTTCATCCGGCTGCGGCCACTGCGCGAGCTGCCTGCGCTGGCAAAGGCGGGTGTCGGGTTCGGTCTGCTTTTCGCCGTGACGACCGTCGCGCCAAGGCAAGGCCTGGCATTCGTCCAATCGCGTGGCGATCTCGACGCGGCGACGGCCGCAATCAACCGGATCGCCGATCACCCGACCTTGATATCGATCGGCTCAGCGCTGCAGATCGGCAATCCGCTCGTCCGGATGGCCGGCGCTCGCATGGTTGGGCGCCACCCGTCCAGCTGGATGGTCAATGATGCCCAGGTCTTGATTGAGTCCGGGCCGGATGCCGCTACCCGGCTCAGGCTCGAAGCCTTGCGGGCGGACTACACGCAGGCGATCGCCCGTGAGTTGGCGACCAAACGGCCCGATATCGTTGCCGATGACGGAACCGCAGGACCGGATGTACCCGTAAAGCTCCATCTGATGCAGCCGCACGCGGCGGCGCCGCTGCGTGACAGCCCTCTGATCGCAAAGGCTTTGCAAGACTATCGTCTGCTCTATCAGAACGCCGTGGTAACCCTGTTCATCCGCAGCGATATCGCCGAACGCAATTAGGGCGGCACTGGCCAGATCAGCACTGGCCAGATCAATTGACGTTAAGACACGTCTTTCCAAAGCAGTCCTTAAAGTCGCCAAGCCCATCGCTGCCCACGCATCCCGGAATTGCTTCAGGCTAGGGACGGTTCTCCCGAGAGTTCAGCCTTCCGGCCTCTCGTCCATATCGAATGCAGCATCCACACGGCAAGAAACAGCGGGATCAGGACAGCGACGCAATATCCGCCCCAGGTGAAAAAATGCACGACGAAAGGCCCGAGCCAGCAAATCGCCAGGATCAGCCGAGGCGGCCTGGAAACCATCGCGGCGAGCATCGCGACCGCTACGGCCACACCGATCGTGTCGTAGGTGTAGCCGTAGGGCGTGGCAAGGATCGCAAGGATCGCGGTAAGCGCCACGCGTTCCTGATGCGAGACCAGGCGCCCGGGCCACCAGAGCCAGATCGCCGCTGCAATGGAAGCGATGGTGGCGACCGCCTGCACCCCATAGGCGGGGATCACGCCAAGGCCGACAGCCCTTGCCGTGAAGAACACCGTGATCGCGTTGTACTGATAGGGTTGCGGATAAGGCGCCTCCATGATCGCCGTCATCAAGGGCCGGGTTTCGGTCAGGAACAGGCGCCAGACATCGAAGCCGAAGAACAGGCCGGTGGCGACGGCGACCGCGACCGCGGTCCCGACGGCCGCGAGAATGGCCCTCCAGTTGCCGCTGGCGAGCAGGCAGAAAGGCACGAGAATACCGAGATGCGGTTTGATCGTCAGCAGGCCGAACAGGATTCCGGCCAGCAGCGGACGTCTTGGCGCCACGGCGACGCCGCCGATCAAGAGCGCGGTGGTCAGCGCGCCGTTCTGGCCGAACACCGAGTTCCAGATCACGGCGGGGCTCAAGACAATCGCCAGTTCCAGGGCCGCTCCGAGCTTCAGCGGCCGGATCGCCAGCCACAGACAGAGCACAGTCCCGACCGTCCAGACCAGATAGGCAGGCAAGATCGGCAAGGTGGCAAGCGGAACGCCGAGCAACAGGATGTTCGGCGGATAGCTCCATTCCTGATTGGGAAGGTCGGGCGAGAACATGCCGCGCAGCGCCGCGCGGTAGGCGTCCACGTCGAAAAGGAGGGCGACGTGGCCCTCCATCGCCATGCGGGACCCGGCCCAGAGGTTGGTGAAATCCCAGTAGGGCAGCCTGTGCGACAGCGCGGAAAATCCCTTGCTGTTCAGGGTCCACAAGCTGCTCAGGTAAAACTCGGCCATCCAAAGCGCGACGATCGATACCACCGTGACGATGGCCACGTCCAAGAGGCTTCGGGTTCTGATCCAGTCCGGCTGCATGGCGATCTCGATTTCGCAACCGACCTTTTAGTCGCCGTGTCCTTAAGATCGCGTTGCCCCGGCGCCAGGAATCGTCAGCCCGGCACCGTCACCCGCCGCAGCGTCAGGTTGATGCGGCCGCCATTCTTCAAAAGGGCCGATGTCGCGGGATAGATGCGGTCGACGCCGTGGAAGGCGAGGCGTCCCTCGCCGCCAAGCACGACGACGTCGCCGCTCTTCAGCCTGAACGACTTCGTGCCGTCTTCGCGCCTGTCCTGGCCGACCCGGAACAGGCAGTCGTCGCCCAGCGAGACCGACACCACGGGCGCGGCGAAATCCTGCTCGTCGCGATCCTGATGCAGGCCCATTCTGGCGTCCGCCGCATAGAAGTTGACCAGGCATGCCTCGGGCGGATGCGAATAGGCCGAGACCTCGCGCCACAGTTGCAGCAAGGCTTCAGGTATCGGCGGCCAGGGCTCGCCCGTCACCGGATGCGTGGGCTGGTAGCGATAGCCGCGCTCCTTGTCGGTGACCCAGCCGAGCGCGCCGCAATTCGTCATGCGCACGCTCATCTCCTTGCCGGTGCGCGGCATGGCCGGCACGTAGAGGGGGGCTGCCTGCACGACGCGCCTGATCTCCTCGATCAGCGCTTCCTGCGCCGGCCGGGCGATGTAGCCCGGCATATGGCGGACGCCTTTGGGAAGAACGAGCATGGGTCGATCCGTTCTATCCGCCCTGGAGCATGACGCCGAAAAGTGTGAAGCGGCTTTCGGGCGACATCATGCTCTATCTCTTTGATTTAGAGACGGATTCAGATTTCAGGTCGAACAGACCTGAAATCATCCGGCCCTAGCATGCCACCGGCAAAAGAAAACGGCGACCCGAAAGCCGCCGTTCGTTCAATCCCGGCGATATGCCCCTCAGGCCTGGTCGATATCCGGTATGCGCAGCACCTGGCCAGGATAGATCTTGTCGGGATGCGTCAGCATCGGCTTGTTGGCCTCGAAGATGACGTTGTTCTTCGCGCCCTTCCCCTTGCCGTAATATTTCTCGGCGATCTTCCAGAGATTATCGCCCTTCTGGACGGTATAGAGCGTCGGTTCCTTGGCTGGCGCCGCCTTGCCGGCCTCGGGCGCGACCTTCAGCTCGTCCGCCTGCACCTTGGAGACGCCGAGCGTGTTGCCGACGGCGATCACCGCCTTTTCGAAGACCGACTGATCCTTGACCGTGCCCTTCAAAACCGCCGTGTCGCCCTGGACGGCAACCTCGACGCCGTCCGTGCCCAGCTTGTGGGAATCGAGCTCCTTCTTCAACGTATCCGCGTTTGGCGATGCCTCGTCGTCGCCGCCGATGCCGAGCTTCTTGCCGACGCCTTTGACGAAATCGAAAATACCCATAGCTGGTCTCCTCGCTGTTGCAGCAATCGGAGCTTGCCATCTGCAACCCAGAATTGGAAGCAGCCGATTCAACCGTGCTTAATCGTTGTCGACACGGCCGCGCAGCTTTTTCACCGTCGATCGGCCTGCCTTGCTCTTAAGGCGGCGCTCCACGGCGCCTTTGGACGGCCTGGTCTTCTTGCGCGGCGGCGGTGGAGGCTCGGCCGCCTTGGCGATCAACGCCGTCAGCCGCGCCCGCGCATCGGCCCGGTTCTGCTCCTGGGTGCGGAAACGGCCGGCCTCGATGACGATGACGCCGTCCTTGGTGGCGCGCTGGCCGGCAAGCTTGATGGCACGCTCGCGCACGCGCTCGGACAGGCCGGAAGCGTTCGCCGCATCGAAGCGCAGCTGCACGGCGGTGGCAACCTTGTTGACGTTCTGGCCGCCCGGACCGGACGAGCGGATGAAGTCCTCATGCAGGTCGCCCGCACGAATGACCGCTTCGGCCGAGATGATGATGTCGTCGTCGCTTGCCATGCACGCACTCATGACGCGATGACGGCAAAAAGAAAAGGCCCGGCGCGAGCCGGGCCCTAGAGGAAAGATATGAGAAGCGGCCGCTATTCAGCCGCTTCCTGCAAGCGCGGCGCGGCGCCGAGGATGGTGGCGTCGACATGGCGTTCGAACTTCTCGAAATTGTTCGCGAACATGTTGACCAGCTTCGCGGCCTGGCGGTCGTAACCGGCCTTGTCCGCCCAGGTCGAGCGCGGGTCGAGGATAGCGCTCTCGACACGCGGAACCGCCACCGGCACTTCGAAGCCGAAATTGGCGTCGGTGCGGAACTCGGCCGACTTCAGCGAACCGTCGAGCGCGGCGCCCAGCAAGGCGCGCGTCACCTTGATCGGCATGCGGCGGCCGGTGCCATAGGCGCCGCCGGTCCAGCCGGTGTTGACCAGCCAGCAGTCGACGCCGTGGCTGGCGATCAACTCGCGCAGCAGATTGCCGTATTCGGACGGGTGGCGCGGCATGAACGGGGCGCCGAAGCAGGTCGAGAACGTCGCTTCCGGCTCGGTGACGCCCTTTTCCGTGCCGGCGACCTTGGCGGTATAGCCCGACAGGAAGTGGTACATCGCCTGCGCTGGCGTCAGCCTGGCGATAGGCGGCATGACGCCGAAGGCGTCGGCGGTCAGCATGATGATGTTCTTCGGATGATCGGCGCGGCCGGTCTTCGAGGCATTGGGGATAAAGTCCAGCGGATAGGCGCAGCGCGTGTTCTCGGTCAGGCTGCCATCGTTGAAATCCGGAACGCGGCCGGCGTCGAGCACCACGTTCTCCAGCACCGTGCCGAAGCGCTGCGTGGTGGCGAAGATCTCCGGCTCGGCCTCTGCCGACAGCCTGATCGTCTTGGCGTAGCAGCCGCCCTCGAAATTGAAGATGCCGTGCGGACCCCAGCCATGCTCGTCGTCGCCGATCAGCGTGCGCGACGGATCCGCGGAAAGGGTCGTCTTGCCGGTGCCGGACAGGCCGAAGAAGACGGCCGCGTCGCCGTCCGGACCTTCATTGGCGGAGCAGTGCATCGGCATGACGCCCTTTGCCGGCAGCAGATAGTTCAGCATCGTGAACACCGACTTCTTCATCTCGCCGGCATAGGAGGTGCCGCCGATCAGCACGATCTTGCGGGTGAGGTCGACCGCGATCACCGTTTCGGTGCGGCTGCCGTGACGTGCCGGATCGGCGCGGAAGGAGGGCAGGTCGATGATCGTCATCCGCGGCACGAAGCGCTCGAGCTCCGCGGCTTCAGGGCGGATCAAAAGATTGCGGATGAACAGCGAATGCCAGGCGAATTCGGTGATGACCCGGGTCGGCAGCTTGAGATCGGCGTCGGCGCCGCCGACGAGGTCCTGCACGTAGAGGTCCTTGCCCGCCGCATGGGCGCGGAAGTCGGAAAGCAGCGCCTCGAACTGGGCGGGCGAGATCGCCTTGTTGTTGTCCCACCAGACTTGGCCGCCGGTCGCTTCGTCGCGCACGACGAATTTGTCCTTCGGCGAACGCCCGGTGTGCTGGCCGGTCTCGGCGACCAGGGCACCCTGCGCGGTCAACCTCGCCTCGCCGCGCCGGATCGCTTCCTCGTAGAGTTCGGCCGCGCCAAAATTATAGCGGACCATGCCCGTTGTCTTCAGGCCGATCGCGTCGATGGCGCAGTCGGGGTTGCGTTTGCCGGCTTCCGACATCAAATTTCCTCTCTGGATTGGCCGCATCTGACGGGTGACTTCCCGGAGCCCGCGCTGGGGCCGTCAGGTTCAGAACCAGAAAAGCCGAATGATATCAAATCATTAATCGATTTAAAAAATTTGAAAGTTGTTTAAATCGTTTATATGTGCAAAAAATCGCAGAGGTTGCCCAAAGGATTGGCAGGCTTGGTTCGTCCAATCCCAATTAGGGTGCGATGGCGTGTGACGGCAGGCCGCTGGTGACTTCGGACAGGGCCCGTGCCACATTTTGTACCCAATTTGTCCTGCAAAAGCCCCTTCTCGACGACAGAAGGGACAGCTCATGAGGGAGCCGCTTGAAATGGCAACAATCGCGCTTGTCGACGACGACCGCAATATTCTGACCTCGGTGTCGATCGCGCTCGAGTCCGAGGGCTATCGGGTCGAAACCTACACGGACGGCGCGTCGGCGCTGGAAGGCCTGGCGGCGCGTCCGCCGAACCTCGCCATACTCGACATCAAGATGCCGCGCATGGACGGCATGGAGCTGTTGCGCCGCATGCGCCAGAAGTCGGACCTGCCGGTCATCTTCCTGACGTCGAAGGACGACGAGATCGACGAATTGTTCGGCCTCAAGATGGGCGCCGACGACTTCATCCGCAAACCGTTCTCGCAGCGCCTCCTTGTCGAGCGCGTGCGCGCCGTGCTGCGCCGGACCAGCGCCCGCGAGGCGGCGGCCAAGGCGCCGAGCCAGCAGGCCCGCTCGCTCGAACGCGGCCAGTTGGTGATGGACCAGGAGCGGCACACCTGCACCTGGAAGGGCGAGCCGGTGACGCTGACGGTGACCGAGTTCCTCATCCTGCATTCGCTGGCGCAGCGCCCCGGCGTGGTAAAAAGCCGTGATGCGCTGATGGATTCGGCCTATGATGAGCAGGTCTATGTCGACGACCGCACCATCGACAGCCACATCAAGCGGCTGCGCAAGAAGTTCAAGGCCGTCGACGACGACTTCGAGATGATCGAAACCCTTTACGGAGTCGGATACCGGTTCCGCGAAGCATGAGAATAGGCAGTAGGCAGTAGGGAATAGTCCGTAGTCGGTTTTGAATGATGCGAGCGGCCATTCGTGCATAGCCGCGGTCAGCCAATCATTGCTCCTACTGCCTACTGCCCACTCACTACCCACTAACTAAGCAGGGCCTGCTAGTCGATGGCAGTGGAAGTAGAGCGAGGCAGACGGGCGGGCGCGGCAAGGCGCCCGTCGCGGATCGTGCCCGCCTTCGTGTCGAAATTCACCGTGCCGATGCGCCGGTTTCTCGGCCATCACATCTTCTCCAGCCTGACCCGGCGCATCCTGTTCCTCAACCTGGCCGGCCTTGCCGTGCTGGTCACCGGCATCCTTTACCTGAACACCTTCCGCGACGGGCTGATCGACGCGCGCGTCGAAAGCCTCATGACGCAGGGCGAGATCATCGCCGGCGCGATCGCGGCTTCGGCGACCGTCGAGACCGATTCGATCAGCATCGACCCGGAAAAGCTGCTTGAGCTGCAGGCGGGCGAAAGCCTGGGGCCGGGGTCGGACCAGCTCGACAACCTCGATTTCCCGATCAATCCCGAGCGCGTCGCGCCGGTGCTGCGACGCTTGATCTCGCCAACGCGCACCCGCGCCCGCATCTATGATCGCGACGCCAACCTGCTGCTCGATTCGCGGCATCTTTATTCGCGCGGCCAGATCCTGCGCTACGACCTGCCGCCCGTCGACGACGAACAGCCCGGCGTCGTGGAGCAAGTCGAGAAATTCATCTTCGACTTCTTCCGCAACAAGGACCTGCCGGTCTACCACGAGCAACCCGGCGGCAATGGCGCGGCCTTCCCCGAAGTGGTCAAGGCGCTGACCGGCAGCCCCTCGACTATCGTGCGGGTGAGCGAGCAGGGCGAACAGATCGTCTCCGTCGCGGTGCCGATCCAGCGCTTCCGCGCCGTGCTCGGCGTGCTGATGCTGTCCACCGAAGGCGGCGACATCGACAAGATCGTCGCGGCCGAGCGCAAGGCGATCCTGCGCGTGTTCGGGGTGGCGGCGCTCGTCACCGCGATCCTGTCGATGCTGCTCGCCTCCACTATCGCCAATCCGCTGCGCCGGCTTTCCGCAGCCGCTGTCAGGGTGCGGCGCGGCGTCAAGAGCCGCGAGGAAATCCCCGATTTTTCCGATCGCCAGGACGAGATCGGCAATTTGTCCATCGCCGTGCGCGACATGACGAATGCGCTGTATGCGAGAATCGAGGCGATCGAAAGTTTCGCGGCGGATGTCTCGCATGAATTGAAGAACCCGCTGACTTCGCTGCGCAGCGCGGTCGAGACGCTGCCTCTGGCGAAGAACGAGAACTCGCGTGGCCGGCTGATGGAAATCATCCAGCACGATGTGAGGCGGCTCGACCGGCTGATCACCGACATCTCGGACGCTTCGCGGCTCGATGCCGAGCTTGCGCGCGAGGATGCCGCGACCGTCGACCTGAAGAAATTCACCACCGATCTCATCGCGGTCTCGCGCGAGGCGACGCGCAACAAGAAGGCCGTCGAGATCGAGCTCAAGGTCGCCAAGCTGCCGGCCGGCGCCAAAGGCTATTTCGTTGTCGGCCATGACCTCAGGATCGGTCAGGTCATCACCAACCTGATCGAGAACGCGCGTTCCTTCGTGCCCGACGAGCATGGCCACATAGCGATCTCGTTGGCGCGCGCGGGCAAGTTCAACATCATCACCGTCGACGACAACGGCCCGGGTATCCGGGCGGAGAAGATCGATCGCATCTTCGAACGCTTCTATACCGACCGGCCGGCCGGCGAGGCATTCGGCCAGAACTCCGGCCTCGGGCTGTCGATCAGCCGCCAGATCGTCGAGGCGCATGGCGGCACGCTGACGGCCGAGAACATCCCCGGCACCAAGCCCGGCGAGATCAAGGGGGCGCGTTTCGTGGTGACGCTGCCGGCGGAAGGCTGATCGCCGAGCCGAACATGCCGGACGCCGCCACGAAGCCCCGCAACATCCATGGGACGGCCATACTGGTCGGCGAGCGCGGCCTGCTGATCACCGGGCCGTCGGGCGCCGGCAAGACGACGCTGGCGCTGGCGCTAATCGATCATTGCCGCGCGCGGGGGCTTTTTGCCCGGCTGGTGGGCGACGACCAGTTGTTTGCGGTGGCCCATGGCGGCCGGCTGGTGTGCCGCGCGCCGGCGAGCATCGCCGGTCTCGCCGAGGTGCACGGCATCGGTCCGCAGCCGCTGGCCTTCGAACCGGCCGCCGTGATCGACCTCATGGTGCGGCTGGTCGAGCCGGCCGACATGGCGCGCCTGCAGGACGAAGCCGTGGAAACGATCGACGGATGCCGGCTGCCCCGCATCGATGTCGCCCGGCAAAATATCACCGCCGCGCTCTCCATGCTGATGGCGCGGCTGTCGATCCAGCCTTTTTCATGATCCGGCCCGGGATTTTTGCTGCGATGCGTCAAAATGGCCCGGGCCGCCGCAATTTTGGGCTTGTCAACCGGCCGTGCGTCGACAAGATAGCGCTCCCGCCGCCTGGAATGGCTGGCGAACATAAGATACGCCTGTGAAGCGGCGATGACGGGAGCCACCAGAGAATGATCGGACTCGTGCTCGTGACGCACGGTCAACTCGCTACCGAGTTCCGGCATGCCGTAGAGCATGTCGTCGGGCCGCAAGACAATTTCGAAACCGTGGCGATCGGCGCCGATGACGACATGGAGCAGCGCCGGGCCGACATCGTCGACGCCGTGGCGCGCGTCGACACCGGAACCGGCGTCATCGTGCTCACCGACATGTTCGGCGGCACGCCCTCCAACCTCGCCATCTCGGTGATGGAATCCGGCCGCACCGAGGTCATCGCCGGCATGAACCTGCCGATGCTGATCAAGCTCTCCTCGATCCGCAAGGGCGACAACATGGCCGCCGCGCTCGACGAAGCGCAGGCGGCGGGCCGCAAATACATCAACGTAGCCAGCCAGCTCCTGAGCAGCAAATGAACGCACCGGCGCCGCACACAGACGAGGTGGTGCGGGAGTTCCCGATCATCAATCAGCGCGGCCTGCACGCGCGCGCTTCGGCCAAGTTCGTCCAGGTCGCCAGCGGCTTCGACGCCACCATCCATGTCGAGAAGGACGGCGTGAAGGTCGGCGGCACCTCGATCATGGGCCTGATGATGCTGGCGGCGAGCCCGGGCTATTCGATCCGCGTCATCGCCAGCGGCCCGGAAGCCGTGCCGGCCATGGATGCGCTGGAGCAGCTGGTCGCCTCGCGTTTCGGCGAGGAAATCTGAAATTTTTGCTTTGGTGCATGTCGTAATCCCAAAACCGTTGCGCACTTTTGGGCGACATGATTTCTGCTTATGCATGTCGTAATCCCAAAACCGCTGCGCACTTTTGGGCGACATGCACCGTCCCGCAGAGACATGCGCGCATAAAGATTTCTTTATATCCCATTGTCGTGCGGCGGCCGATCTGCTAGTCAGGCCGGCAACCGCGTCCTCCCATGCGCCTTCCGGCGCCGGCGCGTCTTTGAGAAAAAATCACACCGGAGCACTGCCATGACGGGTAGCAAGGACTATGTGGTCGCCGACATCTCGCTTGCCGGCTGGGGCCGCAAGGAGATCGAGATCGCCGAAACCGAAATGCCGGGCCTGATGGCCTGCCGCGAGGAGTTCGGCGCCAAGAAGCCGCTGAAGGGCGCGCGCATCACCGGCTCGCTGCACATGACCATCCAGACGGCGGTGCTGATCGAGACGCTGAAGGCGCTGGGCGCCGACATCCGCTGGGCCTCCTGCAACATCTTCTCGACCCAGGACCATGCGGCCGCCGCGATCGCCGAGGCCGGCATCCCGGTGTTCGCGGTCAAGGGCGAGTCGCTGGAGGACTACTGGAATTACACCGACAGGATCTTCCAGTGGGCCGATGGCGGCCTCTCCAACATGATCCTCGACGATGGCGGCGACGCCACCATGTACATTCTGGTCGGCGCGCGCGCCGAGGCCGGCGAGGATGTGCTGTCCAATCCGCAGAGCGAGGAGGAGGAATACTTCGTCGCGCAGATCAAGAAGCGCCTGAAGGCCTCGCCCGGTTTCTTCACCAAGCAGCGGGAAGCGATCCGCGGTGTCACCGAGGAGACCACCACCGGCGTCAACCGCCTCTACCAGCTTCAGAAGAAGGGCCTGCTGCCCTTCCCGGCGATCAACGTCAACGATTCCGTCACCAAGTCGAAATTCGACAACAAATACGGCTGCAAGGAATCGCTGGTCGACGGCATCCGCCGCGGCACCGACACGATGATGGCCGGCAAGGTCGCGGTGGTCTGCGGCTATGGCGACGTCGGCAAGGGCTCGTCGGCCTCGCTGCGCGGCGCCGGCGCCCGCGTCAAGGTCACCGAGGTCGACCCGATCTGCGCGCTGCAGGCGGCGATGGACGGCTATGAGGTGGTGACGCTGGAAGACGCGGCCCCCAACGCCGACATCGTCATCACCACCACCGGCAACAAGGACGTTGTCACGCTCGACCATATGCGGTCGATGAAGGACATGGTGATCGTCGGCAATATCGGCCACTTCGACAACGAGATCCAGGTGGCGTCGCTGCGCAACCTGAAATGGACCAACGTCAAGCCGCAGGTCGACCTGATCACCTTCCCGGACGGCAAGCGGATGATCCTTCTGTCCGAGGGACGCCTGCTCAACCTCGGCAACGCCACTGGTCATCCAAGCTTCGTCATGTCGGCCTCGTTCACCAACCAGGTGCTGGCGCAGATCGAGCTTTTCACCAAGCACGGCCAGTACGAGAACCAGGTCTATGTGCTGCCCAAGCACCTCGACGAGAAGGTCGCGCGGCTGCATCTCGACAAGCTCGGCGCCAAGCTCACCGAGCTGTCCGGCGAACAGGCCGCCTATATCGGCGTGACGCCGCAGGGCCCGTACAAGCCGGAACACTACCGCTATTAACCAAAGCGAAATTATCTACCATATATTGAAGCCGGGTGGTTGACTTTCCATCCGGCTTTATTTTTTGCGCCAATGATTCTTCACGCCGATTCCGGCAAGCGTTATTGTTGTGATTCGCGGTCCGGGGACATGTTGGGCCGGGACGCATTCAGGGCGGTCTTGCATTCAAGCGGCGAAGAGGACCAAGACATGCCGGGGGATTACCCGCCACGCGCGGGAAAGGCCGTTTCCGGCGGCCATGAGGATTCGAACGAGGCCGGCCCCGCCGTGAGCGGCGGCGGTTTTCGCGTCGGCTTGCGGCTGGCGTCGCTGCTTGCCATCTCGGCGCTTGCCGGCCCGTTGCTCGCCTTTGCCGCCCACGCCGAGACAGGCATCCCGGGAAAGGCCGCGGCGCCCGTCAGCACCGTCGAGGTCATGCAGCTCGCCATGTTCGTCGGCGTCATGGGCGCGGCGCTGGTTTCGGCCATCTTCCTGATCCGCGAGCGCGCACGCACCGCCTCGCAGAATCTGCAGCTCAGGGCCCGCATCGCGGACGTCAACGCGGCGCTGCAGCGCTCCGAGGCGCTGCTCAACCTGCGCGACCAGCGTCTGGTGGTGTGGACCACGGACAACAAGAAACCCGAGCTCATCGGGAGCCTGCCGCTGGAAAGCGGCGCGCCCGACGACAGATCCGCTTTCCTCGCCTTCGGCCGCTGGCTGATGCCGCGCTCGGCGGCCGCCCTGGAGCACGCGGTCGCGGCGCTGCGCGAACAGGCTAGGGCCTTCGATCTCGTCATCGAAACGCAGGCCGGCGTGCCGCTGGAGGTGCATGGCCGCAAGAGCGCGGCGCATGTGCTGGTGCGCTTCGTCTCGCTGTCGGAGACGCTGCGCCACCAGGCCAGGCTGAAGATCGAGAACCAGCGGCTCAGCGCCGACTACGACACCATGGTCGGCCTGCTCGACGCGTTGAAGATGCCGGCGTGGCTACGCGGCGCGGACGGGCGATTGCAATGGGTCAACCGCGCCTATGCGGAGGCGGTGGAGGCGGAAAGCACGGCCGCGGCCGTGCGCGACGCGAAGGAATTCCTCGGCGGCCAGGCGCGCGAGCAGATCGCCGAGCAGCACAAGTCGCGCCCGGTCTTCGAGCAGACGCTTTCCACCGTGATCGAGGGCGACCGCCGCATGTTCGCGGTCACCGATTTCGCCGGAGCCGACGGTTCGGCGGGACTTGCCTGCGACACCAGCGCCGCCGAGACGATCCGCGCCGAATATGAGCGGACCGTGCGCAGCCATGCCGACACGCTCGACCAGTTGAACACGGCGGTAGCGATCTTCGACACCGAGGAAAAACTGCGCTTCTTCAACCAGGCCTTCCAGAAGCTGTGGGGTCTCGACTCGGGCTTCCTGCTCAGCGCTCCCTCCAACACGTTGCTGCTCGACAGGCTGCGCAGCGAAGGCAGGATCGCCGAGCAGCCCGAATGGCGGCGCTGGAAGGAAAACCTGCTCAGCGCCTATCGCGCCGTCGAATCGCAGGAGCATTGGTGGCACCTGCCGGACGGCAAGACGATCCGCGTCGTGGCGAACCCGCAGCCAAAGGGCGGCGTCACCTGGGTGTTCGAGAACCTGACCGAGAAGATGGACCTCGAAAGCCGCTACCAGACCGCCGTGCGAGTGCAGGGCGAGACGCTGGACAACCTCGCCGAAGGCGTGGTCGTGTTCGGTCCGGACGGCCGGCTGCGCCTGTCCAATCCGGCCTTCGTCGCGCTGTGGGGGCTGACGGTGGAAGCGGTCAAGCCGAAAGTCCATGTCTCGGCGATCCGCGACTTTTGCGACCAGCGCGCCGCGAACAGCCCGTGGGGCGGCTTCGTCGCCGCGGTCACCGGCTTCGACGACGAGCGCCGCGATCGCCGCGGCCAGATCGAGCTGGTCAACGGCACGGTGCTGAGCTACGCGGTGATCCACCTGCCCAACGGCCAGGTGATGATCACCTTCGTCGACGTCACCGACACCGTCAATGTCGAACGGGCGCTGAAGGACAGGAACGAGGCACTGGAGAAATCCGACCAGTTGAAGAACGAGTTCGTGCAGCACGTGTCCTATGAGCTGCGCTCGCCGCTGACCAACATCATCGGCTTCACCGAGCTTCTGTCGCTGCCCGCGACGGGGCCGCTGACGCCGAAACAGCGCGAATATGTCGAGCATGTCGGCTCGTCGTCGTCGGTGCTGCTCACCATCGTCAACGATATCCTCGACCTGGCCACCGTCGATGCCGGCATCATGCAGCTCGACATCTCCGAAATGAACATCGACCGGACGATCGCCGCGGCGGCCGAGCTGGTCGCCGACCGGCTGGACGAGCACCGGATCAAGCTCGAGATCGACGCGGCGGAGGCGCCGGCGAGCTTCCATGGCGACGAGACCCGCATCCGCCAGATCCTCTACAACCTGCTCAGCAACGCGGCGAACTACGCGCCGGAAGCAAGCACGATCCGGCTGACCTGCCGCCGCTTGGCTGACGGCGTCGAGTTTTCGGTGCACGATGATGGCCCGGGCATGCCTCCGGACGTGCTGGAATCGGTCTTCCGCCGCTTCGAGCCGCGCACCAATGGCGGACGGCGGCGCGGCGCCGGACTTGGGCTCTCGATCGTCAAGAGCTTCGTCGAGTTGCATGGCGGAACCGTGCGCATCGAAACCGGCGAGGACAAGGGCACGACTGTCATCTGCACCTTCCCGGACAAGCCTTCCGGAATTCCGGATACGCCGGCGGGCATCCGCGACGCGGCCGAGTAGCGCGGCCCGATGGCAGGAACGGTGCTGGAGCGTTTTCTCGCCGACGAGGCGGCAACGGCAAGGCTTGGCGAGGACCTCGCCATGGCGTTGCGCGCCGGCGACGCGATCGCGCTGAAAGGCGATCTCGGCGCCGGCAAGTCGACGCTGGCCCGCGCGCTGATCCGGGCGCTTGCCGACGATACCGGCCTCGAAGTGCCGAGCCCGACCTTCACGCTGGTGCAGAGCTACGAGACGCGCGTTCCGGTGCATCATTTCGACCTCTACCGCCTCTCCTCGCCGGACGAGCTCGACGAGCTCGGCCTCGACGATGCGCTCACACAGGGCGCGGCCCTGATCGAATGGCCGGAACGGGCCGCAGACCGGTTGCCGCAAAACGCGCTGTGGGTCGAGCTTGCCGAACATGGCGAAGGCCGCGTGGCGCGGCTGTCGGGCCAAGGACCGGTTTTCGAGCGCGCGGCGCGATCGCTGGCGATGCGCGATTTCCTGGTCTCGGCCGGATGGGGCGAAGCCAGCCGCCGCCATTTCGTCGGCGACGCCTCCGCCCGCTCCTATGAGATCGTCTCGCTGCCCGGCAAGTCGCCGCGCGTGCTGATGAACTCGCCGCGCCTCGTGCTCGGGCCGTCCGTGCGCGACGGCAAGCCCTATGCGGTGATCGCCCATACGGCGCAATCCGTCACCGCCTTCGTCGCCATCGATCGGGCGCTGCTTGCGGCCGGCGTCAGCGTGCCGGCGATCCATGCCCAGGATCTCGACCAGGGTTTTCTGCTCATCGAGCATCTCGGCTCGGAAGGTTTCCTCGGTCACGACGGCCAGCCCATCGCCCAACGCTACGAGGCGGCGGCCGAGTTGCTGGCCATGATGCACGGCAAGACCTGGCCCACGCGCATGGAAGCGGCGCCGGGCGTATTCCACGACGTGCCGCCTTTCGACCGGGAGGCCATGCTGATCGAGGCCGACCTTTTGGTCGACTGGTATGTGCCATGGATCACCGGCGAACCGGCAAGCGACGAGTTGCGGGCAGGCTACCACAAGGTATGGAACGCGCTTCTCGACCGCCTGGCAGGCAGCGAATACACGCTCATGCTGCGCGATTTCCATTCGCCCAACATCATCTGGCGGGCCGAGCGTTCCGGCCTCGACCGGCTCGGCATCGTCGATGTGCAGGACGCGCTGATCGGGCCGGCGGCCTATGACGTCGCCTCCCTGGCCATGGATGCGCGCGTCACCGTCTCGCCCGAGATCGAGCGGCGGACGGTCGCGGCCTATGTCGCGGCGCGGCGCGCCGCCGGCGCTTTCGACGAGGCCGGCTTCGCCGAGGCCTATGCGATCATGGCCGCGCAGCGCAATTCGAAGATCCTCGGCATCTTCGTGCGGCTCGAAAAGCGCGACGGCAAGCCTTACTATCTGAAGCACCTGCCGCGCATCCGCGACTATCTGAGGCGGTCGCTGGCGCATCCGGCGCTGACCGGCCTGAAGGATTTCTACATGGCCCACGGCCTGCTCGAGGAACGGGTCCCATGAAGCCGACGACGGCGATGGTGCTGGCGGCCGGGCTCGGCAAGCGCATGCGGCCGATTACCGATTCGATGCCGAAGCCGCTGGTGAAGATCGCTGGCAAGACCTTGCTCGACTGGGGACTGGACAGTTTGGAAGCTGCCGGCGTCGCCAAGGCCGTCGTCAATGTCCACTACCTGCCCGAGCAGATCGTCGCCCATGTCGCCCATAGGCGCGCACCGAAGATCGTCATCTCCGACGAGCGCGAGGCGCTGCTGGAATCGGCTGGCGGCATCGTCAAGGCGCTGCCGCTTTTGGGCAGCGAGCCCTTCTACATCATCAACGCCGATACCTTCTGGATCGACAGCGGCCAACCCAGCCTCGAGCGCCTTGCCCTTGCATGGGACGCCGCCAGAATGGATATTCTGCTGATGCTTACCGATCTCGACTCAGCGACCGGGCACTGCGTCGGCACCGATTTCCTGATCGCGCATGACGGCGCGCTCAGGCGCTCGAAGGGTGAACCGACGGGCCTGATCTATGCAGGTGCTGCGATCATCCATCCGCGTATCTTCAAGGATGCTTCCACAGGCTCGCATTCGCTCAACATCTATTTCGACAAGGCGATCGCCGCCGGCCGCCTGTTCGGCATGAAGATGAACGGAAGCTGGATCACCGTCGGCACCCCGGACGCCATTCCAGCCGCCGAGGCAACCGTCGCCGGCGCGCTCGCAGCATCGGCCCGAAAATCGGCTCCGATTTTCGGAAAGCACGATGCGTAGAGGCAAAGGGTTAGATCGTCCTTTGTGCGCCCAAACGGGCGCACGGCGATCTAATGCGGTATGAGCGGCGCGCGCCGCGTCCTTTCCATCCCGTCCGGAGCGCCGTTCCTGCCGACGCTGGCTGGAGCGTTGCTCGGTGGACGCCTGATCCCCGGCTTCCGCTTCGACGGCGATCCGCTGGCGCTCGCCGACGCCACCATCTATGTGCCGACGCGGCGCGCCGCGCGGGCGCTGCGCGGCGCCTTCGTCGACATGCTCGGCAGACGCTCGGCCATCCTGCCGACGGTGCGGCCGCTCGGCGAGTTCGACGAGGACGAGGCCGCCTTCGACGAAGAAGCGGCGCCGGCGATAGATCTCGCGCCGCCGATCGCCGCGCAGGAGCGGCTGTTGTTGCTGGCGCCGCTGGTGCGCGCCTGGAAGGAAAGCCTGCCGGCGCATGTCAGAGAGCGGTTCAACGAGGAATTCGTCGTGCCGGCCTCGGCCGCCGACGCCATCTGGCTGGCGCGCGACCTTGCCCGGCTGATGGACGAGATCGAGACCGAAGGCACGGACTGGGCGAAGCTCGCGACGCTGGTCACCGGCAACCTCGCCGGCTGGTGGCAGGTGACGCTCGATTTCCTCGGCATCGTCACCGACAATTGGCCGGAATTGCTCAAGGAGCGCGACCGCTCAAATCCGGCGGCGCATCGCAGCGCGCTGATCCGCCTGGAAGCGGCGCGGCTGAAGCGCAGCCCGCCGGCCGGGCCGGTGATCGCCGCCGGTTCGACCGGCTCCATCCCCGCCACCGCCGAACTGCTTGGCGTGATCGCCGGCCTGCCCAACGGCGCGGTCGTGCTGCCTGGGCTCGACCGCGAGCTGGACGACGCATCCTTCGCGGCGATCACGGCGCCGGGCGCCCGTCCGGCAACGCTCGGCCACCCGCAATACGGCCTCGCCAAGCTGATCGGAAGCATCGGCATTTCGCGCCGCGACGTCGAGGATATCGTCGCCGCGCCACCGCCGCTTGCGTTGCGCGCCGCCCTTGTCGGCGAGGCGCTGCGGCCGGCCGAAACCACCGAGTACTGGACCGAGACGCGGCCGCGCTTCACGGCGCACGATATCGAACAGGCGCTTGCCGGCGTGACGCTGGTGGAAGCGGCGAACGAACGCGACGAGGCGGCGGCAATCGCCATCGCGTTGAAGCGCGCGGTGGAGATCCCAGGCAAGCGCGCGGCGCTCGTCACCGGCGACCGGGCGCTGGCGCGGCGGGTTTCGGCCGAGCTTCTGCGCTTCGGTGTCGTCGCCGACGATTCCGGCGGTGCGCCGCTCGTCAACACGCCTGCCGCCAGCCTGCTCAGGCTCGCGCTGAGCGCCGCCTTCCGGCCCGGCGATCCGGTAAGCCTCCTGTCATTGCTCAAGCATCCGCTGCTTGGACTCGGTCTCGAACGCCGGACCGTGCACAAGGCGGCCGAGCTCGTCGAACTGGTGGCGCTGCGCGGCGGCACGGGGCGCCCCGATGTCGCCTCGCTCGGCGCGCTTTTCGAGACACGACTCGCGGAGCTAAGCGGCGACACCAGGCAGCCTTTCTGGTTTTCGCGCCTGACCGTACGCGGCATCGAGCAGGCGCAAGAAATGCTTAGCCGCCTTACCAAGGCGCTGCTGCCGCTCACCGCGATGCGCGATGAGAAGGACGCCGACATCGCGACGCTGACGCGCGCGAGCGTCGTCGCGCTGGAATATCTGGGCCGCGCGGCCGATGGCGGTCTGGCGGAACTCTATGCCGGCGACGCCGGCGAGAAACTCGCCGAGCTGTTGCGCGGACTGGTGGCGGCGTCCTCGCCTTTCACCTTCGCCGCTTCGGAATGGCCCGACGTGATGGAAGCGCTGATCGCGCCGGAGACGGTGAAGCCGGCGCAAGGCACCGACCGCAACATCGCCATCTGGGGCGCGCTGGAAGCCCGGTTGCAGAACGTCGACACGCTGGTCATCGGCGGGCTCAATGAAGGTGTCTGGCCGCGCAAACCCGAGAGCGACCGCTTCATGTCGCGGCTGATGAAGACCGGCATCGACCTCGAACCGCCGGAACGGCGCATTGGCCTCGCCGCGCATGATTTCCAGATGGCGACGGGCGCTGCTGCAATCGTGCTGACGCGGTCGGCGCGCTCCGGCGACGCGCCGGCCGTGCCGTCGCGCTGGCTGCAGCGCATCCTGACCTTCATCGGCAAGGAGCCGGCGGCACGACTTCGTGGGCGCGGCGACGCGCTGCTTGCCTGGGCGCGAGCGCTCGATGCCGGCGAGAAGAAGGATTTTGCCCCCCGCCCGCAGCCGAAGCCGCCGCTCAGCATGCGCCCGCAGCATTTCTCGGTCACCGAGATCGAGACGTTGCGCCGCGACCCCTACGCTGTCTACGCACGGCGCATCCTCGGCCTGATGCCGCTGGAGCCGCTTATCCGCGATCCGGGCGCCGCCGAACGCGGCACATTGTTCCACGAAATCCTGCATTTGTTTTCGCGCAGCGTCGAAGACCCCACGGCACCAAACGCGCTGCAAAGCCTCATCGAAGCGGGCCGTGCCTGCTTTGCCGACGCAAAGCTTCCGTCGGACATCGAGGCCATCTGGTGGCCGCGCTTCGAAAAGCTCGCCGAAAACATCATCGAATGGGAGCATGGCCGCGCCGATGCGGTGGCGAAGCGCTATGCCGAGGAGCGCGCCGACAAAACGGTTGTCGGCCGCACCGGCGTGACGCTTTCCGGCTATGCCGACCGCGTCGACCTGCTTGCCGGCGGCATGGCCGACATCCTCGACTACAAGACAGGCTCCTCACCCTCGAAAGCGCAGGCGCACACGCTGCTGTCGCCGCAGCTTGCGTTGGAGGGCGCGCTGCTGAGGCGCGGCGCTTTCAAGGAACTGGGCATCCGCGAGCCCTCGCAGCTTGCCTTCGTGCGGCTGAAGCCGAATGGCGAGGTGTTCGAGGAATCGATCCTCGAATACAACCGCAAGCCCCGCACCGCCAACGACCTCTCCGAGGAAGCCTGGGCGCGGCTGGAGCGGCTGCTTTTCCATTATGCCGACCCGTCCGCCGGCTATCTGTCGCGCGCCCTGCCCTTCCGTGAGGGCGAAGCCGACGGCGACTACGACCATCTGGCGCGCGTGCTGGAATGGTCGGCCGGCGGCGCCAGCGAAGACGAGGCGGAAGGATGAAGTATCCGATCCCCTCCGATACCGCGGCCAGCCAGGCGCGCGCCTCAGATCCCGCCTATTCCGCCTGGGTGTCGGCAAATGCCGGCTCGGGCAAGACGCATGTCTTGGCGCAGCGCGTCATCCGGCTCCTGCTCAACGGCACCGACCCATCGAAGATCCTGTGCCTCACCTATACGCGGGCCGCCGCCGCCAACATGTCGAACCGCGTGTTCTCGACCCTGTCGGAATGGACGGCGCTGCCCGATGCGGAGCTGACGGTCAGGATCGCGGCGCTAGACAGCCGCGGCGCCGACCGCGATATGATGCGGCGCGCGCGGCGATTGTTCGCCGAGGCGCTCGAGACGCCGGGCGGGCTGAAGATACAGACCATCCACGCCTTCTGCGAATCCGTGCTGCACCAGTTCCCGCTCGAAGCCAATATCCCGGCGCATTTCGAGATCCTCGATCCGCAGATGGAGGCCTCGCTGTTCGCCGATGCCCGCCGCGACATGATCTCCGGCGCAGGCGCAGGCGGCGAAGGCCTGGCGGAGGCCTTCGCCACCGTGCTGGAACGCGGCGGCGAGTTCGGGCTCGACACGCTGCTTGGCGAAATCGTCGGCAAGCGCGGCGAGCTGCGCGATTTCATCGCCAAGCTCGGCAGGGATCGGGACTTCCGGCCGCTGTTCGCCGAATTCGGCTTCAGGCCTGGACAGACGGCCGAGGATATAGCCGCTTCGCTGTGGCCGCTGCCTGGCTTTTCGACTGGCCAGTTCGCCGAATTCGCGCAGGCCGCCGAAGCCGCCGACGCCAAGCAGGTGTTGAACAATGTGCTGCCTTATGCGCAGACCGCCTTTACCGAGGCCGATCCGATCCGGCGGCTGCGCCTGCTCGCCAAAGCATTCCTGCGTGCGGACGGCGACCCTTACGATCCTCCCAAAATCTTCAGGAAGGCGCTGGTCGACCGGCTGCCGGACTTGGCCGATCGCTATCTGGCCGCGGCCAAGGCGATCCTCGAGGTAACCGACCGGCTGGCGCTGTTCCGCATGCTGGAAGGGACAGCGGCGGCGCTCACCGTCGCCGGCTGGCTGATCGCGCGCTACGAGCAGTTGAAGCGCGGGCGGGGTTTTCTCGACTTCAACGATCTGATCACCCGCACCGTGAGCCTGCTGTCGCGGCCCGATGCCGGACCGTGGGTGCAATTCAAGCTCGACCAGGGCATCGACCACATCCTGCTCGACGAGGCACAGGACACCAGTCCCGACCAGTGGGAAGTGGTGAAGAAACTGACGGAAGAGTTCTTTGCCGGGCTTGGCCAGCGCGAAGCGGTGCGCCGAACCGTCTTTGCCGTCGGCGACGAGAAGCAGTCGATCTACTCCTTCCAGGGCGCGGCGCCGGATTCCTTCGCTGAAAGCCGGCTGTTGTTCGCCGGCCGCGTGCGCGATGCGGAAGCCGCCTTCGCCAATCTCAAACTCACCTGGTCGTTCCGTTCGAGCGACGACGTGCTGGCCGCGGTCGACCGCGTCTTCGCCGAACCGGGTGTCAGGCGCGGCATCAGCCAGGATCCCGATCCGCTGAGCCACAAGGCGATCCGCAATGATGCGCCGGGCTATGTCGAGGTGTGGCCTTCGATCGGCGCCGAGATGGTCGAGGAGCCGGACGACTGGACCTTGCCGGTCAACCATGCCAGCGCGCCGGCCGTGCGCGTGGCCGAGCATGTGGCCGCGACCATCCAGACCTGGCTGCGCAGCGGCGAGGTGATCGAAGGCAAGGGTAGGAAACTGGCCGCCGGCGACATCCTCGTCCT
The DNA here is from genome assembly GCF_006442775.1 of Mesorhizobium sp. B2-4-6. NCBI lineage: Bacteria > Pseudomonadati > Pseudomonadota > Alphaproteobacteria > Hyphomicrobiales > Phyllobacteriaceae > Mesorhizobium > Mesorhizobium sp. B2-4-6. Next base: position 79,799 of record NZ_VFVI01000008.1, read on the forward strand.
GGTGCGCAAGCGCGACCGCTTCGTCCATGCGCTGTCGCGCAGCCTGAAGAACCGGCAAATCCCGGTCGCCGGCGCCGACAGGCTGAGCCTGCCCGGCCATATCGCCGTTCAGGACCTGATCGCGCTCGGACATTTCCTGGTCCAGCCGGAAGACGATCTTTCCTTGGCCGCGGTGCTGCGCAGTCCGATCTTCGAGGTCTCCGAGGAGACGTTGCTGGCGCTCGCTGGCTCGAGGCCGAAAGGCCAGTCGCTGATCGCTTCGCTGCGGCATCATGTGGCGGAAGATGTCGCGCTCACCGCTGTCGTTAGCCGGCTCGACGCCTGGGCGAGCGAAGTGGCGTTCAAGCCGGTGTTCGAATTCTATGCCGCGGTGCTGGCGCGTGACGGCCTGCGCCGCAAGATGACGGCGCGGCTGGGGCCCGAAGCCGGCGACATCCTGGACGAATTCTTGAGTTTCTGCCTGGCCGAGGAACGCACCGGCCTGCCGGGGTTGGAGTCCTTCCTGTCGACGCTGGAAAATGCCGGTCCCGAGATCAAGCGCGAGATGGACCAGACGCGCGACGAGGTCCGCGTCATGACCGTGCACGCCGCCAAGGGCCTGGAGGCGCCGGTGGTTTTCCTGGTCGACGGCGGCTCGGCGCCGTTCAGCGACCAGCATCTGCCGCGGCTGATGCCGTTCGAGGGCTCGGGCGCGCACTGGAAGGGCAAGGGCTATCTGTGGCGCTCGGCCAGCGATGTCGCCAATGGCGTCTCGAAGGCGGCTTCGATCCGGGCGCGCGAACTGGCGGACGACGAATACCGGCGGCTGCTCTATGTCGGCATGACGCGCGCCGAGGACCGGCTGATCGTCTGCGGCTATCACGGCAAGCGCCAGCCCAGCCCCGGCACGTGGCATTCGATTGTCAGCCGCGCGCTGCTCGGTGCGCCCGAGAGTTCCGAGCGCCGGCATCCGGCCACGGCCGATGTGGCCGTGCACCGGTTCCACATGACGAAGCTGCCGCCAGTGGCGCCGGCCAGCACGGACGAGACAAGACCGTTCGAGCATACCGCACAGCTGCCGGAAACCCTGTTCCTGCCGCTGCCGCCCTATGAGGAACTGCCGCGGCCGCTTTCGCCTTCCGGCGCCTCGACCTTGATCGACGAGGCCAAAGAAGCCGTGGCTGACACGCGCTCGCCGGTGCTCGACGCCGAGGCCGAGCCCGGCTTCGCGGTGGTGCGCGGGCTGGCGCTGCACAAATTGCTGCAGATGCTGCCCGGCATCGCAGATGTCGAGAGGCAAGGCGCGGCCGAGCGCTACCTGGCGCGCGCCGGCGCGGGTTGGCCGGATGGTGAACGCGACAGGGCGCTGGACGCCGTACTTGCGATCCTGTCCGACGGCCGCTTCGGCGCATTGTTCTCGCCGTCCTCACGTGCGGAAGTCGCGGTGATGGGCAGCCTCGAGGTGATGGGCAGGCTGCGCTCGATCTCCGGCAAGATCGACCGACTGGCCGTCACACCCGAAAAAGTGTCGATCGTCGACTACAAGACCAACCGGCCGCCGCCCGAAGACCTGACGGAAGTGCCGCCGGCCTATGTGCTGCAGCTTGCGCTCTACCGCGCGCTGCTTGAGCCGCTCTATCCGGGCCGCGAGGTGACGGCGGCGCTGCTCTTCACCGAGGCCCCGCGGCTGATCGAGCTGCCGGCCAAGGCCATGGACGATGCCCTTGCCCGACTCACGGGAGCGTGACACAAGAACTGCTTGAACATCGCCGCCACAACCACCACATTTGGTGCAACCCGCGTTTTCGAAAGGATTTCAGCATGGCCACCGTCAAGGTCGACAAGGGCAATTTCCAGGCCGATGTGCTCAATGCCAAGGAGCCGGTCGTGGTGGATTTCTGGGCGGAGTGGTGCGGCCCGTGCAAGATGATCGGCCCGTCGCTGGAAGAGATTGCCAACGAGCTCGGCTCGAAGGTGAAGGTCGCCAAGCTCAACATCGACGAGAATCCCGAGCTTGCCGCGCAGTTTGGCGTGCGCTCGATCCCGACGCTGATGATCTTCAAGGGCGGCGAAGTGGCCGACATGAAGGTGGGCGCCGCGCCGAAGACGGCGCTGTCGCACTGGATCAACGGCGCCATCGCCTGAGCCAATCTGGATATCTAGAGCAATTCCAGGAAAAGTGTGAGCGGTTTTCCGTCCGGAATTGCGTAGAAACAAAGAGATAGAGCGGTTCGTCATTTCCGTGAAACGGTGAAACGCGCTAAAGGAATGAGCCCGGCCAATCGCGCCGGGCTTTTTCTTTGGCGTCATCGCTCGACGCGCTCTGGCCCTCGCACACAGGCACGTCATACTCTCTGCTTCAGAAAAAGGAGAGCGCCATGACCGGAACAGCCAAGGCCACAGTTCACGTCGACAACGAACGCGTCATCGTGACCGAGTACCGCTTCGCGCCCGGCGCCAACACCGGCTGGCACCGCCATGGCCACGACTATGTCGTGGTGCCGCTGATGGACGGCAAGGTGAAGCTGGTGACCGAGGACGGCGAGTCCTTTGCCGAAATGAAGAAGGGAGCGCCCTATTTCCGGCGGGAAGGCGTCGAGCACGACGTCATCAACGCCAATGACGGCGAGTATGCTTTCATCGAGATCGAGCTGAAATAGCCGTTCCTACCTGCCGTCGGATCGCCTCGCGGCTGTTCCTTACAGGCCCATCACGCCGGGCAGCCAGAGCACCGTTTGCGGTACGAAGGTGATAATCAGCAGCACCGCCAGCACGATCGCGACGATCGGCAGGCTGGCCCAGATCACTTCGCGCATCGGCACCTTGGCGATCGATTGGGTGATGAGGAGATTGAGCCCCAAAGGCGGATGGATCAGACCGACCATCAGGTTCAGCACGATAACCAGCCCGAAATGCGTTGGATCGACGCCAAAGCTCTTGGCGGCGGGCAGGAAGATCGGCACCAGAATGATGGTCGCGGGCGTGGAATCGAGGAACATTCCCGCCACCAGGAAAACCACGTTGACCAGCAGCAGGAACTCCCACTGCGACAGGTCGGCATTGTGGAGCAGGCTTTGAATGTCTGCCGGAATGCCATGCACGACGACAAGGTAGGCGATGAAGGACGAGACCGCGACGACAAGCATGATGTTGGCGGTCTGCAGCCCCGCATCGGTCAGCAGTTCCGGGAACTGCCGCCAGCTGAATTCGCGATGGATGACCCAACCGATGAAGATGGCATAGAGCACCAGCACCGCGCCGAGCTCGGTGACCGTGAACAGGCCGCCCTTGGCGCCGACGACCAGCAGCAGCGGCATCGACAGCGCCCATGCGCTGCCCTTGAACTGTTTGCCGATCACGCCCCATGACGGCCGCCCGCGCGCCGGAAGCTGGTGCCTGCGGGCATAGGAGGTCACATAGGCGATCAGCGCCAGGGCGATGAGGATGCCGGGGATGTAGGCGCCGACGAAGAGCTTGGTGATGGAGACCTGGGCGATCACGCCATAGATCACCAGCGGGATGCTGGGCGGGATGATCGGGCCGATGACCGCCGCGCCCGCCGTCAACGCCGCGGCGAAGCCGCCGGAGTAGCCATCCTTGCGCATTTCCGGAATGAGCAGGGCGCCGCTTGCGGAAGCGTCCGCGACCGACGATCCGGAGATGCCGGCGAGAAAGACGTTCGTCCCCACATTGACGACGCCAGAACTGCCGCGGATGCGACCGAGCATCGATGAGAAAAGATCGACGACGCGCGTGGTGATGCCGCCGCTGTTCATCACCGAGGCCGCCAGAATGAAGAAGGGGACGGCAAGCAGCGGGAAGGAATCGATGCCGTTCACCATTTTCTGCGCGAGAATGAAGCCCGGCATGCCCCAGATGGCGATCACCAGCAGGGCCGAAAGCCCGAGTGCGATGGCAACCGGGACGGCCAGCAAGGCGAGCACCAGGAACGCGGCCGACAGCACCAGCAGCATCATCATGACTGGACACCTTCCTGTGCAACGGGCCTTTCGGCAGCCGAAGCCGTTTCCTGTCCGGCGCGGTTTGCACCGAGCAGTCGCTCCAGGATGAAGATCAGGCCGAGGACCGAAAAGGCCAGCAACGCGCCGTAGAACCAGCCGAAGCTGACGCCTGTCGCCGGCGCGATCTTCTGCCCGACCACGATCATCAGATGGCGTGCATAAACGGCAAGGAAGACAAGAAACACCGCGGTCGCGATGTCCACGAGAACCTTCAGCCGGGTAAAGATGCCTCTGCTCAACCGGTCATGCAGCAGGTCGATCACGATGAGCTGACGCTGGCTCACGAGCAGCGCGGCGCCAAGGAACGTCATCCAGATGAACAGGATGCGCGAGATTTCCGCCAGCCCCGGAGTCGGCGCGCCGATGAAATAACGGCTGAAGACCTGGATGCAGACCAGGACGACGATCGCGAGCAGCGCCGCGCCGACAAGGAAGCCGAGCACGCGGCGCAGCCCGTTACCCACGGATGCGAGCAGGTTGCCCATGGAGAATCTCCGACTGGAACTGTCCGCCCAGGGAAGGGCGGACGCCAGTTGCTACTTAACCGCCCGGATCTTGTCGATGTAGGGCTGCAAGGCGGCGTCGTATTTCGAGTCCGCTGCCGCCTTGGCGATGAATTCGTCGAGGTTAGGCTTATGGACTACGACACCTTGAGCGACCAGCTCTTCCAGCACCTTTGCCTGGGAGGAGTCGGTGTAGTCGCGGTACCAGTCAGCGCTTGCGTCCGCACTCTTGATGAAGGCGTCCTGCACCCGCTTGTCGAGGCCTCGGTACCAGGGTTCGCCGCACATGAAGCCCATCGTCTCGGCCATGTGGTTGGTGATCAAAAGGTGCTTGGCGACTTCATAGAAGCGCTGATCCTTGATTGCCACGAGAGGCTGCTCGACGCCATCGACCACCCCTTGCTGGATCGCGGTATAGACTTCCTCGAAGGGAATGGTGGCCGGGTTGGCTCCAAGCGCCTGGATCGAAGCGATGTAGGCCGGAATGCCTGGTGCACGGATCTTGCGGCCCTGGAGGTCGGCCAGGCTTTCGGCCGGCTTGGTCAGCAGGAACTGGCGGAAGCCATGGAAGGCCGGTCCAAGCACGCGGAAGCCCGCATCCTTCGCGATGGTGTCGAGAATCTCCTTGCCGACCGGGCCGCGCCAGATGCGGAAGAAGTGATCCTCGTCGCGATAGAGATAGGCAACGCCTTCGACATTGGCCGCCGGATGGAAGGAGCCGAGATCGCCGACGCTTTCATACATGCACTCGAGCACGCCGCCTTTCACCTGCTCGACCATTTCGTCGACGGTACCGAGTTGCGAGCTCGGGAAAAGCTGGATCGACACGTCGCTGCCCAGCTCCGCCTCCATCTTCTGCTTGAACACCTCCATGGCCTTGGTGTCAGGGCTGTCGGGCGAACCGGCGCCGCCGATCCTGATGGTGACGCCCGCCTGGGCGGAGACGGTGGTCAGCGCCGCAATGCAGGCGGCAGCGAGTATCGATTTGAGCATTGCAATTCCCCTTCTTCTTTGTGGTTGGTTTCGAGTTCGGCCTGCCTCCCGCGGCGCGCCGGTTGATGACCTTCAAACGAGCTCGGTGATGACCTCGTCGAGCGTGTCGATGATGATGTCGATCTCTTCCTCCGTGACGATATATGGCGGCGTGATCTGGATATGATCGCCGCCCTGACCGAAATTGGCGCCCGGCACGCCGCCGCCAACGATCACGCCGCGCTCGCGCATGCCGGCTACCAGTCGCGACGTGAACGCCTTTTCCACCGGGAAAGGCTGGCGCGTGGCGCGGTCGGCGACGAATTCCACCCCGGCATAGAGCCCCCTGCCGCGCACGTCGCCGATACAGGCATGGCGCTGCTGAAGCTGCCTCAGGCGGCTTGCAAGATATTGTCCGATCCGGCCAGGCCGCTCGAACAGGCCTTCCCTCGACATGATGTCGAAGACCTGCTGGCCGATGAAGCAGGACGCCGGATGACCGCTATAGGTGAAGCCGTGGACGAAACGCTTGCGATTGTCGCGGAAGAAGTCGGTGATGCGGTCGTTGACCAGCACCGCGCCCAGCGGCGCGTAGCCGCTGCCGATCGCCTTGCCGCAGGTGATCATGTCGGGGGCGACATCCCAGTCGGCTATCGCGAAAGGAACACCCGTGCGGCCGTAGCCGGCCAGCACCTCGTCGGCAACGAAGAGGACGCCGTAGCGGTCGCAGACCTCGCGCACCCGCTTGTAGTAATCCTTGTGCGGCACAAGCCCCGAGGCCGTGGTGCCGACGATGGTTTCGGCGAAGAAGGCGGAGACCGTCTCAGGGCCTTCGAGGTTGATGGCCCGTTCCAGCTCGTCGGCGCAGTCCAGCGTGCAGCCGCCATTGTCGCGGCAATAGGCGCAGCGATATTCGTAAGGCGGCGAAATATGCACCACCGGCAGCAGATAGGGCGAGTATGGGGTGCGCCAGCTCGTGCGTCCGGACAGCGACAGGGTCGCGATGGTGACGCCGTGGTAGCTCTGCCAGCGCGAAATGATCTTGTGGCGCTGCGTGTCGCCGCGCTCCAGATGGTATTGCCGCGCCAGCTTCAACGCGGTCTCGTTGGCTTCCGAGCCGCCGGACACGAAATAGACCGACTCCATGCCCTTCGGCGCCACTGACAGGATCGAACTTGCGAGCTGTTCCTGCCACGGGTGGGTGAAGGTGGCCGTGTAGGCGAATGTCACCTTGTTGCCGGCGTCGGCCAGAGCGCGATAGATCTCGGTGCGGCCATGGCCGATGCCGACGACGCCGGCGCTGCCCATGCCGTCGAGATAGGCCTTTCCGTCGGTGTCGTAGACATAGACGCCGCTGCCGTGAGCCACCTTCGGTAGCTCCGCCGCATAGTCTCTCGAAAAGATTGGTGACATTACCCCCGCCCGTCTGACGTCGGCGACAATCGCGAAAGTCGGCAAAGCTGTCAATATCGATTATCGATAAATGATAAGAGTCATGACCTCCGCCATTCGATCTGCTAGAGAACTCGCCGTGGGGTTGCCCGGGAGGAAGCCGCCCGCCCTGGAAGCGCGCAGCGGCGGCCGGTGACCATCGCCGTAGCAGGCGGGTGGCCATCGCCGGTCCGTACTGGACAAAAGGAACGACTTGAAGCGGCTCGGAAGCACAGGACAGGGAACCTCCAGACCCATGAGAATCTCGGGCGACAACCACCCGTCCTTGGAAAGCGAGATCGGCAAGGCGCTGAGGGCAGCGATCGTCGATGGCGAGATCGAGCCCGGCACTCGGCTCATCGAGCTCGACCTTGCGGCGCGCTTCAACGTCAGCCAGGGCACGATCCGTGGCGCCCTCAAATATCTGCAGGCGCAAGGACTGATCGTCTATCGGCCGCGACGAGGCAATTTCGTCATCACCGTGGAAAAGCCCGACGTTTACGAAATCTCGATGCTGCGAGACTCGCTGGAGGCGCTCGGCGCGCGGTTGGCGGCGAAACGCATAGACGAGGCCGGCCGCAAGCAGCTGACCGACATCGTTGCGGCCATGAAGACGGCGGCCTCGAACGGCAATCGCAAGAAGCTGATGGAGCTGGACTTCGAATTCCACCGGACGGTCATCGGCATCTCCGGGCACCGTCGGCTGATGGATATCTACGAAAGGCTCGAGGGCCAGACGCGGATGTTCCTGCGGCTGACGGACCGGTTCTACAACAATCTGCACGACATACCGACCCTGCACGAACCGCTGGTCGCCGCGATCGTCGGCGGCGATGCCGACACGGCATTCCAGCTGGCCATCCGCCATGCCGATGCCGACGCCGAAGAGCTTGTATCGAGCATGGCCTCAGCGAGCCGCTGAGATTGCGCCTTATATGGCGACGACGGAGCGCCGTCAGGTCGGCGGCGTTGCCGCTGTCGGTCCGTGACAAGCCATCACCTGCCATCTTGATGGCAGAGTTCAATCTACATATATTCTCCTTCAACGGAGCTTCAGATGGCCGAACCACAACTCTCAGTACGCAGCGCCAAGGCACGGGACCTTGCTCATCGACTTGCGCGGCGCGAAAACCGTTCGATAGCCGACATCGTCGAGCGTGCGCTTGAGTCCTACGAGATCCGTGAAGCAGGACGCGAACCCGCGACCGCTTTCTATACCCGCCTGGTGTCCGGCTGTGGTGCCGATGTCGATCTGGAGGACGTCATCCGCAAAGGCCGGCAGGTCCATAAGGGACCTGACCTTTGATTTTCGTCGACACCAACGTGATTTCGGAAACCCTTAAGAAGGCACCAGATCCAGCCGTTCTGGCCTGGCTTGTCCGGAACGACGCCGAGTTGGCTCTTTCCACCGTGGCGATTGCTGAAATCGCATTCGGCATCCAGAAGATCCGACCCGATGAACGAGCCGACCGCCTGGAGCAAGGGCTTTCTCGATGGCGCCACCGTTTTGCCGATCGAATTTTCGGGCTGACGGAGGAGGCCGCGCTGGCTTATGGCGAGATTATGGGGGCGGCCTGGCGCCAAGGCCGTGGCATGTCGGCTCCCGACGGCATGATTGCAGCGATCGCACGCGTCAACGGCGGTCGGCTGGCGACACGCAATCTAACCGACTTTGGCTCCGTCAACCTTGACCTTATCTCACCGTGGGATTTCTGAAGCGACTCTCGGACCGATCGCTTCAGGTCGGCGGCGTGCCGTTCTCGGCCAGCACGGCGCCGGCAAAATAGAGCGAACCGCCGATCAGGATGCGCGGCGCCGGGCCGTCCCAACTGTCGCGCAACAGCATCAGCGCGCTGGCGACGGAGCTGACCGGCTCGGCCGACAGCCCGGCCTCTTCGGCACGCAAGGCCAGCTCGTCATTCGGCACGCCGGCATCGCTGTTGTTCACCGGCACGGTATAGACATGGCGGGCCAGCCCCTTGAAGGCGCTGAAATAGCCGGCCTGGTCCTTGGTGTTGATCATGCCGGAGATCAGGACCAGCGGCTTCGGGTTCTTTTCCTCCTGCTCGGCCAAAGCCTCGGCGACGACGATGCCGGCGCCTGGATTGTGGCCGCCGTCCAGCCAGATCTCCGCGCCCTTCGGCGCCAGGTCGACGAGCTTGCCCTGGGTCAGCTTCTGCATGCGTGCCGGCCAGGCGACTTGGGTCATCGCCCGCTCGGCGGCGCGGTGGCCGATCTCGAAGCCGGCCGCCTTGACGGCGGCGATCGCCGCCGCGGCGTTGGCGTATTGATGGCGCCCCGGCAGGCGCGGCGAGGGCAGGTCCATCAACCCGTCTCCGTCCTGATAGACCATGCGGCCGTTTTCCTCGAAGGCGAGAAAATCCTGGCCATAGACCACGGTCGGGCAATCCAGCCGCTCGGCCGTCTCGATCAGCACCTGAAGCGCGGTGTCGCTTTCCTGGGCGCCGATCACCACGGGGCAGCCGCGCTTCATGATGCCGGCCTTTTCGGCGGCGATCAGCTCGACGCGGTCGCCGAGATAGGCTTCGTGGTCCATCGAGATCGGCATGACCACCGAAACCGCCGGCCGCTCGATGACATTGGTGGCGTCGAAGCGGCCGCCGAGGCCGACCTCGATGATCGCCGCCTCCGCCGGATGCTCCGAAAACAGGATGAAGGTGACGGCGGTGAGGATCTCGAAGACGGTGATCTTCTGGCCGCCATTGGCCTTGGCGACACGCGCGATGGCCTCGGCGAAGATATTGTCATCGACGAGCTTGCCGCCTCCTTCATCCGCCAGCCGGTAACGCTCATGCCAGTTCACCAGATGCGGCGAGGTGTGGACGTGAACGAGGTGGCCGGCCGCCTCCAGCAGCGCGCGCGAGAAGGCAGCGCAGGAACCCTTGCCGTTGGTGCCGGCGATGTGGATGACCGGCGGCAGCCGGTCCTGCGGATTGCCGAGGCGCTCGAGAAGCCGCGTGACACGGTCCAGCGAAAGGTCGAAGCCTTTCGGATGCAGCGTCATCAGATGTTCGATTTCGCGTTCGGCGGAAAGCGTTGTCATGATGGAATCCTAGCGCACGGTCCCGAAACCGGGAATCGGTTCTAACGAGCCGTGCACAAATCAGAGGCTACAGCACGCAACGGGCGGCGCAAATCGCGGTTCGCGGCGAGCGATGTCGCGCCAGGCCGATATCGCGTCAGGCTTGCGGCCGCGCCTCGGCATTGACCACTGCCGGCGGCAGGATCTCCGGTTCCAGCGGCTTCTCGGTCTCCGGCATCTTGAGCAGCATCTTCAAGAGCCGGGAAATGGTCTGGCGCATCTCAAGGCGCGAGACGACCATATCGACCATGCCGTGCTCCATCAGATACTCGGCGCGCTGAAAACCGTCGGGCAGCTTTTCGCGGATGGTCTGCTCGATGACGCGCGGGCCGGCAAAGCCGATCAGGGCGCCGGGCTCGGCGATCTGGACGTCGCCCAGCATGGCGTAGGAGGCGGTGACGCCGCCGGTGGTCGGGTTGGTCAGCACGACGACATAGGGCAGGCCGGCTTCCTTCAGCCGGTCAACGCCGACCGTGGTGCGCGGCAATTGCATCAGCGACAGGATGCCTTCCTGCATGCGGGCGCCGCCGGAGGCGGCGAACAGGATCAGCGGCCGCTTGCGCTGCAGCGCGACCTCGAAGGCATGCACGATGGCTTCGCCGGCGGCCATGCCCAGCGAGCCGCCCATGAAGGCGAAATCCTGCACAGTGACGATGACCGGCAGGCCGTCGATGGTGCCGGCGCCGTTGAGGATCGCGTCCTCGAGGCTGGTCTTGGCCTTCGCCTCCTTCAGGCGATCGGTGTAGCGCTTCTCGTCGCGGAACTTCAGCGGATCGACGACGACCTTGGGGTTTTCCAGCACCTCATATTTGCCGTCGTCGAAGAAGTATTTCAGCCGCTCCTTGGCCGAGATCTTCATGTGGTGGCCGGAAGCCGGGATGACGAACTGGTTGGATTCGAGATCCTTGTGGAAGACCATCTCGCCGGTCTCGGGATCCTTGATCCAGAGATTTTCCGGCATGTCGGTGCGCCGGCCGAGCATCGAATTGATCTTCGGGCGGACGTAATTGGTGATCCAGTTCATGCTTCGGCTCCTGTCCTGGAAAGGACTTCAAGCAATTCCAGGAAAAGTCTGTGGCGGTTTTCCGGCCGGAATTGCTCGGCAACAAATAGTCAGGCTATTCGGCGGCGGCAAGGCGGGCCGAGCGGACGCCCTGGGCAAGACCGCTGACCAAGGTGGCGACGGCCTCGGCCGGATCGGCGGTCTTCTCGCCCTTCGGTCCAAGCACATTGGCTATCGCGTTGACGATCGCCGTACCGACGACGACGCCATCGGCCGAGGCGCCTATGACACGCGCCTGCTCGGCGGTCTTGACGCCGAAGCCGACGCAGACCGGCAGCGCCGTGTGGCCCTTGATGCGGGTGACAGCGGCCGAGACCTTGGCGGTGTCGGCGAGCGCGGAGCCGGTGATGCCGGTCATCGAGACATAATAGACGAAGCCGGAGGTGTTTTCCAAAACCTTGGGCAGGCGCTTGTCGTCGGTGGTCGGCGTCGCCAGGCGGATGAAGTTGACGCCGGCTTTCAGCGCCGGAATGCAAAGCTCCTCATCCATCTCCGGCGGCAGGTCGACGACGATCAGGCCGTCGATGCCGCTCGCCTTGGCATCCGTGAGGAACCGGTCGACGCCATAGATGTAGATCGGATTGTAGTAGCCCATCAGCACGATCGGCGTCTCGTCGTCGCCGGCGCGGAATTCGGACGCCAGCTTCAGCGTCTTGGCCAGCGTCTGCCCGCCCTTTAGCGCTCGAAGACCCGCCGCCTGGATCGCCGGGCCATCGGCCATCGGATCGGAGAAGGGCATGCCGAGTTCGATGACGTCGCTGCCGGCGCCCGGCAGCGCCTTCATGATGGCCAAGGCGGTATCGTAGTCCGGGTCGCCGCCCATGAAATAGGTGACCAAAGCCGGGCGGCCTTCGGCTTTGAGCTTGGCCATGCGGCGGTCGATGCGGGTGGTCATTGTCAGATCTCCATGCCCAGCATGTTCGCCACCGTGTGCACGTCCTTGTCGCCGCGGCCGGACAAATTGACGATGACGATCTGGTCCTTGTCCATCTTGGGCACGATCTTCATCGCGTGGGCGATGGCATGCGCCGATTCCAGCGCCGGGATGATGCCTTCGACGCGGGTGGTGAGCTGGAAGGCTTCCAGCGCCTCGTCGTCGAGGATCGGCTCATACTGGACGCGGCCGGAATCGCGCAGCCAGGAATGCTCGGGGCCGACGCCCGGATAGTCGAGGCCGGCCGAGATCGAGTGGCCGTCGAGGATCTGGCCGTCCGAGTTCTGCAACAGATAGGTGCGGTTGCCGTGCAGCACGCCTGGCTTGCCGGCATTCATCGAGGCGCAGTGCTCGATGCCGTCGAGGCCGCGCCCACCGGCCTCGATGCCGATGATGCGGACGTCCTTGTCGTCGAGGAAGGGATGGAACAGGCCGATGGCGTTGGAGCCGCCGCCGACGGCGGCGATGATGACATCAGGCAGCCGGCCTTCCTGCTCCAGCATCTGGGCGCGGGCTTCCGTGCCGATCACCGACTGGAAGTCGCGCACCAGCTCCGGATAGGGATGCGGGCCGGCGGCGGTGCCGATCAGGTAATAGGTGTCCTCGACATTGGTGACCCAGTCGCGCAGGGCCTCATTCATGGCGTCCTTCAGCGTGCCGTGGCCGGCGGTGACCGGCCGCACCTCGGCGCCAAGCAGCTTCATGCGGAACACATTCGGGCTCTGGCGGGCTACGTCGGTGGCGCCCATGTAGACGACGCACGGATAGCCGAAGCGCGCGGCGACGGTTGCCGAAGCCACGCCGTGCTGGCCCGCACCCGTCTCGGCGATGATGCGTTTCTTACCCATGCGCTTGGCGAGCAGTATCTGGCCGAGGCAGTTGTTGATCTTGTGCGAGCCGGTGTGATTCAAATCCTCGCGTTTGAAATAGACCTTGGCGCCGCCGAGATGCTTCGTCAGCCCTTCGGCGAAATAGAGCTTTGATGGCCGCCCGGCATAATGGGTCGACAGGTTCTGCAATTCGGCCTTGAACTCTGGATCGTTCTTGACCTCGTTCCAGTTCCTTTCCAGATCGAGGATCAGCGGCATCAGCGTTTCGGCGACGAAACGACCGCCGAAAATGCCGAACATGCCCTGCTCATCGGGCCCGGTGCGGAAGGAATTGGGCATTGCCGGCTTGTTCATCGCCGATCTCCTAGTGTGAATTGTGCTTCAGGCGGCGCGGTCGTCGCGCTCGGCCCTGACGGCCCGGAAAAACTGCTCGATCAGCGCCGGATCCTTGACGCCCGGAGCACTTTCCACACCGGACGAAACGTCTATTCCGGGCGGATTGGCCTGTCTCAGGGCATCGCCGATATTGGCGGCGTTGAGCCCACCGGAAAGCATGTAATCGAGCCCGGCGTCAAGGCCGGCAAGGACGCGCCAGTCGAAGGCGACGCCGTTGCCGCCCGGAAGCTGCGATCCCTTCGGCGGCTTGGCGTCGAACATGAGACGATCGGCAATCCCGACGAACGGCTTTATCCGCTCGAGGTCGGCTGCCTCGCTGACGGAAAACACCTTCATGACCGGCAGGCCATAGCGGGCCTTGAGCTCCGCTACGCGCCCGGGCGTTTCCGACCCGTGCAGTTGCAGCATGTCCGGCTGCATCTTGGCGACGATCTCGTCGAGGAAGGCATCGTCGGCATCGACGGTGACGGCGACCGCCTTGGCCTTGCCGCGCACCGCTTCGCGCAGGCGTCCGGCCTCGGCGGGCTCGACATAGCGCGGACTCTTGGCGAAGAAAATAAAGCCGACATGGCTGGCGCCGCCGGCAAGCGCGGCGGTCATCGCGGCGTCGGTCTTCAATCCGCAGATCTTGATGTCGAGCGTCATGGCGCGGGATTGGCACGAAACGGCCAAAGAGTCGAGAAAAAGCATGCTGTTGCCGGCTCTGCAGAAAACACTACGTTGATATAGGAACCACAGGCGGGAGAACGATACGCATGGCCGACCGGACCGTCGCCGAACTGAAGCAGAAGATCGCGCAGGCGCGCGAGGTGATCGCGCATCTGATGGACAAGGCCGCCTATAACGGCGCCGAGGCGCACCGGGCGCTGGAGTATTTCAGCGGCGACGCGTTCGATCGGAATTTCCTGCCCTGGCCGCATTCCGAGGAAGGACTGCGGCCGGAGGAACTGAATGCGGCGAATGACGATTGAGGGATCAACGCCGGCGTGGGTATAAGCGCAAAATAGCAGGAGGTCGGCGGGACAGCGCCCCCTCTGTCCTGCCGGACATCTCCCCCACAAGTGGGGAGATCAGACGTCACGCCGGCTTTCGCCAATCACCAGCGCGGCAGGAAGAGCGGGGCGCCGAAGCTGCCAATCTCCCCGCTTGTGGGGAGATGCCCGGCAGGGCAGAGGGGGGCGCGAAGGAACTCGGCGTCTCCATCCCACACGCCTCGCAACAGCGGCCACCCTACTCAAAAACAATCGCCTGCAACGCCCCACCATTCCGCTTCAGCCAGTCCTTGCAGCGGTCGGTGTCCGGGCAGAGTTTTTCGCACAGTTTCCAGAATTTCGGGCCGTGGTTCATCTCTTTCAGATGCGCCACCTCATGCGCCACGAGGTAGTTTATCACCGCCGGCGGCGCCATCATGATGCGCCACGAGAAGGAAAGATTGCCCTCCGAGGTGCATGACCCCCAGCGGCTGGAGGTATCCTTATACCTTATCGCCTTGGCGCGCTTGCCGATCGCCTCGGTGTGCTTCACCACCAGCTTCTCGATCTCCTTCTTGGCCTCGCGCTTGAGGTAATCGGCGATGCGGCGCGGCAGGTGGATGCGCTCGCCATGGACGATCAGGAGCGGGCCGCGCTCGTCGCGCCCGACGGTGACGGTGCCGCGCCTCGAAGACTCATGCACGATACGGTGCGGCACGCCGCGGATCGGGATCCTGATGCCCGGGCGCACCTGCGGCCTCGTCGGCACCTTGGCCAGCCGCTGTTCCAGCCAGTCCTGGTGACGATCGAGGAATTTCTCCACCTCGCCGCGGCGCAGGCCGGGCGGCACGGTGACGCGCAGGCCCTGGCCGCCGGAATCGATGCGCAGCGTGAGCCGCCGGGCTCGGGCGCTCTCGACGATCTTGAGCGGCAGCGTGCGGCCGGCGACGCAATGTTCGCGCTCCACGACAGGCGTGGGCTTTGGCTTGGTCAGATTGCGAAAGAAGCCGAGGGTCATGGCTGGACGATACGCGATTCGAAAAAAACGGCCAGTGGAGGGAAGCTACAAAGAGAACAAAAAAGAAACGGCGCCGCTCGCGCGACGCCGTTTTATCAGCCTAAGACCTGTCGCCGGATCTTAGTCGTCAAGCAGGGTCGTGCCCTTGCCGCGCTTGGGAGCGGTCTTGTCGGTCGAGCCGGTGGTGGTCGGCGCGGTCGACTTGTTGCGATTCGCCATGAAGCGGTCAAACTCGTCCTGGTCCTTGGCGCGGCGCAGTTCGCGGGCGTAGTCGTCGAACTCGGTCAGCATCTCATCCAGCTTGCGGCGCTCCTCGGCGAGGCGCTCGAGTTCCTTCTCGCGCCAGTCGTCGAAGGCGACGTTGCCGGTGCGGGCCGAGCCGTGGCCCCAGCGGACCGCCTTGTCGGAGCCGCGGCGGCAGCCGGCGAAGATGCCGTCCGTGGCGCGGTTGACGTCGCGCTTGAAGCCATCGAGCCGGTCGCCCCAGATGATGTAGGCGAGCATGGCGAAGCCGAGCGGCCAGAACACCATGAAGCCGACGACCATCAGCGCGATGGTGGCCGGCGTCCAGGCCGGACGGATCAATGCAGTCGTATTCATTTCTCCCAATCCTTCCGTTGGAGACAGCCAAACCGGCTGCGTGGAATCGAAATGGGATGGCGAAATAGGCTATTCAAGGCAAGTCCGGCCAAAACCGGCGAAGCATCTGAAATGATTATCGCTTTTTGAGTTTCTCGAGGAAAAGCACTGCCATTCCGGCGACCAGCCCCCAAAATGCGGCGCCGACGCCGAAGAGCGTGAGCCCCGAAGCCGTCACGGCGAAGGTGACGGTGGCCGGCATGCGTTCGGCCTCATCCTTCAGCGCGATCGACAGCGCGTTGGCCAAGGGCGCCGTCAAGGCGAGCCCCGCGACCAGCACGATCAGGCTTTGCGGCAGAACGGCGAAGATCGCCACGAGCGAGGCGCCGAAGATCGCGAAGACCAGATAGGCGAGCGCATAGAACGGCCCGGTCTTCCAGCGCTCGGCCGGGTCGGGATGGACATCGGGGCCGGTGCAGATGGCGGCCGAGATCGCCGCAAGATTGGTGGTAGCGGCGCCAAAGGGCGCCGAGAGCAGCGAAAACAGACCGGTGACGCCGATCAGCGGACCGGGCTCCGGATGGTAGCCCGCTGCACGCAGCACGGCGAGACCGGAAAGGTTCTGGGAGGCCATGGTGACCAGATAGAGCGGCAGGGCAAGGCCGATGATCGCCGAGACGGTGAATTGCGGCGCAATGAACGTCAATGTCGACAGTTCCGGCGCCGGCAGGCTGCCGACCCGGCCGGTGAGGAAAGCGGCGAGGCCGCCGCCGACCAGCACCACCAGCACCGATAAAGCCGGGTTGAACAGGCGGATGACGAAGAAGGCGGCGATCAAGGGCAGGATCAGCCAGGGGTCGGCTGGAATGGCCTTCACCGCATTGACGGCGAAACTAACCAGGATGCCGGCCAGCATGCCGGACGCGACCGAGGCCGGGATCTTGGCGATCAGCCGGGTCAGCGGCCCGAACAGGCCGGTGGCGACCAAAAGGATGCCGGTGACGATGAAGGCGCCGACGGCCTGCGGCATGGTAAAACCGCTGGAGGCCGCGATCAGCGCCAGGCCGGGCGTCGACCAGGCGGTGATGACCGGCATTTTGGTGCGCCACGAGAGCCACAGACATTCCACGACCATGGCCAGGCAGATCGCCGTCACGCCGCTTGCGGTCTCGATCTGCGTGGCGCCGACCGCCTTGGCGGCGGCGATGACGAGGGCCAGCGTGCCGCCGAAGCCGACGATCGCCGCGACGAAGGCGGATATCGGGATGGAGATGCGCATTATCCCGCAGCTCGCTTGACCATGTCGCCTACGGCTCGCTTGAGCATATCGAGATCCTCGGGGCGGGACAGGCGATGGTCGCCGTCCGGGATCAGCGACAGCGTCACGTCGTCGGCGGGCAGCATCGCGGCCAGCTTCAGCGCATGGCCCGAAGGCACGTCCGGATCGGCCAGGCCCTGGAGGATGTGCACCGGGCAATGGGTGTCTATCGGCCCGGTCATCACCCGGTTGGCGCGGCCATCCTCGATCAGCGCGCGCGTGTAGATATAAGGCTCGTCCGAATAGTCGGACGGCTCGGCGAAGAAGCCTTTTTCCTTGAGATCGCGGCGCTGCGCGCCGGTCAACACCGGCTCGATCAGCTCGATGGTGAAATCAGGCGCCGGGGCGAGCAGAACCAGGCCGGCAACCCTTGTGTCGCCCGCCTTGCGCAGCTCCTGCGCCATGCGCAGCGCGATCCACGCCCCCATCGAGGAGCCGACCAAGATCTGCTTGCCCTGGCTGAACCGGCGAAAGACGGCAAGGCTCTCGGCCAGCCATCTGGAGATCGTGCCGTCGGCGAACGCGCCGCCCGACTCGCCATGGCCGGAATAGTCGTGGCGCAGACAGGCACGGCCTTCGCTCGTGGCCCAGGCGGCAAGCGTCTCCGCCTTCGTGCCCAGCATGTCGGACTTGTAGCCGCCGAGCCAGACCACGCCGGGCGCAGCGCCAGGCGCCTGCCTGACGGCGATGTCCGACCCGTCCACATCGATGAAAACCGGAGCGCTGGCGGCCATGAGCTTGTCCTCTCGGTCGGTCTTTTGGCACAGGCGGTGGTTCAACGAAAAGTGCTCGCCGCGTTTCTTTGCTTGGTGCAGACAATTGCCAGGCGGCAGGTGATTTTCCGGCGGGGCTATGCTATTGACTCACGCCCCGCGCTCACCACATAGGCGCGTCCACCTGTTTTTTGTCTAAAGAACCCAGAACGAAACGGCCGAGGAGACCACGACCATTCGCAGACCTTTCAAAGCAGCGGCGCCCACCAAGGACGGGCCGCGCTCCAACCGAGACATCCGGGTGCCCCGGGTCCAGCTTATCGATGCCGACGGCCAGAACCGAGGCGATGTTTCCATCAACGACGCATTGCTGCTGGCCGAAGAGGCCGGGCTCGATCTGGTCGAGATATCGCCCAACGCGGTGCCGCCCGTCGTCAAGATCCTCGATCTCGGCAAGCTGAAATACGCCAACCAGAAGAAGGCGGCCGAAGCGCGCAAGAACCAGAAGGTCATCGAGATCAAGGAGATCAAGATGCGCCCGAACATCGACAGCCATGACTACGAGACCAAGATGAAGGCCGTGCGGCGCTTCTTCGAGGAAGGCGACAAGGTCAAGCTGACGCTGCGCTTCCGCGGCCGCGAGATGGCCCATATGGAACTCGGCATGCAGCTTCTGAACAAGGTGCGCGAGGAAGTTGCGACGATCGCCAAGGTCGAGGCGGAGCCGAAGCTCGAAGGCCGCCAGATGATGATGGTGCTGGCGCCGCGCTGACCGGGAAAGGCGCGGCCGTCAAAGCGTCGCGTCCATCACGGTTTCGAGAGTTGCCGGGCTCTTCGCATCCCGCTCTAAAATCCGCCCGAATTGCCGGGCACGGCGTCCCGGCGATCGGCGGGGCGCCTGTTTTCAATCCGATCGCCAGCCACCTCGACGATCACTTCGCGATCGCGAGCAATCGACGATCGGCTTTTGCCGATCGCGAACCAATCGACGATCGGATGGATCATGGTCGATGAAGTGAAGGTCCCGGCCGACAACCAGAATGAAGGGTTGGGCGGCTATCAGCACATGCGCCGGATCGTGCTGGCGGTGCTGATCGTGGTGCTGTTCTGCGCATTGCTGTTCGGCCAATCGAGCTTTCCGCCCGAGACCTCGATGCACGAGTCGATCGAGATGTTCGGCGTGCTTCTGATCTTCCTCGGCATCGTCGGGCGGCTGTGGTCGACGCTCTATATCGGCGGGCGCAAATCGGCCGAAGTGGTCACCGGCGGTCCCTATTCGATCACCCGCAACCCGCTCTATCTGTTCTCGACGGTGGCCGCCGCCGGCGTCGGCGCGCAGATCGGCTCGTTCAGCGGCATGATCCTGTTCTCGCTGCTCTGCGCCGGCGCCTTCCATATCGTCATCCTGCGCGAGGAGCGGTATCTCAAGGAAGTGCTCGGCGCGCCCTACAAGGCCTATCTGGCCAAGGTGCCGCGCTTCTTCCCGAACCTTTCGCTCTACCAGGAAGGCGATACCGGCAGCTTCAAGCCCCGCCTGCTCTTGAACACGCTGCTCGATGGGCTGGTGTTCCTGGTGGCGCTGCCGGCCTTCGAGCTGATCGATGGCATGCAGCAGTCGGGGATGCTGCCGGTGTGGTTCACGCTGCCCTAGAACGGCGCGCAGCCAGGACAGCGCGTCGCATGGCTCTTGAGGTGTTGCGCACCGGCCCTGTTTGATCTATAGGACCGCGGTTCCAAGAAAACCGCCCGGCAGGGCATGCCGTGGCGGTTTCATTTGCTTTTCGGGCTTTGGTCGGCCCGAAGCGAGACAAGAAGCGCGATGGTGCGCCACCAATACGGAGTAGCAAAATGCCCAAGATGAAGACCAAATCGGCCGCCAAGAAGCGGTTCAAGATTACTGCCACCGGCAAGGTGCTGTCGGCTGCCGCCGGCAAGCGCCACGGCATGATCAAGCGTTCCAACAAGTTCATTCGCGATGCCCGCGGCACGATGGTTCTGGCTGAACCGGACGGCAAGAAGGTCATCAAGAATTTTCTGCCGAACGGCCTCTAATCCCTCGGCTTGGACAACGTTTTAAGGAGATCATGACATGGCACGCGTAAAGAGAGGCGTTACCGCCCACGCCAAGCACAAGAAGGTTTTGAAGGCCGCCAAGGGTTTCTACGGCCGCCGCAAGAACACCATCCGCATCGCCAAGCAGGCGGTGGAGAAGTCGCTGCAATACGCCTACCGCGACCGCAAGAACCGGAAGCGCTCGTTCCGCGCGCTGTGGATCCAGCGCATCAACGCCGCGACCCACGAGCATGGCCTGACCTATGGCCGTTTCATCGACGGCCTCAACAAGGCCGGCATCGAAATCGATCGCAAGGTCCTTTCGGACATGGCCATCCACGAGCCGCAGGCTTTCGCCGCGCTGGTCGCCAAGGCCAAGGTCGCGCTCGAATATCTGAAGAACACCACGCCGAATGCTTTTGAGAGCGCTGTCGCCTAAGCCAGCGCTTCCCAAGCATACGCAATTCTGATTTGGGGAACCCGCGCTGGCACGGCTGGCGCGGGTTTTTCTTATGCCTGAACTTTCACTTTAGACGTGACTTTCACGTTTAGCGTGACTTCCAACGCAGCGAGCTTTGATCGTGAACGACGCAAATACAGGCCTTGATACACTCGAAAATTCTCTGATGGCCGAAATCGCGGCGGCGGCGGATGAGGCCGCGATCGAGGCGGTGCGCGTCTCTGCGCTGGGCAAGAAGGGTTCCGTCTCCGAAATGCTGAAGACGCTGGGCGCAATGAGCGCCGAGGAGCGCCAGGTGAAGGGGCCGGCGATCAACGGCCTGAAGAACCGCGTCACCGAAGCGCTCACCCAGCGCAAGGCGGAACTGAAGGATGTGGCGATCGCGGCCCGGCTCGCGGCTGAGAAGGTCGACGTCACGCTCCCCGTTCGCCAATCGCCGGCCGAGCGCGGCCGCATTCATCCGATCAGCCAGGTGATCGACGAGATCGCGGCGATCTTCGGCGATCTCGGCTTCGCCATCGCCGAAGGCCCGGATATCGAGACCGACTATTACAATTTCACCGCACTGAATTTTCCCGAGGGACATCCGGCGCGCGAGATGCACGACACCTTCTTCTTCCAGCCGGACGAGAAGGGTGAGCGCAAGCTGTTGCGCACCCACACCTCGCCCGTGCAGATCCGCACCATGGAGAAGCAGAAGCCGCCGGTCCGCATCGTCATCCCCGGCAAGACCTACCGGCAGGATTCCGACGCCACCCACTCGCCGATGTTCCACCAGGTCGAGGGCCTGGTGGTCGACAAATCAGCCAACGTCGCCAACATGAAGTGGGTGCTGGAGGAGTTCTGCAAGGCCTTCTTCGAGGTGCCGTCGGTCAAGATGCGCTTCCGCCCGTCCTTCTTCCCGTTCACCGAGCCCAGCCTCGAGGTCGACATCCAGTGCGACCGTTCGCGCCCGGGCGAAGTGCGCTTCGGGGAAGGCTCCGACTGGATGGAGATCCTGGGCTGCGGCATGGTGCACCCGAACGTGCTGCGCGCCGGCGGGCTCGATCCCGACGAATATCAGGGCTTTGCCTGGGGCATGGGCATCGACCGCATCGCCATGCTGAAATACGGCATGCCGGACCTGCGCGCCTTCTTCGACGCCGACGTGCGCTGGCTGGCGCATTACGGCTTCAGGCCGCTCGACCTGCCGACGCTGTTCGGGGGGTTGTCGACATGACCGCACCCCACACCGGGGGTTGCCGCTGCGGCGCCGTGCGGTTCGAGGCTTCGGCCGAGCCGCACCACATCAGCTATTGCCATTGCGGCGATTGCCGGCGCGCCAGCGGCGCGCCGGTGTCGGCTTTTGTCGGCTTCGTGGCCGACCAGGTCGCGCTCGAGGGCAAATCGCTGAAAAGCTACCGCAACGGTCCGGTGGAGCGCTCGTTCTGCGGCATCTGCGGCTCGCCGATCGCCTATGTTGACCAACGGCTCGACAGCCAGATCTATTTCATGCTCGGCGCCATGGACATGCCGGCTTATTTCAAGCCGACGCTGCATGCCTATGTGCGTGAGCAGCTGCCCTTCCTGCACATGCCGGACGACCTGCCTAGACATCTGAAGACCAGCGTGCCCCGCCCCAACCAACAAGGGTCGGACGGGCAAGGACCAAACGGAACAGAACCATGAAATTCACCCTCTCCTGGCTCAAGGACCATCTCGAGACCGACGCCTCTCTGGCTGAAATCGTCGAGCGGCTGACCGCGATCGGCCTCGAAGTCGAGCATGTCGACGACAAGGCCGGCCTGAAGCCCTTCGTCATCGCCAAGGTGCTGACGGCGGTGCAGCATCCCGACGCCGACCGGCTGCGCGTGCTGACCGTCGACACCGGCGACGGCAAGCCGCCGGTGCAGGTGGTGTGCGGCGCGCCCAACGCCCGCGCAGGCCTGATCGGCGCCTTCGCGGCGCCCGGCACCTATGTTCCCGGCATCGACGTGACACTCTCGGTCGGCAAGATCCGCGGCGTCGAAAGCCACGGCATGATGTGCTCGGAGCGCGAGCTGGAAATCTCCGACGAGCATAACGGCATCATCGATTTGCCGCAGGACGCGCCGGTCGGCACCAGCTTCGCGGCCTACGCGCATCTCGACGATCCGGTGATCGAGATCAACCTGACGCCGAACCGGCCGGACGCCACCAGCGTCTACGGCATCGCGCGCGACCTCGCGGCGAGCGGGCTTGGCCGGCTCACCGGTGGCGGGATCATGCCGCATGCCGGCGATGGCCTGTGCCCGGTCAAGGTCACGATCGAGGCGCCTGAGCTCTGCCCCGGCTTCGCGCTGACGCTGGTGAAGGGCGTCAGGAACGGCCCGTCGCCGAAATGGCTGCAGCAGCGGCTGATCGCCATCGGGCTTCGCCCGATCAGCGCTCTGGTCGACATCACCAACTACGTCACCTTCGACCGCGGCCGGCCGCTGCATGTGTTCGATGCGAGCAAGGTCGCCGGCAACCTCGTGGTGCGCCGGGCGAAGGACGGCGAGAAGGTGCTGGCGCTCGACGGGCGCGAATACACGCTGACGCCGGAGATGTGCGTGATCGCCGATGACAATGGCGTGGAATCGATCGCCGGCATCATGGGCGGCGAGCATTCGGGCTGCGACGAGAACACCACCGACGTGCTGATCGAATCGGCGCTCTGGGATCCGATCACCACCGCGCGGACCGGCCGCGCGCTCGGCATCATCACCGATGCGCGCTACCGCTTCGAGCGCGGCGTCGATCCCGAATTCATGGTGCCGGGCGTGGAGCTCGCGACCAAGCTGGTGCTCGATTTCTGTGGCGGCACGCCATCTGAAATTGAGGTTGCCGGCTATGCCGGCCATAAGGCGAAGGTCGTCACCTTCCCGCTTTCGGAAGTGAAGCGGTTGACCGGCATCGAGGTGCCGAGGGAAGAAGCCCTCGACATCCTGACCCGCCTGGGCTTCGAGCCGCAGGGCTCGGGCGACGTCGTCAAGGTGAAGGTCCCCTCCTGGCGGCCCGATGTCGACGGCAAGGCCGATCTCGTCGAAGAGGTGATGCGCATCCACGGCGTCGACAACATCGCACCGCAGCCGCTGGCCTCGCATGACGCGGTCAACGGCAAGATCCTGACCACGCTGCAGGTGCGCACCCGCGCCGCCAAGCGCGCGCTGGCCGTGCGCGGCATGATGGAGGCCGTGACCTGGTCGTTCATCCCGGCAAAACACGCCGAGCTGTTCGGCGGCGGCCAGACAGCGCTCAAGCTCGCCAACCCGATCGCCGCAGACATGTCCGACATGCGGCCGTCGCTGCTGCCAGGGCTGATTGCGGCCGCGCAGCGCAATGCCGACAAGGGCATTGGCGATGTGGCGCTGTTCGAGGTCTCGGGCACCTATGAGGGTGATGGCGCCGACCAGCAGCGCCGCGTCGCCGCTGGTGTCAGGCGCGGCACCGCCAAGCTCGATGGCTCGGGCCGCAGTTGGGCCGGCAATGCCGGACCGGTCGGCGTGTTCGACGCCAAGGCGGACGCGATCGCGGCGCTCGAGGCCTGCGGCGCGCCGGTCGACCGGCTGCAGATCGAGCCGGGCGGTCCCGCCTGGTATCATCCCGGGCGCTCGGGCACGATCAAGCTCGGCCCCAAGACCGTGCTCGGCACCTTCGGCGAATTCCATCCGAAGACGCTGGACGGGCTGGACGTGTCCGGCCCGCTCTGCGGCTTCGAGGTTTTCGTCGACGCCGTGCCGGAGCCGAAGGCCAAGCCGACGCGCACCAAGCCGAAGCTGGAGCTTTCGCCCTTCCAGGCGGTGAAGCGCGATTTCGCCTTCGTCGTCGACCGGACGGTCGAGGCCGGCACGCTGGTCCGGGCAGCTTTAGCCGCCGACAAGAAGCTGGTCACCGGCGTTTCGGTGTTCGACGTGTTCGAAGGCGCCTCGCTGGGGGCGGCCAAGAAGTCGATCGCCATCGAAGTGTCGATCCAGCCGGTCGAAAAGACGCTGACCGACGAGGATTTCGAGGCACTGGCCAAGCGCATCGTCGACAACGTCAACAAGCAGACGGGCGGCGTGCTGAGGGCTTAACGCTTTCTGGGATTGCCCGAGCACGGCGAATCGCCCTCCAAAGGGCGATGCACCATCTCCGCTATTCCGGCCTGCCTTTTGAAGAACAGCGCGCGGCGTTCCTGAGGATCGTTGCGGCCGACCCGCTGCTCAGCGAGACGCTGGCGCGGGTGCGCCAACTCGCGCTGCCGGATTGGCTGGTGGTTTCCGGCGTGCTCTACAACAGCGTCTGGAACCATCTGACCGGCAAGCCGCCTGGCTACGGCATCAAGGATGTCGACCTGTTCTATTTCGACGACGCCGATTTGTCCTACGAGGCAGAGGATGCGGTGATCCGCCGGGCGGCGAAGCATTTCGAGGGACTGTCGCTGCCGGTCGAGGTGCGCAACCAGGCGCGGGTGCATCTGTGGTATCCGCAGAAATTCGGGCAGGAGTGTCCGCGTTATACGAGCGCGAGCGAGTCGGTGAGCTATTTTGCCTCGAAGACGCATGCGGTCGGGGTGCGGTTCGATGGCAATGGCGAGCTCGAATTGGTGGCGCCGTTCGGGCTCGACGACATTTTTTCGTTTCGGATTACGCCGAACAGGGTGCTGGACAATCAGCGGACGCATGAGATGAAAGGGAGAAGGGCGCAGGAGTTCTGGCCGGAGATCAGTGTGGTGCCGTGGTAGGGGCAGTCCCCCGACGCGCTCAATTGGACAAAGAGCCCTCTGTCGGCGGGACAGCGCCCCCTCTGGCCTGCCGGCCATCTCCCCCACAAGGGGGGAGATCAGCAGCTTCGGCGCTGTGCCTCTTCCTTCAACCTCGGTAATTGGCGAAAGCGGCGGTGACAGCCAATCTCCCCCAAAGTGGGGGAGATGTCCGGCAGGCTAGAGGGGGCGCCTCGCGCCAGCGTCCCAAGTAGAAGCGGCGCCGAAGCGCCCCTCCATTATCTCAACACGCCTCGCACTCACCCATTCACCAGCGCCAGCAGTTCCTCGGTGTAGCGCTTGCCGACCACCTTGTCGGGTGACAGCGCATCACCGATCGACGCAGCCTCGGCGGCGCTCAGCTCGATGCCGGCCGCCGCCGTGTTTTGCTCCAGATGGCGTATCTTCCTTGCGCCGGGGATCGGCACGATGAAATCGCCTTGGTGCAGCACCCAGGCAAGCGCCAGCTGCGCGGATGTCACACCCTTTTCAGCCGCCAGCTTTTCCAGCACCGCGATGACCGCATTGTTGGCTGCCATCGCTTCGGCCTGGAAGCGCGGCAGGGTGCGGCGCCAGTCGCCGGCGCCGAGCGCATCCGGCTTGCCGATCGTGCCGGTGAGCAGGCCGCGGCCGAGTGGGCTATAGGGGACAAAACCGATGCCGAGCTCGCGGCAGACGTCGAACACCTCGTCCTCGGGATCGCGGCTCCACAGCGAGTACTCGCTCTGCACGGCGGCGATAGGGTGCACGGCATGCGCCCGGCGCAGCGTGGCGCCGCTCACTTCCGACAGG
The DNA here is from genome assembly GCF_006442775.1 of Mesorhizobium sp. B2-4-6. Classification (NCBI taxonomy): domain Bacteria; kingdom Pseudomonadati; phylum Pseudomonadota; class Alphaproteobacteria; order Hyphomicrobiales; family Phyllobacteriaceae; genus Mesorhizobium; species Mesorhizobium sp. B2-4-6. The sequence continues at coordinate 105,676 of NZ_VFVI01000008.1, forward strand.
CCGAGCGCCCGCACCTTGCCCTCGCGCACCAGCTCGGCCATGGCGCCGACCGTGTCCTCGATCGGCACGTTGGGATCGACGCGGTGCTGGTAATAGAGGTCGATCACGTCGGTGTTGAGCCGCTTGAGCGAGGCTTCCGCCACCGCCTTGACGTGCTCGGGGCGACTGTCGACGCCGATCATGCGGTCCATGCCCGAGCCGTGCTCGGAAATCTTGAAGCCGAATTTGGTGGCGATGGTGACCTTGTCGCGCACCGGCTGCAGCGCCTTGCCGAGCAGGATTTCGTTCTCGAAGGGACCATAGACTTCGGCGGTGTCGAAGAAGGTCACGCCGATCTCGACGGCGCGGCGCAGCGTGGCGATGGCTTCCGCCTCCGGCTGGCCGCCATAGCCGAAGCTCATGCCCATGCAGCCGAGGCCGACGGGGAAGACTTCGAGTTCGGTTCCGAGTTTGCGGGTTTTCATCACGCGTCTCCTTGTTGCGATGGGAAGGAGATAGCGCCTTGCTCCACGTTCGATAATCGGTTCTCTTTCGCACGGCTTGCTCTATAAAATAGAACAATGAACCGAACCAACCTCTCCCAGCTCGCGGTGCTCGCCACGGTTGCCCAATGCGCCAGCTTCCGCCGTGCGGCGCGCGAACTCGGCATCGCGCCGTCGGCGGTCAGTCATGCCGTGTCGAGCCTGGAAGCCCGGCTCGGCGTGCGGCTTCTGGCCCGCAGCACGCGCAGCGTCGCGCCGACCGAGGAAGGCGCACAGTTGCTCGAACGGCTGCGGCCGGCGTTGTCGGAGATCGATCTGGCGCTGGAGACGGCGGTCGAGGCGCGCGACCGGCCGGCCGGGAATCTGCGGCTCAGTGTGCCGCGCACCGCCGCGCATCTGGTGCTGACGCCGCGGCTCGGCGCGTTTGCCACCGCCTATCCCGACATCGTGCTGGAGATCGTCATCGAGGATCGCTTCACCGATGTGGTCGAAGGCGGCTTCGACGCCGGCGTGCGGCTCGGCGAAAGCCTGCAGCGCGACATGATCGCGGTGCGCATCGGGCCGAATATCCGCAGCGCGGTGATCGCCGCGCCGTCCTATTTCGCGGCCACGCCGAAGCCGCGCCATCCGCGCGAGCTGGCCGGTCACCGCTGCATCCGCTTCCGTTTCTCCAGCGGCATCCTCTACCGCTGGGAATTCGAGAAGGATGGCGAGGAAATCGAGATCGCGGTCGAAGGGCCGCTGATCCTGGACGAAGATCATCTGATCGCCCAGGCGGCGGTCGACGGCGCCGGGCTTGCCTTCGTCTTCGAACCCTATGTGCGAGCGCCGCTCGCCGACGGCAGGTTGATCCGCGTGCTGGAGGATTGGTGCCCGACCTTCGAGGGCTTTTTCGTCTACTATCCGAGCCGCAGGCAGATGCGGCCGGCGCTGAGGGCGTTCGTGGATTTCTTCAAGGTGAGCGGGTGAGCCGCCCCTCCCCAAAGTGGGAAGGACGGAAGAAAGCGCGGCTCAGCTTCGTTCGCCTCGCATGCACGCCCTCACCAACACCGCGACCCGCTATGGCTGGGCGACGATCGTCCTCCACTGGCTGATCGGCATCATTTTCATCGGCCAGTTCGTGCTCGGCTTCGTCATGGTGCGCACGACAAGCCAGCGGACGTCCTTCGAGCTGATCCAGTTGCACAAGTCCTTCGGCTTCCTGCTGCTCGGCCTGATCATCCTGCGCATCGCCTGGCGGCTCGGCAATGCGGTGCCGGCCTTGCCGGCCCCGGTCGGAACGCTGGAACGCAAGGCCGCGCCGCTGGCGCATTTCGCGCTCTATGCCTTCCAGATCGCGCTGCCGCTGTCCGGCTGGGCGCTGGTCTCGGTGTCGACGCTGGAGATCCCGACCATGCCGTTCGACCTGTTCGTCATGCCCAATCTGCCGCTGGCCGAATCCGACGCTTCGGAGAGCTTTTGGGCATCCGCCCATTGGTATCTCGCCTATGCCGGCATCGCGCTGGTGGCGCTGCATGTGGCGGCGGCGCTGCGCCATCATTTCCTGCTGCGCGACACGGTGCTGACGCGCATGATCACACCTTCGTCAGGTAGGGAATAGAACCGCTCCATCATTCGTTGGTGGGGCGAGAACGCAGAAAAACGTATCTGCGGAAGGAAGAAACCCATGAACGCGCGCATCCTCGGATTGGCGGCTTTTGCCGCTTGCCTTGCCGTGCCTGCCGTTGCCGCGGTGGCGCTCAGCGACGCCGCCGGCAGCTACACAATCAGCCCGTCGGGCTCCTCGGTCCGCTTCACCATCGGCAAGGCCGGCGGCGGCGGTTTCGACGGCGCCTTCGGCCGCTTCAAGGGCACGATCCGCATCGACAATGGCGATGTCGGCCGCTCCAAGGTCGACCTCACCATCTATCCCGAAAGCGTCGGCACCGGGCAGGGCCGCATCGACGCCTTCTTGCGCTCCGACGCGGTGTTCGACGCGGCCAACAATCCCGAAATCCAGTTTCGCTCGACCAGCGTCACCCGCACCGGCGACACGACGGCGCTTGTCACCGGCCGGCTGACGGCGCGCGGCAAGACGTTTCCGGAAAAATTCACCGCCGAACTCGGTGGATTGAAGGGCGGGACGATCAAGTTCCACGTCACCGGCAAGGTGCTGAGGTCGCGCTACGGCATGGATGTCGGCACGCCGCTCTATTCCAACATCGTCGACTTCGACATGACGCTGATGGGGAGAAGGGGGTAGTTCCAAGCCCCGCGTCCTCGCGTCCGTCATCCCGGGGCGAAGCAAGGAGCGAAGCGACCCGCGCAGACCCTAGCATCCATTCCGTGACGCTAAAGCGTTGCAATGGTTACAGAATTCTGCGCCGCTGCACTTTACGTCAAGGGTTACGGAATGGATCCTCGGGTCAAGCCCGAGGATGACGAAGGCGTTTTGTGGCCCGCGTCTGCGATTGGCTTTTCCGTCGATTTCGGGCAAACCTCGTTACCTGTAAACCGACATGGAGAAGCACAATGTTCCGATGGGGTGTTCTGTCGACGGCAAAGATCGGCCGCGAGCAGCTTTTGCCGGCAATCGTGGAGTCGGAGAACGGCGTCCTGTCGGCGATCGCCAGCCGCGACCTGTCGAAAGCCAAGGCTCTTGGCGAGCGTTTCGGCGCCCGCCACGCTTTCGGCTCCTATGAGGAACTGCTTGCCTCCAAGGACGTCGACGGCGTCTATATCCCGCTGCCGACCTCGCAGCATGTCGAATGGACGGCGAAGGCGATCGAGGCGGGCAAGCATGTGCTGGTCGAGAAACCTCTGGCGCTCGACGCCAAGGAGATCCCGCCGCTGATCAAGCTGCGCGACGAAAAGAAGGTGCTAGTCTGCGAGGCCTTCATGGTCGTCTACCACCCGCAATGGATCAAGGTGCGCGACCTCATCGCCGGCGGCGCGATCGGACGGCTGCGCCATGTGCAGGGTGCGTTCTCCTATTACAATGTCGACCCCAAGAACATGCGCAACCAGCTCGATCTCGGCGGCGGCGCGCTGCCCGACATCGGCGTCTATCCGACGGTGTCGACGCGCTTTTCGACCGGCAAGGAGCCGATCCGCGTGCAGGCGACGATCGAGCGCGACAAGACCTTCGGCACGGACATCTATTCCTCGATCCGAGCCGACTTCGGCGATTTCGAGCTGTCTTTCTATCTGTCGACGCAGATGGCGGCCCGCCAGGTAATGGTGTTCCACGGCGAGAAGGGCTTCATCGAGGTTTTTGGCCCGTTCAATGCCGGGCTCTACGAGCATCACCGCATCGAGCTGCACAACCAGAACCACACCGAGGCCCAGGTGTTCCGCTTCCCGGGCACGCAGCAGTACCGGCTGGAATGCGAGGCCTTCGTGCGTACCGCGCAGGGTGGCAAGGACCGCGTCTTCACGCTGGAGGAATCCGTGCTCAACCAGAAAGTCATCGACGCCATCTTCCGGGCCGGAGAAAAGGACGGCTGGGAGAACGTCTAGATCTTTTGTTAGACGCAATTCCGGACGGAAACCGCTTCGCACTTTTCCTGGAATTGCTTTGCCGGCCACGGAGGAAAAATGGCTGACGCGGACGTGATCATTGTCGGCGCGGGGCTGGCGGGCCTCGTCGCCGCGGCCGAGTTGGCCGACGCCGGCAAGAAGATCATCATCGTCGACCAGGAGCCGGAGCAGTCACTGGGCGGCCAGGCCTTCTGGTCGTTCGGCGGCTTGTTCCTGGTCGATTCGCCCGAGCAGCGGCGCATGCGCATCCGCGATTCCCACGACCTCGCGCTCGAGGATTGGATGGGCACGGCCGCCTTCGACCGTCGGGAGGATTTCTGGCCGCGCAAATGGGCTGAGGCCTATGTCGGCTTCGCCGCCGGGGAGAAGCGCTCGTGGTTGATCGAGCGCGGCCTGAAATTCTTCCCCGTCGTCGGCTGGGCCGAGCGCGGCGGCGGCAATGCGGCCGGCCACGGCAATTCGGTGCCGCGCTTCCACATCACCTGGGGCACCGGGCCCGGCGTGCTCGAACCTTTCGTGCTGCGCGTGCGCGAGGCGCAAAAGCGCGGGCTGGTGGAGTTCAGGTTCCGCCATCGGGTCAACGAGTTCGTCCGCTCCGGCGATACCGTCACCGGCGTGCGCGGCGAGGTGCTGGAGCCGAGCAGCGTCGAACGCGGCCACAAGAGCTCACGCAACGTGGCCGGCGAGTTCGAGCTTGGCGCGCAAGCGGTGATCGTGGCTTCCGGCGGCATCGGCGGCAACCACGAGCTGGTGCGCAGGAACTGGCCTGAGCGCCTCGGCGCGCCGCCAAAGCGCATGATCACCGGCGTGCCCGACCATGTCGACGGGCGCATGCTGGCGATCACCGAGGCTGCCGGCGGCTCGATCATCAACCGCGACCGCATGTGGCACTATGTCGAGGGCATCAAGAACTGGGCGCCGATCTGGACGGATCACGCGATCCGCATCCTTCCCGGTCCCTCCTCGATCTGGCTCGACGCGCGCGGCAAGCGCCTGCCGGTGCCGCTCTATCCGGGCTTCGACACTCTGGCCACGCTCAGCCACATCATGGGCACCGGCTTCGACTATTCCTGGTTCATCCTGACCAAAAAAATCATCCAGAAAGAGTTCGCGCTGTCGGGTTCCGAACAAAACCCCGACCTCACGGGGAAAAGCTGGCGGCAGGTGCTGGGGCGCGCAACAAGCGGCATTCCCGGCCCGGTGAAGGCGTTCATGGAAAAGGGCGAGGACTTCATCGTCGAGGCTGACCTTGCAAAGCTGGTGGCGCGCATGAACGCGCTGGCCGGCGGCGCGCCGCTGCTGGAGGTCGCCCAGGTCGAGCGCGAGATCCGCGCCCGCGACATGCAACTCGACAATCCATTCTCCAAGGATGCCCAGATCACCGCGCTGCGCGGCGCGCGCGCCTATCTGGGCGACAAGCTGATCCGCACCGTCAGGCCGCACAAGATGCTCGATCCGGCGAACGGCCCACTGATTGCCGTGCGCCTCAACATCCTGACCCGCAAGACGCTGGGCGGGCTGCAGACCGATCTCGACAGCCGCGTTCTTGATGCGGCCGGCGAGCCGGTGCCGGGTCTCTATGCGGTGGGCGAAGTGGCCGGCTTCGGCGGCGGCGGCGTGCACGGCTACGCGGCGCTGGAAGGCACCTTCCTCGGCGGCTGCATTTTTTCGGGGCGCAGCGCGGGGCGGGCGACGGCAGCCACGATTGCGTGAACGGAGGCGCGGGTGATCGCCGGTCCAGCGACGACGCTGTAGGCTTTTTCGCTCAATCGTTGTCAACCGAAGGCCCAACTCCAACCACAACGGGAACAGCATGCGCATCATCGTCTATGGCATCGGCGCGGTCGGCGGCGCCATCGCGGCCCAGCTGAGCTTTTCGGGGCATGCGGTCCTCGGCATCGCCCGCGGCAGGCAGCTCGACGCCATCCGCGCTTCGGGGCTGTCGCTTTCCACCCCGCAAGGCACCAGGACCGCGCGCTTTCCTGTCCATGCCGATCCGACGGAGATTTCCTTCAGGCCGGACGATGTCGTCTTCCTGACGATGAAGACCCCCGACACGCTCGGCGCGCTGCAGCGGCTCAACGCCGCCGGCGTAACGGCGCAACCCGTGTTCTGTTTCCAGAACGGCGTTGCCAACGAGCCGCTGGCGTTGCGTTTCTTCGCCAATGTCTATGGCGCAACAGTCATGCTGCCGGCCGATTACGACACGCCCGGCCAGGTCGCGGCCTACTTCGCGCCCAGGATCGGCGCCTTCGATATCGGCCGCTATCCTTCCGGAACCGACGGCACAGTCGAGAAACTGTGCAGGGTTCTGAGCGCCTCCGGTTTCGTCGTCGACCCCAGGGACAATGTGATGAGCAGCAAGTACCGCAAGCTGCTCGCCAACCTTCGCAACATCATCGAGGCGGCGCTGGCCGAGACCGAGCTGCAGCGGAAATGGTATGCCAAGGCGCGCGCCGAAGCCGAGGCGGTGCTCACCGCCGCCGGAATCGACTGGGACAAGACCGACGCCATGGCGCGCGAGGAATTGAGCATAACCGCCATCCCCGGCCGAACGCGTGTCGGCTCCTCGACGCTGCAAAGCATCGTGCGCGGGACCGGTTCGCTCGAAACGGACTTCCTCAATGGCGAGATCGTCCTTCTGGGGCGGCTCAACGGCATGGCGACGCCGGTCAACTCGGCCTTGTGCAAACTGTCGATCGAGCTGGCCAGCGGCCGGATGCGACCGCAATCGGCCGGCGACGACACGATCGTCTCCATGGTCGGCGGAACCGGCTGACCGCAGGAGACGAATCGAAAGATAGTAACCCACCCGGGAATCCTTTCGACCCCATGGAACGTCTTCCTCACGCAGATCCGCAAACAGGAGACGACCATGACCTACAATCTCATCCGCTACGGCGTGAAAGACGCCAGCATCGCCGAGAACCGGGCGCTGGTGGCAAAGGTGTTCGAGGCGCTGGATGAAACGCAGCCGCAATCGGTGCGCTATCTGGTGCTCGAACTGGAGAATGGCGAGTTCGTCCACCTCGTCGGCTACGACAAGGACAGTTCGGCGCTGACCGAGCTGGACACGTTCAAGGCCTTCGGCGCCGATCATGCCGGGCGGCGTTCGACGCCGCTGGCGAGGTCGCCGGCGAAGATCGTCGGCAACTATCGTATGCTGGCCGGGGCCGATGAAGCCGTGCCCGCCTGACCAGGGGACGGCATGTAATCGGCGAGGCGAGAAAGAGGACGATGAGCTCAGCAGGGTTCGGCCGCGCGGAACTTGAAGCCATGCTCGTCGGCCTGCGGCCGAAGCTGCATCGCTACGCCGCCCGCATGGCCGGCTCGGCGATCGAGGGCGAGGACATCGTGCAGGAGGCGGTGGTGAAGGCGCTTGCCGCGCATGATGGCGGCGCGCGCGTCGAACGCCCCGAGCAATGGCTGTTCCGCATCGTCCACAATGCGGCACAGGATCATCTGCGCCGCCGCCAGCGGGAGCGTTCGCGAATGAGCGAGGCCGACATGACCGCGATAGCGGACCTCTCCGCCAGCGCCGAGACGAGGCTCGCGACTGCCATGAGCCTGCGCAGCTTCATGCGGCTGACGCCGGCGCAGCGCAGCGCCGTGATCCTGGTCGACGTGCTCGGCCTCAGCCTGCACGAGACCTGCGAGGTGACGGGCGCGACGCTTGCCGCCGTCAAGGCGGCGCTGCATCGCGGCCGGGCGGAGTTGAAGGCGATGGCGGCGTTGCCGGACGACATGACCATGCCGAAGCTCGACCCGGAGGAGAAGCGGCGGCTGCGCCGCTATGTCGACCTGTTCAACGCGCGCGATTTCGACGGGGTGAGGATGATGATCGCCGAGGACATCCAGGTCGACGTCGTCAACCGCGCGCGCTTGCGCGGCAAGAAGGAAGCCTCGACCTATTTCGGCAATTACGACCGCATGAGCGACTGGGCGCTGTCGCTCGGCTTTGTCGAGGCCCGGCCGGCAATTCTGATCCGTAACCCGCGAGCCGGCGATACGGTGCGCGGCTTCGTGCTGATCGACTGGCGCGGCGATGAAGTCGTCCGCATCCGCGATTTCCGCCACGTGCCTTATTGCGCCGCCGAGGCTGATATTCTCCCGGTTCCCGGCGAGCGGGCATGACGGGCCTGTGGACGCTCTGTCCGCTCCGCTAACTCGTTCATGGCGCATCTTCCAATTAGGCATTTTCGAAAGAAGACCACCGCACGAGACCCTACTACAGCGCAATGTAGTCCTCGCATACAGTTCCGCCCTCGGGTCGATATCGGCGAGAGCGAGCCGACGAAGTGCCTCAACAATGGCTTATGGCTCAATCGCGATGGCGACCTACACCACGCTGCCGTGCTGTCTTTTCACCGTGAGTTCGGTCAGGAAGCCGGAACCTGCGTCGAGATCGCAGTGCCGGCTGGCGAAGCCGGTCTGACGTTGGAGCCGCTGCTTCTCGGAGTTGGCGGCGGCCGTCATGCGCAACGCCGCCACCAATGTGACCGAAGTCGTCATCCCCGATTCCGGCCACTGGTTGATGGAAGAGGCTACCCAGCCGACGATGAGCGCGGTGCAAGGGTTTTCTGTCTCGATCCCGAGATCAGGCAGGACCGTAGGTCAGCCTGATCACATCCTCGGCGATCCGATCATGAGCCATGAGGCGGAGCCGCGGCCGGGCTCCGGCGAAATATGGCTTGCCGTGACCAAGCACGACGGGGTGCAGGTAGATGCGATACTCGTCGATCAAGCCAAGCTCGGTCAGGCTTCGCGCCAGATCCGGACCAGCGACTTCGATTTCCCCGTCGCGCTCGGCCTTCAGCTTTCGGATCGCGCCCTCAAGATCGTCCTCGACAAGCCTGGCATTGGGACCGACAGACTTCTGCGAGCGCGAGACGACCCATTTCGGCTGGTTCCGCCATGCCGTCGCGAAGGCCCGTTGGTCCGCATCCCATTCGGGATGATCGTCGTCCCAGTAACGCATGATCTCATACATGCGGCGACCGTAGATGCTGCCGGCCTGTCCGCGCGCCTCCTCGATGAAATGGCGAAAGAGCGTGGGACTTGGCGCGAACTCCATGTGATCGACGTAGCCGTCCAGCGACTGGTTCATTCCGAACACGAGCTTGGCCATTGCCTGTTCCTCAAATGGCATTCACGCAATCTGATTGCGTTATGCAATCGGTTATAAGCTAAGTTGGCCGATTTTATTTCGCAATTGGTTTTTCGAAGCGCGTGAGCGCCTTCGACGGCGCGTCGATCGCCTGTTCATTCGCCGATATAGGCCGCCAACTCATCAGGCGTCCCCTTGGGAAAGGCCCGTTTCAGATAATCGAGGAATGCCTATACCCGAGCGCTTAGCAGGCGCCACGCGGCCGTGATCTGGTCGGATGTCCTGGGCCGCGAGCGCTTGGTCAAGGTCCGGGCTGCCAGTTGCACTCCTATCGCGACTTCGCGACCGAGATTTCTGCCTAACGGCCGGAGCGTAGTTTGGCGCGCCCGAAGAGATTCGAACTCCTGACCCCCAGATTCGTAGTCTGGTGCTCTATCCAGCTGAGCTACGGGCGCGCAACAGGCCGTGCATGACACAGGCCCCGCGATCCGGTCGAGACGGCCGGCCGCGATGTGGAGTGTTCCCTAACGACTGAATTCGCGAAAAGCAAGTCGATCCGGCAAAAGTTTTGTCGCAGGCGGTTTTGCCGGCTTTGATCGAGGCGCACCGCCCCCGACAGGCGGCTCAGCCGGAGGTGGCAACCTCAAGCCGGACGGCGCAGGCCGTTGCGCGCCTGGTCGAGCCGGACAGGCTGGTCGGGGATGGTGACGGCGAAGACGGTGCGGCCGCCGATCGATTCGACGAGCTCGACGGTGCCGCCATGGGCGCGAGTCAGCTCGTGCGCGATCGCCAGGCCGAGGCCGGTGCCGCCGCTGCGAGCCGAGCCGCGGAAGGCGGCGAACAGGTTCTCGCGCGCCTTGGGCGGCAGGCCGGGGCCGGTGTCGGTGACGGTGATGCGACTGACGCTGCCATGGCGCTCGGCCGCGACCGCCAGCCGGCGCACCACCGCGCTTTCGGTGTCGGCGGCCATCGCCTGAATGGAGTTGCGGCAGAGATTGGTGAGCACGCGGAAGAGATGGTCGGAATCGGCGTCGACCTCGAAGGCGAGCTCGACGCCGTTGATGAATTCGATGCCCTCTTCGATGTCGAGCAGGCCGTGCACGTCGTCGACCAGCTGGCGCAGCCTGAGCCGCCGGCGCGACGGCGCCGGTTCCTGCGTGCGGCCGTAGTGAAGCACGCCTTCGGAATAGGAGACGGCGCGGTCGAGCGCGCGCAGAAGCTTCGGCGCGAAGGCCTGCACGGTCGGGTCCTTCACCAGGCGCAGGCGGTCCGACATCAGTTGCGCCGATGCCAGGATGTTGCGCATGTCGTGGTTGATCTTGGAGACGGCCAGGCCGAGATCGGCGAGATGCTTCTGCTCCGACAGCATCTTCTGCAGCCGGTCCTGCATCTGCGACAGCTCGCGCTCGGCCACGCCGATCTCGTCGGCGCGGTCGGCGGGGCGGATGACGCGGCCGGGATCGTCGGGCGCCTCGGAGAAGGCCAGGATCGAGCGTGTCATGGTGCGGATCGGCCCGATCATGATCAGGTCGATCGCCGCATAGACCAGCATGGCGGTGAACAGCGAAATCAGCAGCGAGACGACGGCGACGTTGCGCGAATATCGAAGCATGGCGTCGCGCAGCCTGTAGTCCGGCATGATCAGCTCGAATTCCTTATCGCTGTCGCCGACGGGGCCGAAGACCCGCAGCATGCGCTTGCCGCCGAAGAACAGCGTGTCGAGCGCGCCGGTCATGCCGTTGACCAGGCCGACATCGGCGATGTCGATATGCTCGTCGACCTGGGGCGGCATGTCGGAAACGACGAGCAGCCGCGAGACGCCACCGTCGCGCACGGCGATCGCCTTGGCGCCGATCGCCATCAGCACGTCGTTCTGGGCGTTATGCGACAGCGCGTTGGGCTCGCCCTGCAAGAGCACGATCGACACGGCGGCGGCGGTGCTCAACCGCTCCTTCAGCCAATTGACCCGGTAGCTGGCGATCCAGGGCAGGAAGATCAGGATTTCAGCCAAAAGCACGAAGGCGATGGTGAGGAAGAGGAGCTTGGTCGACAGGCCGCGCGACAGCGGCACCCGGCGCGTCGAATTCGCCGCCGGCCTTGCCTTCTCGTTCGTGGGCAGAGTTTCACTCGTCATCGACGCGCATTCACAAAGGCTTGATCGGCCAAGTTTATGCGATTTGCGGCTTTTTTGCCAATTTCAACCTTGGTCCAGCAAAAATGCTCTCGGGGGCACCCCGGATTGACTTCCCAAAACCTTCTTCCTATAAGCCCGCTCACGCTCGGGCCATTCGTCCCGGCGCGGTTTCGATCGCGCCTAAGCCGGCCCGGCAAAGCTCCTGTTACAGAGTGACAGAATCAAGAAGGGCCGCACCCCGCGGTATTAAAACAAATGAAGCGTACCTACCAACCGTCCAAGCTCGTCCGTAAGCGCCGGCATGGTTTCCGTGCCCGCATGGCCACCAAGGGTGGCCGTGGCGTCGTTGCTGCCCGCCGCAATCGCGGCCGCAAGCGGCTCAGCGCCTGAACGAAAGACGAGATCGTTGCCCGCAACCGGCAAGCCAAAGGGGACCCCCGGGCGGCTTCTGAAACGCGCGGAATTCCTGGCTGTGCGCGGCGGCGAGAAACGCCGCGGGCGGCTTTTTCTCGTTGAAGTTCTCGACCGCGGCGATGACCTTGCGCCGCGCGTCGGCTACACCGTCACCAAGAAGGTCGGCAACGCCGTGGTGCGCAACCGCGTCCGGCGGCGGCTGAGGGAAGCCGTGCGCGTCCATGCCGCCGATGACATGGCGCCCGGCAATGATTATGTCATCGTCGGGCGTGAAGACGTGCTTGCCACCCCGTTCGGCCAGTTGAAGGCCGAGCTTTCCCGCCGGCTGCGCGGAACACGATAGGCCAAGGGCTTTCGATGGAAAACAATCGTAATTTCTTCATCACCATCGCGCTGTCGGTGCTGATCCTGACCCTCTGGCAGGTGTTCTACATGAACCCGAAGATGGAGCAGCAGCGCGAGCAAGCCCGCATCGAGCAGCAGCGTGTCGAGGCGCAGAAGAAAGAAGCGGGCGGCGGCGCCAACTCCGGCGCGGCCGGAACACCGGCTCCCACCGCTGGCGCGATCCCCAACGCGCCCGGCGGCGATACGGTGACGGCAGCCAGCCGCGACCAGGCTGTTGCCGCGACCAAGCGCGTCAAGATCGACACGCCCAGCCTCGAGGGTTCGATCAACCTGACCGGCGCACGCCTCGACGACCTTAGGCTCAAGCACTATACCGAGACGGTCGACAAGAACTCGCCCGAGATCCAGCTTCTCAACCCGCAGGCGCTGCCTACCGGCTATTTCGCCGAGATCGGTTTCGTCGGCAGCGACAAGACCGGCGCGGTGCCGAGTTCGGACACGGTGTGGAGCGTCGAAGGCAATCCGACGCTGACCCCGTCGACGCCGGTGACGCTCACCTACACCAACGACAAGGGCCTGACCTTCAAGCGCACCATCTCGGTCGACAACGACTACATGTTCACCGTTTCCGACACGGTGCAGAATTCGGGAAGCGCAGCCGTCAGCCTGTTCAACTACGGCCGCGTCACGCGCTACGACAAGCCGGCAGTCGCCAGCACCTATGTGCTGCATGAAGGCCTGATCGGCGTCACCGGCTCCGAAGGGCTGACGGAATACAAATACACGGCCATCGAAAAGGACAAGGAAGTGAAGCCGGGCAAGTCGACAGACGGCTGGCTCGGCATCACCGACAAATACTGGGCCGTCACCCTGGTACCCACCGAAAAGCAGCCCTTCCAGCCGCGCTATGGCTACTTCGAGGACGGGCGCCACCGCTATCAATCCGACTTCCTCACCGATGCGATCAATGTCGATGCCGGCCAGACCGCGACTGTCGAGACGGAGATTTTCGCCGGCGCCAAGGAAGTCGCCAAGATCAACGCTTATGAGGCTGACCGTCACATTCGCCAGTTCAACTTGTTGATCGACTGGGGCTGGTTCTATTTCATCACCAAGCCGATGTTCTGGCTGATCGACACGCTCTACAAATTCTTCGGCAATTTCGGGCTGGCGATCCTCGCCACCACCGTCGTCGTCAAGGCCATCTTCTTCCCGCTGGCGAACAAGTCCTACGCCTCGATGGCGAACATGAAGAAGGTGCAGCCGAAGATGGTCGAGATCCGCGAGAAATACGCGGATGACAAGATGAAGCAGCAGCAGGCGATGATGGAGCTCTACAAGACCGAGAAGATCAATCCGCTCGCCGGCTGCTGGCCGGTGGCGCTGCAGATCCCGGTCTTCTTCTCGCTCTACAAGGTGCTCTACATCACCATCGAGATGCGGCACGCGCCGTTCTTCGGCTGGATCCACGACCTTGCGGCGCCCGATCCGACGTCGATCTTCAACCTGTTCGGCCTGCTGCCCTTCGCGGCGCCCGCCTTCCTCCCGCATATGGGCGCCTGGGCCGTGGTCATGGGCATCACCATGTTCCTGCAGATGCGCATGAACCCGGCGCCGCCGGATCCGACGCAGGCGGCGATCTTCACCTGGATGCCGGTGATCTTCACCTTCATGATGGGTTCGTTCCCGGCCGGCCTCGTCATCTACTGGGCCTGGAACAACACGCTGTCGATCCTGCAGCAGGGCGTCATCATGAAGCGCCAGGGCGCCAAGATCGAATTGTGGGACAATCTGGCGGCGCTGTTCCGCAAGAAACCATCGCCGGCGGAATAGAAGGCGCCACGGGTTACAGATCAAAACCCCGGCTTGGCCGGGGTTTTTTGTTGGAGATGCCGACGGGACAGCGCCAACCTTCGCGATTGGCCGTGTCCCTCTTCCCGGTCGTCATTCCAGGGTGGAGCAAGGAGCGAAGCGAAGCGCGCAGACCCTGGAATCCATGCCGTTACGCTAAGGCGTTGCAACGGTTACAGAATTCCGCACCGTCACACTCTGCGGCCAAGGTCACGGAATGGATCCTCGGGTCAAGCCCGAGGATGACGACGTCACGGGGGTTTCGGCCAATCTCCAACGTCGGCACCAGTAGCGCCCGCGCCAACCTTCGCGATTGGCCGTGGCCCTCTTCCCGGTCGTCATTCCAGGGCGGAGCAAGGAGCGAAGCGACGCGCGCAGACCCTGGAATCCATGTCGTTACGCTAAGGCGTTGCAACGGTTACAGAATTCTGCACCGTCACACTCTGCGGCAAGGTCACGGAATGGATCCTCGGGTCAAGCCCGAGTATGACGACGTCGCGGGGGCCGGATGGCCGAGCTGGGCGGACGCCTCACTCCATGACAGCGCTGTGGTCGACCTTGGCCGGCGTGCCCGGCTTGCGCAGCAGAAGCACCAGCGGGATGGCGGCCAAGGACAGGATCATCATCAGCTTGAAGTCGTCGACATAGGAGATGATCGTCGCCTGCAGCGTCACCAGGCCGTCGAGCGCGGCGCGGCCGGCGGCGGTGTAGGGGTTCAACGCCTGCGAGATCGCCGGATCGCTGAAGGCGGGATTGTACGGCGTCACATAGGTGGCGATGTTGGCGTGGTTGATCTGCTGGTTCTGCGTCAAAAGCGCGGTGACCACCGAGATGCCGACGCTGGAGCCGATGTTGCGCGACAGATTGTAGAGGCCGGTGCCCTCAGAGCGCCGCTCCGGCGCCAGCGTGGCGAAAGTGATGGTGGTGAGCGGCACGAACAGGAAGCCCAGGCCGGCGCCCTGGATGAAGCCGGTGCTGATGATCGTCCATTGCGAGACGTCCGGCGTCCATCCGGTCATGTCGTACATCGCCCAGGCGGTGATCGCGAGGCCGATGAACAGCAGCCAGCGTGTGTCGACCTTACCGACCAGCCTGCCGACGATGAACATGCAGGCCATTGTGCCGAGGCCGCGCGGCCCCATGACGATGCCGGCCGTCACCACCGGATAGCCCATCAGCGTCTGCAGGTAAGGCGTCATCAGCGCCAGCGAGGCGAGATAGGTGATGCCGATGATGAAGATGAACACCATGCCGACGGCAAAGTTGCGGTCGAGGAACAGCCGCGGGTTCACGAAAGTGTCGCGCGCGGTGAAAGTATGGACGATGAAGATGTAGAAGGCCGAGGCGCAGACCAGGGCCTCGACGATGATCTCGGCCGAAGAGAACCAGTTGAGCTGCTCGCCGCGGTCGAGGAACATCTGCAGCGAGGCGATGGCGATCGAGAGCATGCCGAAGCCCAGCCAGTCGAGCCTGGCCTTGACGTCGAGCTTGGTTTCCTGGACGAACATCGAGACGCCGGCGAAGGCCAACGCGCCGATCGGCACGTTGATGTAGAAGACCCAGCGCCAGGAGACGTTCTCCGTCAGCCAGCCGCCGATGACCGGGCCAAGCACCGGACCGACCATGACCGAGACGCCGAACAGCGCCATGGCCGAGCCGCGCTCCTCGACGCTGTAGATGTCGAGCAGGATCGACTGCGACAGCGGCACGAGCGCCGCACCGAACAGGCCCTGCAGCAGGCGGAAGCCGACGATCTGCGGCAGCGACTGGGCGAAACCGCACAGCACAGAGGCGACCACGAAGCCGGTGATCGCCACCAAAAGGATGCGCTTGCGGCCGAAGCGGTTGGCGAGATAGCCCGACGGCGGCGTCATCACCGCGGCGGCGACGATGTAGGAAGTGAGCACCCAGTTGATCTGGTCGGCGCTCGCCGAGACGCTGCCCTGGATATAAGGCAGCGCGACGTTGGCGATGGTGGTGTCCAGCGCCTGCATGATGACCGCCAGAATCACGCAAGCGGTGATGGCGCCGCGATTGGCGACCACGGGCGCGCCTGTCGCGGAAGCCGTTGTCATGACTTTGACCCGGATTGCTTGAAGAGGTTGGTGATGAAATCCGGCAGGCCGCGGGCGTGACCGGTGTCGATGCTGACGACGGCGCTCATGCCGCCGCGCAGCGGCGGCTTGCCGTCCGGATCGTCGATCGTCACCCGCATCGGGATGCGCTGCACGACCTTGACCCAGTTACCGCTGGTGTTCTGCGCCGGCAGCAGCGAGAAGCTGGACGAGGAAGCGGGGCTGATCGAGCCGACGGTGCCGTGCCAGACCTCGCCCGGATAGCCGTCGATGCTGATCGTCGCCGTCTGGCCGGGACGCACATAGGTGAGCTCGGTTTCCTTGGGCTCGGCCGCGATCCAGATGTCGGTCGACGACACCAGGCTGAAGGCCGGCTGCGAGGCCGGCAGGTACTTGCCGACCTGCAGCGCGTCGACATTGGTGACGATGCCGTCGAACGGCGCCTTGACGACGGCATCGTTGAGGTTGCGCTGCGCGTCGTCCACCGCCGACTGGGCCTGCAGGTAGAACGGGTTCTGCTCGACCGGCTGGCCGGCGTCGCCGCCGAGCTGGGCAAGCATCGCCTGCGCCTGCGCCTTGGCGACGGTCACTTTCTGGCGGGCCGCAACGAGATCGTGCTGGGCGCTGTCGAAGGTCGCCTTGGAGGCGGTCGAGGTCTTGAGCAGGTCCTGCTGACGCTGGAAGGCCGACTCGTAATAGGGGATGTCCGCTTGCGCCTGGTCGATCGAAGCGAGCGACTGCTGGTAACTTGCCTGCAGCGTCAGCACCTGGTTGCGCACGGTGCCGAGCTGCGCCTTGGCGCCCGCCAGCGCGGTTTCGAAGGAGGCGGGCCGCAGCCGGAACAGCACATCGCCCTTCTTCACCGCCTGGTTGTCGTGCACGTCGATCTCCTGCACGGTGCCGGAGACGTCGGTCGAGACGCCGAGCGATTGCGCCTGGATATAGGCGTTGTCGGTGGTCATGATCTGGCCGCCGATGATGTAATAGTAGCCGCCGGCCACCAGCGCGACGGGCAGCAGCGCAAACAGGATCGGCCGCGTCAGGCTGCGGCGCGGCTTTACGGGAGCGGGCGGAGCCACCGTGACGGCTGCCGGCTTCGGTTGGGCCGAGGGGGCCTCGGCTACCGGCTCCGGCGCCACGGGCGCTTCCAGCTCGTCGTCGACGACAGGCGGGTTGGCGCGCCTCTGTTCACGCTGGCTGTCCAGGCTGATGACCTGGTCGCTTACTCTTTCGCCGACATTTTCCTCGTCGGGCTTTCTGGGTGAGGTTCCTTCAGACATGGACTTTCTCCCGGTCGACGGCCGGCTGGGCGCAGGCCTCGAGCAGATTGGATTTGATCAGGCAAAGGGTTTGCAGCAGTTGCCGCTGCGCGTCCGAGGACAGGCCGGTGAAGGCCTCCTCGCGCGTGTTCCGGCCGTTGCTGCGCATCACTTCGATGAGCGGATGGGCCTTCGGGGTCAGATAGAGAAGCCACGCCCGGCGGTCGGCCGGATCGGGCCGACGCTCGATGAAGCCGCTCGCCTGCATCTTGTCGAGCAGCCTTGCCAGCGTGATCGGCATGATCTCGATGAGGTCGGCCAGCTTGTTCTGGTGGATGCCTTCATGCCGCGAAAGATAGGCGAGCACCTGCCACTGCGCGCGGGTCAGGCCAAAGGCGCGCGACCGCTGCTCGAACCGCTTCCTGAGCAGGCGCGCGACATCGTGCAGCACGAAGCTGATGTTGGGCGAGGTGGACATGGGAGGGCTTCGGAGTCTGCGGACAAACTTTCGTGAGCATGCTTATTATCATCATGCACATAATCCTGCTGGACGCGGAGCGCAAGACCGACTAAGGCGCTTGGTAAAAATATCGCATAGGCCAGAACCCGGCCGGACCGGCCCGGTTTGCGGCAAGGACAAGACGATGAACCGGCTCAAGATCATCATGCTGGCGCTGGTGGCGGGATATGCTTTTCCAGCCGCCGCGAAGGACGCTGTGAGCTGCGGCGGAGCGGCGATGCTGGGTGGCGCGCAGCTCAATTGCAGCCACGTGCAACCCAAGGCGCCGCCGCAATTCTGCACCTTCAGCTGGACGCTGCACACGACGACCGGCGAGCAGAAAATCGTCGAAGGCAGCTTCTCGCTGCCGCCCGGAGCCTCGAACGTCCAGGTCTATCAGGGCAGCGGTTTCGACAGCGCTCTTTCCAACCCGATCGTGATCTGCCGCGGCAACCATTGAACGGTTGGCACTGCGGAACGGATCACGTTAGTTTGATCGCGCGCGGGTGCCGTCGACCGCGCCCAAACACGCCTGCAAAGGACCGCGATGACCGGACCCAACCCCAACATCAAGCATCCGATTGCGATGCATCCGCGCGTCGGCTTCCTGAAGGGGCTGGTGAGCGCGCCGAATATCGAGATCGGCGACTTCACCTATTACGACGACCCCGAAGGTCCCGACAAATTCGCCGAGAAATGCGTGCTGCATCACTACGACTTCATCGGCGACCGGCTTGTGATCGGCAAGTTCTGCGCCATCGCCGAGGGTGCGCGCTTCATCATGAACGGAGCCAACCACGCCATGTCCGGCTTCTCGACCTATCCGTTCAACATCTTCGGCCATGGCTGGGAGGAGGGTTTCGACCCGCGGACGTGGTCGAACGAGATCCGCGGCGACACCGTCATCGGCAATGACGTTTGGATCGGCATGGACGCGGTGGTCATGCCGGGCGTCAAGATCGGCCACGGCGCCATCGTCGCCGCGAAATCGGTTGTCACGCACGACGTGCCGCCTTATGCGATCGTCGCCGGCAATGCGGCCAAGGTGGTGAAGATGCGCTTCGATGAATTCACGGTGCGGCGGCTTTTGACGGCAGCATGGTGGGACTGGCCGGCCGACAAGATCAGCCGCAACCTCGATGCCATCCGCGGCGCCGATATTTCCAGGCTGGAGGCGGCGGTTTGAACGCGCCCGAAAAAATGACAAACGACAAGAGCACGAATGAGACGGCGATAAGCCCGGAGCTGTTCACCCGCGGTTGGATCTTCATCCGCGGCGTGCCGTCGATGAAGTTCCTGCCGCCGGAAGGACCGGCGGAGATCGCTTTCGCCGGACGCTCCAATGTCGGCAAGTCGTCGCTGATCAACGCGCTGGTCGGGCACAAGGGCCTGGCGCGGACGTCGAACACACCGGGGCGCACGCAGGAGCTCAACTATTTCGTGCCCGACGGCTTTTCCGGCGAGGGCGCCGACCTGCCGCCGATGGCGCTGGTCGACATGCCGGGCTACGGCTATGCCAGCGCGCCGAAGGACAAGGTCGATGAGTGGACGAAACTCATCTACGAGTATCTGCAGGGCCGCGTGACGCTGAAGCGCGTCTATGTGCTGATCGACGCGCGCCACGGCATCAAGGCCAAGGACGAGGAAGTGCTGACCCTGCTCGACAAGGCGGCGGTATCCTATCAGGTGGTGCTGACCAAGACAGACAAGATCAAGGCCGCCGGCGTGCCGAGGTTGATCGAGGAGACGCTGGCCAAGATCAAGAAGCGGCCGGCGGCGTTCCCGGTAGTGCTGGCCACCTCGTCGGAAAAAGCCGCCGGGCTGGACGAGCTGCGCGCGGCCATCGCCCTGGTGGCGAACGGCGGCTGACACCGCCTTTGTTTTGACGCGATTCCGGACGGAGGGCTACGGCGAAGTCGCCGAGCCTAAACGCTGCACACTTTTCCTGGAATTGCTCTGACGCCGCCAGCCGTCAATCCATCTCGTCGCGCTCCGGCTCACGGTCGCGCCGGCCGGTGAGGATTTCGCGCTTGCCGACATGGTTGGGGGCGCCGACCAGGCCTTCCTTCTCCATGCGCTCGACCAGCGAGGCGGCGCGGTTGTAGCCGACACCGAGGCGGCGCTGGATGTAGGAGGTCGAGCATTTCTTGTCGCGCTTGACCACCTTGACCGCTTCCTCATAGAGCGCGTCGCCATCCTCCTCGGCGATCGCGCTTTTGTCGAAGACCGGACCGGCGTCGGCGGCTTCCTCGGCTTCCTCCTCGTCGGCGGTGACGGTGTCGAGATATTCGGGACGTCCCTGAGCCTTGAGATGCGCCACGACCTGCTCGACCTCCAGGTCGGAGACGAAGGGGCCATGCACGCGCGAAATGCGGCCGCCGCCGGCCATGTGCAGCATGTCACCCTGGCCGAGGAGCTGCTCGGCGCCCTGCTCGCCGAGGATGGTGCGGCTGTCGATCTTCGACGTCACCTGGAAGGAGATGCGGGTCGGGAAATTGGCCTTGATCGTGCCGGTGATGACGTCGACGGACGGGCGCTGCGTGGCCATGATCAAATGGATGCCAGCGGCGCGCGCCATCTGTGCCAGCCGCTGGATGGCGCCTTCGATCTCCTTGCCGGCGACCATCATCAGGTCGGCCATCTCATCGACGATGATGACGATGTAGGGCATGGGCGCGAGGTCGATCGCGCGCTCCTCGAACAGCGGCACGCCGGTGCCTTTCTCGAAGCCTGCCTGCACCTGCATGGTCACGATCTCGCCCTTGTCGCGAGCGCTTGCGGCGCGCTGGTTGTAGCCGTCGATGTTGCGCACGCCGAGGCGCGCCATCTTGCGGTAGCGGTCCTCCATCTCGCGCACCGCCCATTTGAGCGCTGTGACGGCCTTCTTGGGATCGGTAACGACCGGCGTAAGCAGATGCGGGATGCCGTCATAGACCGAGAGCTCCAGCATCTTGGGGTCGACCATGATGAGGCGGCATTCCTGCGGCGTCAGCCTGTAGAGCAGCGACAGGATCATGGTGTTGATGGCGACCGACTTGCCGGAGCCGGTGGTGCCCGCCACCAGCAGATGCGGCATCTTGGCAAGCTCGGCGATGACCGGTTCGCCGCCGATCGTCTTGCCGAGGCCGAGCGCCAGCTTGCAGGAGGTGTTGCGGAAACCGGCCGATCCGATCAGCTCGCGGAAATAGACCGTCTCGCGCGTCTCGTTGGGCAGCTCGATGCCGATGACATTGCGGCCCGGCACCACGGCGACACGGGCCGAGATGGCCGACATCGAGCGGGCGATGTCGTCGGCCAATCCGATGACACGGCTGGATTTCACGCCCGGCGCCGGCTCGAACTCGTAGAGCGTGACGACCGGGCCGGGGCGGACATGGATGATCTCACCCTTGACGCCGAAATCCTCCAGCACGCTTTCAAGCAGGTCGGCGTTCTGCTCCATCCGCTCCTGCGACATGTAGAAGCCCTGGCCTTCCGGCGGCATCTGCAGAAGGTCCTCGGCGGGAAGCTCGTAGCCGGCCATCGCGGATAGCGGCACAACCTCGCCGGCCATGGGCAGCGAAGGCGTCCGCCTGGCCGTCCTTGCACTCGACGGGGCGAGAACCGGCACGGGCTCGGCAGGCGCCGGCTGGATGGTCTCGAAGGCCGGTGTGGACGTCGAGGCAGAGCCAGCATTCGACACGTTGGAGCGCCATTCGATGACCCGGTAAAACGACGTCGCCTCGCTCATGAAGGGGGCATGGGCTTGGCTTGACTGGGCCGCCGGACGATGCGCCGGCATCGGCTTGACCGGCGGTTGCGCCGAGACGGCCGGCGCCTGACCGGCTTCGTTCAAACGCGCCCGCGCCAGGCGCTCGGCGAGGAAGGGCATGCCGAATTCGAAAAAGGCATGGTCGGAAAGATAGGACCAGCGCAGTCCGCTTGGGCGCGGTTTTGGCGTCGGAGCGGCAGCAGCCTGGGAGGGCGCCGCGGCGGGCGTGACGGCAGAAGGTGCGCGCACGGGTTTGGCCTGTGCCGGCGCCGCGGCGCGGGCCGCGGACATGGCGGGAATCGCGCGGACTGGATTGATGGCCGCCGGGGCCGGCGTCGCGGGCCGGACGGGCTCGGATACCTTGCCGTGCGCGGCATCTTCCACCTGCGGGGCGCGCCTGGAGAGATCGGTGTCCGGCGTGCGGGTGAACCGCACATTGGGCGCAAGGAAGAAATAGTCCTGCCATGCCGGGCGGCTGAACTCGCCGCCATCGGCCGATTCGGAAGACTTGGCGCGAGCCGCGTCCGCTTCGCCTGCCGGCGCAACGCGCAACGCGACCACCTGCCCCGGTTGCGCCTGCGGCTGCGAGATCCCGCCACGGCGCCCGTCCGCGCCGTGATCGTCTTCGCCGTCATAGGCGGAAGCGCCGGAAAGATTGGCACGGGGAAAACGCATGGATGTCATTCTCGAGACTCGCCGATTGAACGTCTCCCGAGACATAGGAAGCGATGGTTAACAGGTCCTTCCGAAACTGCCTTCCGGACGATGCCGATCGATATTTTGAGAGGACCGGTGGACGATCTCGACGACGTCGCGTTCAGCCGCCGTTGCGCGCGCCCTCAAAGACGCGGCGAGGCCCTTCAGCCTTGCTTCGCACGCTTTGGGATCCACGTGCCCCGGGGCAGTCAGGCCGATTGCAACGCCTTTTCCTCGGCGAAAAATTTTTCCGTGGCGTAGGCCTTGAGGAAGACGTCGACACCGGAGGTCACGATGTGCTCGATCTCCGCCTGGCTCGGCGCCTTGGTGCGGTAGGAAAAGATGCACTGGCGGAACAGGCCGGCGAGACAGAGCTCGGTGAACTGATAGGCGGCAAGGTCGACATCGTCGATCTTGAGCAGGCCGCGTTCGACGGCTTCAATAAGGAAAGCCACGACCTTGTCGTGGCCGCGCTTCGGGCCGCGCTCGTAGAAGCGCGCGCCGAGTTCGGGTATCCTGTCGGATGCGCCGACCACCGTGCGCTGGGCCTGGATGACCTTGGCCGAGGTGATCTTGACGGAAAGCACGGTGCCAAACTTCACCAGCGTCTTGCGCAGGTCATCGAAGTGGTCGAGCACCTCATACATATTCTTGAAGATGGTGCCGCGCTCTTCCTCGATGAGAGCCTCGAACAGCTCTTCCTTGTTCTCGAAATAGACGTAGATCGTGCCCTTGGAGACGCCTGCCTCGCGCGTGATGTCGTTCATCGATGCGGCTTCAAAACCCTTGTCTATGAAGACGCGGCGGGCGCCCTCGATGATCTGGGCCCGCTTTACAGGATCCTGCCCGGCCGCCGGACGGCCCTTGCGCAAGTCGAGCAGATCGCTATCGGCTGTCGTTTCGACCATGGAAATCATTCCTTAGAAAATATTTCGAACCGCTCGGTTCGATTTCCTCTTGATATGGTCCTCTTTCCGCGCTATGTCAACGGCGAATTCGAACCGAACGGTTCAGTCTGACTGACATTCCAGAGAGATCGCCATGTCCTCGAACGCGCCCGCCACAGCCGAAGTCCGCACGTTTCCCAACGCCAAGGTCCAGCCCTCGACCGAAGCCCCGGAAGCGCCTGTCCAGCCCGTCACCCCGGTTGCGCCTCCCGCGGCCGACGCGCCGGCCAAGAAGAAGCGTTCGGTGCGCTCTTTCCTTCTGCCGATCATCGGCCTTGCCCTCCTAGGCGCCGGGTCCTGGTACGGATACGACTATTGGACCGACGGCCGGTTCATGATCGCCACCGACGACGCCTATGTCCAGGCCGATATGTCGTTCGTATCGCCGAAAATATCCGGTTACATCGACAAGGTGCTGGTGAGCGAGAACCAGCAGGTCAAGGCCGGTGATCCGCTGTTCGTCATCGACAATGGCGACTACAAGATCGCGGTCGCCCAGGCCGAGGCGCAGATCGCCACATTGAGCAAGACGCTCGACCGCATCGACGCCCAGACCAAGGCGGCCCAGGCCTCGCTGTCGCAGGCCGAGGCGCAGAAGGTGGCGGACCAGGCCGCCGCCGACAATGCGGCGCGCGCCCAGGTGCGCGCGGCGCAGCTGCTCAAGACCCATGTCGGCACGCAGGCCCAGCTCGACGACGCCCAGACCGCGCTCGACCAGGCCAAGGCGGCGCTTGTCGGCGCCGACGCCCAGATCGCCGCGGCGCAGGCCAATATCGGCGTTCTGGAAGCGCAGCGCGCGGAGTCGGCCTCGACGCTCGCCTCGCTGCAACTCACACGCGACAAGGCCCAGCGCGACCTGTCCTTCACCGTGCTGAAGGCGCCCTATGACGGCGTCGTCGGCAACCGCTCGGTCGAGCAGGGCGACCTCGTCAGCCCCGGCCAGAAGCTCGCCGTCGTCGTGCCGATGGACAAGCTCTACATCGTCGGCAACTTCAAGGAGACGCAGCTTGGCCGCATGGTGCCCGGCGAGAAGGTCCGCATCACCGTCGACGCGATCGACGGCCAGACCTTCGAGGGCACCGTATCTTCGCTGGCGCCGGCTTCGGGCGCGGTGTTCTCGCTGCTGCCGCCGGAAAACGCCACCGGCAACTTCACCAAGGTGGTGCAGCGCGTGCCCGTGCGCATCGACGTGCCGGCCGACGTCTTGAAGACCGGCAAGCTGCGCGCCGGCCTGAGCGTCGTCGTCGCGGTCGACAGCCGCACCGCGCCGGCCTCGACGACCAACTGATCGGGGGGCGGTTCGGTGGCCATTCGAGCGCCGAGCCGCTCGGCCTGCTTTATCCGTTTCGACGCAATTCGGGACCGCCACGCGCCTGTCCTCGAGAATTGCCCAGGGAGGCCATGACATGGCAACCGCAACCATCACCGCAGGATCAGCACCGGGACGTCCAGCCGCTGCCGCGCCGGCCCTGCCCGCGGACCATATGCCGGTACGCCGCGTCGTCGCCTTCCTTGCGATGGTGTTCGGCATGTTCATGGCGATCCTCGACATCCAGATCGTCTCGGCCTCGCTGTCGGAAATCCAGGCGGGCCTGAGCGCCAGCTCCGACGAGATCCCGTGGGTGCAGACCGCCTACCTGATCGCCGAGGTGGTGATGATCCCGCTGTCGGGCTTCCTCAGCCGCATGCTGTCGACGCGCGTGCTGTTCACCACCGCGGCCGCCGGCTTCACCGCGGCCAGCGCGCTGGCCGCCACCGCCACCAACATCGACCAGATGATCGTCTACCGCGCCATCCAGGGCTTCATCGGCGGCGGCATGATCCCCAGCGTGTTCGCGGCAGCCTTCACCATCTTCCCGCCCTCCAGGCGCGCCGTCGTCTCGCCGATGATCGGCCTGGTGGCGACGCTGGCGCCGACGATCGGACCGACAGTGGGCGGCTATATCAGCCACGCCATGTCCTGGCACTGGCTGTTCCTGATCAATGTCGTGCCCGGCATCCTGGTGGCGACGGCGGCCTGGGCGCTGATCGATTTCGACAAGCCCAACCTGAAACTGTTCTCCAAGTTCGACTGGTGGGGCCTCGCCGGCATGGCCGCCTTCCTCGGCTGCATGGAATATGTGCTGGAGGAAGGCCCGAACCATGATTGGCTGCAGGAGCCGGCGGTGTTTGCCTGCGCCATCATCATGACCATCGGCGGCATCATCTTCTTCTGGCGCGTCTTCACCGCCGAGGAGCCGATTGTCGACCTCAGGGCCTTCAGCAACGTCAACTTCGCCTTCGGCTCGCTGTTCTCCTTCGTCGTCGGCATCGGCCTTTACGGGCTCACCTATCTCTATCCAGTGTTCCTCGGCCGTATCCGCGGTTACGATTCGATGATGATCGGCGAGGCGCTGTTCGTCAGCGGCCTGGCGATGTTCTTCACCGCGCCCGTTGCCGGCATCCTGTCGAACAAGATCGATCTCAGGCTGATGATGATGATCGGCTTCCTCGGCTTCGCCACCGGCACCTGGTGGATGACGCATCTCACCGCCGACTGGGATTTCTATGAGCTGTTGATCCCGCAGATCCTGCGCGGCTGCTCGATGATGCTGTGCATGGTGCCGATCAACAACATCGCGCTGGGCACCTTGCCGCCGGAACGGCTGAAGAATGCGTCGGGCCTGTTCAACCTGACCCGCAACCTCGGCGGCGCCGTCGGCCTCGCGCTCATCAACACGGTGCTGATCGACCGCAACGCCTTCCACTATGCGCGGCTCGCCGAGCATGTGCAGTGGGGCAGTCAGGCGGCGCAGGCCAAGCTGCAGAACATGACGCAGAATTTCGAGCAGACCGCCGGCCTCGACGCCACAAGTGCCGCGATCTCGAAACTGTCCGGCATGGTGCAGCAGCAGGCCGCGCTTTTGTCCTTCATGGACGTGTTCATGATGCTGACGGTGCTGTTCGCCTCGCTCGGATTCTTCGTGCTGTTCATCAACAAGCCGGCCCAGCAGGGCGGCGGTGGCGGCGGAGGCCATTGAGGAGCCGGAACCCCCGCCTGGCTTCCTCAACGCGTGACCCCGGAAATCGGCGACGATTTCCGGGGTCATTCTTTTCGGCAGGACTGGATTTGCTCAGGCGGCGGCCGGCTTGAAGCTCAGCGCCACGCCGTTGATACAATGGCGCAGGCCGGTGGGCGGCGGCCCATCGTCGAAGACATGGCCGAGATGGCCACCGCAGCG
The DNA here is from genome assembly GCF_006442775.1 of Mesorhizobium sp. B2-4-6. NCBI lineage: Bacteria > Pseudomonadati > Pseudomonadota > Alphaproteobacteria > Hyphomicrobiales > Phyllobacteriaceae > Mesorhizobium > Mesorhizobium sp. B2-4-6. The sequence continues at coordinate 131,976 of NZ_VFVI01000008.1, forward strand.
GCGGCAGTGGACCTCGGTGCGGGTCATGCCGAGAGAATTGTCCACGGTCTTGCCGATGGAGTTGGCGATTTCCTGGTAGAAGCTCGGCCAGCCGGTGCCGGAATCGAATTTGGTCTCCGACGAATAGACCGGCAGGTCGCAGCCGGCGCAGGCGAAGATGCCCTTGCGATGCTCGTTGAGCAGCGGGCTGGTGCCGGGATATTCGGTGCCCTCCTTGCGCAGCACATCGAAGGCCTCGTCCGAAAGGATGGCGTGCCACTCGGCATCGGTCTTTGTGACCTCGAAGGTCTCGGCGGCAAGAGCGGGTTTCGGTCCGCCGACGCGCAGCATCGCCCCGGGTCCGACGATGAGAGCGGTGGCGGCAGCCCCGCTCCAGAGAAAATCGCGACGGTTCATGGCCGTTCCTCCTGACGCATTTTGCCAAGATAGAGCGCCGCCCGGAAATCAAAAGCCGGTGACGCCCTATCCGTCATGTTGAGCAATTCCAGACGGAAACCGCTTGGCGCCTTCCTGAATTGCCGCTCCGCGCCCCCTTTCGGGACGGGCGCGGAGCACACCCTTGCCGGCGGCGCGGATCTTGGATGTCGCGGCCGGCGCTCAGCCATGTCTTCGCCGGCCAGGTCCGCTTTGTTACATCTTCGGCAGGAGAACCTTGTCGATGACGTGGATGACGCCGTTCGACTGGTGGACATCGGCGATGGTGACGTGGGCGACATTGCCGTTCTCGTCGGTCACGGTGACCTTGCCGCCGTTGGCCTTCAGCGTCAGCTCGCAACCACCGACCGTCTTGACCTGGTGGGCGCCGCCATCGGCCTTGGCCATCTTGGCGACGTCGGCGGCCAGTGCCTTGGCGGCGATCACATGGCAGGTGAGAACCTTGGTCAGCTTGTCCTTGTTCTCGGGCTTGAGCAGCGTGTCGACCGTGCCTGGCGGCAGGGCCGCGAAGGCCTCGTTGGTCGGCGCGAAGACGGTGAAGGGACCGGCGCTCTGCAGCGTGTCGACCAAGCCGGCGGCCTTGACCGCGGCGACCAGCGTGGTGTGGTCTTTCGAATTGACGGCGTTCTCGATGATGTTCTTCTTGGCATACATCGGCGCGCCGCCGACCATCGGATTGGCGGCATAGGCGACGGCGCCGAGCGCCGAAAGGCCGAGCGTGGAGGCAAGCAAAAGGGTGGCGAATTTACGCATGGTTTCAGTCTCCTCGGGTTGTTTTTCCCATCTTTTGGGAACGAGAGGAGATACGGATGTGAAAAAATTTAGTTTCACGAGCGTCGATAGATTTTTTCTTCGTTCGATTTATTTCTCGGGCGCCGCCCGTTATGATAGCGGACTTATGCCGATTGCCAAACGGCAAGCGATAGACTTTAATCCGTCTTTTAGAACATGTCGCCGGAGATCAGATGCCCTTCAGGTCACCCGCGGCGACGACCGGACCGGTCGGCTGACCGGTCGGCGAACCGCCCGAAGGCTCGAGACTGACGGCGAGCACGGCGCCTTGTGCCAGCTTCTGCTGAACGGCCGCCGTAACCGCCATGCGTGCGGTCGGGCCGGCGGGGATGACGCCCATCGAGACCGGCGCGTTCTTACCTTCGATCATCCACAATTCGAAATCCTTGCCGGCGCCGCGATCGCCGGAGACCAGCGACAGGCCGACCTCGTGGCGGGCGGCGTCATAGACGGCAAGGTATTTGACGTTGCTGTTGTCGGCGGCGAGCGAGGCGACCAGCCTGGTCTGAGGCTGCGGCGCCGGCGGGGTAACGTAAGGCAGGGCGACATAGACGGCCAAGGCCGCGATGGCCGCCGCGGCGAGGCCGCGCCAAAACGCCAGGCTCGTCCACAGGCTGCCACCCGGCGCGCCGGACGTGGCCGCGGACGACGCGAACAGGCGGCGGTCGAGCGCCACCTTGACGGAAGCCGGCGGCTCGGCCGCGGCATAGGCGGCAGCCATCGGCGCGAAGTGGACCTCCCAGGCATCGACCAGGCGGGCGAACGCCGTCTCGGCGTCGATGCGGCGGGACGCGATCTGGCGTTCGTCGGCGGCCAGGACGCCGAGAACGTATTCGGCGGCGAGCAGGTCGTCGCCTCTACGTTCCGGTCCGTTGTCTTCCGCCAGCGTCATCTTTCCAGGCATTCTCTAAGTTTGAGCAGGCTTCGCCGGAGCCAAGTCCGCATGGTGTTCAGCGGAACCTTGAAGCGCGCCGCCAGCTCGGCATAGCTTTCGCCGCTCAAATAGGCGCCACGGACGGCCGCCGCCCGGTCTTTCTCCAGCTCGTCAAGACAATGGTAGATGCGTTCGGCCTCGCCGCCCGCCACAGCCATGGCCTCGGGCCCCGGCGTCGGATCGGCGACGTCGAGCACCGTATCGATGTTGGCGGAAGGGCTGCGCCGCGCCCGGATGCGATCGATCGCATGGTTGCGCGCAACGGCCACCAGCCAGGAAATCGGGCTCAGATCGGAAACCGCGAAACGATCCGCCTTCGTCCATATCTTGACGAAGACCTCCTGCAGCGCTTCTTCCGCATCTCCCCCGTCCCGCAATACACGAAGGCAGACACCGAAAAGTTTCGCGCTGGTCTGCTTGTAGAGCAGATCGAACGCCGCCCGGTCCTTCATCGAAGTCCGGACGATCAGCTTGCTGATGTCCTGCGGCGCCATGCAGGCAAATTAGAAGGTTGCGATTTATTTGCAACGGGCGCCGCGAGCTTGGCCACCCCAGGGTTGTCGTGCCATTGGCTTGTCGAATCCCGATACCGATTTGCAGGCTCATGAGATAGTCTTCGCCAAAAGAGGGGCGGCGATGTCGATTGAACACGTGCTTTGGGAGCGGGATGCGACCGGTCTCGCCGACCTCGTGCACAGGAATGAAATCTCGCCGCCCGAGCTGGTCGACGCGGCGATCGCCCGCGCCGAGGCGACACGGCCCGACATCAACGCCATCGCCACGCCGCTCTACGAGGCAGCGCGGGCACGGGCGAAGACCGTCGACCGCACGCTGCCGCTGGCCGGCGTGCCGTTCGCGCTCAAGGACCTCGGCATCGGCCTCAAGGGGGTGCCGATCCACGGCGGCAGCCGCATCCCGCCCTTCACGGCCGATTTCAGCTCGGTGATGGTCGAGCGTTATCTCGCAGCCGGCCTGATCCCGATCGCCACCAGCACCTCGCCCGAGCACGGGCTGAGGCTGATGACGGAGTCGGCCCGCTTCGGCATCACCCGCAATCCCTGGAACACCGGCCACACGACCGGTGGCTCATCGGGCGGATCGGCGGCGCTCGTCGCCGCGGGCGTTGTGCCGGCGGCGCACGCTTCCGACGGCGGCGGCTCGATCCGCGTGCCCTCGGCCTGCAGCGGGCTGGTCGGCTTGAAGACCTCGCGCGGCCGCGTGCCCCTGACGCCGCTCGTCAGCGAAAGCTGGTACGGCATGGTCGTCGACCACGCCGTCAGCCGCTCGGTGCGCGATACGGCGCTTCTGCTCGACCTCACCCACGGCGCCGATCCGCTCTCGCCTTATGCGGCGCGCGCGCCGCAGGGTTTCTTCGCGGTCGCCGCGGCGCGCGACCCGGGCAAGCTAAGCCTCGCCGTCTACCGCAAGTCGCCGCTCGGCCTGCCGATCTCGGCTGAGACGCTCCAGGCGCTCGACACCGGGGTGGCGCTGGCGCGCGAAGGCGGCCACACGGTGGAAGAGATCGACCTGCCTTTCATCGGCCGCGATTTCATTTCCGATTTCTGCAAGACGGTCGCTTCTGCCGTTGCCGGCACGATGCGGGGCGAGGCGCAGCGCGTCGGCCGCCCGGTGACCGGCGAGGTCGAGCGTGCGACCCGCGTTCTCGCACGTCTCGGCGAAATGCTGTCCGCCGGCGAAGTCTATGAGGGCGTGCAGCGGCTCAACGCCACGGCGCGCCGGCTGATCGAAGAAACCGCGCGCTTCGACGCCGTGCTGATGCCGATCATCGCGCATCCGCCTTTGGCCTGCGGTTCGATGGACCCCAAGGGCGCCGACGAGCTCATCGAGAACCTGCTCGACAAATTGCACCTCACCCGCCTGCTCAAGGTCAAGGCGCTGTTCGGCCAGCTGATGGACAAGAGCCTGTGGTTCACCCACTGGCCGGCGATCCAGAATGTCAGCGGCCAGCCGTCGATCGCGCTGCCGGTGCATGTCACCGCGGACGGGCTGCCGCTCGGCATCCAGGCGGCCGGCCGGCCCGGCGACGAGGAGACGCTTTTGTCCTTCGCCGCGCAGATGGAGAAGCTTTCGGGTTGGCTGAAGCGGCGGGCGCCGCTCAAGGTGCCTGATGGTTCTGCGCAGGGATTTTGAAAACTGCCACTTATCACGGTAAGAGTGTCATCGTCATTTCGGTGAGATCAGCGCAAACGCTGGGAATTGGCCGAAGCCTTCCGACCTCGTCATTCCAGGGCGGAGCAGCCGCGAAGCGGCGTCGCGGAGACCCTGGAATCCATGCCGTGACCTTGATCGTAGACTGCAGCAGAGCAGAATTCCGCACCGTTGCGGCGCTCATGCGTCACGGAATGGATCCTCGGGTCTGCGCGCATCGCTTCGCTCCTTGCTCCGCCCGTGGATGACGAGGTTGGGCCGTTTCGGCCAATCTCCAAGGCATGCCGCCTACCAACACAAATACGGCCTGCCCGTCAAAATCACTGTGCTGGGGAACTAGCAGATTTTGTCATTGTGACCGCAAAGCCGTTTGCGGCCTGCGGCAATTCCCGCTAAGACGCCGCCGTCCTTTCCTAGAAGCCGGGAACCAATCGATGACGGACATCGCCGCCACCGCCGAAATGCAGGCCGCGCTGCTTTCGCGCGCGCTGCCATATATGCAACGCTACGAGAACAAGACCGTGGTGGTGAAGTATGGCGGCCACGCCATGGGCGATACCGAGCTCGGCAAGGCGTTCGCCCGCGATATCGCGCTGTTGAAACAATCCGGCGTCAACCCGATCGTCGTGCATGGCGGCGGGCCGCAGATCGGCGCGATGCTCAGCAAGATGGGCATCGAATCCAAGTTCGAGGGCGGCCTGCGCGTCACCGACCAGAAGACGGTCGAGATCGTCGAGATGGTGCTGGCAGGCTCGATCAACAAGGAGATCGTGGCGCTGATCAACGCCGAGGGCGAGTGGGCGATCGGGCTCTGCGGCAAGGACGGCAACATGGTGTTCGCCGAAAAGGCGCGCAAGACCATGGTCGACCCGGACTCCAACATCGAGCGGGTGCTCGATCTCGGCTTCGTCGGCGAACCGGTCGAGGTCGACCGCACGCTGCTCGATCTTCTGGCGCGCTCCGAAATGATCCCGGTGCTCGCGCCGGTCGCGCCGGGCCGCGACGGCCACACCTACAACATCAATGCCGACACGTTTGCGGGCGCAATCGCGGGCGCATGCCGCGCCTCGCGCCTGCTCTTCCTCACCGACGTGCCCGGCGTGCTCGACAAGAACAAGAAGCTGATCGACGAGCTGACCGTCGCCGAAGCCAGGGCGCTGATCAAGGACGGCACGGTTTCCGGCGGTATGATCCCGAAGGTCGAGACCTGCATCGAGGCGATCGAGCGCGGCGTCGAAGGAGTCGTCATCCTCAACGGCAAGACGCCGCACTCCGTTCTGCTCGAGCTCTTCACCGAGCACGGCGCTGGCACGCTGATCGTTCCGTAGGAAGACAAGTACACCGTTTCCGTGAAGCGGTGAACTCGCATAATCAGCCGGCTAATCTTTTTTCACCCGCCTCGGCTCGGACTTCGATAGCAGGCAAGGCCGGCCTGCGGACCGGCCGCCTGACGATCATCGATTCTTCCTCGGCGTCCTGTGGCTCGCCCCAGAACTCGGCGAGCGTCGGGCCATCGGTCACGCGGCCGTCGCGAGCGAGAAAACCCCAGACCTCGCGGAACCAGACGCGACGCCCCATCTTCGTGTACCAGCGCATCGAATGGCGCTGCTCGGGATCGGGGTGGAAGAGGATGCGCGCCAGCGCCTTCGGCCGCGACTGCACCGCGACCTCGATCAGCTTGACGGCGAAGAACAGCATCCAGGGTTTGAGCCGGGTCATGTGCAACACCTGGTGCTTGTAGTCCCAGAGGCGCACGTCCTTCTGGATCACCTTGCGGTCGCTGGCGATGCGGAAGAACGGTGTCCAGCGATGCGGCGTGACATAGAGCGCCTGGATCTGGTCGGGATCGTAAGCGATGAGCTGGCGGAAGCCGCGCCAGAGATCGCGCAAGGTCTCGTCCTCGAAGCCGGCGACCCAGGTCGCCATCGACAGGATGCTATGTCGCCTGAGCAGCCGGATCGCCTCGCGGTCGGATTTGGTGCTGCCGCCCTTGCGGATCAGCGACAGCGTCTCCTCGTCGGTGTTCTCCATGCCCAGCAGCCAACGGATGACGCCAGCCCTGCGATAGAGGTGCAGGATATCGGCATCGCGCACGATGTCGTCGGCGCGGGTCGAACCGACGATCAGCACCGGGACGTTCTCGGCGATCATGGCGTCGAGAAAGGCGCGCCAGGCCTTCTTGGAGGAGGTCGGGTTCTCGTCCGCGAGGTTGATCAGCTCGACGCCGCGCTCGCGATGGAGCCAGGCGATCTCCCTGGCGAATTTGACGGGGTCGCGGTGGCGCCAACGGGTCCAGAAGCCGCGCTGGCCGCAATAGTTGCACAGATGCGGGCAGCCGCGCGAGAACTGCATGACCACCGCCCGCTTGCCTCCCCAATAGGAGTAGCGTCGATGATCGATCAGCTCCCAGCCGACGCGCCAGGCGTCGAGATCGGCGATCGTCATGGCGGCCTGGGTCGCGACGGGAAGGCCGAAGTCGTCGCGATAGGCGATGCCGGCGACGCTCGCCACCGGCTGGCGCATCTCGATGGCCTCGACCAGGGCCGTCGCGGTCGCCTCGCCCTCGCCGCGTACGATGAAGTCGAAGACGTCCGTCGCCGCCAGGATCTCGCGCCAATGATAGGTCGGGAAGACGCCGCCATAGATGACGATGACGCCCGGCGCGCGCGCCTTGATCATTTCGGCGATGCGCAAGGCGGTCGGATGCGCCGAGGTCGAGCCGGAATGGCCGATCAGGACGAAATCCGGATCGTCGCGCAGGGCATCGTCGACCAGCGCGGCGAGCGGCATCGGCCCGAACTCTGCATCGACCAGCCGGACCTGATGGCCGGAATCGATCAGCGGGCCGCCGATCGCCAGCAGCCCGAGCGGCGGCAAATGATCGTCGGGCACGCGGCTGCCGATGGCCGTGTGCGGCGGATTGATCAGCACGATGTTCATGACGGACCTCTTGCGTTGGTCCGCTTGTGCTAGTCGGCGATGTCGAAGCCGCCTTGGCGCGGTTCAGCAGTTTCCACGCAGCTTTTCGGGAGAAGTTTTGTTTTGAAGCAATTCCGGACGGAGGGCTACGGCGAAGTCGCCGAGCCTAAACGCGTCACACTTTTCCTGGAATTGCTTTTTGCTTGGACGCAATTCCGGACGGAAAACCGCGTCACACTTTTCCTGGAATTGCTTTTTGCTTGGACGCAATTCCGGGCGGAAAACCGCGTTGCAGTTTTCCTGGAAATGCGTCAGCGTCGCAGGTGGCTGAGCGGCACGTGGCCGGGGCGCTTGATGTTCTGCAGCACCAGTTGCGTGTGGACGTCGCGGACGCCCGGCAATCGCATCAGCCGGTGCATGACGAAGGAATTCAGATCGTCCACCGACGGCACCATGACATGAAGCAGGAAATCGTGGTCGCCGGTCATCGTCCAGCAGGACGAGACCTCGTCCATGCGCTGCACGGCGGCGATGAAACTTTCGGGCGAGCCGTCGCTGTGGCTGACCAGCCGCACCTGGATAAACACCTCGACCGAAAGACCCACGGCGCGGCGGCTGAGCACGGCGGCAAAGCCCTTGATGATGCCGGTTTCCTGCAGCGCCTCGAAGCGGCGCGCGCAGGGCGTGGTCGATAGCCCGATTTCGTGCGCCAGCTCCGAGACCGGCTTGCGGCCGTCGCGTTGCAGGATATCGAGCATCCTTATCTCGAAATCGTCGAATTGAGGCATGACTTCTCGATCTCACGTTGATCTGAGTGCTTTTACCTCGAAATCAGCCGGCGAGCCACAAACAAGGCGGATTTACCTCGGCGTTCGCTCCTAAACTCCCTCCCACGATCCGCGGATCACGATCTCGAGGAGGATATGATGACGATCAGCGTTGCCGATTACGCCGCCGAATGCGCGGCGCAGGGCCTTCGCGGCGACTATTCGGTCTGCCGCGGCGATTTCACCGTGGCGCAGGGCTACGACTATTCAGCCGGGGAACAGGCGGTGTGGCGCACGCTGTGCGACCGCCAGACGAAGTTGACACAGAAGCTTGCGCACCGCTCCTATCTGGATGGTGTCGCCGCGCTCGGCCTGCTCGATAGGATTCCCGATTTCGACGAGGTCAGCGAAAAGCTCGCTAGGCTGACAGGCTGGGAGATCGTCGCGGTGCCCGGCCTGATCCCAGCCGGCCCGTTCTTCGATCATCTCGCCAATCGCCGCTTCCCGGTCACCAACTGGCTGCGGACGAAAAAAGAGCTCGACTATATCGTCGAGCCGGACATGTTCCACGATTTCTTCGGCCATGTGCCGATCCTGACCCAGCCGGTGTTCGCCGATTTCATGCAGATGTATGGCGAGAAGGCCGAGGACGTCATTGCGCTGGGCGGCGACGAGATGATCACGAGGCTCTACTGGTACAGCGCCGAATACGGGCTCATCCAGGAGCCCGGTCAGCCGGTGAAAGCCTTCGGCGCCGGGCTGATGTCGTCCTTCACCGAGCTGCAATTCGCGGTCGAGAGCAAGGACGCCCACCATGTGCCGTTCGATCTCGAGACGGTGATGCGCACCGGCTATGAGATCGACAAGTTCCAGCGCGCCTATTTCGTGCTGCCGTCCTTCGACGTGCTGCGCGACGCTTTCGGCAGCGCCGATCTCGCCGGCATCGTAACGCGGTTCAAGGGTCAGGCGGCGCTCGACCCGGCCACGGTCTGAGGTCGGTTTCGCCCAACCGACACGCAAAGCCGGTCTTTCGGGAGATCAGACGACGATCACCTTGCCCAGATGCTCGCCCAGGCGGCAGGCGAGCGCGGTGATGGTCGTCGTCGGGTTGCACTGTCCGGAGGTGCAGAACACCGAGGAGCCGCCGACATAGAGGTTGTCCATGCCGTGCACCTTGCAATTGGCGTCGACGACGCTTTTCAAGACATCGGTGCCCATGCGGGTGCCGCCCATGTGGTGGTGACCGGCCGTTTCCTCGTTGGTCGGATAATCGTCGCCATAGCTGATCCAGTCGTCGATGCGGACGCGGCCGAGATTCTTCTGCGCCATGGTCGTGCCGAAAAGCTTCAGGCCTTCGAGCAGCGTGCGGCGCTCGAGCGGCGACTTCTTCCAATGCAATTCGATGCGCGGCACGCCGGCGTGGTCGACATCGGTCTTCGACAGCTCGATCTGGTTCGAGGCGAGCGGCGCCTGTTCCCAGGCGACGTAAAGCTGGGCAGCGCAGCGCAGCTTCTGGTCGAGCTGGGACGACATCCACTCCGCCATGTTGGGCGCGGTGCAGGCAAGGTCGGCGATCAGCTTCTTGACATTGGGATAGGGCGACTCGATCAGGCGGATGCCGAAATTCATGATCCGCAGCCGCTCCATCGCGGCAAGCGTCGGCGAGAAGAAGGCCTCGTTCGAGCCGTCGACCTCAAACTCTGAGTAGTTGGCGAGGATGGCGTTGCCGCCCTCGAAGGTCGGATGCTCCATCCAGTAGCGGCCGAGCGCCGTTGCGTTCGGCACCACGCCGCCGTTCGAGCGCTCATTCGACCATAACAGCAGCCGCGAGTTTTCCAGCCCGCCGGTGCAGGTGACGAAATAGTCCGCGCCGAAGGTGCCGGCGCCCTGCCCGTTCGACCAGAGCTTCGCGCCGGTGACGCGCTTGCCGTCGCCGGTGAGCTCGGTCGCGTAGGTGTTGAGCACGACGGCGATGTTCTTGCTCTTGTCGAGCTCGTCGGCGAATTTCTCGCCGAAGCGCACCGCCGGGCTCTTGATCAACTGCACCCAGCGGATGTCGTCCGAAACCGGCACATCGGGGCGGAAGTCGGGAAGCTCGAGGATGTCGTGGACTTCCGGCAGATAGGGCTCGATGTCGGCGCGGCTGATCGGCCAGCCGGTGTCCGGCGCCCAGGCCTTGGGCTCGAAATCTTGGCTGTCGAGCACGCGGCACCAGCCGGCCCAGTGGTTGGATGAACCGCCCATGAAGCGCAGCCTGGTGATGTCGAGGTCGAAATAGAAATCGCCGACCGTCCTGCCGCGATAGAAGTCCTGCGACTCGTCGCTGAATTCGCGCGAACCCGCCTCCAGGACGACGACCGGGATGCCGGCTGCGCCGAGCTTCCTGGCGATCGTGGTGCCAGCCGGACCGGAGCCGAGGATGCAGGCCTTGGGTTTGAAGCCGGCCTGCTTGTAGGCTTCGTAGCTGTCGAAGATCATGCGAGATCGCTCCGCCGCAGGATCCAGCCATTGATCTCGACGATTTCGTCGGGGTCGGCCACGGCAGGCTGGTTGCCGAACAGCGACAGCGCGGGCAGCGCGATCAGTGCCTGCACGATCGCGCGGCGCGACATTTTTGCTATGAACCTGCTCATGACACGTCTCTCGATAGGGGCCTCGATCCACGCATGCCGTTCCTGAACGGCATGCACGCCGCCGAGGAGGCCAATTCCATGCCAAACCTAGGTGAAAACGGGGTTACACCCGGAAGTTCAGCGCGGTTGAACATGGACATGGTTAGGGCTTTCCTGACCCCCGCGGCGAGGCTTCATGCCGCCTCGGGGAGTTCGCGATCGAGGATCGAAAGATTGCGGCCGCGGTTCTTCGCCTCGTAAAGCCTGCGATCGGCGGCGCGCATCAGATCGGAAACGGCAGCGCTCTCGCCGCAGCTTATGCCGCCGATCGAGACCGTGAGCGGCACGGTCCGCTCGTCGTCGGGGCGGAAGCGGATCAGCTCGACCTCGCGGCGGATGCGTTCGGCGACATGCTTGGCTTCCGGTTCGCTGGCGCCGACCAGGAAAGCGGCGAATTCCTCGCCGCCGATGCGGCCGAGCACGTCGCCGCTGCGTATGCCGCGTTCGATGGCGCCGGCGATCAGAAGCAGCGCTTCGTCTCCCGTCAGATGACCGTAACTGTCATTGATCCTCTTGAAGTGATCGGCGTCGATGATGAGCAGCGCGCCGCGATCGCTCTTGCGCCGCGACCCGTCGAGCACGGCGAAGAAGGTCTCGCGGTTGAGCATGCCCGTCATGTCGTCGCGGCTTGCCTTGTCCGACAGACGCCGGTGCGCGGCGGCGAGCTGCGCGTGAGCCCGGGCAAGCTCGCGATGGGCGTTCTGCAACCGGTCGTTCTGCCAGAAGCTGCTGGCGCTGGCGGCCCAGGCGAGCACGAGCGGGCAAACCGTCGACGCCAGCCAGACGCTGCGGCTCATCGGAAAGCCCATTGCCGGAACCACAATCAGCGTCAACAACAGCGAGGCAGCGACCGAAGCGAACGCCACGGCAGCGGCCCTCAAAAATATGCGACTCATCACTTGCTCCCAACGGATAGCCTCTGTGCCAGCAAGCGCTGAAGGCGACCTTTCCGAGACTTTTAAAATTTGAAGTGAGACGCCATTTTCACACTTCGTGACGCGCATAAGTTGTGGATAACCTCCGCGCCGGCATGCCATAAGAAGCGTATGACGATGACACCCGATCCTGCCCGCTTTGCCCATGTCACGGACTGGGTGTTCGACCTCGACAACACGCTCTATCCGCATCACTCGAACCTGTTCGCGCAGATCGACGTCAAGATGACCGCCTATGTCGGCGAGTTGCTGACGCTTTCGCGCGACGAGGCGCGCAAGCTGCAGAAGGAGCTCTACCTGGAATACGGCACGACGCTGAACGGGCTGATGAAGCGGCACGGCATCGATCCCGACGATTTCCTCGAGAAGGTGCACGACATCGACTATTCGCGGCTGGTGCCGGATCCGGTGCTGGGCGCGGCGATCCGCCAGCTTCCCGGGCGCAAATTCATCTTCACCAATGGCGACCGCAGGCATGCCGAACGCACCGCGCGGCAGCTCGGCATACTGGAACATTTCGACGCCATCTTCGACATCGTCGCGGCGGGGCTCAATCCCAAGCCGGAGCGCCAGACCTATGAGCGTTTTGCCGAATTGCACTCGGTGACCGGACATAATGCGGTGATGTTCGAGGACCTGGCGCGCAATCTGGCCGTGCCGAAAACGCTCGGCATGACGACCGTGCTGGTGGTGCCGCGCAATTTCGAGCCGACCTTTTCGGAGATCTGGGAACGCGACCCTGCAAACGAGGACGACGTCGATTTCGTCACCGACGATCTCGCCAGCTTCCTGACCGCGATCGTCGAGGTCGTGGCCTGAACCACGTTTGCGTTGGCAGGCGGCATGCTTTGGAGATTGGCCGAAACGCGACGGACCTGCTGCAGGCCATCCGATGCGTGTTGGCCGGCGACAACTATGTCGATGCGGCGCTTGCGGCGCGCATATTGAGCGCCGCGCAGGGCGATCCGGGCAATCTCAGCGAACGGGAGCGGTCGGTCATCCAGTTGGTGGCGCTCGGTTACAGCAACAAGGAAATCCCGTCGCGGCTCAGCCTCGGCATAAAGACGATCGAAACCTATCGCACCAAGGCAACCGACAAACTCGAACTTCATTCCCGCGCCGCCATCGTGCGCTTCGCGCACTCGAATGGATGGCCGATCGAACCGCCGGTGCAGGCGAACCGGTAGGTTTCGCTTCCGGGACCGCGCTTTCAGAGCTTGTAGAAGCGGCGGATGATGTCCCAGGCTTCGTCGGCCGTGTCGACGAAATCGATGATGTCCTGATCGCCGGGCGAGATCGTGCCCTGCTCGGCGAGGAAATCGAGATCGATCGCCCTTTGCCAGAACGCCTTGCCGAACAGGATGACCGGGACGCGCTCCATGCGTCCCGTCTGGATGAGCGTCAGCGTCTCGAAGAACTCGTCCATCGTGCCGAAGCCGCCCGGAAACACCGCGACCGCCTTGGCGCGCATGACGAAATGCATCTTGCGGATGGCGAAGTAGTGGAAGTTGAAGCAGAGCTCCGGCGTGACATAGGCGTTGGGCGCCTGTTCGTGCGGCAAAACGATGTTCAAGCCGATCGACGGCGCGCCGACATCGTCGGCGCCGCGGTTGCCGGCCTCCATGACGCCAGGCCCGCCACCGGTCACCACGACATATTCACGATAATAGGAGATGGCCGACTGCTGCGAGCACAGGCGGGCGAATTTGCGCGCTTCCTCGTAATATTTGCTGTTCGCCTCGAGGTTCTTCTTCTGCGTCTCGTTCTTCGCCGCCCAGGCCTCGCCACCCGGTTCGGGCAGGCGGGCGCCGCCGAACAGGATGACGGTCGAGCGAATGCCGCGTTCGGCCAGGATCATTTCCGGCTTGAGCAGCTCGAGCTGCAGCCGCACGGCGCGCAATTCGCGCCTGGTCATGAAGTCGGGATCGTTCCAAGCCAGCCGGTAGGTTTCGGCGCGTGTCTGCGGGGTATCCGGCACGCCTTTCGAGCGTTCCAGGTCCTCGTCCGAATGCGGCAGCGGCGTCCATCCCGCCTTTTCCATGGGAGTCATCGAATCCACCCGTCCAATTCCCTTACTTGCGCCGTCCCGTGACGCTGGCGCGATTGACCCCCATTGAGCCTTAACATAGGGTCCGCGCGACTTTTAAACAGGTTAAGGCGCAGCCCTTAACAGCTTGGTAATGGAGCGAAATCATGTCGAAGCCCGATCTGGCGAGCCTCGAAAAGACCATCGAAAAGGCCTTCGAGGAGCGCGACACGATTTCGACCGCGACGCGCGGCGAGACGCGCGACGCCATCCAGGCGGCGCTCGACCTGCTCGATCGCGGCGTCGCCCGCGTCGCCGAGCGGCGGGACGACGGCAAGTGGCAGGTCAACCAGTGGCTGAAGAAGGCGGTGCTGCTCTCCTTCCGGCTGAACCCGATGGAGATCATCAAGGGCGGTCCCGGTCAGGCCGTGTGGTGGGACAAGGTGCCGTCCAAGTTCGACGGCTGGAGCGCCGTCGACTTCGAGAGAGCCGGCTTCCGCGCCGTGCCGTCGTCGGTCGTGCGCCGCTCGGCCTATGTCGCGCCGGGCGCCGTGCTGATGCCGTCCTTCGTCAATGTCGGGGCCTATGTCGATTCGGGCACGATGGTCGACACCTGGGCCTCTGTCGGCTCCTGCGCCCAGATCGGCAAGAACGTGCATCTTTCGGGCGGCGTCGGCATCGGCGGCGTGCTGGAGCCGATGCAGGCCGGCCCGACCATCATCGAGGACAATTGCTTCATCGGCGCGCGCTCCGAAGTGGTCGAAGGCTGCATCGTGCGCGAAGGCTCGGTGCTTGGCATGGGCGTGTTCATCGGCCAGTCGACCAAGATCGTCGACCGCGCCACCGGCGAGGTTTTCTATGGCGAAGTGCCGCCGAATTCGGTGGTGGTGGCAGGATCGCTGCCGAGCAAGCCGCTGCCCAATGGCGAGCCGGGCCCGAGCCTCTACTGCGCCGTCATCGTCAAGCGAGTCGACGCCAAGACCCGTTCCAAGACCTCGATCAACGAATTGCTGCGCGATTGATCCTCCACGACGGAGCGGACGCCAGTGTCTGAAAGATCGCAATTCCTCTGGCTGTTCTTCAGCCTTTCGGGGCGGCTGAGCCCGGTTGCCTATGCGCTGGCCGGGATTTTGCTGGTGCTTGTCCAGTTTTTCCCGTTCTACCAGTTCGCGCGGGTGGAGCTGAACACGAGCGCCAGCCAGAACTGGGCGATGATATGCTGGGGCGTACTGCTGATCTCGGCCTGGGCCACGTTCGCGGTGACGGCGAAGCGCTTCCATGATTTCGGCAAGCCGACCTATTTTGCGCTGATCTCGCTGATCATCGGTCCTATCCTGCTCATCATCCTCGCCTGTTTCCGCAGCGATCCCGGACCGAACCGCTACGGCAGGCGCACCAACGCGCCGGGCGATAGCTGAGGGCGCCATGCGCTACCGCAAGCTCGATCCGACGCGGATCATCGAGACCGCCCAAAGGCTGGAGGAGCGTGTCGCCGAGCGTTTCCCGGAAAGGGGCCTGCGCGCCGTCGCCGCCGAACTGGTGTCGCTGTCGCGGGACCTCGCCAAGGCCGCCAAGGAGCTGGAAGCGCCGATCTGGTGGCTGCGCGGCGTCATCGTCGCGGCCTTCATCGCCGGCGTGGC
Source organism: Mesorhizobium sp. B2-4-6 (assembly GCF_006442775.1). Taxonomy (NCBI): domain Bacteria; kingdom Pseudomonadati; phylum Pseudomonadota; class Alphaproteobacteria; order Hyphomicrobiales; family Phyllobacteriaceae; genus Mesorhizobium; species Mesorhizobium sp. B2-4-6. Next base: position 147,265 of record NZ_VFVI01000008.1, read on the forward strand.
GATGTTCCTGTTCGTCGGCACCATCCTGCCGCTCGACCGCATTTCGGGCGCCGACGATGCCGTGCAGTCGATGCAGGGCATCGAGGCGACGATCAACACCGTGATTCTGGCGGTGCTCGGCTTACTGGCGCTGATCCGCACCGAGGAGCGAATCAAGCGCAAGAAAGTGTTCCGGCAACTGCACGGACTGCGCTCGCTCATCCATGTCATCGACATGCATCAGTTGACCAAGGATCCGGCGACGCTGTCGCCCGACTTCAAGCCGACCTCGCACTCGCCCGCTCGCATCACCGACCCCGCCGACCTTGCCCGCTATCTCGACTATTGCTCGGAGATGCTGTCGATCACCGGCAAGATCGCGGCGCTGTTCGCGCAGTCGGTCAACGACGATGTCGTCGTCAATGCGGTCAACGACATCGAGAACCTGTCCTCCAACCTGTCGCGCAAGATCTGGCAGAAGATCACGCTGATCGAGGACCGCCGCTGACCACTTCCGGCCTAAGACCAGGCGGACCGCGCTTTGCCGCTTCCGCCTGACGCACCAGCGCAGTGACGCGTTCGTTGACCGGTGTCGGGGCGCCCGTTCGCCTGGCCAGGCGAATGACCGCGCCCTGCAATTCGTCGATCTCGGTCGGGCGGCCGCGTTTAAGGTCGTCCCACATCGACGAGCGCGCCTGAGGGTCGATCGCCAGCATGCGGCGCGCCAGAAGCCCGAACAGCCAGTCGGGCAACCGCAGCACTTTCGGCAGCAACGCCGGCGGCAGGCCGGTGATGCGCGCCGGCGCTATGCCCGCCGCCCTCATCGCGGCGAGCGCCTCGTCGATCTCGGCGGCGAGGATGACGCGCCAGCTTCGGTCGGCCAGTTGCTTCGCCAGCGGCAGGTCGGAGAGCGCCACCAGGGCATTGTTGAGGTTCATCAGCAATTTGCCCCACTGCACCGCCTTCATGTCGGCGCGCGCTTCGACGGCAAGCCCGTCGACGTCGAGCAGATCGGCAAGGCCATCGGCGCCATCGTCGATCATCACCTCGCCCTGGCTGGCGCGATGCGCACGCAACGGCGCCTCGCCGTCGGGCGACTGGACGACGTTGAACATGACCATGCCGGTCAGCACCCGCCGTCCAGGGAGCGCGGCGCGCAACCTATCCGCATTGTCGACGCCGTTCTGCAGGCTGACCACCACGGCATCCGGGCGCCCATGGGCGGCGATCAGCCCGGCCATCTCTGCGGTTGCGCCGCTCTTCACCGTCACCAGGATGACGTCCGCGTCGGGGAGTGCTGCCGCCGGATCGTCCGTGGCCGAGATCGCTTGCGCCTCGACGCGGCGGTCGCGGCCGTCAAGATCGCTGACGCGCAGCCCGCTTTCGCGCATGGCCTCGACGACACGGCCGCGGCCCAGGAAGACGGTCTTGCGTCCGGCGAGCGCGAGGCAGCCGCCGACATAGCAGCCGATGCTGCCGGCGCCGGCTATCGCGATGGTGCTTGTTTCACTGGCCATGCATTCGTCCTCGCTTGGCCCGCCACTTGCTATTATGCATGTCGTTTTCCCGGAACCGCTGCCCACACTTCCGGGCGACATGCATTAATACGCCACGAAAACCATATTGTCGGCGGCATGACCGGCGATGATCTGCCATCGTGACACGACAAACGCTTTCGACTATCGCTTTGCCCATGACATTGCCGACCGATCCCGCCGCGAATCTTGCCGCCCTGATCCGTTGCCCTTCCGTGACGCCCGCCGGAGGCGGGGCGCTTGCCGCGCTGGAGGATATGCTGAGGCCGCTCGGCTTCTCGGTCGAGCGACCGGTCTTCTCGGAGGACGGCACGCCGGACATCGAAAACCTCTATGCGCGGCGCTCGGGCAACGGCCCGCATCTGATGTTTGCCGGCCATACCGATGTCGTTCCGGTGGGTGACGAGGCGGCCTGGACGCATCCGCCCTTCGCCGCCGAAATCGCCAATGGCGAGATGTATGGCCGCGGCGCCGTCGACATGAAGGGCGGCATTGCCTGCTTCATCGCGGCGGTGGCGCGCCATGTCGCGAAGAATGGCGGGCCGAAGGGCTCGGTGTCGCTGCTGATCACCGGCGACGAGGAAGGACCGGCCATCAACGGCACGACGAAGCTGCTCGGCTGGGCGGCGGCCAAGGGCGAGAAGTGGGATGCCTCGATCGTCGGCGAACCGACCAATCCGGATGCGCTCGGCGACATGATCAAGATCGGCCGGCGCGGTTCGCTGTCGGGCAGCGTGACCGTCAACGGACGCCAGGGCCATGCCGCCTATCCGCAGCTTGCCGACAACCCGGTGCGCGGGCTCATCAGCCTGGTCGACGCCCTGCTCCATCCGGTGTTCGACAAGGGAACCAAGGATTTCCAGCCGACCAACCTCGAAGTGACATCGATCGATGTCGGCAATCCGGCGACCAACGTCATTCCGGCCAAGGCGACGGCCATTTTCAACATCCGCTTCAACGACAGCTGGGATGCAGAGACGGTCCAGGCCGAGATCCACAACCGGCTCGACCAGGCGGCGGGCCGCAAGAAATACCGGCCGGGCAAGAAGGCGCCGATCGAGTACGAGCTTGTCTGGCGCGATCGGCCGAGCCATGTCTTCCTCACGCGTGACGAAAAGCTGATCGATACGCTGGGCAGCTCGGTCAAGGCGGTGGTCGGCAAGACGCCGGCGCTCTCCACCTCCGGCGGTACGTCGGACGCGCGCTTCATCAAGGATTATTGCCCGGTGGTCGAGTTCGGCCTGGTCGGCAAGACCATGCATATGGTGGACGAGCGCGTAGCGCTTGCCGACCTCGAGACGCTGACGCAAATCTACGAACGCTTCATCGAGGACTGGTTCGGACAAGGCCTTTCGTGACCATGCTTTCGGCGGACGAAACCTATGCTTCGCTGGCCGGCGCCTGGCGGCTGATGTTCGGCAAGGCCGACGGCCTGCGCCTGCTCGACCTTTCGGCCGACGGTTTCTGGAATTCCTTCTTCGCCATTGTCGTGGCGGCGCCGGCGCTGATCGTCGGCTGGGTCGGGATAGCCAATGAGATCGGCGATCCGGACGCCTTCGCCGGACGCCTCGGCATGCTGATACGGCTGGCGACCGTCGATCTCGGCTCCTGGGTGCTGCCGCTGGTGGCGCTTGCGCTGGTCGCGCCGCGCGCCGGCATCGGCGGCCGCTTCGTCCACTATGTCGTCGCTTCCAACTGGACGTCGGCGATCATCGCCTGGCTGATGCTGCCCTCGGCGCTGCTCAGGCTCTTCCTGCCTTCGACCAGCGACGTCAACAGCCTCGTGTCGCTGTTCCTGTTCGCGCTCTCGATGGTGCTGACCTGGCGCATGACCAATGCATCGATCGGCAAGGGCGCCGCCGTGGGCACAGCCGTCTTTGTCGGCATGTTCATCACCTCGCTGCTCGTCCTGTTCGGCTTGCAGGCACTGCTCGGCATCGACATACCGGACGGCACGACCGGTTAGGTCACCGTATCCTCGGCTGCGGCGTTTGGCTCTTGGGTTGCCGTCGCATAGTCCACCCCGACGAGAAACAAGCCATCGGGCGGAGCAACCTGGCCGCAGGCGGCGCGGTCGCGCGCTTCGAGCGCCGCCTTGAGATCGGCGGCGCCCCAAGAGCCGTCGCCGACGCGCCGCAAGGAGCCGACCATCGAACGCACCTGGTTGTGCAGGAAGGAGCGCGCCGAGGTTCGTACCTCGATCAGATCGCCAACGCGGCTGACATCCAGCTGTGCAAGCGTGCGGACCGGGCTTTCGGCCTGGCACTGGGTGGAGCGGAAGGTGGTGAAGTCGTGCCGACCGAGGAGCACCTTGGCAGCCTCATGCATGGCCTCGGCGTCGAGGCACTTCGGCACCCACCAGACCTTGCCCTTTTCCAGCGCCGCCGGCGCCCGGCGATTAAGTATGCGATAGAGATAGTGCCGGCCGGTGGCCGAAAAGCGCGCGTCGAAACCATCGGCGACGACGGCCGCTTTCAGGATGGCGACGCGCGCGCCGGCCGCCTGCAGATGGGCGTTCACCGCATCGCGCACCTTGTCGCCCGACCACGCTTTGGCCAGGTCGACATGCGCCACCTGGGCAGTGGCGTGCACGCCGGCATCGGTGCGGCCGGCGGCACGTATTCTCACGGCCTCGCCGCAGAACTTTTCGATCGCCTGCTCGATCGCTTGCTGCACCGAGGGCTGGTCGGCCTGATGCTGCCAGCCGGCGAACTGGCTGCCGTCATATTCGATATCGAGCCGAAAACGCGGCATGCCAGCTGTGCTTTCGCCTTGACCTAGGCGGCTAAAGCGGTGAAGGCTGAAGCGTAGACCAGCTTGCCGGTCTCGGGCGCGTCGCCCCAGGCCAGCGCCTGCAGCGCCTCGCCCTGGTATTCGCTCTCGAATCCTGCGGCGCGGGCATGGCTGTAGCCGAAGCGGCCGTAATAGACCGGATCGCCCAGAACCACGGCCAGCGTCTCGCCGGCTTCCTTGAGGCGGACATGCGCCTCGCGGATCAGCGCGCCGCCGATGCCAGTGCCGTGGAAAGAAGGCTCGACCGCCAGCGGCGCCAGCGCGACAGCGGCGAACTGCTTGGCGCCGTTCTGCACGAAAAGCCGCGAGAAAAGAATATGGCCGACGACCTGGCCGTCTTCCTCGGCAACCAACTCGACGACGGCATCGCCGCCGGTGACAAGGGCATCGACCAGGCCGGCTTCCGCCTGCTGGCCAAAGGCATGCTCTTCGACGAGGCGGATCGCCTCGCGATCCCGCGGCGTCGCCGCGCGTATCGACATCATGCTCATGTGAGTTTCGTTCCTTTTTCGATCTTGGCTCCGCGCAAAAACTCCTGCGCGGCGGCAGGCCTTCCGCCCGCCCGTTGAACTTCGACCAGGCGGACCGCGCCTGTCCCGCAGGCGACCGTTAGCCGGTCATCGAGAATTCCTCCCGACTCGCCGACGCCTTCCGAGAGCGTCGAGCGAAGCAGTTTCAGCCGCTCCATGCGGCCGCCAATTTCGACCTCGCACCACGCGCCCGGAAGGGGCGAGAGGCCGCGAATGTGATCGTGGACTTCGCCAGAAGGCCGCGTCCAGTCTACGCGCGTCTCCGATTTATCGATCTTTCGGGCGTAGGTCACCCCTGCCGTCGCCTGTTGGGTAAATGTCAGACAATTTATCCCCAACTGGGCGAGCGCCTCAACCATCAGCGAAGCGCCCTGAACCATCAGGAGGTCGTGCAATTCGCCGGCCGTCATATTGGGTGCGATGGCCACTTTTTCAACCATTGCCACCGGCCCGGTGTCCAAACCTTCTTCCATGCGCATGATCATCATGCCGGTCTCCGCATCGCCGGCCATGATCGCGCGCTGGATGGGAGCCGCACCACGCCAGCGTGGCAAAAGCGAGGCGTGGCCGTTCAGACAACCCAGCCTCGGCGCGCCCAAAACGGCTTTCGGCAACAGCAATCCGTAGGCGACGACGACCGCGAGATCGGCCCGCAAGGCGGCGAAGGCCTGCTGCTCGGCCTCGCCTTTCAGCGATGTCGGCGTGCGCATTTCGAGCCCTAGCCGCTCGGCCTCGCGCTGCACCGGCGAGGGCGTCAATTCCAGCCCGCGCCGGCCGGCGGCGCGCGGCGGCTGCGTGTAGACGGCCGCGATCTGGTGGCCGGCCTCGGCGATGGCGCGCAAGGTCGGCACGGAAAAATCCGGCGTGCCCATGAAGATGACGCGAAGCGGCATTTTTCTTCCAATATCTGGTTGTGCCCGATGGTGCGCTCAGGAGACCGCTTCAAACGGGTTTACGAGTTTCAGGTCGAGCCCATCAAAGTCGCGAACATTGCGCGTTGCCAGCGTGGCGTCATGCGCCAGACAGATAGCGGCAATCATGGCGTCCGAAAGACTGATTGGCCGACCGACCCTTTCCCTAGTTGCCCGGAGCCTGCCGGCAAGCCGTGGGATCGCGCCTGCAAACTCGACGATGCGCCCCGAAAACTGTTTCGAGATCAGATGTTCAAGGGCACGAATGTGACGATCAGAACCGGTCTTGTTAAGAAATCTTTCGGCGCCGAAAGATTGTTCCATGACGACAGGACCACACAGATAAAGATTGAGCAGATCCTGCCTGCCAAACCATTCGATCACGTTCGAGTTGGGTGTCGTCCGGCTCGCTTCGGAAATGACGTTAGTATCGAGAACTATCAATCGAAGCCCTCAATCAATCGACCAAAATCTCGTTTCCTGGCAGCTTCGATATCAGCCATTATCTCAGCAAACTCGTTGTCAATAGCGCTTTCATTTGCAAATGCAGAGCGAATACTGTCCCATGCTGAGAGATTAGGTTCTAACCTTGTCTCCTGTTCTGCAATCATACCTTTCCACAGAAGATCGATGGCTTTGCCCGATAGGCTCTGACCAACCTTTCGGGCGGCCTGCTCGATCTCGCGTTTCAGGGGCTCGGGAACATTTCTAATTAGTAGATCGCTCACGCCAACCTCCAATTTGATATCACGATATCACAACGAGGAGCCTTACTCAACCAAGCCCAGTAAGGGGTTTGTGCAGCACCGAAGACTAATCGTTAACTAAGTTCGAATAACTTCCTCATATGATTCGAGCCGCCTGCTTCCTCGGAGCCATTCATATGAAGACTCGTCAAAAACCATTTGGGACACGTCGTCCTCCAATCGCCGAGTTTGAATCGAGTGAGGAGGAATTCACACAAGGCGAACTATCCAAACGGAGTGAGCGAGCGCTCCGTATCTATTTCACGCCGCTATTTGCAGGGGCCTTGGCCACAGTTCTAATATTCTCGCCCGAATCTCGCGCGCTTGCGCTGGAATTAGGCTCCAAAGCCATCGAATTGGGGAAAGACTGGATCCTGCGTGGACTGATTGAATGATAGCCTACCCCACCATCTTGCCCGGCACCTTGTCCTTGGCGAGCTTCTTGAACTTCCTCACCACCATGTCGCGCTTCAGCTTCGAGATGTGGTCGATGAACAGCACGCCGTTGAGATGGTCGATCTCGTGCTGCAGGCAGGTGGCCATCAGGCCTTCCGCCTGCATCTCCTGCAACTTGCCGTCGCGGTCGAGGTACTTCACCCGCACCGAGGCCGGGCGCTCGACCTCGGCATAATAGTCTGGGATCGACAGGCAGCCTTCCTCATAGACGGAACGCTGGTCGGAACTTTCGAGCACTTCCGGATTGATGAAAACATGCGGCTCCGGCGGCTCGCCTTCCTTGGCGAGGTCGATGACCAGTAGCCGCCGCGGCTCGCCGACCTGGATCGCCGCAAGGCCGATGCCCGGCGCGTCATACATGGTGTCGAGCATGTCGTCGGCCAGCCTGCGCAAATCGGCATCGACGCGCTCGACCGGCTCGGAAACCTGGCGCAGGACAGGATCGGGAAGGATGATGAGAGGCTTGATCGACATGGCGTCTCACCTAAGACCTCGCTCGAAAAGCGTCAACCGGGGCATCTTTGGCTTGTTCACGTTTTGATCTGTGCCAGAAGGCCGAATCGGTTATGCTGCCCAAATGAACGACATGACCTCCATGCTTTCCGAGCCCATCGCGCGGCTTGGCGCCACGACCATCACGCTTGGCCAGGCGCTGGCTTTCGGCGCAATCCTTCTGCTTGCGCTGTTCGTGGCGCTCGTGGTCGCCTTGTGGCGCGCGGCCGGCGCGCGCGCGGTGGCGGCCGCCGAAGCCGCCGACCATGCCCGCGATGCCGAGGCGAGGATGGCCGACATTATGCAGGCGCAGGCCGAGATGCAGGGGCGCATGGGCGCGATCGCCGAAGTTTTTGGGGCGAGGCAGGCTGAACTAACCCAGTCGCTCGGACAACGGCTCGACGCCATGACCGGGCGTCTCGGCCAGACCATGGCCGAGCAGACCAAGTCGACGCATGAGAGCCTGGCCAAGCTGCAGGAGCGGCTGGCGGTGATCGACACCGCGCAAGGCAACATCCAGTCCTTGGCCGGCCAGGTCGTGCAGTTGCAGGCGATCCTCTCCAACAAGCAGACGCGCGGCGCCTTCGGCCAGTCGCGGATGGAGGCGATCGTCGCCGACGGCCTGCCGCACGGCGCCTACGAGTTCCAGGCCAGTCTGAGCAATGGCAGCCGGCCCGATTGCCTGGTGCGGATGCCCAACGGCGCGCCTATGCTGGCCGTCGACGCCAAGTTCCCGCTCGAAGCCTGGAACGCCATCCGTGCCGCCGAGGGCGCCGACATGCAGAAGGCGGCGGCGCAGGCTTTTCGGCGCGACATCGAGGTGCATATCCGCGATATCGCCGAAAAATACCTGATCCAGGGCGAGACGCAGGACACCGCCTTCATGTTCGTGCCGTCGGAATCGGTGTTCGCCGAAATCCACGAGAATTTCGAGGCGGTGGTGCAGAAGGCGCATCGCGCCCGCGTCGTCATCGTCTCGCCCTCGCTGCTGATGCTGTCGATCCAGGTCATCCAGTCGATCCTGAAGGATGCCCGCATGCGCGAGCAGGCACATCTGATCCAGGGCGAGGTCATCCGGCTGATGGAGGATGTGGCGCGGGTCGACGAGCGGGTGCGCCGGCTGCAGACGCATTTCGGCCAGGCGACCAAGGACATCGACGACATCCTGGTGTCGACGTCGAAAGTGACCAAGCGCGGCCAGAAGATCGAGGCGCTGGAGTTTGCCGAGGGCGAGGCCGAGCCGCCGCGCAACGGGCCGGCCAAGGTCGAGGCCGGGGCGCGCGTGGCCGATTCCAAGACCGGCCAACTCAGGCTGCGCGTCGTCGAAGGCGACGATTGAGCCTACTGCTCCTCGACCACCCTGGTGCCTTCGAATTCCGGCAGCCACGGCAGCGCCGAGCGATGCCAGTATTGCGTTCGGGGCACCAACTGGTCGCGCTGGTGCGAAGTGCCGACCCTGATGCCGTAGATCTTAGGCCCGTCGCCGACGGAGGTGGCATAAAGATGCGAGCCGCAATTGCCGCAGAAACCCTGCGCCCGCTTTGCGCCGCTTGATCCCGTCTTGATATAGACCTTCGGCTCACCCCTGGTGATGCGGTAGTCCTCTTCAGGCACGCGCACCGTCACGCGGAAGGCTGTGCCGGTCAACTTCTGGCAGTCCGTGCAGTGGCAAATGGAAGTCTTTTCGGGGTCAACCTCGGCTTCATAGGTTATGGCGCCGCAGTGGCATCCGCCGTCGATTTTCATTGCCTTTTCTCCCTAGAAAACTTCGCCGCTTCAAGCCTAGCTCTCGTCCGAAGCCTCGGCGATGGCCTCGCGCCGCTGCTCCCATGTGCCAGTCGTTTGCGGCTTGACGAAGAGCCTGGATATCTGCGGCATTTCCTGCTTGAGCCTTAGTTCCAGGCGCTCGACGCAGGCCTCGATCTCGGGAGCCGTGAGATGATCCTCGAATTCGATGCTCAAACCCGCGACGATTTCCTCCGGCCCGATATGGACGCTCAGAATTCCGTTCGCCCGCTGGACGGCCGGATCCTCCTGGACGATCGCCAGCACCTTCTTCTGCACTTCGGGCGAGGCAGGTTCACCCAGCAGCAGGCCCTTGCTCTCGCGCGCCAGGAAGATGGCCGTGGCGCCCAGGATGATGGCGATGCCGATCGAGCCGACGCCGTCGAGCTCGGGGATTTCCAGAAGGTCGGCCGACAGGATGCCGGCGAAGGCGACGACAAGGCCAAGCAGCGCGGCGCTGTCCTCGAACAGCACCGTGTAGACGCTCGGATCCTTGCTGCGGCGTACGGCTTCGAACCAGCCCTGGCGGCCCTTCTGCTGCCGGAACTCCTTCAGCGCCACCAGCCATGAGCTGCCCTCGAAGACGAAGGAGAGGGCAAGCACGACGTAGTTGACCTTGGCATTGACGACCGGTTCGGGCGCCATGATGTGGATGACGCCCTCATAGAAGGAGACGCCGGCGCCGAGCGCGAACACCAGAAGCGCCACGATGAAGCTCCAGAAATAGAGCTCGCGTCCATGGCCGAGCGGGTGGGTGCGGTCGGGCGGCCGCGCGGCGCGGTGCATACCATAGAGCAGGAGCCCGCCATTACCGGTGTCGACCAGCGAATGCACGCCTTCCGACAGCATGGCGGACGAACCGGTGAAGGCCGCCGCCGCGAATTTGGTCAGCGCGATCGCCAAATTGCCGGCGAGCGCGGCATAGATCACTCGTCTTGACCCGCCATGTCCTGCCATTCGATCTCCCGGCGCGCCCGAGCTTGATGCCCGCCCAGGCGAAAGTCCACAGACAATGCGCCCGGCAGTCCGAAGTTCAAGCTACCACAGCGCGCTCGAGCGAGCATGGCGTCGGGAAACCGGTTGACATCCGGCTGGACGGCTTCGCAAGCGAGACGCCGCCTCTTGCGGTCCGGCATTTCTCTTGTTTCACTCGCACGTCCACAATCGGAGGAGCGAATCATGGCTAAAGGTGCGATGAAGGCGGGCAAGGAAGCCCGCAAGCCGAAGAAGGACGCCAAGAAGCCCGCCGCAGCCCCGGCGCCGAAGGCGCCGCCGGTCAAGGCGATGCGCATAAAGGAAAAGTAAGCGGCCAAATTCGGTCGATCCGGCTCAATGCAGACTTTGAACCGGCGGCATGACAATGCTGCCGGTGTTTTGTTGATCGGGAAACAGGCCGCCCCATATCAAAGGGCGAGGACGACCTCGCTTCCCCGAAAACCGGCCGGGACGACCCGCCACCAAGCATCTCAAGCGATGCTGAAATGACGGAGTGTCTTCGATGTCCTGGATTCTTCTTTTCTTCGCCGGCCTGTTCGAGATCGGCTGGGCGATCGGCCTCAAATATACCGACGGCTTTTCGAAGCCACTGCCGACCCTTCTCACTCTTGCCTCGATGATCGTCAGCCTCGGCCTGCTCGGGCTGGCGCTGAAGACGCTGCCCGTCGGCACGGCCTACGCGGTGTGGACCGGCATCGGCACCGTCGGCACGGCGCTGCTCGGCATCTGGCTGCTCGGCGAGCCGGCGACGATTGTCCGGCTCGCCTGTATCGGCCTGATCGTCTGCGGCATCGTCGGGCTGAAGCTGGTCGCCTAAAGCGCGTCGCGCTGAAGCGGATTCAGGCGACACGCTTTTAAGCCTTTGTTTTCATGCATGTCGTTATCGCAAAACCGCTGCGCACTTTTGCGCGACATGCATTAGGTCGTTGCTTGATGCATGTCGTTATCGCAAAACCGCTGCACACTTTTGCGCGACATGCATTAGGTCGTTATCCGCAGCACAAACGCGTTCAGGGCCGCTTTCGGCGACCCTGAACCATTTTCCTGGAATTGCTCTAGCGGGCGGAGAAGCCCGGAGGCGTGCGGCCGACACGTGCCTTGCGAGCGGCGTAGCGTGCGTCACGCTTGGCCTTGCGCGCGGCCTCATCGGCAAGTTCGAAAGCGATGCGCTCGGAGTCCTCGGCCTCGCGGCGTTTGGCCTCTTCGGCCGCCGCGGCTTCCGCCGCAAGACGCGCCGCTTCAGCGATCGCCTCGCGCTCGGCCTTCTGGGCCGCTTCGCGCGCCAGCTTTTCCTGCTTGAGTCTTGCCTTTTCCGCCTCGCGGATGGCGCGGGCCTCAAGGATAGCCTTGCGTTCGGCCTGGCGAGCCAGCACTGTCGGATCATCCGCCGCCGGTTTTGCCTTGAAGCGCTCGAGCAGCGCCTTCTTTGCCTCGTTCGCGGCATTGCGCCGCTCGAAAATGTCTTTTTCCCTGTAGATAGCCAAGTGCACTTCCCTGCAGTCTATTCGCGACGCTTACATACGCGTGAAAGCGGCAAGTTCAAGCGCCAAAACGGTATACCAGCCATGAAAAATCCGGGCTTGTTGCCGCAGGGATACGGCTCGGCAGCGCGCGATGCACTGTTCACAGATCGCACCTCTGGCGGGCAGAACGGTAGATGGCTACCTCTAATGCCGACAAGCAACACCCATATGAACACCTCAGGATAAAACCAGATGGAACTCGGTCTCTACACTTTCGCCGATGTCAGCCCGGAGTCGGGTGTCGGCGCGATCGGCCCGCATGAGCGGCTGCGCAACCTCATCGAGGAAATCGAGCTGGCCGACCAGGTCGGCCTCGACGTGTTCGGCCTCGGCGAGCATCACCGCCCCGACTATGCCGCCTCGGCGCCGGTCGTGGCGCTGGCCGCGGCGGCCGAGCGCACGAAGCGCATCCGCCTGACCAGCGCGGTCACGGTGCTTTCCTCCGACGATCCGGTGCGCGTCTTCCAGCAATTCGCGACGCTCGACCTCCTGTCCGGCGGCCGCGCCGAGATCATGGCCGGGCGCGGCTCCTTCATCGAATCATTCCCGCTGTTCGGCTACAATCTCGAGGACTATGACGAGCTCTTCGCCGAGAAGCTCGACCTGTTGCTCGCCATCCGCGACCAGGTGACCGTGACGTGGCAGGGCAAGCTGCGCGCGCCGATCAACGGCCGCGGCGTCTATCCGCGACCGTTGCAGGAAAAACTGCCGATCTGGATCGCCATCGGCGGCACGCCGCAATCCGCCGCCCGCGCCGGCGTGCTCGGCCTGCCGCTGGCCCTGGCCATCATCGGCGGCGAGCCGGCGCGTTTCGCGCCGCTGTTCGATATCTATCGCGAGGCGGCGCGGCGCGCCGGCACCGACCCGGCAACGCTTGCCACCAGCATCAACGTGCACGGCTTCATCGCCGAAACGACCGAACAGGCGGCCGACGATTTCTACGGACCGCAGGCCGAAGTAATGAACCGCATCGGCCGCGAGCGCGGCTGGGGCCCAACCTCGCGCGCCCATTTCGACCAGGCACGCGGACCCAACGGCGCGCTCTTCGTCGGCAATCCTGAAGCTGTGGCGGAAAAGATCGTCGCCCAGCACAAGATCTTCGGCAACGACCGCTTCCTGCTGCAGATGGCGATCGGCACCATGCCGCACGCCAAGATCATGAAGGCGATCGAGCTCTACGGCACCAGGGTGGCTCCGATCGTGCGCGAGGAAACGGCGAAGGCCGCCCCCGCCATCCTGGCGCCGGTCGCCTGAGCGGCAGTCGAAGCCGGCCTCCAGATGCCAGAGCAATTCCAGGCAAAGTGTGAGCGGTTTTCCGTCCGGAATTGCGTAGAAACAAAGAGATAGAGCGGTTCGCCGTTTCCGTGAAACGGTGAAATGCGCTAGGCCTCTGGATGCCCGGCGCCGACGGCCATCATTTCGGCATGGAGCGTCTCGGTTGCCTCATCGGCCGGGAACATGCACTCGACACGCAGTTCCTGGGCGGCGACGGTTTGCGGCTCGATCTGTCGTCGCGAAAGCCTGCCCGTATTAGGCCCGGCCGGCGCGGCGGCTCAATTACACGTCATGTAATAGCGCGACCGGATGAGCGATGCCGGCGAAAGCCAGCTCATGGAACCTTGCCCGGAACTCCCGCGTTTCGGCACAAGCCTGCCATGCATTCATTGTTGGGTGGCGGGCTGCAAGGGGAACCGATGAAAGCCGAGCCGATCGCTTCGGGCGCAAGCGTTGCCGAAAGCCCTGATCCGCGTGCCGACGCCCGGGCGGACATGCGCTTGACGCGGTCGCTGGTGATCGGGATTTTCATTCTGCTGACGATCGCAGCGCTCTACTTCGCCCGTGACTTCTTTATGCCGGTGATCCTCGCCTTCCTGCTGGCGCTGACGCTGACGCCGATCGTGCGCTTCCTGCGCAAGCACGGCGTACCGGAGGTGGTTTCGGCGACGTTGCTGGTGCTGCTTTCCATCTTTGTTTTCGTCGTCGCGGGCTATCTGCTCAGCGGTCCGGTCATCGACCTCATCAACAACAGCTATTCGATCGGCCAGCAGCTCACCGAGCGGCTGGCACCATTCAAGCGGCCGCTCGAGCGGGTGATGGATCTCGCGCATCAGCTGGAGGCGCTGACCGAGACCTCGCAGGAGCCAGGCGTGCAGCGGGTCGCGGTGGCGCCTTCCGGCATCCTGTCCACGGCGGCCAGCAATATCCTGGAAGCCGGCACCTCGATCACCATCGTCTTCGTGCTGTCGCTGTTCCTGCTCGCCTCGGGCACGCTGTTCTACGAGAAGATCGTCCAGTCCTTCACCAGCATGACCCAGAAGAAGCGGGCGTTGCGCGTCGTCTATGACGTCGAGCGCGAGATCTCGCACTATCTGCTTACGGTCTCCCTCATCAATGCGGGTCTCGGCACGGTGATCGGGCTGGGCCTCTGGGGGCTCGGCATGCCCACCCCGCTGGTCTGGGGCGCGGCGGCGGCATTGCTCAATTTCCTGCCCTATGTCGGCGCGCTGATGACCGTCCTGCTCGTCGCCATCATCGCGCTGATCAGCTTCGACACGATCGCCTATGCGCTGCTGGCGCCGGCTTTCGTGGTGTTGTGCGACATCGTCGAAGGCCAGTTCGTGACGCCGATGGTGGTCGGGCGGCGCCTCGAGATCAACGCGGTGGCGATCTTCATCGCCATTGCCTTCTGGTCTTGGCTATGGGGCTTCGTCGGCGCGCTGATGGCGGTGCCGCTATTGGTCGTGATCAAGGTCTTCTGCGACCATTTCGAGGGCTTGAGCCATGTCGGCAACTTCCTTGCGGCGCAGCAGTCCATGGCCGTGGACGAGGAAGCGACCGAGAACAATCATAAATCCGCGCCCTGAAACCCCGGCATAATCTCAAACCTCGCACATTGTTTGCGGCACCGCCGGCGAGTGCCTATATCGGTCCGGTCAAGCCGGATCCTGCCTGTATGAGCGACTTCGATCTCGATGGCTATTTCGCCCGCATAGGCTATGACGGGCCAACCGACGTTTCGCTCGCCACGCTGCAGGAGCTGCACGCCGTCCACCCGCGGGCGATCCCGTTCGAGAACATCGACGCCTTGATGGGCGTTTCGGTCGGCCTGGACATCGCTTCGCTGCAGGACAAGATTTTTAGCCAGGGCCGCGGCGGTTATTGCTTCGAGCATAATCTGATCTTCATGCATGCGCTTGACGCGCTGGGCTTCACCGTCGGCGGGCTTGCCGCCCGCGTGCTCTGGGGCCAGCCTGATGACGCGATTACGGCGCGCAGCCATATGCTGCTGCGCATCGAGTTCGGCGGCCGTGCCTATATCGCCGATGTCGGCTTCGGCGGCCTGACGCTGACGGCGCCGTTGCTTTTGAAAGCCGGGCTGGAGCAGCGGACGCCGCACGAAGCCTTCCGTCTCGTCGAGACCGGCGGACAATTCCGCCTGCAGGCCAATATCGGCGGTGATTGGCGCACGCTCTACCGCTTCGACATGAGCCAAGCCTATGAGGTCGATTGCCGGGTCGCCAGCCATTTCCTGTCGACGCATCCGAGCTCGCATTTCCTGACCACGCTGGTGGCCGCGCTCGCCTTGCCCGACCGGCGCTATGCGCTGCGCAACAACCGGCTGTCGACGCATCATGCCGGCGGCCGCAGCGAGCAGCGCGAGATCGCGACGGCCGCCGAACTCGCCGACGTGCTGGAGAACCAGCTCGCCATCGTCGTTCCCGACCGCGCCGCCTTCGAGGCTAGGCTGCGGGAAAAACGCATCGTGGAGATTTGACCAATGACGGACCTTTCGGTTCTCGACCTGTCGCCGATCACGCAAGGCAGCACCGCAACGCAGTCGCTCGCCAATTCGCTCGACCTTGCCCGCCATGCCGAGCGGCTGGGCTACAAGCGTTACTGGCTGGCCGAGCACCACAACATGCCGGGCATTGCGAGCGCCGCGACGTCCGTCGTGATCGCGCATGTCGCCGGCGGCACCAAGTCGATCCGCGTCGGCGCCGGCGGCATCATGCTGCCCAACCATGCGCCACTGGTGATCGCCGAGCAGTTCGGCACGCTGGCCGCGCTTTTTCCCGGCCGCATCGACCTCGGTCTCGGCCGCGCGCCGGGCACCGACATGCTGACCGCGCGAGCGCTGCGCCGCAACCTGGAGTCCACCGATAACTTCCCGCAGGACGTGGTCGAGCTGATGGGCTATTTCCAGCCGGCCGAGGAAGGCCAGCGCATTCGCGCGGTGCCCGGCGAAGGCCAGACCGTGCCGGTCTGGATCCTCGGCTCCAGCCTCTATGGCGCGCAGCTCGCGGCACTTCTTGGCCTGCCTTACGCCTTCGCCTCGCATTTCGCGCCGGCCGAGCTCGACCATGCGCTGGAGGTTTATCGCACGCGGTTCCAGCCCTCGGCGCAGCTCGACAAGCCTTATGTCATGCTCGGCCTCAACGTCTTTGCCGCGCCGACCGACGCCGAAGCGAAGCTTCTGTTCAGCTCGCTGCAGCAGGCTTTCGTCAATCTGCGCAGCGGCCGGCCCGGCCAGTTGCCGCCGCCGGTCGAGAATTACGACCGTGATCTCGATTCCGTCGCGAAGAGCATGCTTGCCCAGGCGCTGTCTTGCGCCGTCGTCGGCTCGCCGGAAACGGTGCGCCAGGGCATCGACGCCTTCATCCGCCGCACCGGCGCCGACGAATTGATGGTGACGGCGCAGTGCTTCGATCACGCGGCGCGCGTGCGTTCCTTCGAGATCCTCGCCGACGTGCACAAATCGATGTCGAAGGCCGCCTGAGAGGGGCCGCTTTTGAATGACACACCGGTCTGCTAAGGGCGGGGACGACCTTTCCTCAACAAAGAGTTCCCCGTGACCCACGACCTCGACGACCGCATGCATTTTGCCATCGACCTGGCGCGGCGCGCCGGCGAGCTGGGCCTCAAATACTTTCGCGACCTCGACAATCTGACCGTCGAGAGCAAGGGCCACCAGGACCTGGTTTCCGAAGGCGACCGCGAGGTCGAGCTGTTCATCCGCGCGGCGATCGCCAAGGCCTATCCGCAAGACGGCATCGTCGGCGAGGAGCACGCGGCCGTGGCCGGAACAACCGGTCATATCTGGGTGATCGACCCGATCGACGGCACCGCCAATTTCGTGCGTGGCATTCCCGCCTGGTGCGTGGTGATCGCCTGCGCCAGGGATGGCGAGACAGAGGTCGGCGTCATCCATGAGCCTTCGACCGACGAGACCTTCTACGGCCAGCTCGGCGGCGGCGCCTTCCTCAACGGCAAGCCGATCAAGGCCAGCGATGCCACCTCGCTTTCGGAAGGTTCGGTCGGGACCGGGCTCTCCAACCGCGCTTCGACCAAGAACGTCGTCGTGCTCATCATCCTGATATTGGGGGAGGGCGGTGTCTTCTACCGCAATGCCTCGGGCGCGCTGATGCTTGCCTATGCGGCCTCGGGCCGGCTGCTCGGCTATGTCGAGGAGCACATGAATGCCTGGGACTGCCTGGCCGGCATGCTGCTGGTCGAGGAGGCCGGCGGCACGGTGCTGAAAGCGGACCCCAAGACCGTGATCGGCAAAGGCACCCGCGTGATCACCGGCGGCAAACACATCTTCCCCAAGCTGCAGCTGCTTTGCGAGACCGCCTTCGGATTTACGCGCTGACGGTCTGCGCGACCGCGCCCAGCGGCCGGCAGGAATTGCGGATCATCAGCCGACCCTTGAGGACGAGCTTGCGCGGCAGCGCGTCGCGGTTGCCGGCCAGCCGGTCGAGCAGAAGGTTCGCCGCCTGCTCGCCGATCGCCTGCACGGGCTGTGCCACGGTGGTCAGCTGGGGCACGAACACGTCCGACCAGGGGAAATCGTCAAAACAGGCGACCGAGATGTCCTCGGGGCAGGATAGGCCGATGTCGCGGATCGCCTTCATGGTGCCGATCACCATCGGGTTGTTGGCCGAGAAGATCGCGCTTGGCCGGTCGTGCAGCGACAAAAGCTGCATGGTGGCGTTGTAGCCGTCGATCTCGTGGAAATTGCCGGAGCGAACGAGCTCCTCAGCCACCGGCAGGCCGGCGGCCTGCAGCGCCTCGCGGTAGCCGATCATGCGGTCATGCATGGGCGATATGTCGGAGGTGCCGGTGATGTAGCCGATGCGCCGGTGGCCAAGGTGGATCAGATAGGTGACGGCGTCGAACACGGCGCGCTGGTTGTCCAGCACCACCGCGTCGGTGTCGACGCCTTCGCAGAGGCGGTCGAGCAGCACCACCGGCACGTTGGCGTCCTCGACGATGCTCTTCAAAATGCCGCCGTCGCCGACGCGCGCCACGATCAGCCCGTCGACCATGCGGTCGAGCAGCAGGCGTATCTGCTCGTCCTGCGTGTTCAGATCCTCGTCCGTGCAGCACAGCATGACGGCATAGCCGGCGCGGTCGAACGCCTGCTGGATGACCGAGACGACATCGGTGAAGAACGGGTTGGTGATGTGCGGCACGGTGAGCCCGATGGTCCGCGTGGTGCCCATCTTGAGGCTGCGGGCAATGGCGTTGCGCTTGTAGCCGATGTCGCGGATCGCCTGCTCGATACGCCGGGTAAGCTCCGGACTGACGGTGGCGGTGCCGTTGAGCAATGCCGACACGGTGGCCACGGACACACGCGCCGCTTCCGCCACATGCAGCATGGTCGGCGCTGTGGATTTCCGCTGTTTTTTCCGCCCTGACACCGTCATTTTCGAAACGTTTAGCCGCCCCTATTTGGCTAAACCTACGTAAACCCGGCGTTTTTCGCAAGAATTGAAATGCATCAATCCCCGGTGAGGAGATAGGCGCTTGACACATTCGAAACGTTTAGATTAGCGTTCGGACAGTCGAAGACGACGGAGGGAGGCCGTCCTTTTGCCATGCAGCGCGCTGATTCCATCACGACTGGCAACGCGACCGCCGACGGTCCCGCCGTCGTCCTGAGCGCGACCGGCATTTCCAAGCGATTTGGCGGCATCGCCGCGCTGTCCGATGTGAGCCTGGACCTCAGGCCCGGCGAGGTGCACGCGCTGATGGGCGAGAACGGCGCCGGCAAGTCGACGCTGATGAAGATCCTCTCCGGCGTCTATACCGATTACGAAGGCGCCGTGGCTATCGATGGCCCGCCGGTGCGTTTCACCGGTGTCCGCGACGCCGAGGACGCCGGCATCGCCATCATCCACCAGGAGCTCAACCTCGTCCCCGAGCTCAGTGTCGCCGACAACATCTTCCTCGGCCGCGAAAAGCTGATCGCCGGGCTGGTCGTCGACCGCAAGGCGAGCAGCCGCGCAGCCAGCGCGCTGCTGCGGCGGCTGGGCATCGAGCTCGATCCGGAAGCGCGGGTCGGCACGCTCAGGGTTGGCGAGCAGCAACTGGTGGAGATCGCCAAGGCGCTGTCGAAATCGGCACGCATCCTGATCATGGACGAGCCGACCTCGGCGCTGTCGCCGGCCGAGTGCGAGCGGCTGTTCCGCATCATCGGCCAGCTTGCGGCGAGCGGCGTCGCGATCGTCTATATCTCGCACCGCATCGACGAGGTGATGCACCTGGCCAGCCGGGTGACGGTGCTGCGCGACGGGCGCCATGTGATGACTGACGACATGGCGGGGCTGGGCGAAGACGCCATCATCTCCGCCATGGTCGGGCGCGACCTCCTCGCTTCCTCCGATCATGAGCGCGGCCCCGGCGACAAGGTGGTGCTCTCGGTCAGGGACCTGTCGCTGTCGAAGCCCGACCGGCATGGCTGGCGCACGGTCATCGACGGCGTCGGCTTCGACCTTGCAGCCGGCGAGATCCTCGGCATCGGCGGGCTGCTGGGTTCCGGCCGCACCGAGATCCTGGAAGCGATCTTCGGCTCCAGCGGCGGCCGCACCGGCGGCGAGATCCGGCTCGACGGCGCACCGGTCGAGATCGGCTCGCCGCGCGAGGCCCGCCGGCTCGGCATCGCCCTGGTGACCGAGGATCGCAAGACGCAAGGCCTGCATCTTCAGGCCTCGATCACCGACAATGTCGCCCTGCCCCTGGTCGGCGCGCTGGCGCGCTTCGGCTTGCGCTCGCGCTCCGGCGAACAAGGCCTTGCGCGAGAGGCGGTCGGCGCGCTCGGCATACGCTGCGAAAGCATCGAGCAGGCCGCCGGCACGCTGTCGGGCGGCAACCAACAGAAGGTGGTGATCGGCAAATGGCTGGCGACGCGGCCGCGCGTGCTTCTGCTCGACGAGCCGACGCGCGGCATCGATGTCGGCGCCAAGCGCGAAATCTACGACCTCATCTTCAAGCTCGCCGGCGACGGTTTGGCGATTGCCGTGATCAGCTCCGAACTGCCCGAGCTTCTGCATCTCGCCGACCGCATCCTGGTCATGGCGGAAGGCCGCCAGCGCGGCATCCTGTCCCGCGCGGACGCCAGCGAAGAGGCGATCATGCGGCTTGCCGCACCAAGAAGGACCGCGAGGCCCGCCGCATGAACCTCATCAGCCTTCTCTCCCGCACCAAGCTTTACTGGGGGCTGATCGCCATCTTCCTGATCGGCGTGTTCGGCTCGCCGATCAGTTCCAAGGGCAACAACATCTTTTTGTCCTACGGCAACCTGCTCGACGTGCTGCGCCAGGTGTCGACCACCGGCCTCATCGCCACCGGCATGACGGCGGTGATCCTGACCGGCGGCATCGATCTTTCCGTCGGCTCGCTGATGGCGATCTGCTCGGTCGTCTGCGCCATGCTGCTGACGGTGCCGGGCGTCACGCCGTCGGCGGCGCTCGGCGTGCCGACAACCGCGCTGGTCGCCTTGTGCCTCGGCGCGCTCGTCACCCGCTTCATCCTGCTCAACATCGAGAAATCCCGCGCCGGCGCCGAAGCCGGCCGCGAGGTGCGGCTGGACAAGGCGCGCGGGCTGGTCATCCCGGGCGTGGTCGGCGTCATCCTATGCTGCCTTTCGCTGTGGTACCTGCTGCCGCAGGTCGAGACCAAGTTCGGTGTGCTCGGCGTGCTTCTGGTGGCGCCTTGCGTCGGCCTTCTGTTCGGCACCATCAACGGCTTCATCATCGTCGCCGGGCGGCTGCAGCCCTTCATCGTCACGCTGGCGATGATGGTGACGGCGCTCGGCATCGCCAGGCTGACCGCCGGCCAGAACAATGCGGTGCTGCCGGTCTACACCGGCTCCAACGCCACCGCCGAATTCGAGATCCTGCGTTCGCTGGTGTTCGGCGTCGTTCCGATGCCGGGCCTGTTCTTCCTCGGCGCGATCGTGATCTACGGCGCGGTGCTGCGCTTCACGCCCTTCGGTCGCTATGTCTACGCCATCGGCGGCAATGAGGAGGCCGCGCGGCTTTCGGGCATCGCCGCCGGGCGCGTCAAGATCGCCACTTATGCGGTGTCCGGCCTGCTCGCCGGCATCGCGGCGGTGCTCTACGTCGCGCAATACCGGCAAGGCAAGCCCGATGCCGGCGCGGGGCTCGAGCTCGACGCCATCGCCGCCGTGGTCATCGGCGGCACCAGCCTGATGGGCGGGCGCGGCAGCCTGATCGGCACCTTCTGCGGCGTGCTGATCTTCGGGCTGCTGTCCAACATCCTGCAGCTGCACAACATCAATTCCAACCTTCAGCTGGTGCTGAAGGGAGCGATCATCATCGGCACTGTGCTCGTGCAGGAGCGCAACGCCGGCGACCTTCTCAGCTATCTGCGCCTGCCCAACGGACGGGCGGCGCAAAAGGAAACGGCCGCGGCCAAGCGACCGTCACAGGAGACCTCGTCTCTATAATCCGGAGGAAACAGGACCATGAAACGACGTGATATGCTGAAGCTCGCCACTTTCGCGGCGGCACTTCTGACGACCACTGCAATCTTGTCCGGCAACCATGCCTTTGCCCAGGACAAGAAGTGGAAGATCGGCTTCTCGCAGGTGACGACCATCGAGCCCTGGCGCGCCCAGTTCAACAAGGACATCATCGCCGAGGCCGCCAAGCACCCGGACGTCGAACTGATCATCACCGACGGCGAGGACAAGACCGAAAAGCAGGTCGCCGATGTCGAGAACCTGATCCGCCAGGAAGTCGACGCGCTGCTGGTGTCGCCGAAGGAATCGGCCGGTCTGACCGGCGTGGTGCAGCAGGCGATCGACGCCAAGATCCCGGTCTTCGTGCTCGACCGCAATGTCGACACCAAGGACTACACGCAGTTCGTCGGCGGCGACAACGCGCTGATCGGCCGCGCCGCGGGCGAATATGCCGTCGAGCTCCTGGGCGGCAAGGGCAAGGCGGCCGGCAACGTCGTCGAGATCTGGGGCGGCATGGGCACGCAGCCGGCGCATGACCGCCATGACGGCTTCCATGAGTTCACCGACAAGGAGCCGGGCATCAAGTACCTGCTCGACCAGCAGTCGGGCGACTGGAAGCAGGACCAGGCCTACAACATCATGGCCAACGCGCTGAAGACCAACGAGAAGATCGACCTCGTCTACGGCCACAACGACCCGATGGCCTATGGTGCCTATCTCGCGGCCAAGGACGTCGGGCGCGAAAAGGACATCAAGTTCATCGGCATCGACGGCCTGCCCAACGAAGGCGTGCAGATGGTGAACAAGGGCGAACTGACGGCGACCTTCACCTATGTCACGCCGGGCGCCGAGGGCCTGCGGCAGGCGGTCAAGTTCCTGAACGGCGAGAAGGTCGAGAAGACCATCACGCTGCCGACGGAAAAGGTCACCAAGGACAATGCCGCCAAGATTCTCAAGGACAACGGGCTCTAAGCCCGGGATACCCTGCCGGGCCACGCGCCCGGCAGGGCTTTTGCCAGGGCGCCGGGCGCTCTTCAAATCTCGTCGCCAGGTGCCGAACCCGTGGCGGCAACGCGGATTTCGGGCTCTTTCGCGACCGAAAGTCACGCCCGCCAGGGCAGGCCTTGCCCTGCCCGGAAGGCCTATCCGCGCGTCGTCGACCGCGCCTGTTTCAAAAAAGCGATCCGGAACAACGTGATAGCGCGATCTCGCGCCGGTCCTGCCGCAAGGCGCGGCAGCTCGCCTTCCGGCCCGCGTCGAGGCGACGGACACCTTGCGCAGAATGCTTGCGCCTTGTGTCGCCTGTTCTTATATACGCGCCAGCCGTCCGGCCTCGAAAAGCGGGGACCGCGATGGGATTTCTTGTGAACAGGGGCTTTCGTCGGAACGCCTTTTGAAGGGTCCTGAGAGCCTGCTTAGAGGAGAGACTAGAACAATGGCAAAAGTTATCGGTATCGATCTCGGCACTACCAATTCCTGTATCGCCATCATGGATGGCAAGGACCCCAAGGTGATCGAGAACGCTGAGGGCGCGCGCACGACGCCTTCCATCGTCGCCATCTCGAATGACGGCGAACGTCTCGTCGGCCAGCCGGCCAAGCGCCAGGCGGTCACCAATCCGGAAAACACCATCTTCGCGGTCAAGCGCCTGATCGGCCGCCGCTATGACGACCCGGTGACGGAAAAGGACAAGAAGCTTGTCCCCTACAAGATCGTCAAGGGCGACAATGGCGACGCGTGGGTCGAGGCCGGCGGCAAGAAGCAGTCGCCCAGCCAGATCTCGGCCATGATCCTGCAGAAGATGAAGGAGACGGCGGAAGCCTATCTCGGCGAGAAGGTCGAGAAGGCGGTCATCACCGTTCCGGCCTATTTCAACGACGCCCAGCGCCAGGCGACCAAGGACGCCGGCAGGATCGCCGGCCTCGAGGTGCTGCGCATCATCAACGAGCCGACGGCCGCGGCGCTCGCCTATGGCCTGGAGAAAAAGGACGGCAAGACCATCGCCGTCTATGACCTTGGCGGCGGCACCTTCGATATTTCCGTGCTGGAAATCGGCGATGGCGTGTTCGAGGTGAAGTCGACCAACGGCGACACCTTCCTTGGCGGCGAGGACTTCGACATGCGGCTCGTCGAGTATCTGGCGGCCGAGTTCAAGAAGGAACAGGGCATCGACCTGAAGAACGACAAGCTTGCCCTGCAGCGCCTCAAGGAAGCCGCGGAAAAGGCCAAGATCGAGCTGTCGTCGACGACGCAGACCGAAATCAACCTGCCCTTCATCACCGCTGACGCCAGCGGCCCGAAGCACCTGACGATGAAGCTCACCCGGGCGAAGTTCGAAAGCCTGGTCGAGGACCTCGTGCAGCGCACGATCGAGCCCTGCAAGGCGGCGCTCAAGGATGCCGGCCTGAAGGCCGGCGAGATCGACGAAGTGGTGCTGGTCGGCGGCATGACCCGCATGCCCAAGATCCAGGAGATCGTGAAGCAGTTCTTCGGCAAGGAGCCGCATAAGGGCGTCAACCCGGACGAGGTCGTCGCTCTCGGCGCGGCCATCCAGGCCGGCGTGCTGCAGGGCGACGTCAAGGACGTTCTGCTGCTCGACGTGACGCCGCTGTCGCTGGGCATCGAGACGCTGGGTGGCGTGTTCACCAGGCTGATCGAGCGCAACACCACGATCCCGACCAAGAAGAGCCAGACCTTCTCGACCGCCGAGGATTCGCAGTCGGCGGTGACGATCCGGGTCTTCCAGGGCGAGCGCGAAATGGCGGCCGACAACAAGATGCTCGGTCAGTTCGACCTGGTCGGCATCCCGCCGGCTCCGCGCGGCGTGCCGCAGATCGAGGTCACTTTCGACATCGACGCCAACGGCATCGTCAACGTCTCGGCCAAGGACAAGGGCACCGGCAAGGAGCACCAGATCCGCATCCAGGCTTCGGGCGGCCTGTCCGACGCCGACATCGAGAAGATGGTGAAGGACGCCGAGGCCAATGCCGACGCGGACAAGAAGCGCCGTGCCCTCGTCGAGGCGCGCAACCAGGCCGAAGCGCTGGTGCATTCTTCCGAGAAGTCGCTCAAGGATTATGGCGACAAGGTCTCGGAGGCTGACCGCACCGCGATCGCCGACGCCATCGCCGCGCTGAAGGCCGCGGCCGAAGGCGACGACCCGGCCGATATCGAGGCCAAGTCGCAGTCGCTTGCCGAAGCTTCGATGAAGCTCGGCCAGGCCATGTACGAGGCCTCGCAGAAGGAAGCGGCCGAAGCCGACGCCAAGGCGGATGCCGCCAAGGATTCGGACGTGGTCGACGCCGACTTCGAGGAAATCGACGAAGACGACGACAAGAAGAAGTCGGCCTGAGCCGGCTGACGGCGGATCATGCTAAAAGCCCGGCGCAAGGCCGGGCTTTTTTGCAACCCCAGTCGAAAAAGTGACAGAAAAACCCGGAGCGGCGCCGGCCTGGTACTAGCATCCGGGAAACATCGCTCCTAAATCCAAGAACGTGCCGGCAAACGTCGCCAACAATGCTTGAAGACATTGAGCATCCGGACAGCGGGAAAAAATGAAAGCTGATTTCTACGAAACGCTGGGCGTGCAAAAAGGCGCCGACGACAAGGAACTCAAGAGCGCTTTCCGTAAGCTCGCCATGCAGTTCCACCCCGACCGCAACCCGGGTGACGGTGCCTGCGAGCACAAGTTCAAGGAAATCAACGAAGCCTACGAGACGCTGAAGGACCCGCAGAAGCGCGCCGCCTATGACCGTTTCGGCCATGCCGCCTTCGAGCAGGGCGGCATGAACGGAGCCGCACACGGTTTCGGCGCCGGCGGCTTCGCCGACATCTTCGAGGATATCTTCGGCGACATGATGGGCGGCCGCCAGCGCCGCTCCTCCGGCGGCCGCGAACGCGGTGCCGACCTGCGCTACAACATGGAAATCACGCTGGAAGAAGCCTTTTGCGGCAAGACGGCGCAGATCCGGGTGCCGGCTTCAATCTCGTGCTCGGAATGCTCCGGCAGCGGCGCCAAGCCCGGCACGCAGCCGGTGACCTGTTCGATGTGCCACGGCCACGGCAAGGTGCGCGCCACGCAAGGCTTCTTCTCGATCGAACGCACCTGCCCGCAATGCCAGGGCCGCGGCCAGACGATCAAGGACCCCTGCCCGAAATGCGCCGGACAGGGCCGCGTCACGGAGGAGCGCTCGCTGTCGGTCAACATCCCGGCCGGCATCGAGGACGGCACCCGCATCCGGCTGGCCAATGAGGGCGAAGCCGGCCTGCGCGGCGGACCGTCCGGCGACCTCTACATCTTCCTCGCCGTCAAGCCGCACGAATTCTTCCAGCGCGACGGCGCCGATCTCTACTGCAAGGTGCCGATCTCGATGACGACGGCAGCGCTTGGCGGCTCCTTCGAGGTCACCACGCTCGATGGCACGCAGACCAAGGTCAAGGTGACGGAAGGCACGCAGAACGGCCGCCAGTTCCGATTGAAGGGCAAGGGCATGCCGGTGCTGCGCCAGCCCAATGTCGGCGACCTCTACATCCAGACGGCGGTCGAGACGCCGCAGAACCTGACGCGCCGCCAGCGCGAATTGCTGGAAGAGTTCGAGCAACTCTCCTCGAAGGACAATTCGCCCCAGTCGAGCGGCTTTTTCGCCCGCATGAAGGACTTCTTCGAGTCGTTCGGCGAAGGCTGAGGTCTTGTTGACGCAAGTCGTTGTCGCAAAACCGCTTCGCAGTTTTGAGCGACTTGCGTTCGGCTTCCCAAGCATCGTCAACACCTTATGCCAGGTTGACGCCTTGCCTTGTCCCACCCAACTGCTAAGTAGCGGATCGGGGGTGAGCATTGAGGAGAGCTCGCATGGCACGTAGTCCCGGGTTGCGCAAAGCGCTGGCGGAAAAATTCGACGACGAGCTGAAGTTCTTCAAAGGCTGGATCGACAAGCCGAAAACCGTCGGCTCGATCGTTCCCACCAGTTCCATCACTGCCCGCAAGATGGCGTCAATCGTCAATCCGAGATCGGGCTTGCCGGTGCTCGAGGTCGGCCCCGGCACCGGGGTCATCACCCGCGCCATCCTGGCCCAGGGCGTGAAGCCCGAAAACCTCTACGCGGTCGAATATTCGACCGACTTCGTGCGCCATCTGCGCGGACTCTACCCGGGCGTCAACGTGATCGAGGGCGACGCCTTCAATCTCAATGCCACGCTCGGCGACAAGCGCGACATGGTGTTCGATTCGGTTGTTTCCGGCGTGCCGCTGCTCAACTTCCCGGTCGCCCAGCGCATCGCCTATATCGAAAGCCTGCTCGACCGCATTCCCGCCGGCAGGCCGATCGTGCAGCTGACCTATGGCCCGCTGTCGCCGATCCCGCCCGGCCGCGGCAACTACACGGTCAAGCATTTCGATTTCATCATCCGCAACATCCCGCCGACGCAGCTTTGGATCTACCGAAGGGAGGGATAAGGCAGTAGGGAATAGTCAGGAAACCACTCTCCTAATGCCTAATGCCTATTCCCTACTGCCTTTTGCGAAGCAATGCCCGTGATCCCAAGAATCCTCGTCTTCGCCGGCTCGGTCCGGACCGGCGCCTTCAGCGGCCGGACCGCCGATGCGGCGCAGAAGGAACTGGCCATGCAGGGCGCCGAGGTGACGCGCATCTCGCTTGGCGATTATCCGCTGCCGATCATGGACGAGGACCTGGAAAAGGAAAAAGGCCTCCCCGAGAATGCCATCAAGCTCGGCCGCCAGATCGCGGCGCATGACGGCTTGCTGATCGCGACGCCCGAATATAACGGCTCGATCCCGCCGCTGCTCAAGAACAGCATCGACTGGGTGAGCCGGATACGGCGCGACGGCAGCCGCGCGTTCAGGCCACTTGCCGGCAAGCCCGCAGGGCTCTGCTCGTCGTCGGAGGGCAAATTCGCCGGCATACGCTGCATCAATCATCTGCGCGCTGTGCTGGTGCGTTGCCAGATGGAGGTGATCACGCCGGAATGCTCGGTCTCCGAGGCCGACACGGCGTTCGCCGAGGACGGACAGTTCAGGGACGCCAGACTACATCAATCGATGGAGCGCCTATGCCGTACACTGATCGAAACCTCGCGCATGCTGTCGACCAGGATCGAGGTGTGATCAATTTCGCGGAGGCCGGCACGATGCGGGAGCGGCTGATCGTCGGGCTCGACCTGGCGACGCCGAAGGAGGCCGAGAGAGCGGTGCGCGAGCTCGAAGGCACCGTTTCCTTCTACAAGATCGGCTACCAACTCGCCTTCGCCGGCGGATTGGACTTCGCGCGGGAACTCGCCAGCGGCGGCACCAAGGTGTTCCTCGACATGAAGCTGCTCGACATCGACAACACGGTCGCCAAGGGCGTCGAAAACATCGTCAGGATGGGCATGACGATGCTGACGCTGCATGCCTACCCCAGGGCCATGAAAGCAGCGGTCGAGGCGGCCAAGGGCAGCGATCTGTGCCTGCTCGGCGTGACGGTGCTGACCTCGATGGACGAGCAGGACGTGATCGACGCCGGCTATGAATACGACCCGCACACGCTGGTGCTCAGGCGCTCCGAACAGGCGCTGCACGCCGGCATGGGTGGCATCGTCTGCTCGGCGGAGGAAGCTGAAGCGGTGCGCCGGATCGTCGGACCCGACCTGGCGGTGGTGACGCCGGGCATCCGGCCGGCCGGCAGCGACCATGGCGACCAGAAACGCGTGGTGACGCCGGCGCAGGCGATCCGCAACGGCGCCAGCCACCTGGTCGTCGGCCGGCCGATCGTCGCGGCGCCGGACCGGCGCGCGGCGGCCGAGGCAATTCTCGCCGAAATGCAATCCGCCTGAGGACCAGTTTCGAAATTCTACTCCAGCGGTCATCTGGCGGCGTTTTCTGCGCTTCCGGTGCTCACGTACTTTAAGTACGCTCCGGCCTTCGCCGGCCGAAGCCCCCATAAGTCTCCGTTCCATGAAGGTTACGGCCGGCGAAAGCCGGTTCTCGAAACACCACCAGCTGGCTCGCCGGAGCGACTTTCGGAACTGGTCCTCGTTCGCGAAAACAGACAGGAGAAAGAGAATGCCTAAGGGATATTGGATCGCCCGTGTCGATGTGCGCGACGCCGAGGGCTACAAGGACTATGTCGCCGCCGCGAAGCTCGCCTTCGACCGCTTCGGCGCGAAGTTCCTGGCGCGCGGCGGCGAGCACGAAAAGGCCGAAGGGCCGGGCCGGGCCCGCAACGTCATCATCGAGTTCGAATCGCTTGCGGCGGCGCATGACTGCTACCACTCGCCGGAATACCAGCGCGCCGTCGCCATCCGCCAGAAAGTGGCCGACGGCGAGATCGTGCTGGTCGAGGGCATCTAAAGCGCGTCGCGCGGAAACGGATTCACGCGACGCGCTTTAGGCCGTTGCTTGATGCATGTCGTTGTCGCAAAACCGAGGCCACTTTTGCGCGACATGCATTAGACCCGTCAGTGCAGCGTGTGCCGCTCGTCGATGGCGAGCGATTCCGCCTCATGCCGGTGGCCATGGATTTCATAGCCGACGACGGTGACCGCCGGCGCCAGCGTCAGGATGATCAGGCAGGCCGCCATGTCGACGCCGGCAATGGCGGCGATGACGGCAAGCGCCACGACCGCCGCCGTGGCCAGCAGCAGCCAGATGTGGAACGGATCGAAGCGCCGCACGAGATAATAGTAGAGCGCATAGATCCCGCCGAGGAAGATGGCGAGCGGGATCGCGGTTGAGAGCAGCGTCGCCAGCGGCCCGATATGCGCCTTGTGCTCGATGAAATAGGCCGCGACATGCAGGCCGGCGCCGGTGGCGACGATCGCGGCCACGATCAGCATCTGGCCGTAGCCCCAGACGAATGAGCGGTCGCGGTGCGCATGCAGGATCGGTGCCGACGGCAGCATGTAGTAGCACCACCACATACCGAAGGTGAGACCGGTGCCTGCTACGCCGACAAGCGCGGCATCGAGGTTCCAGCCCTGCTCCTCGACGACGGCCGACAACGAGGCCAACGTACCGACAACCCCTTCGCCGAGCGCGATGATGGCGAACAGGCTGTAGCGTTCGGCCATGTGATGCGCATGCCAGGGCGTGCCGCCATTCCTGCGCTCGGCGAGCACGGGCCCGACAAGCTCGACCAGCAGCAGGACGACGGCGAGCACGGCGCTGGTCTCGATCGAGAAATCGACCAGGATCTGCACCACCCAGCCGACCTGGGCGATGGCGATGGCCGTGACATAGATGAGGCAGATGCCGCGCCGCGCGGGATCCTGCCTTGCCGCGCGCAGCCACTGGAAGATCATGGCGACGCGCATGATGACGTAGCCCAGCACCATGACGGAATTGTCGAGATGCTCGCCATGCTCGATCGAGGCGAACATGCGCGGCAGGCCGATGGCCAGCACCAGCACGCCGATCATCTGCACCATGGTGATGAGCCGGAAGACCCAGTCGTCGGTGTCATAGGCCGAGGAGAACCAGGAGAAATTGATCCAGGCCCAACAGATGGCGAAGCTGGCGAAGCCGAAGCCGAGCAGCCCGGCCGCGTAGTGGCCCTCGGCCAGGGCATGCGCCAGTTGCGAGGAGGCGAGGCCGAAAGCGGTGACGAAAGTCAGGTCGAAGAGCAGCTCGAGCGGCGTGGCGACGCGATGCTCCTCATGCGGGTCGCGGCCGCTCATGCGCTTCAAATGATGGTGGAGACTTTGAACGCTGACGGGCGTTGTGTTCATTGCGCGGCTCTCGTTGACACAGCCGCGACAGTAGAGGCGACGAATGAAGCGTCAAGGCGCGGCTATCGCGCCGAGAGCCTGTCTCAACCAAAGAGCCGGTTGGCCGCCGTCTCCGCCATTGCATCGGCGAGGCTCAGGCCCCACTGCCTGCGGCAATAGTCGCGAAAATCGAAACAGGGCAGGCCGGGGCACACCTCGAACTCGATGAGATGCACGGTGTCGTCGGCCTCGACCCTGAAATCGACGGAAAAGACATCCCGCAGGGCAAGGCCGCTTATCAGTTTTTGGGCAATGGCGCGGATCTTCCGGTCGGCCGCCGGCTGGCTCGAGGCGACGGGCTCGAGCTCCGGCTCGGCGTAGGTGCCTGCATCCTTCGCGGCCTGGCCGGTTTCGCCGTAGAGCGCCATCGAGTCGGCCATGGTCAGGAAGTCGCCGCCGGAATCGACGAAGAAGATGCCCAAAGCCTCGATGCCGGTTTCGGGTTTCAACCCGAGGAAGCTCGCGCGCACGTTGCGGCCGGCGACATAGGGCTGGACGACGACGTCGTCGCGATAATGGGAAAAGACACGCCGGCTAAGCTCCAGCGCATGGCCGAGATCGGTGACGCGGGAATCCGGCCAGATGCCGATCTTGGCGCCGAGCCGGTTGGGTTTCACGAACCAGCCGGCAGGCGACGTCGGCGGCTCGACAAGCCATTCGCCGTGTCGGGCAAGGCCCGCTTGCGGCGCCGGAAGACCGAGCGCGCCAAGCACGGCGCCGCAGCGGAACTTGTCCTGGCAAAGCGCGAACAGCGAATCGTCGGCGCCGATGGTGCGCAGGCCGTTGAGGCGGGCGAGCGCGGGCGCGGCGCCGCCACGGAAATAGGCGATGCCGTCGGTCAGCGTCCAGACCAGCGCGATGTCCGGGCGGGCCTCGGCAAGGGCGTTTGCGGCGGCATCCAGTTCCACCGGTACGAAGGCGAAGCCGCGCTTGTCGCAGGCGGCGGCCAGCGCATCCAAATCGGGCGCGAGATCGGTCGACTGCGCCAGGTAAGACGATATCTCGGCGGCGCGGTCCGGCGCATGGCCGTCTGCGACCAACCGGTCGAAGCAAGCCTTCTCGGGCTCATGGACGAGGATCAGCTTGGGATTGCTACGCGGCATGGATGGACTGCTCTGGATGGACGCCAGCCGTCACCATCGCATGGCGCCCATGATTGGCTTGCGGGAAACCGACCGGGCCAGACGGTTGCGCGACAGCGCCGCGCCGTTCCGCTCAGGCGATCAGCACCCGCGGCTCGAAGCGGCCTTTGACCGGAATGTCGAGCAGGAAGGTCATGCCGGCCTGCGGATCGAGCGCGCGCTGCTTCTCGTCCTTGCCTTTCCAGGCCGAGGTCACCGCCAACCGGTCGGCTTTCTGGCCGACAAAGGCCGGGCAGGACGCCTGCGTCACCGGCATGGCGATCTCGCGCAGCAACGTGCCGTCCGGCGCATAGGCCTTCACCGCCCTGCCGCCCCAGACGGCGTTCCAAAGCACGCCGTCGCGGTCGACGACCGAACCGTCGACATAGCCTTTCGAGGATCGATGGTCGACGAACACTTTCACTTCACCGGCCGGCAGGCCGGTCGCCGGATCGCAGGCGACGCGCATCAGAAGCCCGGTCGCGGTGTCGGTGTAGTAGGCGATTTTGCCGTCCTCTGAGAAGCAGATGGAATTCGAGACTGTGATGCCCGAAAACAGCCGGTGCAGCTCGCCCTTGAAGAACCAGTAGATCGAGCCGGCGCCCTTCTCCTCGTCCTTGCCCATCGTGCCGGTCCAGAAGGCGCCGCAGGGATGAACGCGGGAATCGTTGGAGCGCGTCAGCGGGTTGTCGGCCTCGATCGGCGTGTGCAGCGTCAGCCTGCCGGTCTTGACGTCCCGAACCTGCAGGCCGACCTCGGTGGCGATGAGCTGGCGATCGTCGTCGATGACGGCGATGGCGCTGGCCATGACGCCGAGATCATGCACCTTCAGCGCGCCGGCGAGCGGCTTTTCCAGAAGCTTGCCGTTGACGATGTCGAACCAGAACAGCGTGTCGGTGGCGGGATCGTAGCTCGGGCCTTCGCCGAGCTCGCAGATATGGTCGGAAAAAACCGAAACGCCGTCCATCACGCCACTCCGAAAGCTTCATCCCAGGCGGCGACCGCGGCGCGGGCGCGCTGCGCCACATCCTCGACCGTCGCGCCCGGCTTGTAGAGGCTCGACCCCAGGCCGAAGACGCTGACGCCGACCGCCTTGTAGCCGGCAAAATCCTTGTCGGAAACGCCGCCGACGGCGCCGACCAGCGTCGTTGCCGGCAGCACGGCGCGGATCGCCGCGATGCCGCTCGATCCAAGCACGCTGGCGGGGAAGAATTTCAGCGCCGAGGCGCCAAGCCGGATCGCCTGGAAAGCCTCGGTGGGCGTGAACACGCCTGGCATCGTCACCATGCCATGATGCATGGCGCGGCCCATGACCTCGGCATCGATGTTGGGGCTGACCAGCAGGCGTCCGCCAGCCTTGTGCAAAGCATCGACGTCCGTCGCCGCCAGCACCGTGCCGGCACCGATCAGCGCGGTCTGCGGGAGCGCCTTGACCAGATCGGCGATGGAGACGAACGGCTCCGGCGAATTGAGCGGCACTTCGATCGCCTCGATGCCGGCATCATGGATCGCCCGTCCGATCGCCAGGGCTTCGGAAGGCTTCAAGCCGCGCAAGATGGCGACAAGGCCGCGTTTCAGCTTCGGGAAGGGTGCGGTCTGGCTCATCAAGCGCCTCCAATCATGCCGTTCTCGCGCGCGGCCTCGAAGAGACCGACGCGCACAGCTTCATCGGCGTCGACAGTGCGAAAAGCAAGGCCGGCAAGGCCGAGCGCGGCGCCATAAAGCGTAGCCAGCGCGCCGGAGGCGACCAGCGCCACCGGCGCATCGCTCGCGCCATAGCGGCGCCTTGCCGAGGCGATCTCGCCGCCGATCAGAAGTCCGGACAGGCATGCCGCCGCATCGGCGGGCCGCAGATCCTGCAAAAGTCCGGCGGCGCGGATGGCAAACAGTTTCGAGGTGACGTCACCACCCTCGCCCAAGGCCCGCTCGCACCACTGACGAAAGAATGGGCTGTCCGCGGCGACCGGAGCGGGATGCTCGCCCAGCGAATGTTTCAGGATCGAGTGCGTGGCCAATACAGAGAACAATTCGCCGGTCGGCCAGGTGCCAAAACCTTCGACGGCGCCATCCTCGACCGCGACCCATTTGGAATGCGTGCCGGGCATGCAGACGAGATGGCGTCCCTTTGCCGGCAAACCGGCGCCGGCAAGCTGGGTTTCCTCGCCGCGCATGACATCCGGTGCTTCGGCCAGGCGCTGCGCGAGGCCTGGCACGATGCGGATATCGCGGCTCGAGCCCTCGATGCGGGTGGCGCCGCGCAGGATGGCGCCGATCGGCGCCGGCACGGTGACGTAGGGCGCCTCGATCCAGCCTTGCCGGGAACCGGCCATGCCGCAGATGATGACAGGCAACGTGTCCGGTGCGCCGATAGCGCCAAGATGGCCTTCCAGCACGTTGGCAAAACCTTTGTCGCGGGCGGTGATCAGCCCGTCGTCGCCGCGCCGCTCGGCAAGAACCTTGCCCGAGGCGTCGAGCAGCCAGGCCCTCAGCCTTGTCGTGCCCCAGTCGAACGCGGCGACGGCGGGCGCCGGGCTCACAGGAAGCCTCCGTCGACGATCAACATCTGCGCGGTCAGCATGCGCGAGGCATCCGACGCCAGGAACAGCACCGTGCCCACCATGTCGTCGGGCTGCATCACTTGCTTGATGCATTGCTTGGCGACATGGGCGGCAAGCCCCTCATCGGTGACCCAAAGCTCGCGCTGCCGCTCGGTGATGACCCAGCCCGGCGCCACCGCGTTGACGCGGATGCGGTCGCCGCCGAGCTTGCCGGCAAGGCCCTTGGTCAGGCCGAGTATGCCTGCCTTGGCCGCGGTGTAGGCGGGCATGTCGGGGTGGTTGATCAGATAGGAGGTGGAGGTGAAGTTGATGATCGAGCCGCCGCCGGCGCGCTTCATGCCGGGCGCCACGGCCTGCGCGGTGAAGAAATGCGGCCGCAGATTGACGGCGAGGTTGTTATCCCAGAACTCGACCGTGACGTCTTCCACGGCATGGCGCTCGTCGAGCGCGGCATTGTTGACCAGCGTCGTCACGTCGCCATGCGCTTCAGCCGCCCTGGCTGCGGCGGCGCGCAGCGCCTCGATGTCGCGCAGGTCGGCCTTGAGATAGAGCGGGCGGCGGCCAAGCTCCTTTTCCAGCCGGTCGGCAAGGGCAGTGCTTGGCTTGTCGGCGATATCGATGAAGGCGACTTTCGCGTTCTGCCGCATGAAGCCTTCCGTCAACGCGGCGCCGATGCCGGAGCCGCCGCCGGTGATCAGCACCGAGGCGCCGTCGAGGTCGGCGAAACGCGCCGATGGCATCATGATCGCTTCTCCCTTTGGCCGGCGCGCATCCTAGCCAGACAAAGCGCGGGAGCAAGCGGGAACATCGGATTTCCGGCCCAAATGTCGGACAAATGATCAGCGCCGTGCCGGAGCGGCGGCCGCCGGTCTTGCGAACGGCCGGAAAGCCGGGGTCAGATCGCCTTGGCGTGCAACGCGCCGCGATAGGAATCGCGCAGATAGCCGAGCGTGGCGTCGGCGTCGGCCGGCTTGCCGAACAGATAGCCCTGCCCGCCGGCGCAGCCGAACTGGACGAGGCGATCGGCCTGCGCCTCGTCCTCGATGCCTTCGGCGACGACATCCATGCCGAGCCCCTCGCACATGGCAAGAATGGCGCGGATGATGTGCTCGGACGGGCGGTCGTCGAGGATGGAGGAGACGAAGGCGCGATCGATCTTGAGCTTGTCGAAATGGAACTCGCGCAAGCGGCCGAGCGACGACTGGCCGGTGCCGAAATCGTCGAGCGAGACACGGATGCCGACGCGGCGCAGATCCTCGACGATCTTCTCGGCCGAGGCCGGATCGTTCATCAGGCCGGTCTCGGTGATCTCGATCTCCAGCCGGCGCGGATCGAAGCCGGTGCGGTCGAGGATGGCCAGGATATGCAGGCCGGTGTTCTGGTCGACGAGCTGCGACGGCGACAGGTTGAAGGACAGGAACAATTCCTTCGGCCAGCTGCGCGCCGCCTCGGTCGCCTTGCGCAGCACCAGCTGCGACAGCGGGCCGATGATGCCGCGTTCCTCGGCGATCGGGATGAAGACGGAAGGCGGCACGACGCCGAGGTCGCGGTCGGTCCAGCGCGCCAGCGTCTCGAAGCCGATGGTGCGGCGGCTGTTCAAGTCGACGATCGGCTGGAAATGCGGTTCGACCTCGCCGGCCGAGACGGCGCGGCGCAACGCCTGCTCGATGCGGGTGACGCGCTTGGCCGCCTCTTCCATCTCCCGGGTGTAGACGACGACGCGGCCGCGGCCCGAGCGCTTGGCATGATAGAGCGCGGTCTCGGCCTTGTTGATGAGGATCTCGGTGGTCTCGTCGCCGGAATAGAACAGCGAGCAGCCGACCGAGGCCGAAAGCCTGGCGGTGCGTTCGCCGACATCATAGGGCGCCGACAGAATCTCGATCAGCATGCGCGACCTCTCGGCCGCCTGTTCCTCCGAGAACACCATCGGGTAGAGGTAGGCGAACTCGTCGGCGCCGATGCGGCAGACGGTGGAGTAGCCATCCATCGAGGCGCGCAGCCGCATCGCCACCTGGATCAGGATGTCGTCGCCGGCCTTGTGGCCGAACAGGTCGTTGATCGGCTTGAAGCCGTCGAGGTCGAGGATGCCGACGGTGAACGGCGCGGGATCGTCGGCGCGGTCGCTGATCAGGCGATCGACCTTGTCGAAGAAGCGACGATGGTTGCCGAGCCCGGTCAACGAATCCGTGAAGGCCAGATCCGTATTTTCCTTGCCTGGCTGACCGGTGCCAAACGTCGTTTGCATCATGCCTCTGTTCTGATGTCGGTATTTTCGGCCAGACTGACAGCAAAGCGTTTAGGAAAAGTATCGGAAAATCGATTTTCCGTCGTGCAAACGTTGCTTGCTTCGCCGGCGGTTGTTCAGCTTCGGGCAAAAAGCGGTAATCCAGCCCAAATATTCGTTTATGCGTACTTTCTAATAGAAATGTCGAACGACCTTTTCCGGGATGCTCCCGTTTGAGGCGAACGGACGGCCGCTTCGCACCTTTCGGGACATTGCTTTAGCCGGCTTGCTTTACGCGGTAGAGCTCGATCGGACTGCCTTTCCCGCTGGCCGGCTCGAGCCAGTCCGGCACGGAACCGCGCAGCAGGCCGGCAAGGAAGCCCTGCGGGGCTTTCCGGGTCAGGATCAGGGTCTCGACATTGCCGGGGCAGATGGCGACGAGGCCGACGCGGTGCGCCTCGATGATCGCGCGCGCGTTGTCGGCCGAGCCGAGAAAGGCGTCCAGCGCCAGGAGATTGCCGGCGACATTGCGGTGATAGGGACCGGCGAAGACGCGATGGTCGCTATAGACGAGAACCGGCGCTCCAAGATTGGAAATCGTGAGCACGGTGGTATCGGCCATGGCGCCAAGCGGCGCGAAGGTGGCCTTCTTCTCGCAGGTCTTGTCCGTCGTGGTGCCGTCAGCGACGGCCTGGCCTTTTTCGAACGCGACCGAGGCGGCCGCGGCGACGCCCGTCCATACCGGATTGATCGAGACCAGCCAGACGGCCGCAAGGCGCAGCGCCACGCCGAGCGAGGAACTGGTTTCGGCCCGCGCCCGCCATTTGGCGATCCAGGCCGACAGCGGGACGACCGCGAAGGCGATCGAGAAGGTGGTGCCGCGCACCTGCCAGGCGCCGACCGCGAAAGCGACGGCGAGCAGTGCCGCGACGAGGCTGTCCTGCCGCCGCCAGCCGCCGCGGCGCAAACGCAGCGCCATCAGGACGATCGCGACCAGCGGCGTGGCGTAACGCGCCGCGACACGCGCCGGATCGCGGACAAGCAGGGTGAACAGCGACTGGGCCTCGTCGATATGGTCGAGCCACAATTCCTTGAGGCGCGGATCGAGCGAGGCGTAGGGCGCCGAGAGGCATTGCGGAAACAGCACCGCCACGACCACGCCGAGCACGACCCCCAGCGCGGCAAGCGACGCCAGCCTGCGCTGCCAGTTGCCTGCGGCGGGTTCGGCGGAGGCGATTGCCGCCAAGCCGATGCCGGCAATGGCCGCGACGACGAACTGCGCCACCGAGAAGGCATCGCACTGCGCCGCGCCCCAATCAGACGGACGGATGGTGACCAGGAAGACAAGCGCCGCGACGCCGGCGAAGCCGAGGCCGAAATCCCGGGCGATCGCCCGCTCGCCGCCCGGATCGGCGACGAACAGCAGCGACACGCAAAGGCCGATGGTGGCGACGTAGGGCACGGTTTCCATGCCGACGGCGAGCGTCAGCGCGGCGCAGAGGCCGGAAAACAGCGCGGCCCAGCGCCGCGCGGGCGCCTCAAGCAGCAAAGCGAGGCTCGCCATGGTGAGCATCAGCTGGACATTGTGATGATCGAGCGCGCCGGGGTCGTAGATGCCGATGAAATAATAGCCGGCCGCGCCAATCAGGATGGCGGGCAGCACCGCGCCACCGCCGCCGAAGCTGCGCGCGGCGCGGGCGGTGAAGAACAAGGTCGACCAAAGCAGCAGCGCCGGCCACAGCACCTGCGCCACGTCCTCGCCAAGCGGCCTGCTGCCGGTGAGCCCCGAGGCGGCAAGCGCGATGGCGGCGATCGGCGCATCGACCAGCCGCGACCAGTGCATGACGAAGCCGCCTTCCAGCCCCATCCGGTACTGGTGCAGGTCGAACCAGCCCTGGCCGGCCAGCAGGTCGCGGACCTCGACGAGGCGCAGCAGATTGTCGTTGTCGCCGCCGGCATCGGTCAGCTGGCCAAAGCCGGCCCACGCATCGACGGCGAAGGCGAGCAGGGCCGCCAGCAGCGCCAGCATCAGATCGGACTTCCAGGTGGCGGCGCCGGTCTCGGCTGTGCCCATTGCGGTGGCCTTTAAAGGGAGAGGATCGGTTTTAAACCTAGCCTTAACGGCTTCAATAAATAGTAAAACGGCTCGAGGGGCCGGCACAGGGACGGCCGGAGGCTGGTCGAGCGTCCGGAGACAGACATGCCGCATGCAGTCCGCCACGAGCCGGTTATTGCCGTGCTCCTGCCTTGCTACAATGAGGAGCTGACGATCGGCGAGGTCGTGCTGCGGTTCCGCGATACGCTGCCTTCGGCCGCGATCTATGTCTACGACAACAATTCCAAGGACCTCACGGCGCTGAAAGCTCGCGCGGCCGGCGCCACCGTCGTGCGCGAGCCGCGCCAGGGCAAGGGCAATGTGGTGCGGCGCATGTTCGCCGACATCGACGCGGACATCTATGTGATGGCCGACGGCGACGGCACCTACGCGCCGGAAGATGCGCCGCAGCTGATCAATGTGCTGCAGACGGAGCGCTCCGACATGGTGGTGGGCACCAGGCGCGGCGTCACCGACGATGCCGGCCGCAACGGCCACGCCTTCGGCAACCGCGTCTTCAACCGCCTTTACAAGGGCCTGTTCGGGACCGACTTCACCGACATCTTCTCCGGCTACCGGGTGTTTTCGCGCCGCTTCGTCAAGAGTTTCCCCGCCGTTTCCGGCGGCTTCGAGATCGAGACCGAGATGTCGGTGCATGCCTCGCAGCTCAAGCTGCCGGTGAGCGAGATGGCGCTCGATTACGGCCGCCGCCCTGAAGGCTCGTCGTCGAAACTGTCGACCTTCCGCGACGGCGCCAGGATCCTGTGGATGTTCGCCATGCTGGTGAAGGAGACGCAGCCGCTGCGCTTCTTCGGCACGTTCGCGCTGTTCTTCCTGGCGGCCAGCATCGGCCTAATGATACCCGTTCTGGTCGAATTCGCGGAGACGGGACTGGTGCCGCGCATGCCGACCTGGGTGCTGTCGATCGGCATGCTGCTTCTGGCCATGCTTTCGATGATGACCGGGCTGATCCTCGATTCGGTGTCGCGCGGCCGGGCCGAGCAGAAGCGCATCTTCTACCTGTCGATTTCCTCCGGCCGGGCCGAGCGCGGGATATCCGGGCAGGCCTCACCGAAGAGCGAGCCGGGCAAGGCCTCGCGGGCGGCATAGTGGGCCGCCTCCTCCGCTTCGCCTTTACCGGCGGCATCGGTTTCGTCGCCGACGCCGCGGCGCTCTGGCTGCTGCTTGCCACGACGCCGCTCGGCCCGATGGCGGCGCGCGTGCTGTCGATCGGCTTCGCGCTCTGCGTCACCTGGCAGATGAACCGCCATTTGACCTTCTCGCCGTCGAGCCGAGGCTTGGCGCAGGAAGGCGCGCGCTATGGCGGCGTCGGCATCGCCACCGGCATCGTCAACTACCTGGTTTATTGCGCGCTGCTCTTCGCACTGCCTGCCCTGACGCCGCTGGCGGCCCTTGGCGTCGCCTCGGTCGTCGCGATGGCGCTGTCCTTCCTCGGCTATTCCAGGCTGGTCTTCGACCGCTGAGACCGTTTGGAAATTCTACTCTGGCGGCCATCTGATGGCGGTTTCTGCGCTTCCGGTGCTCACGGAGCCAAACGTCCGCTCCGCTCCGGTTCTCGAAACCACCACCATATGACTCGCCAGAGCGAATTTCGAAACGGGTCTCTGAGCGTCTGCACCAAGCGAGCACGATTGGCAGGCGCCGCCGATTTCCTTATATCGGGCGTCTGAATTCCCCGGAGACCGCAAATGCCGCTGAAGATCGCCGTCCAGATGGACCATGTCTCCACCGTGTCGATCGCCGGCGACACCAGCTTCGCGCTGTCGCTGGAGGCGCAGCGGCGCGGCCACAAGCTTTTCCACTACACGCCCGACCGGCTGTCGATGCTGGGCGGCAAGGTGTTCGCGCGCATCGAGGAGATGCAGGTGCGCGACGAGAAGGGCAACCACTACGCGCTGGGCGAGAAGGTGCGCACCGACCTTTCCGAGATGGACGTGGTGCTGCTGAGGCAGGACCCGCCCTTCGACATGAACTACATCACCACCACGCACATACTGGAGCGCATCCATCCGAAGACGCTGGTGGTCAACGACCCGGCCTGGGTGCGCAACAGCCCGGAAAAGATCTTCGTCACCGAATTCCCGGACCTGATGCCGGAAACGCTGATCACCAAGGATCCGATGGAGGTGGCCGCCTTCCGCAAGCAATTCGGCGACATCATCGTCAAGCCGCTCTACGGCAATGGCGGCGCCGGCATCTTCCATCTGCTTGAAGCCGACCGCAATCTCGCCTCGCTGCTCGAGATGTTCGGCCAGCTGTTCCGCGAGCCCTATATCGTGCAGCGCTATCTCAAGGACGTGCGCAAGGGCGACAAGCGCATCATCCTGATCGACGGCGAGCCGGTCGGCGCCATCAACCGCGTGCCGGCCGATCACGATTCACGCTCCAACATGCATGTCGGCGGCCGCGCCGAAAAAACCGAGCTGACGGAACGCGAGCGCGAGATCTGCGCCCGCATCGGGCCGGCGCTCAGGGAACGCGGCTTCATCCTGGTCGGCATCGACGTGATCGGCGACTACATGACCGAGATCAACGTGACCTCGCCGACCGGCGTGCGCGAGGTGCAGCGTTTCGGCGGCGCCGATATAGCTGCCCTTTTCTGGGATTGCGTGGAGGAGAAGCGGCTGAAGTCGGCCGCGTAATTGCCGCATGCTGACTCTACAGCACGGGTATCGCCCTCCTACCCTATTCGAGATTGTCGGAGCAATGTTGCGTCATCGCCGCTATCTCCGGAAAGGGCACCCTTCCGCGAAGTCGCAACCTGCTCTTCAGGCAAGTTTGCTGTCGGACGATCCGTTCATATCCTATTCGGGAATGTCCGGTACGCCCCTGGGATTGGCAAGTCACATGCCTCTCCTTCCACGCAGCCACCGTGCCTGGTTTCTCATCTCGCCAACCTGGTCCATCGAAAACAATTCCAGCGTCAAAACGATCCGGACCTATGCCGTTCTGCATAGACTTAGGAACCCCCGTCACTCGCTAGTCTTCCTATCCAACACACAAGCCGAGGCTGATCTCTTGAACCAGGCCGGTGAGGCGGCCGTCCTGCACAACAAGACTTCAACAACCTCCGAATTCATATTCAAGCCCCTCAACAATGTCCCTGTAGAATTTGATGCAATCTACAATGCGCAACTGGCTTCGTGGAAACGCCACGACTTGTCTCTTGGCATCGAGCGCTGCGCATTTGTCTTTTATCGTGATTTAGTCGGGTCATCTACGACGGAGTCGGAAAGGGCGCGAATAAATCGGCACAAGGAGTTCGCGCCGGGTCACGTGTTTATCAATGAGTTTGACAGCACCGGCAAGCCTGTCCGATTGGCGCCGGCTCACGTGAACATGCATCTGAATCGTGCAGCCGTGGGAATTTGTCTCTCTGAAATGGAGGGACCGATGTTCGCCAGCACAGAATATCTTCTCGCGGGGCTACCTGTTGTCACGACCCCGAACCATGGTGGCCGAGACCTTTATCTGGATGACGATTATTCGCTTACAGTTCCACCCGATCCTCGATCCATCGCGGCCGCTGTCTCAGCGCTGAAGGAGCGACGAATCCCCCGGGCTTATATTCGTTCGCAAACCCTGAAACGAGTTGAACGAGACCGCGGGCGGTTCATAGACCTTGTAAATGAGATTTTTCTGGAAAGCGGCTCTTTGCGCCGGATCGCCATGCCTTGGCCTTTCCGATATCCTGTCATGGAGTGGCTTCCACCCGACATCGCAATCGATCGATCGCTTTCAGGTACGGTCGATGCCTTCATCACCGCTTAGACGGCAACAGCCTCGGATTGCCGGTGGACTGCTCGCCTTTTCAACGGGTCGAGAGCACGCGGCGATAGCCGTTTTCATTTTGTCTTAACCATGTTCCGCCTTTGCACCAAGGAACGCAGCCATTACGACCTGCCGATCGTCCTCGGCCTGCTGGCAGCCCATTGCGAAGCGAGGGGGCGGCCGGCTAGGTAGCGCTCCGGGCGTCGTCCCATTGCCAATTACGCCGTCTTGCGCTCGACCACGCTGGGCTCCATCACGATCGCCGCGCGGCGCCGGTCGGGCCCTTCGAGGAAGTCGATCAGCGCGTCGATGGCGATGGTGCCTGCTTCGAAGATGCGGCGGTCGATCGTCGACAGCGGGCATTCCAGCAGCGGCGCCAGATAGATGTTGTCGAAGCCCATGACGGCGCAGTCGTCGGGGACAACAAGCCCCTTTTCGCGGAGCGCAACCGTGGCGCCGATGGCCAGCATGTCGCTCATGCAGCAGATGGCCGAAAACCGCGTGCTTTCCAGCAGCTCCCGCGTCGCCTGGCGCCCAAAGCTGTGCTGGAACTCGCCACAGCGGACGAGGTTTCGATCGACGTCAATGCCGGCCTGGCGATGCGCCTCCTCGAACCCGGCCAGCCTGATCCCGGTGTTCGAGCTTTCCGCCGATCCGCAAAGGAATGCGATGCGCGTGTGGCCCTTGGCGATCAGGTAGCCGGCCGATTGAAAGGCGCCGTTGCGATAGTCGGTGTCGACGGTCGCCGCCAGGCAATCGAGCTCCGGGACCTCGCGGTCCATCGACACGAACGGGATGTTCAGC
Source organism: Mesorhizobium sp. B2-4-6 (assembly GCF_006442775.1). Classification (NCBI taxonomy): domain Bacteria; kingdom Pseudomonadati; phylum Pseudomonadota; class Alphaproteobacteria; order Hyphomicrobiales; family Phyllobacteriaceae; genus Mesorhizobium; species Mesorhizobium sp. B2-4-6. The sequence continues at coordinate 190,131 of NZ_VFVI01000008.1, forward strand.
CCTCGGAGGAGGCCGGCATTCGGGATCACGCCGCTCGCCGCCAGCACGATGCCGTCCACGCCATGGCCGGCAAGGAAGGCCAGATGCGCTTCCTCCTTATCCGGAATGCCATCCGAGTTGCACAGGATCGTCGTATAGCCGCGCAGCCGGGCAGCGTCGTCGCAGGCGCGAACCAGCTCGGTGAAATAAGGGTTGAGAATATCCGGAACGATGATGCCGAGGACCTGCGAGCGACGGGTGACCAGCGAGCGGGCGATGGAGTTCGGCGTGTAGTTGAGCTCCCGCGCCAGCGACCAGATGCGGCTGCGCGTTTCCTCGCTGATGAAGGCGTCCTTGCGGTTGAGGACCTTGGAGACCGTGGCGATCGATACGCCGGCACCTCTCGCAATATCCTTGATGGTCGCCGCCACATGTCCTCGCATTGCTTGCCAAGCATCGTCGGCCTGATCCCCTAACCTCTTACGTCGGCAAAGTCGACAGACCCAGGCGGCGAGGAGGCGCTCCGGCAGGTAGAACGTGTTGACAACTGGTCAGCCCTGCTTTAGGCAAACGTTTAACTATGTCGATAAGTGGGACTTTCCGATCATAATGCTCGTTCCGCCGTCCTACGGTGCAAGCCCGGCAACGGGAGGGATCGCGACGTGACCATGCTTTCCAGGATCCCGCTGGTGATGGATGTCGACACCGGCACGGACGACGCCGTCTGCATCGCGGCGGCGACGCTTTGCACGGACACGATCGAGCTGATCGGGATCGGTGCCGTCTGCGGCAATGTCGAGATCGAGAAGACGGCCAGGAACACGCTCGACCTGATGGATTTTCTCGGCTGCGACGCGCCCGTGCATATCGGCGCTTCACGCCCGCTCGCCAGGCCGCTGTCAACCGCCGTCAGCCACGGCGCGACCGGGCTGGGCGACGTGGCGCTGCCCGCCGCGCGGCGCGGCTTTGCCGGGGCCGGCGTGACGGAATTGATCCACGAGGCGGCGAAGCGGCAGCCGGGCAGGCTCGAGATTCTCGCCGTCGGGCCGCTGACCAATATCGCCACCGCACTGACGGAACACCCCGGGCTGCCGTCGCTGATCAAACGCATCACCATCATGGGCGGCGCCATCCGCGGCGGCAACATGACCTTGGCCTCGGAGTTCAATCTCTATTGCGATCCCGAAGCCGCACGCATCGTCTTCGAAGCCGGCTGCGCGCTGACGATGGTCGGTCTCGACGTCACGTTGAAGCCTGAGCTGCCGCGCCATGTGTTCGACCGGATAAGAGCCGCATCAGGTCCGCAGGCGGATGTGGTGGCGCGGGTGCTGGACTTCATGATGCGGCGCAAGGACGAGTTCGGTGCCGACGATCCCAACCTCCACGACGTGATCGCGCTCGCCGCGATCGTAAAACCGTCGCTGTTCACGTTCGAGAACTACTACGTGCATCTGGAGACCGGCGGCGAGGTAACCCGCGGCATGACCATCGCCGACTTCAACAATGTTTCAAAGAGGCCGCCAAACGCGCGGGTGGCCGTCGATATCGACACCGACGGCTTCTGGAACTGGTTCGTCGATCTATTCGGAGCTGGGAAATAATGGGACAGGATTGCGAGCATTGCGAATTCGACCGCCATCATGCGCTGGTCGAGGGTCTGGCGGCGGAGGTCCGGGGCGCACGCCTCCACCGGCGTGAATTCCTGGCGATGGCAAGCATTTTCGGCGCGTCGGCGGTGGCCGCCTATGGCCTGATCGGGCTCGCCGCGCCGACGCCGGCGCGAGCCGCCGAGCCGAAGAAGGGCGGCGTGCTGCGCGTTTCCACCTTCGTCAAGGAGCAGAAGGACCCGCGCGCCTATGACTGGCCGGAAATGGCCAATATCGCGCGCCAGTTCCTCGACACGCTGGTGCGCTACGACACCGACTACACGTTCAAGCCTTCGCTGCTGGAAAGCTGGAAGGTCAACGACGACGCCACCGAATACACGCTCAATCTGAGGCGTGGCGTGACCTGGAACAATGGCAACGACTTCACCGCCGAGGACGTGATCTTCAACCTCGAGCGCTGGTGCGACAAGGCGGCCGAAGGCAATTCCATGGCCGGCCGCATGACCGCGCTGATCGACGCCAAGACGGGCAAGGCGCGCGACGGCGCCATCACCAGGACCGACGACCACACGGTGGTGCTGAAACTGTCCTCGTCCGACATCTCGATCATTCCGTCGATGACGGAATATTCCGCGCTGATCGTGCATCGCGGCTATGAGAAGGCCGGCGCCAATCTCATCGCGCATCCGGTCGGCACCGGCGCTTTCGAGCTGGTCTCCTACGACGTCGGCACCAAGGCCGTCGTCAAACGGCGCCAGAACGGCAAGTGGTGGGGCGGCGAGGCCTATCTCGACGGCATCGAGTTCATCGACTACGGCACCGATCCGGCCGCCTGGGTGAGCGCCTTCGAAGCCGGCGAGATAGACACCAATTTCGAGACCACCGCCGACTATGTCGCGATTATGGACGGCCTGGGACTGGTGAAGTCGGAAGTGGTGACGGCGGCGACGATCCTTGCCCGCACCAATGTGACCAGCAAGCCCTATGACGACGTACGCGTGCGCCGCGCCCTGCAGCTGGCGACCGACAATCAGGCCGTGCTGACGCTCGGCTATGGCGGCAAGGGCACGGTCGCCGAGAACCACCATGTCAGCCCGCTGCACCCGGAATATTACGCGCTGCCGAAGAAGACGCGCGACCTCGAAGGCGCCAAGAAGCTGATGGCGGAGGCGGGGCAGCTCGATTTCGAGCACGAGCTGATCACCGGCGACGAGGACTGGCACCGCAGCACCGGCGACGCCATCGCCGCGCAGCTGCGCGAGGCCGGCTTCAAGGTGAAGCGCACCGTGCTGCCAGGCTCGACCTTCTGGGACAACTGGACCAAATATCCCTTCTCGATGACGTCGTGGGGCATGCGGCCGCTGGGCGTCCAGAACCTCGCGCTCGCCTATCGCAGCGGCGAAGCCTGGAACGAATCCGGCTACGCCAATCCCGCGTTCGACAAGAAGCTCGGCGAGGCGCTTGCCGTGCCGGACGTCGAAAAGCGCAAGGAGATCATGAAGGATGTCGAGCAGATCCTCCAGGATTCCGGCATCCTCATCCAGCCTTACTGGCGCTCGCTGTTCACCCATTCGGTGGCGGCGGTGAAGGACAATCCGGCGCATCCAAATCTCGAGCAGCATTTCGAGAAGGTGTGGCTGGACCGCTAGGCAAGGAAGCGTCAATATATCGGTTTGGTCACGCGCCGTTGCCGCGGCCAAAACCGATGTTCTTGTAATGTTCTTGCCTCCGCCGCAAATCTGTGGTTGTCTGGCGTGAGGTCTCGGGCGGGCTGATCGCAGCGCCGCGCACGAGGCCGGATCCGGGGGCGGGAAACATGGTGGCGCGGGTTCGCACGGTCGCTTTCCAGGGCATCGAGGCCGTGCCGGTCGATGTCCAGGTGATGGTCGGGCCGGGCAAGGTCGGCATGCAGATCGTCGGCCTGCCGGACAAGGCGGTGGCCGAAAGCCGCGAGCGCGTGCAGGCGGCGTTGCACGCATCTGGCCTGTCGATGCCGTCGAAGAAGGTGACGGTGAACCTCGCGCCGGCCGATCTTCCCAAGGAAGGCAGCCATTACGACCTGCCGATCGCGCTTGGCCTGATGGCGGCGCTCGGCGCCATACCGGGCGACATGCTTGCCGGTTATGTGGTGCTTGGCGAATTGTCGCTCGACGGCACGATCGCCGGCGTGGCGGGCGCGCTGCCGGCGGCGATCGGCGCCAATGCCGAAGGCAAGGGCCTGATCTGCCCCTTCGCCTGCGGGCCGGAAGCGGCGTGGGCCGGCGAGGATTTCGACATCCTCGCGCCACGCAGCCTGATCGCGGTGGCGAACCATTTCCGCGGCACGCAGGTGCTGTCGCGGCCCGAGGCCGGCATAAAGCTTGCGGCGCGCGACCTGCCGGACCTCGCCGACATCAAGGGCCAGGAGAGCGCCAAGCGGGCGCTGGAAGTGGCTGCCGCCGGCGGACACAACCTCTTGACGTTGTGCTACATTAAATCGGCACTTGCAGCCAGCGGATTCAGTCGTCCACTGATCCGGTGACATCCGGCCGGGATGACTTGTGCCAACCCTTAGCCGACCTTCGACCGAATCTTGTGAGAATGAAAACTCGAGACGCGTTTGTCGGATCGCCAAGCAGCAAGGAGCCTATCGACGTTGGCATCCACGCCATCGCCAGTATCCAGCTCAAGGTCGTAGAGCGTGCCGACATGAATGGTTTCAAAGTCGCGCTTTGCGCTGCCTTCTGGCCTGTCGCCGCGACGCTTCTCGCGTTCAATCAGCACGTCAAGCGGACAATGCACGGCGACGAAGAAAACATCGTGGCGTTCAAGAAGCTGGCACAGCATGCCCAGCCAGCCCTCCGTATCCAGAATATGCTCCAGAATGAGGTTGTTGCCCGCATCCGCGTAGGCGGCCAAGGAAGCGTGGAAGCCATCGAAAAAGGCTTGTCTCGCATCCGCCCAGGCGAACTCACCGCTCCGGAAACGATCCATCGGTAGGATGCCCGTGTCACGAAGGTGATCTATCGAGATATGCCAAAATGGCTTTTCGATACGGGCTTGAAGCGCCTTGGCGATCGTGGATTTTCCGCTGCTTGATGCACCATGAAGAAAAATGACCTGCCCCATCGCAACACTCCGCTTGGTTCGCGCGGTTATCACGCTGGGTGTAGCACGGGTATGACAGCTTTCCCGCATTGCATCACAGACCTTTAGACGACTCTAATGTCTGGCGGATTGTACTCGCTGATGTTTAGCCCATCCTCATGTAACGAAGCAGTCTTTACCTGAAATTAGTCCCTGCTGACGTAAGGGAGTCGGCGGGGGGTGAAATGGACAAATCCTATCTACTGTCGGCGATCCTGCCGCTCATCTCGGTGACGCTATCCGTCACCTTCTTCTTCCTGTGGCAGCGCAAGAAAGAAACCACTCAAGTCGCCAATTGGTCGATCGCCTATGCGTGTGCAACAGCAGGCTCGACGCTCGACTTTAGCAGAGTATTCGTAGCCAATCCTTCTCCGTTCTCTTTCCTCGCAAATGTGTTCCTTGTCGGGGTCGCCTTCTTCGCAGTTCGCGGCAGCCTCATGCTCTACACTGGCAAGGCCTCGGACCGCTTGACCGTTCCGATTTATCTCGCCGTGGTCGCCGGTGATGTCTGGTTCGTCTTCGTGGATCCGAGCATCTTCGGGCGCGGCACGACATCCAGCCTCGGTGCCGCCCTCATGTTCCTGATCGCGGCACGAGGAACCCGAAAGGCGGTGCGCCCAGACCAGATCGACCATATGATAGCGATCACGTTCGCCCTGTCGGCCGTCACATTGATAGCCCGCCCCGTGGTCTCGTACATCTACGAAGGGCCGCTGCAGACCGAGGCCCAGGTAACAGGCTCGCTATGGGTTGTCTCGTTCAAGGTCTTCGCGATGCTGTCCTGGTTCTTGATGGCGATTCTATTCCTATTGCGCATCGCGACGGATCTGATGAAGGAACTCTCGACGCAATCCCTGACTGATCCGCTGACAGGCGCCCCAAACCGACGCGGCTTCTTCATTGCCGCTGAGGAGACGATCCGGAACGCCAGCCCCTCCCTTCCGGCAACGCTCTTGATCCTCGATATCGACCATTTCAAAAAGGTCAACGATGGCTATGGACATCGGGTCGGCGACACGGTGATCCGGGGGCTTGCGGATATTCTGCGGCATGCGGCCGAGGAAACGGGCTGCACCATAGGCCGCCTTGGCGGAGAGGAGTTCGTCGCCCTTCTTCCCGCAACAAACCTCGGCACAGGAAGGACATTCGCCGAAGGGCTGCGGACCGTCTTTGCGGCCTGCGAACATGAAGGCATGCAGTCCTCGCACGTCGTCACTACCAGCATCGGCGTGGCTGAATCCATCGGCGGCGAAAGCATCGACCTCCTGATCGAGCGCGCGGACGGCGCGCTCTACAGAGCAAAGCGCTCGGGGCGGAACAAGGTCGAGACGGCGGACCCCGGCCTTACGATTTTCGAAGGCTGCGCATCCCCCGGCCTGGCATCCGAAATTCGTCGGCGAGGGTCGAGTGTAGCCTGACATCCGGCCGAAGAGCTTCCTGCGCGCGGAGCCGGGACAGGATACCAAAGCCCTCGCGACGCCAATCGCGGAGGGCCGCCTGACGGTTGCGGGCGACCTCTTTCAAGAGCCGCAGCCAGTCGTGCCCCTCCTTCGCGCGAAGCTCGAAAAACGCTTGTAGGGCATGGTCCTCAGCTATCCTGGTGTCGAGGCCCAGCCATTCGCACCAAGGAAGGCCGGGACGGCGGACCTGGCGGAAGGCTCTCCCGTCACAGCGGCCTGCCGCCTCGGTTTCGTTGGATTCCAGCCAGCCTTGAATGACAGGATCGAAGCGCGCGTATTCAGGAGCCGGGCGGCCTGCCGTCCGGTTCCTGACGTATCGCCGAAGCGCGTGAGCTTCGTCCTGCTCGATCAACGCGGCCTCCTCACCTCGTAGTCGTCGCCGGGGACGGGCGGCGGGGCTTCGAAGTCGTCGGCGGGTGTCGCGAGGCCTTCGCGCTTGCGCTTCTCGTCCTCGGCGGCGCGGGCATATCGGCCGAAAACGCGGAACTCAGGCAAGGCGGCCACGACGTCGGCCTCGGGCTTTCCGACCAGTCGGCCGCGCTGCTCGTCGTCCAGGTGCAAGACGATGAAGTCGGCGAGATCGCGATCGTTGGCCTTGAGCTTCGTCAGGGCGGCAGTATCGCCGGCGGCGGCTTCCAGCACAAGGGCGGCCATCGCGCGGTGCGACTTGATGGCGTTGATCTCATCGTGCTCGCTCCGGATGCGGTACTGGTCGCCCTCGAACGCGCGACGGACCTCCTCGGACGGCTCGTAGGGTTGACCGGTGTCCGCGTCGTAGACCGCGACGCCTTGGCGCTGGGCCTCCAGCCATGTCTGATCCTTGAACGCGCGTTCGCCGAAAACCTCCAAAGACGAATCCCACTCGTCCACGGCCTTGGAAATCATAGCGCGGACAGCGGCATCCGATGCGGCCTGGCCATGGATGCGGAGCTCGTCGCCGAGATCCTGGAGACGGCATTTTCCGATCTCGATCCAAACGCCATCGGGGGCCTCCGTGATCTTGGTAAAGCCACGGGAGCGCCAGCGATCGGCGAGAGATCCGACGCGATCCGGAGGAAGCTGCGGCACTTCGTCGGGGTTGCGGCGAGGCCTCGCGCCGTTGCCCTTACGACGGAGCGATTTGAGTTCTTCCAACCGCTCTATGTCGTCCAGTTCCGCCATGCCATCGAGTTCGGCCACGAAGTTGTCGGCAATGCCGCGCGCGCCGAAGACTTTCGCCATGCGGCCACGGATTTCGACGTGGCCGCCGTCGCGGGTCGCGATCTTCGTCAGGCCAGGTGTCGCGGTGTCGATGAAATGGAAATTTTTCACCCAGTCCTCGGCATGGCTCAAGTCGGGGAAACGCTGCCGGAAAAGCTTCGTCTTGAAATCCACGCGGGAGCGTGGACGGATGCCATTGCGGGCCTGGTGGGTGGGGCTGGTTGCCATGATTTCCTCCTCAATGCTGGCAAGTTCGTTTTCCTGAATCCTGGTCTTTCGGATGCTTGAAACAAGGGCGCTGCGGCGGTCGTGGCGCTTCCGCTTTTTCATGATTTTGGTCCGCTCCTCGCCCATGGTCGGCTCGGCCTCGCGGTCAAGGCCTCGGACAGCGTTCGACAGGTGCGATGCCCGACGGTTTGATCCGGCACGGGCAAGGAACTCGTTCATGATTCCGGCGATGCGCTCGCGCTCGGCGACAAGGGCAGCGCCACGTTCGCCGCCGTAGCTGCCTCCAGAGGTGAACGTGGATTCGACGGCCCGGTTCTTCGTCCTGGCGAAGCCGGAGGGCGTGGACTCGTCCAGCGCGCGAAGGGTGAGCATGGCGTGGAAATGCGGCTGCGGCTCCCCGTACACATCAGCCGGGCAATGAATGCCGATGTCCACGATCGCGCCGGCGGCGACGTAGTGGGCGCAAACGGATTCGGCGAATGGGCGCCAGCCGGATTCGGGAAGGTCGCGCGGGATGGAAACCTCCACCTCGCGGGCAACCTGGGCATCTTTTCGACGCTCACCAACCTCTACGCGGTTCCACAGTTCGCCTCGGTCGCGGGTCCATTCCGGAGCGTCGGCCGGGGCGAGGATGAAAGCTTCGCGCGCGACCTTTTTGCGGTAGTCGAACGTCTCGCCGATACGCTCGTCGGTGAGGCAACTGGCGCTGCGGTATGCCGCCGCCGCGACCGCGCTGCGCCCCGCCGAACGCTGGAAGATTTTCGCGTCAACGTGAAAGAGGGCATCGGTCGGTGGGAGGCTGCTGGTCATGTCAGGCAAGCCAGAAAGCGCGGGACTTGCGAAGCCAGTAAGCGGCGATCAGACGGAGGATTTCCTGCTCGTCGTCGTCCTGCTCGAAGCCGTGACAGGCGGCGATGTAAGCCGCGCTGGCGCGCTCGTAGCGGGCGAGGCAGGAAGCTCCGCCGATCGGGTTCTCTCCGTCTTCCAGCCTCGTGGTCGCAAAAGGATCTTCGCCGAGGGAAATGCCGAGGAGCGTCAGTTTCCGTTCCGGTGGCGGGTCGGCGAACAGGTCAGCGACGTCGAGTGCTGCAACGGCATCGTTGTCGTTTTCGGCGGTCGTCATTACATGTGCTCCTCGATTTCGTACCCGGCATTTTCGAGTTCGCAGAGCAGCGCGTCGCGTTGCTCTGTCGTCCCGACCATGGCGGGAATCTCGTCATCGATCGCAACGCGATGGAGGCCTGCGCGGCGTCCGTAGTGGCGCACCTGCGCGTCGGCGACTCCGTCCGCGCGGACTGCCAGAAGCGGCGAGCCGGGAAGGCGCTGCCATTGGAGGCAGATCGAGAAAATCGGCGCGTCGGTCATCGGGATTCATCTCCTGCGTGGATGCGCGAATCTGGTCGACGGATACGAACCCGACGAAGCGCCCAAGACATGAAAACGGACTCGGCGAGGAGCAGCGCTGCCCCGCCGAAAACGATGGCGACTGTAAGCAACAGCGAGTTTGCGGCAGTTAGCGTTTGGGGGTCCATGTCGTCCTCCTCCTCGTCCTCGTCTCCCCGCCCGTAGGGCGCGCTGTGTTCGCAGAACACATAGGCGCGCCCTTAGCAGGGAGCCTTGGTGTGGCCTTCCTGCCTCCGATGTTTGGGCGGACATTTGACAAGCGCAAGAGGGCCGACAAACCTTTGAATCGACGTCGATTTTTCGAGGTCGGGGTTTCGCTGGCTACGCCTACAAGCCTCAACATTTTTGGCCTGCGAATTCAGGCGGAGCGGCTTCGGAAATCCGCCGGCGGGTTCGCAAAAGGGAGGAAAACGGATGCTGGACTTTGGAAAAATTCGGGAGCGGGAGCGCGGGCTGCTCCAGAAGAAAGCGAAGCTGGACAGCGACCTGGCGAGGCTTCGCGCGAAGGAGAAAGACGCACAGCGGCGCGACGACACGCGGAAAAAAATCGTGCTCGGAGGCGTGGTCCTGGCGGCGGTCGAGGCGGGCGACGTTGCGGCGAATTTCGTCGCCGGGCTGGTGCGCGCTCACGTCGCGGAGCGGGACAAAAAGCTATTCGTGGGGACCGCGCTCGCGGTTCCGGAAGCGGCGGATTCGGCAGCGCCGGAATCCGGTTTGAGGGAGTGAGAAAATGAGCCCCGCCGATCTCCTTGCGACGCCTACCGAGCACAACATCCTTTGGGCATGGCTCAACGCGCTGCTCCCTTCGGACGCTTCGAGTCCGTGGGGCTTCGCCATGGCCGTGTTCTCGTCCACGCTCACCTTTGCCGGGGCGCTGTTCCTCGGATGGCACATCATCACCGCCATCGTTTCCAGCGCGTACAGCGGCAAGGTCCTCGGCGACAGGCATCATCAGATCTGGGCGCCGCTGCGCCTCGTCCTCGGCTTTGGACTCCTCGTCCCAATCGCCGCCAGCTTCTCGTCGGCGCACTACGTCCTGCGCGATGTCGTCGGGCGCGCTGCCATCAACCTGGCTGACGCCAACTGGGTGAGCTTCGTGGACTACGCGGCGGGCAAGGAGGTCAAGATTGCGCCCATGTCATCGGGCGGGTCGAGGCTCGTCATGGACTTCCTGGAATCGGAAGTCTGCGCCGCCGCTCACAATGCCCTGGCGGAGCCGTGGGGCATCGATCGCGCGCCCGTGCCTTCGGCGAAGGGAGAGCGGAAGGGCGACACGTCGGGCTGGTGGAATCCGGTCACGACGAACGAAAGAACCGAATGGTACTATGGACCTGACTGCGGAAAGATTTCCATGCCCGTCCTCGCCGACAAGCCGGGGTTCACGGCGGACAGGGCGGCGGCAGCCTCGGCGATCGTCGCGGCAGTCCGCGCGCCCGCGCAACAGGTTGCGGAGAAGTTCCGGAAGGCGCAGCCGTTCAGCGCACAAGCGGCACTGAACGGGATTCGGGACGGCAGCTTGCCGCGCCTGTCGGACGCGGTGCGGAGCCTCGGCAAGGCCTATGACGACGCGATAGCGGCGGCGACGGCGAAAGAGATGGGCCTGGACAAGGACGGGGCCGTTCGGCGGGAAAGGCTGGTCGATGCCGCCCGGCAACAGGGCGTCGCCACGGCCGGAATGTGGTGGATGAACATCTCCCAGCGGTCGCAGGAAGTGTCCGCGCTCTCGGGCGCGCGACATGAGCGCGTCGGCATCCGACTGGACGACGGCAGCGGGAGCGATACGGCACTGATGGCGGGAACGCTCGCCACGCTGCGCAACCTCATCTCCGGAGAGGAGGCGGAGATTCAGGTTTCGGCGAACGACTTCGCCGCCGGCGGCGACCAGTCGGCGGGCATCCTCGCCCGCATCGTGTCGCCCGTCTTCCGCGATCTCGGCGAGTGGACGGTTGCGAAGGGAGATCCGGGGGATTCGACCGTCCAGAAGATGCTCAAGTCGGACCCGATCGGCGACCAGATTTCGAGCGGGCATGTTTTCATGGGCATCGCAGAGGCTGGCGTCACGGCGGCGTTCGTCCCGATCGCGCTCGCGAATACAGCGGTCGGCAAGGCGGTCGGCGCGGACGGCGCGGCCTGGTGGGCAATGGGCTGGGCGGCGCCGATCCTCGGGACGCTGTGGATCATCGGGGCGGTTCGGGCTTACGTGCTGCCGATCCTGCCCTTCATCTATGTGTGGGTCTTCATGTCGCTGTGGCTTCTGGCGGTCCTGGAGGCGGCTATCTCGCTCGTCGTGTGGGCCTTCGGCTTTATCCGCATGGACGGCGAGGAGCTTCTTGCACAGCAGTCGAAAATGGGCGCGATGTTGCTCTTTCAGGTCTTCCTGATGCCTGTCCTCGGCCTGCTCGCTTTCGAGGCGGCTTTCGTGCTCCTGCCACTCATCGTCGGCGGGCTGGACATCATGTGGGGGACGGCATTCTACGGGCAGACGGGCGGCCACCTCATCGGGCCTTCGGCGCTCATCGTCGGGTACGTCCTCATCACCTTCCTGTCGATGTATCTCGTCACGCATATTTTCGGGCAAATCTTCCACATCCCCGACCGCGTGATGGCATGGTTCGGAGGGCCTTCCCATGGTTTCAGCGACAAGAGCCTTTTCGTGGCGACGGCCGGCGCGCTGGCGGCAACCCTTGGCAGGGGCATGCCGGGGCTTCCCTCGATTCCCCGACCGAAAAAGGACGATGGAAAGGACAGCGGCGGCAAAGGCAAGGCCAATGTCGGCGGGGTCACGGCGCGGAAGTCCTGACATGGAAAAGGCCCCGGGAAGGGGGCCTTTCCTTTGAGTTCTGGAACGAAGCCGGGGACTACATCCCAAGGGCGTAGCGGATGCCGACATAAGCGAGAGCGGCGCCGTATCCGGCGAAATTCAGAAGCCCGCACACGAGGGCGACAGTAGCAAAACCACGCATTTTGAGCCTCCTGGACCAGCGTTAAAATCTGCCCACTTCCTGCCCGTCCGGGACGGCTGCCTGCAAGGGGTTGGTGCGGGCGCAACGAAGTGAGCCACGGCCCACTTGCGGGCGAAGACATCCAGACGGACATCTGTAGGCAGCATTTTATCCGTCCGCGAGGCAAGAGCCCAGGTTTTCAGGTTCATCGCCATCTACGGTTCCGAATTTCTCGCGCCTGAATGTTTGTGTGCTGCGTCCCTACGCTGGTTCTTCACATTCCGGGCAGCGCTGACGATCAAGGTCACAACGGCCATAAACCAGAAGCCGGAGACGATGTATGCAGTAGCTGTCGCGCCGATGCACTCGCTTTCAGCAATGAGGCAGCTCTGCTGAACGCCTTGATGAAGGAAACACCCGGCCACCACGAGAACAACGGCATCAAATGAAACGGCGAGCGAAAGAGGGAGCCCGAACCGCAGGCCCACAGCGGAGCCAACGAACAGAACAATTGGAGCAACCACGGTAAGAAATAGCGGATCGACCATTTTTCATCCCTAGAGGTGGATGTCCTTGTTACACCCATCTCGGTCATTCTGCATTTATGAGTGCACGGCCTAACGATCTAGGCGTATACGTGCTCAGCGAGCCTGGCAAGCGCTCGAAAACCTCTGTCTAATTCTGATCAACCTCTATTTTACCGCCCACGCTTCACTCTGGCCCTAGCGGACTTGTTGCGCTTCGATTGTTTCTTCCAACTTCTATACCACTGAATCTTTTGGGTGGGAGCGCCAACCAATCGGTAGCCAACGTTCTGCGCAACCTGGATGACGATTGCAGCGAACCAAATCCCGCTGAGAAAACCCAGGGGGCCGAAAACCCTTCCCAGCGTCGGCCCTCCAACGCTTTTGGCCAAGGTCGCAATGGGGACACCGAAGCTTAATGCAAGGCAGAAATAGGCTATCATAATGAAGGGCGCAAACTGGACCGAGCCCTTCTTCGAGGCCGATGGTCGGCTGATCCAAGCGCTGAGAGCAATGATAACGACAATGGCAAAGATCGAGAGAGCCACCGATTTGACAATCATCTCCGCGCTTGGTGGGGCCACTTTGTTACCTCATAATTCGGCCACCAAGCATACCATGCTCATCGGGCGGAAAGTACATTCGCCTGGTGCCGATTCCCATCAGCAGCATCCTCGCGCTGGTGTCCTGACCGCATCGGAAGCACATTCGGGCAACAAGCCACCTATCGTTCCGGCTCGGCTCCAGATGTCTGGCACCGCCGACCGTCATCGCCGACAACGGCAGCGGACAGGAAGGCACGGACGGTTCCAGAACGTCTGGTGAGGATGGCGGAGCCACAGGAACGTCGTCCGAAAGCCGCACCCCAGAGGCCGACCATTGGCACACACGCCCGGAACCGTGGGCGGAGTTCTAGCACTTGGGGATACCAGAATTTACGTAGGCCCGGCACGGTCGGTTCAACGCGGAGCGAGCGAAAACGGAACGGCTGGGGATCACGGGGACGGAAGGCACAAAGGCGCCGATGGCCACCCTTTCTTGGTGCATGGACAACGGCCGCTGACGTTGTAGGCTGCTCATGCCTGCCAGGCTGAAGGGTAGAGCGGTCAACAGGTAAAGGGAGCGTTCGGCACCCCCTGGACGCTCCCTTTCTTGGGCGGATCGCGGGGCTTTCCTTCGGCACAAGAGGCGATAGGATGGGACTGCCTGCTTGATGCCCCTCTATCTCGGCAGGCAAAAGAAGGCGGCCCTCCTCCCGGGCCGCCTTCTTCTTTGTTGGGAAGGAGGCGTAACCGATTTCTCAGTTACGGTTTTCAGAGGCGAAGCCCGCCCTGAGCGACACTCTCGCCGCCGACGAAAAGCAGGACGGCGAGCAGGGTGAGCAGCCTGCCGATGACCATCGCGGAATGGGCCATGGTGTTCGTCCAGTGCGCGGGATCATCGTAGATGGGGCGGCGGCCGTATTCGTAGCCAAGACCGGCGAGCGCGACGCCAAGGGCGAGGAGGACGGTCCAGGCGGTTGCGGTGATAGGCATGGCGGCGGCTCCTGTCAGGCGGTTTCACTTCGGAGGCGGTCGGCCATCCTGCTCTGAACGAGCAGGCTGTCGACGATATGCTCGGCTTCGAAGTCGATGCCGTCGCGGCGGGCAGCTTCAAGGATCGTGCTCCTCACGCCTTTATCGCCAGGCTTCCGATCCCATTCCATGCCCGTCGCGCGCACGACCTCCTTCCGGAAGGCATCCCAGCGGTCGGAATTGAAGCGGCCAATGCCATCCTCCGCCGCAAGGGCCTCGGCGAGGACTGCGCCGACGATCTGCATGAGACTTGGGGACATCCAGAGAATGGCGAGACTCCACTCCTCGACATCGGCGGACAGGACATAGTGGCCGTCAAATTCGAATTGCGGGCCTTCGTCGGCGGCCCGCCCACGGATCGGCAGCGCTTCGTCCTCTTCCGCCTCGATGACGGCGATGAACGAAGCCCAGCAATGCAGGAAGGTAGGCAGCGGCGACGCGGGGCCACGCTGCGGGCGGGGGATGACGGGGAAGCGGATGATGTTGTCCATGGGGTAGTCTCCTGTGGTTGTGAGTCACTTTTCAGGGGAGGATGTCCGCTTCAAGAGCGGCGCGGATGATCTCCTCAATCTCGTCGTCGCTCATTCCTGCGTGGTATCCGGGCAGATTCCGGAGATCGAAATCGGGATGGTTACCGTAGTCCATCGTGCGGGGTACCAAAGACCTCCAGTAGTGCAGCGGGATCCTCCCGCCCTGCGTCCAGACCCGATAAATCGGAGTGCCGTCGATGATCGCCCAGGGCTGGCCGTTGGCGTAGGTGTCGGTCCAGTGGGCTGGGATCATGCCGCTTCCTCCTCGGTTTCGAGGCCTTCCGGCTCGGCGGCGCGGCACAAGGCCATGTGTTCGGCAAGCTCGCGTTCGACGGTCGCAAGTTCGATTTCCCGCCATGTCCGAAGCTCATTGATACGGGCTCGGGTGCGGCGGAGGAGTTCCCTGCGCATGATGCCTAGGGTCCGCTCGGTCGGGGCCGCGCTGGCCGATGTCCAATGAGGCAGCGCGCGGACGGTGCCGGAGGCGAGACCAAGGAGGTCCGCAAGCTCCTGCGACGGAAGGGCCAACTTTGTCCGGAGGTCCGCATACTCCCTGCGTCGGCGAACGCGATCGGCAGCGGCGGCCTCGGGAGATCCAAGACGACGGGGACGGCCTCGCCGGCGGGCGGGGGCTTCGGTTGCTTGCGCGGACATCAGGCGACCTCCTCGACGGCCGGCGGGGACGCGCGGGCGATGGGGTCGGCCTTGAGGCGGGCGAAATAGCGAGCTTTCGCCAGACCGGCAGCGGAGGCACCAAAGGCCTTATAGGCCTCGGCCCATGCCCGCCGTGCCATCATCTCCCTTTGCTCCGCCTCAAAGAATCTGTCGCGCGCCTCGTCCTCAATATTGCTACGCTCAGGGCCGTAGACCCAGATTTTCGCGAGCAGATTCCTCCCCGCCTCCTTGCTCTCTACCTCTGCGGCATGAAGCTCGGCGAAAAGTTCGCGCTCGCGCTGGCCGATTTCAAAAAGTTCGCTCATCGTCGTTCCCCTTTCTCTTCCGGCCGGGGCCGTGGTCCCGGTTTCCCTGGTCAGGCCGCTTCGTCTTCTGGATTGCCCGCGAAGAAGTCGCCGATGTTGAAGCCGTCGAAGTCGGCAGCATCGTCATCGGCCACTCGATCCATGAGGTACCATTCGCCCTCGTCTGGGCTGCGGCCGCGATTTTCGAATGCCTGATAGCGCTCGGCCTCGGCACGGGTGCCCCAGCCATATGCGGCATCACCGGGGCGGCCGAAGGGATAGAACGCGAACCACGCTTCGCCTTCATCCTCGGCGAGGTCGGCTGAGCGCTCGGCATCGGTCAGGATGCGGAAGGTGCTGCCGTGCTCCCAGTCGCGCGCCGCCTGTTTCTTGACCTCGGCGAAAATTTCCGTCGTCACCTCGTCCTCGTCGTTCTTGGCGCTGAAAAAGGCGCTTTCGACCATGCGACGGCTGCCGACGCTGTGGCGGCTGCTGTCGGACAGCCACAGACGCCATCCGCCACCTTCCTCAGCGCGGATTTCGTAGTAGTGGCCATCGTCGGTCAGGATCTGGTGAACCGCCGCCTGCCAGGAAGGCAGGCCTTCGGCGAGGGGGATGCCCTCGAAATTCAGAACCGTCCAAGTCTCTGCTGCTGTCGCCGTCACTGTCGTCACTCCTCTGCTATCGGGCTTTCGGCCCTCTCTGGAACCGTCGCTGTCGACGGCTCCGGGGAAGGCCGGGGCTGCTGCCCCGGCTTCCGTGTCAGGCGGCAATCGCGACCGCCTCGATCCCGTAGAGTTCAGGGTCATCTCTCAGACGCGCCTCAACTTCCTCACGGGCCCAGCGGACCAAGCTGAAAAGGCGCTTGTCAAAAATCGGGTTGGCGCGATCCAGCCCGTAGACCTCGGACAGGACGATTTCGGTCAACTGGACCTCGCCCGATGCCTTCCGCAGCCATACCCAGGCGTATGCGTCGAACATGCCCGTGTCGCGGTCGCGGGCCTCTTTGAAAAACCACTCGGTGCCTTCGTAGGCGCCAAGCTCGTCCGTCGCGGGAACGGCATCGTGGCGAATACGGCAGTTCTCGACCGTGTAGCACTCGAACTTGCCTGGGATGCCTGGCAGGTGGTCGGTCTTGGAAACTCTCATCTGGTCTCTCCTGTTGACTTGGGCGGGATGCCCTACCCTCAAGGGGAATCATCGCCGGGCTTTCGGCCCTCGCCGGAACCGTCGCTGTCGGCGGTTCGGGGGAAGGCCGGGGCGGGTGCCCCGGTTTCCGGTCAGGCCGCCCGCGCAGCCTTCATGGCGATCTCGCGTGCTGCTGAATGAATTAAGTGCTTCCAGCGCTCGGCCTGTTCGCGTTGTCCGTCGGGCGTATCGAACCCGATATCCTCGCCCAACCATGCAATCGACCTCGGCTGCGCCCAGCGCTCCGGCCGGACTCCGATACCGTCGAGCGCCGCGATGGCGTTGATGCGCGCCGCGATGTTCTGGCTCGGATAAAAGGCCGGGAAATCATCCTCGCAGACGACGATGCCACCTGCCTCGGCGGAAGCGGCCAGACTGCTTGCGACCGTTTCGCCCAGGTCCCGGGGGTGTCCCAGCAGATCAAGCGCCTGGGAAAAAGTGACGGCCCGGATGCGTCGGACGATACAAGGGACGAGGTCGTCGCTTCCGCCTCGGCCCGTCAAGCTATACTCCAGCAGACCGAGCAAGCGCTTCGCGCGATCCGACAGCAAAGCGTCCTCGATCTCAACCACACAGTCGCCCTTGCCACCGGGCGCACGCACTAAAACCTTCATGTCTTCAACTCCTGTTTGCCGGGCCGCCTGCTCGGCGGATTACACAATAGATTTCTGAGCCGCCTATCCGGCGGGGAGCGGCCCTTAGGCCACTGCGTAGTATTCCGCGATGTGGGTGCGCATCTGCACCTTGGTCGCGCGGCGCGGCAGGTGGGCATTGCCGAACTGGCGATAGTGGTCGCCATGGTCCTCGCGGACTTCCCACTCCGTCACGGCCCTGCCGTTGACGCGGAGGTCAGGGCCTTCGCTGAGGATGAAATTCCGGCCGTCGATATCGAACCTGTAGAAACGCATGTCTTCAACTCCTTTTCTGGAAACGTTGGGGGTCACCCCGCCGCCTCTCCATTTATATTGAAGTGCGATCTGGAGTAGCGCAACAGCTATTTTTTGGAATCAGACCAACATTGTTTATTTTTTGTTGCCGAATGTTGCCGACGATACCGGACTTCCTGTCAACAATGCTTATGTCGAATCCTTGATGCTTGGATTTGTACTTATCTCGAATCCTTGGGCGAATCCTTGAGTGGAAGGACTCGCGGGCGGTGCTGTAGGATTCGACGGGCAGCGCGGCAAGGATTCGCGCAGGGGCCTGCAGATGACCGGCACGGGGGCCGGGTGACAAAAATGGTGACGGAGGAAATCGCGGGCGTCGAGAGGGAAAACGAGGCCAGAGGCCCTGCCATCCGGCGGAGCCGTTCGCCCCTCTTGCACTTCCTGTCTGTTCCCGTCGCCGTCAGGCAAAGGGAAAGCGCCTCCCGTTTTTGCCTTCCGTCGTATGCCGCTGCGCCCTGGACCAGAAAAGGCGGGGAGCCAGGCAGGGGGCAAGGTGAATTTTGGAGGGGCACCAGCCCGGCCGCGAGGAGCATTTCCGGCACGGAAATGCGGGGAAAATTCTGCTTGAGGGGCTATAGCCCCGACCCCTGCCGGGTTCTCCGCTCCGGTCATGAAAGGGCGTGGCGGGATACGGCGGAAGCGGGATGCGGAGCGGAAGAAATCAAACGAAGCTTCCTGTAATCGTTACGGACGCGGAATGATTTCGAAAGGGGGTTGTCCCGTTCGGCCGACCGATCAACCCTTGATGTTCAAGCAGCAAAAAACCCCCGTCACAGGCCTGGCAGCCTCAGGGGGTTTTCACAAAAGCAAGATGATGATGATTCAGCTTCATGCACGTGTAAAGACCCCCGCGAATAGCGGGTGACGCCCCGGTCGGGATACTCCCCGACCAGCCAGCAGCCCCCGCTTACCCTTCGAACCAAAAATGTTGACGGAAGCCCGAAGTTCAACGGGTTTTCCGGCTTCGACGCTACACGCCTTGGGCGCGTCGGCGACGGGCTGACGCGGGAGCGGCTTCGCAAAAAATTCGAAGCAGCCCGTCGGCAGGCGAAGGAATCCGACAAAGCAGCGAGAAAGGCCGCGGCGAATCCTCATCCGCGCTGGATCGCGGCGGCGGAGGCGGCAAGGAAGGCGGCGGAGGATGCCGCGCGGGAACTGGCCGACGCATTCCAAGCGGCGGAGACGGTCAGACCCAGCCCGAAGACGGCAACGGCGGAGGAGGTCCGCGCGGCCGACTTCGCGGACCTGGACGCGGAGGAAGCGAGGCACAGGCCAGACCCGCGCCATTTCCGCGCGGGGACCGTGCCGCCTTCGGAGCGGCAGGATTCCGAGCGGAAGGCGCTGGCGGTGTTCAAGATGCTGCCGCCCGCATTCTCTCCCTTTGTGAAGGACATGAGCATCGTCCGGAAGAAGGAGCGCGGCGCGGCGATCCTGGCAAAAGCCGGCTGGGATGTCCTGGAGACCATCGGCCTGTCGCCCTCCGAGATTTCCGAGCGGGCGGAGAAGGCCGCTGCGCGGTATGCGGTGGAGCATCCGGCGGAGACGCATCCAGAACCAGAGCACCGCCGACGGCGGCAGGCGAAGACCTGGCGGCGAAAAATGAAGAAGGCGGCGAAGAAGGCGCGGGCATATATCGGCTATGCGGTGAGCGGGGTCGGCGGACGCGAGCGGGAGGGCCGTCCGCTTTTCGTCACGGACTACTCCGTCATCTGTCACCGCGCGGACATGCGCGACAGCCGGGAGAACATGGGGCGGCTGGTCATCCTCAAAAAGGAAGATCCGGCCGCCCAGATTCCCATGCTGGTGGCGCACAAGAAGAAGCTGCTGCGGGAGGCGGCGAAACGACGCCTTGTCAGCGACGTGCTGCTCGCGCGGGCGAAGGCGATCGGGGCGAAAGCGATCTGGATCACGCTGACGCTTGAAGGACAATATCACTGCAACCCCACGAATGCCGGGCATGAAGTCCAGAAATGGAATCCGATGCTCGGCCCCGACGAAGCCATGACGCGGATGCAGGAGCTTTATCACCAGACCGTCAGTCTCCTTCGCCAGAACGGGTTGCGGCCGTGGGGCTTTTGGGACGCACAGGCGCAGCAGGATGGGACGGTCCACCGGCATATCCTCGTCTTCGTGCACGACCGCCAGTTGAGCGAGGCGGAGGCGCTTGCGCTCCTCGATCCGGACACGGCGGAGCCGACGAAGGCCGCGATCCGCGCGGCCTCGGAGGCGCGGGCACTGGCGGAGGCGCGCGCGGTGGCGGACGGTTTTTGGGACCGCTTCTCCTCGACTCCCGAGGAGAAGCGGCAGGAGGAGACGAAGCGGTCGGACAGGGGTTGCTCCGCGTATGTCGTCGGCGACACGGATTCGAGGTACGCGCCGCCGAAGGACAAGCGCGGTCGGGAGGAGACCCCGGAAGCCATCGTCAAATACGCCTCCCGGTACTCGTCGCGCCTCGCCATGGGCTACGGCGACGACTACGAGCCGGAGGGAGGCATCCCGGCCGACGACGCACCAGCGACGGACCTGGAACGCCATGCGGTTTGGGCGAGCGAACGCGACGCCCGCCTGCACACCCTCATCGGCATGGACTCCCAGCGGTCGCCGGGCAAGCTCTGGGATTCGATCTGGAAGGCGGCGGAGCGGGGCGAAGTCCCCGACGACGCACGCATGTGCCTCGCGGTAAGGGAGATGATGCGGGCGCAGGCCGTCATGGACAGGCTGACGGGCGGCAACCGCACCCGCCCTCGGCAGGGCGTCGAGCGCGGCCCGGAGGACAAGCGGGAGGGGCTGCGGGATGAGCTTGCGGCGCTGAAGGCGCAGCCGTCCAGGTCGGTCGAGATTTGGGACAGAATCGAGGAACTGGCGAAGGAGATCGACCGCCTGAACGGCGAGATCGCGGCCCATGCCTATCAGGCCTGCATCGCGGCGGGAATGTGGGCCGACAGGGATCTCCACGCCTCGGAAAAGCTATGGCTGCGCGAGGCCCTTGACCTCTCTCCAGAGGAGGCCTTGCCGCTCCCGCCCATCCCACTCCGAAAGGAGCGAGACAACGCCTACGGCGAGACGGTGCGGGAGACGGTCGGCATAGCCGCGCCTGTCGTCGTCGCCACCGGCACGGCGAGGGAAAGGAAGGCGGCGGCGGAGGCGCTGGGCGAAGGGGAGATGATCCTGACCGTCGATGACAGCGGCGGGTGGGTCATCGTGCGGCCTTCCGACTCCCCTTACGACCAAATTCTCCTGCGGGTCGAGGAGTGGGTCATTGTCGACAAGGCGACGGCCGCCGCGATGGTCGAGGAGAGGCGGAAGAAGCAAGAGGCGGAAATGCAGGCGGAGGCGGAACGGCGCGCCGCGCGCGAAGACCTCCGCGACGCCTGCGAGGCTCTTTACGAGGAAGGCCCGTCTTCGGAATCGGCGTGGATGGATTCGGACGGGGAAGTCTTCGAAACGGCCGATTTTGAGGATTCGGACGGGGGACTTTCAGATATCCCAACCGACCCAAGGGAAAGCCCCTGCGGGGCTTCCCGTGGCAATACGGGGCCGCCGGGATGATGCTAGAGGCGCTTCCGGGGACGATAGAGAGGGAAAATTCAGTGCTTCCGACAGGGAGGACGGGGAGGGTCAGCCTATTATCGCTCCCGAAACAGGAGGTTCGCTGTCCCCTTCACGAACCCGAGCTTGCCGTAGAAGGGAACGAGGCTGTCCGGACAGTAGAGTTCGAAGCTACGCACCCGCCGCAGGGCCTCATGGTCAATGATCCGATTGACGATCTTGCGGCCGAGACTCTGACCACGAAATTCGGAATGCACGATGACATCGAAGATCATTGCCTTGAACGTGTAATCCGTCAGGACACGGGCGAACGCGACCAGTCGGCCATCGTCCGAACAAAGGCCAATCGCCAGATCGGAGTGCTCGACCATGCTAATGACATCTTCGAATTCCCGTCCCTTAGTCCACCACTCCTTGCTGTAGAGGTCGTAGAGCTCGCGCTGGCGGGAACCTTCGAAGCTTTCTATCCATCGGCCTGACATGCCGCTGCCTCCTTTCCGCGAATACCAAGCAGCTCGTAAACCGCTGCCTCGGCGAGACTACACGCTGACATTGGGCTCCGAAAGCGAGAGCGGGAAAGGCTCCTACCCCAGTGGAACACCGCACGGCCTGTCGTCTAGACTGCCTCCCATGAAGAAGGCTCTGGTATTCGGTATAACAGGCCAACTCGGCGCGGCGGTGGCGGGGCGGCTGCTCGACACCGGGTGGCAGGTTTGGGGCACTGCGCGCGGCAATAGGATGCCGCCCGCCTGGCTGCAGAAGCGCGGCGTCCGCCCTGCCGAGGGGACGAACGACAGCTATGAAGGGGTCATCCGTGGCCTCGAATTTCCGATGGATGCCGCATTCGTTCCCACTGCCTATGACGTTCCGGCCATTGACCTGTTGGCGGCCGGCATGCGGGTAGGCTCGCTGGTCGTGGTTTCGTCGTCCAGCGTCTATGCCGATAGCGAGGGCAGGTCGCTGGACGAAGCCGGAGAGACTGGATTTCCGGTTTTCGACGGACCTATCAGCGAGGAGACCCGCACCGTAGAGGCAGGGCCACAGACGTATTCGACGCGAAAAGTCGCCATGGAGCGTGCCCTGCTCTCGTCCGGCCTTCCCGTCACCATTCTCAGGCCTTGCGCGATCTACGGCCCGCTTGCCAGACACCCGCGCGAATGGTGGTTCGTAAAGCGGGCACTGGACGGAAGGGACCGCATCCCTGTTTGCCTCGGCGCCAGGAGCGTCTTCCATACGAGCAGCGCGCGCGGCATCGCCGACCTCGCGGAAATCTGCATGACATCCCCTGAGCAGCGCATCCTGAACGTGGCGGACGCGACCCCTCTGACGGTCGCGGAAATCGCCGACGCGATCAGCAAGGCGATCGGCAAGCCGATCAACCTGGTTCCCTTCGAGGGCGGACCATTCGGCCATTCATATGTCGGCTCGACGCCATGGTCGGTCGAAAGGCCCTACGTCTTGGACACCTCGCGGGCCACGATGCTTGGATGGCATGGCGGCGAATACAGGGACCAAGTCGCGGATGCCTGCCGCTGGCTCGTGGAGACAGCCAGTAAAGAAGACTGGAGGCACCAATTCACCGCCTTCAACCGATACGGCTACGACACCTTCGATTACGGAGCCGAAGACGCATGGCTTGCGAACCATCTCAGCTCATCAGCCTGATATCGCGCGCGACAGGAAGACATCCGTATGCCTGACATGTTCCGGCGTTTCGCGGAATGGCGGGCAAGGCCGGAAACCGAAGGATTCGTACACGGCAACGGCGCTTTTCATGTAAAACGTCGTGTGGATCAGCACCGTGCGGATGGAGCCCTTGCCGATCTCCGCCAACACGGCATCCATCAGCGCGCGACCTACGCCTTGTCCACGAAAAGCCGAGTCGACGAAGAACTTCTGAAGCTCCGCCGTGCCGTCGCCGAACAGGTCGAAGGCGAGACAGCCCGCCGACAGGCCTTCCCATCGCGCAATGAACGCCACGGCATCCGGTGTGCCGAACCGCATTGCCAGCCTAGGGCCGCTTGTATCCGGCTGGAAGAGAGTTCGGACGTCTTGCTCCGAGACACCATGGGGCGCGGAAGCGTCGACATCCCATTGCGCA
The DNA here is from genome assembly GCF_006442775.1 of Mesorhizobium sp. B2-4-6. Taxonomy (NCBI): domain Bacteria; kingdom Pseudomonadati; phylum Pseudomonadota; class Alphaproteobacteria; order Hyphomicrobiales; family Phyllobacteriaceae; genus Mesorhizobium; species Mesorhizobium sp. B2-4-6. Next base: position 213,449 of record NZ_VFVI01000008.1, read on the forward strand.
AGCTTGCGGCAGAGCCCTGCCATGGCCTCAAAGTCCTCGGCGCTACGCGCCGGCGAAACTGAAATCATCCCTCGCCCCCGTGGGTTCGCGCGATTATAGCATGCGCGGCTCGTCAAGAACATCTTTCTGACTACGGGCATGGGGGCGTTTCAGGGTGCGGGCAGGCGTGAGGGGTCGGAATCTGGTCGATTCCGGCCTGCGCGCAATAATCTGTCGCGTTCTAAGGGGTCATCCGTGCGAGGTTTCGGGTAGCCATCGACACGAGGTCGCCGAAAAAGCTGCTAGGCGCTGCCTTCAACCGCGCCTTCTTCATCCAACGCATGCGGCACCGGCAGGTAGGCATTCGCCACAAGCCAGTCGTCCAGGATCGTCTCCACGAGATCGAGCTTCCCTTTGCCCATTTCAGCTGCCAGCGCGGCCAGGATTTCATCCGTGCGCGGTTCCAAGCTCAGCCCGCCGGGGTTGCGGAGCAGCAGCGCGGCGCGGCGAAGCAGGACCTGGAGGTCGGCTCGCGAGGCATCCCCAATGTGATCGGCGGCGCGCTCCAGCTCCTGCACGAATTGATGGCGAGACATCGAAGTGCTTTCCCGTGATGGCACTATTTGCGCAGTTCCTGGCCGATTGCGTTGACTGCCTTGGCGATGACGTCCACAGCCTGGAGATTGACAGCGATTTCGATGTTCCCTTTGAGCGTTTCGAAGGTCAGGATGCCAACCTTGCCCTCGCCATCGGTCAGCATGCCGATTGAAACTCCGGTCGGCATACAGGGCGGTTTCTTATGCATCGGATTTCCTCCTAAGGACCTGCCGTGAACTGGACAAGGCATCGAGGCGCTGCTGGAGGTGCCCGTTGAGCACGATCATTTCCTTCAGCGCCTTCACCGCATCGCCCTTGTGGAGGGCAACGAACCTGTCGGCAGTGGCTTGAAGGGCGGCCTCCTGGCGGCTGTCGAACCGGACAATGCGATCCATTTCGATCACTCCCAGCTGTTGAAGGCGGCAGTGAACAAAAACAGAACGCAGGAGTCAAGAGTGAATTGGCTCAGCGAGGAATAAGTTCCTATTTGTAGCCCATGCCTGAGCAGCCACCCAAGCGCCGAACGACCATCCGGTCCCTTAGCTCCGCCGTCCAGCACGGGCAGTTGGTATGGGTTGATTGTGGCTATTGCCATGATCGCTACGGACGGCGCTATTACGATCCCGGCGGCCTCATGAAGCTCTTCGGCGATGTCGATGTGAACCGCCTTTGCCGCGCGATGAAGTGCGAGCGCTGTGGCCGAAAAGACAACATCGAATGCGATGTCATCGTGCCTGTCGCTGCCGAACGCGAGCGAATGACCGTGCGCCGCCTGGTCACGATACAGGTTCGGAAAAGCCCCGTCTGGCGCGACGACTAGAACAGCGATCCCTGAGCGGGCGACTCCTGCCGGAACTTGATCTGCGTGGCGGGCTTCTCGACAATGACCAAGGCATCGTCGGGGGCCGTACGCTGCATATGCCGCGCTTCGGACCACGGTGCCGTAAGCCACCTCTCGACTTCCTCTTGCGTGGTCAGGATCACGGGCATCGCCTTCTCGTGGATCGGCGCGATGATGGCATTCGGCTTGGTCGTCATGAACCCGTAAAGCTCGAAGTCGCCGGGGCCTTCCTTGACCCTGCGGACTCCCTGCCAAGGCGTCCAAAGGCCCGCGAAAAAGAACAGCGGCCGATCCTCGCCTCGGGCAAACCAATAGTTCCGCTGAATGCCGGTCTCGGGGTCTTTGTCATTAGGCTTGGGGCTCGGCTCCGCAAAGCTCGTCACGGGCACCACGCAGCGGTTCTCCACGCCAACGTATTGCTGCCAATGCCCATATAGCGGGTTGCGGATGTTGGTCGTGCCGTAGTCGGCCTTGCCCTTCACGCGCTCCGCCGGCGTGGGCATGCCCCATAGGAGCCTGGCAAGCTCGCGCTGCCCGTCGGGTGCGTTGCGGACCACAGGGCCGGGCATGTTGGGGTAGACATCAAGGGAGGGCTCCAGGTTGCCCATGATGTCCCGCAAGGCGCGGGTCCACTCGCGGATGGCATCCTGGCTGGTCGTGATGTTGTAGAGGTTGCACATGGGGCTTTTCCGAAGCGAATACAGGGCGGGCCAACCATATGGGTCAAGGCAGGCGAGGAACAGCCGCAAAAGGAAACCGTCTAGGCCGAAGGCTTAGGCTTCCGGACTACGATCTGGTCGATCACTTGCTTGCGGCCGGAAATGAATTCGAGAATCCGGAATTCCCCGCTGGACCTGACAACGAATGACGGAGCGGTCCTGAGGTCGACGACGGTCACGTTCCAGGTTCTCAACTCACCGATGGAGACCGAACCTCTGAAACTGCGGTTCTCACCGATTCGGCCGAACTGCATGTGGACGATGTTGCCCTTTTCCGTGAACGACAGCAGTTCGTATAGATCGAGCGGCTGCCCTTCCTGATTCCGAAACGAGGTATGACCGCTGATGGCGATCGTTTTCACAGACCCAGACTGTGAGCGAGGATTGTCGGTGCACGGATGTTTCGGCCATGGCCAGCCCAAGTGGTCGAAGAATACCCGCCCGCCATACGGACTCTGGTAATAAAACACACGGTCTCCACAGACTGGGCAATGTGCGTTCGGGTTGACGTAAGAGACAGCCGTCTGGAACGCCTTCACGGCCGCCCGGTTAGTTCCGGAACTATATCCCGAGCACGAACGGCCGCTTACGTGGAATGGTATCTTCCGTCCGCCGCTATAGCGAATTGCGATTTCTTCCCCACACACGTTACATGTCGTCATGCGCAATTCCCCCCGAGGCAAATTAGCCTGCCTGGAGGGAAAACGCCAAGCATCCGCGTCAGGATTGATCTTAACCCGCCGTCAAGAGACGATTCCGTAACTGAGAATCTATCTCCGGTTGAAGGGGCTTTTGGGTGCGGGCAGTTGAACTTTTCGCGGGTGCGGGCGGCATGTCGCTCGGCCTGAAAGGGGCGGGCTTCGAGGTCGTCGCGGCCTATGATTCTTGGCAGGGGGCCGTGGATGTCTACCGCGCGAATCTCGGCGGATACGTCCGGCAAGCCGATCTCAAGGACATTTTCGCCATCGGCCCGACGCTGGCGGCGCTTGCGCCCGACCTGATCGTCGGCGGGCCGCCATGCCAGGATTTCAGCGCCGCCGGCGAGCGCATCGAAGGTGAGCGGGCAGGCCTCACCCGCGCCTTCGCGATGCTCGTTTGCATCGCGAGGCCGAAATGGTTCCTGATGGAAAACGTTCCGCTGGCGACACGTTCGCAAGCGTGGGCGGATGCCCGTGCGATGCTGGTGAAGGCGGGTTATGGCCTCACGGAAACCAAGCTGAACGCAAGCTTCTACGGTGTCCCTCAAGACCGCAAGCGGCTGTTCGTCATCGGGCGGCTCGGTGAGGCCGACGGCTTCCTTGAGTCTGCCTTGGCGGCGGCTCGATCGTGCCAGCCGATGACGGTCAGGGACATGCTCGGCAATGCGCTGGGCAATGCCTTCTATGTCCATCCTCGGATGCCAGGAAAGCGGGGCGTGTGGAGCACGGCGGAGCCTGCGCCGACGATGCGCGGGTCTTCCAGGCGTCCTATGCCCGGCAGCTACCAGCCGCACCCGGCCGACGCGGCTTTGGTCGAGGCCGGGGCCTTCTACACGCGTCCCTACTACGAAGGGCGCGGGGTGAGGACACTGGACGAACCCGCTCCCTCCGTCATCCGGACAACGCGGGAACGGCCACGGCCGAAATACCTCGCGAACCCGCACCCGGCGGATCCTGTTCCCGCGACGGCAGCGGCTGTGCTGACGCAAGAACAGGTTTCAAGGATTCAGGGTTTCCCGACTGGCTGGGACTGGTCGGCGGCTGCCGTGCGAGATGTCGACCAGATGATCGCGAACGCGGTCCCCGCGCCGATGGCGGAGGCCATCGGCGGGGTGATCCTGGCGCGCGAAGCCGGGGAATCCATTCCGGAGATTCAGGGGCGTTTCGGAGAATGGCTGCGTCGGTCGCGGGGCTTCTCGAAGCAGGCTATCCGGAATGCCAAGAGCAGGGTCAATCGCGCGCGGCGCCTGCTCGGTGGGCGCACCTTCGCGGATGCGGCGGCGGAGCTTGCGGCACTCGATACGGCAGAGGCCTTCGCCGCGCTGCCGACAGGGACTCGCTCGGACCTTCGCGCGGCACTGCGGCTTTATCGGGAATGGCAGGCGGAGCCGAAGCGAGGCAGGAAGGTGGAAGCGGTGCCTCCTGCGGGAGTCAAGGCGGTGGCAGCGTAAAGAGGGGCCAAGCCCCCGCCGCTGCGCGGCTCCCCCGGGATACATGAAAAAGAGGAAGGCCTGGGCGATGTCGCTTGACCTGTGCAGGCCGACCTAGCACGATGGGGATACGGTACAGCGGGGACGCGATGACCGTAAAAGAGGAAGGCCCGCCCACCGTGGCGGGTTTTTCTTTGCCTGCCCGCCTACTCAAAAGAGCAGCGTATAAAACGGAGGCATCGGCACGTCCGGCAGGACGACATTGCCGGGACGATGCCAGAGTAAATTCGCGGCCGCGAAATCGGTTAACGACCCAGATGGGCGGCTGAGCCGAATGGCTCACAGGGGGGCGGCAGTTCCCTCCCGTCCGTGCACCCGCAGGAGCGTCAGCATAGCGACGGCGAAAGCCTGGACGCGGGACCGAGGGCATCCGACGAGCGGTCCTTTGAAGAAAAAAGGCGGGCATGCCTGACGGTCGGAATCTGGTGGATTCTGGCCTTCGCGCAATAATCTGTCGCGCCTGGAGGGGTCATAGAGCGCGATTCTCGGATCGGCGCGGACATTGGGTCGCCGGGAATCGGCGGCCTTGGCAAAGGATCTACCCCAGCCTGGATGAATCACTTAATGGTGCCAGATCGAACCGAAGAGGTTACATGGACTGTCACCATCCATACTGCCCGATGCGCGCATCGCCTGGGACATGGGCTGATGTTGTCAATCTCCCGACAATGAGGGTCCGGCCGACAGACAGGGTTGCCCTGATCGCGTTCATGGATGCGACCTTCAACAAGGCGCCGACCAGTCCGGCCGCCCACCTGGGCACCCCTCCGGTTAATGCAGGACTGCTACGGCGCCTTCTGAACCACTGTCCGTGCCTGTTCAACCAGATCGATGTCGCAGCCACGGCGCGGGCGATGGTCCACTTCTGCGAGATAACGCTGAAGAGCCGGATCGACTCGAATAACGTCCACGACGCGTTCCTCATTCAGCATCCCCACAAGGGTCCACCATTCGATCCGCCGCCGCTGAAATCTGGAGGGGACGGCGGCACAATCATGGAATTCCTGTGCAGCGAAGTCCTGCGCTCCGTCGGGATACCACCGATGGAACTCGACGCGGATAAATGGCCCGTCTGGACAATGCCCGGCCATGTCCTGCTGAACGAAGGCAAGATGAACGCGCTGCGCGCCTTCGGTGACATCCTGATCCCGTGTGCGCCGACGAATCTCGTCGTCTCCGTCAAGAGCGAGGCGGCACGGGAACGACTGTTGTATTCTTCTAACGCAATTGAAGGAATCGGCTTCGGGTTCTTCAAGGAGCCAGACGAGTTCTGGACCGAAAGCCGAATGGCACTCTACAAACGGATGGGCTTCTCGGCCATCTACATGCCAGACGAGACACACGATGCCGTCATGAGCCACGTAAAAGGCGCTGGGACGGAAAAGCACGCGGTCAACATCAACGGCACCGATCTCTACCGTTCCCTGAGCAAGTTCGGAGCCGACATTAAGCGGGTCATCGGCCGGTCAAGCATGGCTCTCTGATTCCACTACTGTCGATCGGCAACCAGAATGAGAAACCCGGAAACGTCCATCAGCCAAGCCTGCTGCGTCAGCCTGTAAGTCTGGTGAAGCCTTCGCGGCACCACGAGCTGGAGCAGCTTGGCGCGCATTTCGTCGGTCTGGTTCTCGGATATGCCAGGTTCGAGAGTGAGGAGATGCTTCCTGTCGATCCGGACGGCTTCTGAAAGGACCTGCCGCCAGCGGTCCTTCAAGGTCGATTTCGCTCCCAGCATGGTCAAGCGGCTGGGCGGGAATGCCTGGTCACGATACTCGGCCTGTCCAGGGAACAGGAAATCCGGCCTATTGCGGTTCTCGGTCTCCGCCCCTCGCGCATACCGGATGTCGTGGGCTTCGAAGACGGCGGCCAGGTGGTGCTCCAAGGCCGCACCCGCCCGCGCCTTGCGGCGGTTCTGGACGCTGAGGGAGAACGCAAGGAAGCCGTCGACATCCGCCCCGTCCGCCGTGGCGAATCCCTCCCTGATCCTGTCCGCCACGATGCGGCGTTCCAATCGGCGGAAAAGCTGCTCCTCACGCTCCATCCACAGAACCAGCGCTTCGTCGGGGCTGTCCTTCGCGTTCACGTCTGGAAGGGACATTCGAGCCAGCCCCGACAAAACGCTTGTCGTGGGAAACTTCAGGCCGAACTTGTCGATCAGGCCATCCAGCCTGTCGGCTTCCGGCTCGGCGGGCTCGATACCGAGTTCATCCAGGATGTACCGGGCTGCGAAGTCGAGCTCCGCATCGTTGTCCCTGCCGATCTCCTGCGACTCGAACCGCAGGCCGATCTGCTCGTCCAGTCCGAAGAGCCACAGGAGCTGGTTGCGGATCGTTCCCCCATCCGGAGTTACGATGAACAGGAGATGGTCGTCAGGCTTCCTGGCAAGAAACAGGATGTCGCCCGGTGTCATCATCGCGGTCACGGCATTGCCCTGGTAGTACAGGCGCCATTCCGCGCTCCTCTTCGGATCGTTTCGGCGCGAGTCGTACCAGGACAGCCAGCCTTCCTCGGAAAGAGCCTCCTGCTCGCCGGCGAGCCAGATGTACGTCGCAGGGAAGCGGTTGTCCTCACCGCCGCGCGGAAACTTCCGGTCGTCCCGGCCGAGGATTCGGACAAGAGGTTCGGACCCAGTGACTTCGTGCTGATTCGAGGATTCGGGATTGGCATCCACTGCCGCCAGCCGCTTCACGGCCACACCCTCGAAATGGTTGGAAAGGAGCCCCCGCCGGATCGTCATTCCCGTCCCCGTATTTCCATGCGCGGGATGTCGGAACGCAGCCACATGGAACATGTTGCAATGACATCCTGAAGGTCGAGACGGCTCCGGCCCCTCAGGCTGCACTCCCAGACGACCCCCCGCCGCCAGCCGAGCCCGTCGAGCGCGTCCAACGCTCTCGCGTCGAGAAGGCGGTTCCGCTCTACCTTCGCCGCCCAGAATTCCGTCCTCGTGGATGGCAGCCTATGGAGATGGCAGTCGTGGCCATGCCAGAAACATCCGTGAGCGAAGAGCACCGCCCGATAGCGTGGAAACACCATGTCCGGCTTGCCCGGCAGCTGGCGGTCATGGAGCCGGAACCGGAAACCGAGAGCGTGAAGGCTCCTGCGCAGGGTCAGTTCGGGCTTCGTGTTGGTCCCCCGAATTCGGGCCATGATCCGGCTCCGGACTTCCGGAGAAACGATGTCAGGCATAGGCTGCCGTTTTCGGCTCAGCGGCGGGACGGGTGATGATCGGCACGACGTGCGGTCCAGGCGGCTTCCTATCGGCCGTCGCGACGGCCTTGCGGATATGCGGCTCGATGGCCTTCGCGACGAATTCCACGACCGGCACGACAACTGCGTTCCCGAACTGTCTGTATGCCTGTGTGTCGGAAACCTCGATCCGCCAGCGGCGGTCGCCTCTTTCGAATCCCATCAGCCTCGCGCATTCGATCGGCGTAAGGCGGCGGGGCCTCTTGCCCGGCTGATCTATCAAGACCTCGGACCCATCCTTGTAATACCGCGCCGACAGGGTGCGGGCGACATCCTCGGGACCGAACAGGCTGTATCCGAAGCCGTTACCTTTCGCCTGGTGTTTCGCCTTGTAATCCTGGAGGTACTGCCAGAGGCGCGGCGTCAGCGTGTACTTGGGATCGACCTGGTCATGGGGCTGAAGGATGTCCCTCAGCTTTGGTCCCGACTTCGCGTCAGGAATCTCAAGGGACTCGAAGTCGAAGTCGGTCGGATCACGGAAGCCAACAATGAAGATGCGTTCTCGCTTCTGGGGAACCCACGGCTCCGAACTGATCACGCGATGCTGGACATGATAGCGAAGCTCGTGCCTCAAGACATTGATGATGGTCCGGAAGGTGGTCCCACCGTCATGGCTTTCAAGATTCTTCACGTTCTCAAGCACGAACGCGGCGGGGCGGTGATGCGCAATGATTTGCGCGGTATCGAAGAAAAGTGTTCCTTGAGTATCGCAAAGAAAGCCGTGAGGTCTATTCAGAGAATTCTTTTTTGACACGCCCGCAATACTGAAAGGCTGGCATGGAAAACCTGCAAGAAGGACATCGTGCTCAGGAACTTTACTTGGATCTTTCGAGTATTCCCGAACATCGCCACCGATCTCATGATTGTCCCTGAAATTCAGGGCGTACGTTTTCTGTGCACCGGCATCCCATTCTGAGGTAAACACGCAGTGCCCATTGATCGCCTCGAAGCCGAGCCGAAGTCCGCCGATGCCGGCGAAGAGGTCGACAAACCGGAAGCTGGCATCGACAGGGTTTTCCGTCTGCTTTTCAGCATGTTCCCGGAGCGTCCGAAGTGCCAGTCCGGGAACCCGCCCGCCGTCCTCGTATCGATATGCGCTGCGGCGGGAAACCTCCAGGAAGTCGGCAGCCTCTTCAATTGTCATACCGGCCTTCTGCCTGAGTCTGGAAAATTCTGACTGTTTCCTGCTACGCATGCGCACCTGCCGAATCATTGCTGTGTCGATTTTTGCCAGATTGGCATCAAACGTCCTAAGGAGCAATGAATGTTCACGTTATGTTCCGATACTCCTGACAGGCAATTCACAACGTATTGGGATGAGCGGGAGGGTGCGCATAGCTCGCAATGGCACCGAAAGGTGCAAAGCTCGATTTGAGATGAGTTGCCGAGGGGGTGGATCGCCGTCTAGGCGACGATCCGGCGATGCCTCCAGGCATCGAGGGCGTATTCCGATAGAGGCTTCGTCGCCCTGAAATAGCGGTCGCGCTCAACCAAAAGGCGATGGGGGCCGCGCAGGCTTTGAAGTTCGGCGAGGCTCGCGTAGCCGAGTTCCGGAGTTCCGTGGCCGAGATCGCAGAGTCCGAAAAGGGTGTCCTCGTCGGGACCTAATTCGGTAAAGAGCCACGTCGCTCCCGTGTTCGGGAGAAAGCATTTGACGACCGGGTAGTGATCGCGCTCGCGCTGGCGGGACAGGTCGCTGTTGCAGCGGAGGGCGGTGCGGAGTTCGAGGGTGAGGAGCATCTTACTGCTCCCCCTTCTCGGTGCGGGTCCGGATGACGACCCGGCCGTTGACCGGCAGCGCGGTCAGGCTGACGTTGAACCCGTTGCCGTCCTGATGCGGCCAGGCGGCACCGACTTTCGTCCAGAAGGCGCGGTCGCCTTCTCCTTCGACCACAAAGACGCCGTGGGAGGGCTGGTTCTTCGGTGGTGCTGCGGTTTCCTGTTTCTTTGCCATTTCGGCCTCCTGTCGGCCGCCCCATGCGGCCGTTCTGGAAGCCCCTGACGGCGGGTCTAGCGAGGTAGTTGGATGACCATCGGGAACGCTAGCGCCTGTCCATGAACGTGGCGTAGCGGCCTGCTGTAGGAAGGCAGTAGGAACGGCGCGGGAGCGGCTGGAATGAGGAAGGCGTTGGCAGGGGAAGGAATGCGGTGCCTACGAAGCGCCCCTTGCCTTCTCGGCGAGCCTGCGGTTGAGGAAGGCGAGGGTCCGCGCCCGCGTCTGGTCGTCGTCATAGTCGCCCATGTCTTCGGAGAAATCGGGGCCGTGCGGCTGGCTATCGTAGTCCAGCGAGAGAGTCCAAAGGCCACCATCGCCCCAGGTGAACGGGATCTGGTTCGTGGGCACGTCCGGACGCGGTTTCAGCACGGCGACGACGCTAAGCTCATGATCGAACCTTATGTGATCCACGAGCTGCCGAAGCTGCTCGGCGAGGCGGACGCGGATAGCCGTACGCTGCTCGCCCTCGGCCTCGGACATCGCCCTGTTGAGGTCCACGGCCTCGGCCAGCCGGGCCTTCAAGCCAGGATCGGCTGCGGTCTGCGCAAGAGCTTTTTCCGCCTCGGCGAGTTCAGCTTGACGCGCCGCAACCTCGTCAACCAGTTCTCGGTATCGCGCCAGCGAATCCGTATCCAGCCCCTCGGCCACCTCCATCATCGCGGCGCGGTTTGCCTTGCGTTTTTGAGCATCGGCAAGGCGCGCCTTTGCGCCTTCAACCGCCTCAAGTTCGCCGTGCGACGCCTCGCCGCGCAAAACCGCGTCAGCGTCGATGTACGAAAGATGTCTGAGCAAGCGCCGCTCGATGTCGTCCACACGCCAACGCATGGCGTTGTCACATCCGGCCTTTCGCCGGGCGGTGTCGCACTCGAAATAAAGGGCTCCCTTGGGAGGTTTCCCTTTGTTGATGGTGTGCATCGCTCCATGGCAGCGGGCGCAACGGCAAAGGCCGATGAGGAGGTGCGCAATCCCGCCTCCACGTCGGCCAGCCGTTCCACGCTGGACAACCTCGCCCTCGTCGTTGGTCACACGACGGCGGGAGGCGATCACGGCTTGCGCGCGCCAGAAAGTCGCCTCTTCCAGAATCGCGGGGTAGTAGTTCTTGATAGGTTCCGCCTCCTTCTTGTAAGTCCGGAAGCGGGCGCTGCCCGTGCCGGGGAAGAAGTCACCGAGAACCGCCCGATTGGACAGGATCTTGGCGATGGCGGAGGAATGCCAGCCGTTCGCTCCTTTGAACGCTGGCTCGCCTTCCTCGTTCAGACGGCGCGCGATGGTGCGGCGTCCATATCCTTCGATCGTTTCATGAAAAACACGGCAGACGATCCTCACCCGCTCGTCGCGTTCGACGAATCGGCCGTCCTGGAGAGACAGCCACTCGGGTGCCCGCTTGGTCATCTTGTGTTCGCCGGCGCGCGCGCGTTGGCGTTTCTCGGCCCACGCCTTCCCAACGTTCGAAGACTTCCGGGCGGATTCAAGATGAGCCTGCGAAAGCTTGACGACAAGGAGCAGCATGGGGGACACGTCCGGCCCCGTCAGGCGCTCCTTGGAATACTCCTGACCGTCATCGACGGTCACGACCGTTATGCCCGCCGTGGCGAGGTCAAACAGACGCGCCGTCGCCGTCATGGCGTTCTGCCGTGAGAACCGGTCCCAAGACTCGATCAGGAGATAGGAGCCGCGCTCAATCTTCCCCGCCTGCACGGCATCCACGAAGCGGCCAAGCGCTCCCTCGGTGAAGTTGGCGCCTGTGTAGCCGGATTTGCCGAGGTCATGGAAACGCAGGTTGTCGTCAAGCTCCACTCCCTTGCGTCTGCACCATTCGACCGCCGCAGCCATCTGGCGGCGATAGGAATCGCCTTCGGCCTGTTCCGGCGTTGAAAATCTCAGATATGAATAGGCTTTAGGCATGATGCTGTCCGATATCCGATGCGCGTTAACGTCCGGTATTTGCCACGACATTAATGTAGCACAGCCTGTTGATGGTCGGACCGCCTGGCTCGGGCAAGTCGATGCTGGCCCAGCGCCTGCCTTCGATCCTGCCGCCGCTGGCGCCCAAGGAACTGCTCGAAGTGTCGATGATCGCTTCCGTTGCCGGCGAGCTCGGCGAAGGCAAGCTGACCGACCGGCGGCCGTTCCGGGCCCCGCATCACTCCGCCTCGATGGCGGCGATGGTGGGCGGCGGCTTGCGCGCGCGGCCGGGCGAGGTCTCGCTCGCCCATCACGGCGTTCTGTTCCTCGACGAGTTGCCGGAGTTCACGCCGCAGACGCTCGATGCGCTGCGGCAGCCGCTGGAGACGGGCGACTGCATGATCGCGCGCGCCAACCACCGCGTCACCTATCCGGCCTGCATCCAGCTGGTGGCGGCGATGAACCCATGTCGTTGCGGCATGTCGGGCGAGCCCGGCTATCGCTGCCTGCGCGGCGACCGCTGCCGCACCGACTACCAGGCGCGCATTTCCGGCCCGCTGCTCGACCGCATCGACCTTCGGATCGAGGTGCCGGCGGTCTCGGCGAGCGACCTGATCCGGCCGGACAAGGCCGAGACAAGTGCTTCGGTGGCGCAGCGCGTGGCGCGTGCGCGCGCCATGCAGCGCGAGCGGCTGGAAAGACTGGGAGCGGGCGCCACCACCAACGCGCATTGCCCGCCTTCGATCATCGAGGAGATAGCCAAGCCCGATGCCGCCGGCCTGACGCTGCTCAAGGACGCCAGCGAAAAGCTCGGCTTTTCGGCGCGAGCCTATCACCGCGTGCTCAAGGTGGCGCGCACGCTGGCCGACCTCGACGCCAGCGAGACGGTCGGCCGCATCCATCTCGCCGAGGCGATTTCCTATCGGATGAGCGCGGAGCGGATGGCGCAGGCGGCGTGATGAAGCGACCGGATGCCCAGAGCCGTTCCGGCGGAACGGGGAAATAGCTCTATCATTTTCAAGGCAATTCCTGACGGCAGCGCGATTTGGCGTGCAGCCGCGCCGGCATCATCATGAGCAAATTGCGATGTTGCCCGGAATCAGAATTTGTAGGCTAAGGCAGCGCGAACGACACTGAAGTTCGTCCTCACGTTATACGGATCGATCGGGTCAAACCCGAAGTCTTTCTTGCCGAGGTCGACATAGAGATATTCCGCACGGGCGGTCCAATTGTTGCTGAAAGCGTATTCAACACCGCCGCCGACTGCATATCCTGTCTGGAATTTGGTCTTGGCTACACCGAAGACGTGCTCATCGATCTTCACATCACCCATCGCAACGCCTGCCGTGACATAAGGAAGCCAACGATCAAAGGCATAGCCGACGCGGCCTCGGATCGTTCCGAAGGCATCGACGCTCGCTTCGGCGCCGAGACCGCCCCCACCGTTGGCCCCGGGCGAGAATTCTTTCTTGAATCCCAGGTAATTGATATCGCCTTCGATACCGAGAACCCACTGACCGTACTGATAATTGGCGCCGACCAAAGCGCCGCCGGTAAAATTCCCGATGTCTGCCGATCCAGGAATGCCGATGAAATCGCCATCGACCTTTCCGAAGGCCCCTCCCGCGTTCGCGCCGACATAAAGGCCGGTCCATGAATAGGGAACGTCCATCGATGCCACCGGTTGGACGATGTCAGCGGCATCGGCGCCGGTCAGGGCTAAGCCCAGAACCAGGAAAGTCCCCAGGATAGAACGCATCGATTGTCTCCCAAGCGTCGCTCGTTATCGCCGCCATTGCAAAGAGCTTAATCTTAATTGTCTAATAAACCTGTAGCAAAACAGTCACTCAATGCGGGAAATGGGGAAAAGCGGCAATTGATGCCGGCAAGGACGCCCAAGGGACGCTCGGCTTCCTGCGTGAACTTTTTATCGCCGGAAGGGGGCGCGGATGCCGGCCGATCTTCTCCTCAATCGGTCGCGGGTATCAGCCTCTGCAGCGTCGGCGTCAGGATCATGCCGAAAGTCAGGACGTCGCCATAGGCCCGCGCGGAAATCATCGCCCCGTGCACGGTCGCCATGCAAGCCTCGGCCTCCACGCGCGGCGCGGCGGCGATCGTCAATGTGCCTTGCTCGGCGCCGCGCTCGATGACGCCGGTCAGCCACCCCGACAGAAACTGAAAATACGCCCGGACCTCCACGGCAATTTCGGGCAGAAGGGCGGGAAGCTCGCTGGCGAGCAAGGCGCAGACGCAGATCGGCCGGCTCGCGTCCTCGATGCACTGCGCCCAGAAGCCGGCATAGGTTCGCAGCAATTCCGGCGGCGCAGGCACATTGCGCTCAAGCTCCGTGAATTGAGGTTTTCCTGACGATCGCTTTCAGCATGCGGCGTTGGGGTGCCGGTTGCCAATTGGGCAGAGGCCAACGCCCCCCATCTGCTTGCCGGCATCTTCTCCCCGTAAACGTAAACGGGGAGAAGGGACTTGTCGCCGCCGCTTTCGCCAATCGCCAACGTTGCAGGAACGAGCCGGCGTTGCCGCAGCCTTTTTCTCCCCGTTTAGGGGCAGAAATGCCCGGTTCACCCTCCGTGGCTGCAGCGGAGGATGGGCAGGGCAATGAGGGGCGGCGGCGCCAGATGAAAAAATGGAACGCGGCGGCTTAACGCAACGCCCTTCGATCTACTGCTTACTCGCTCAGCCCTTCGCCTTCAGCTCCAGCCGCCGCGCATGCAGCACCGGCTCGGTGTAACCATTGGGCTGGACAGTTCCCTTGAACACCAGGTCGCAGGCAGCCTGGAAGGCGATCGAACCATCGAAGTCCGGCGCCATCGGGCGGTAGAGCGGGTCACCGACATTCTGGCGGTCGACGATGGCCGCCATGCGCTGTAGCGAGTCACGCACCTGGATTTCCGAGCAGACCTTGTGGCGCAGCCAGTTGGCGATGTGCTGCGAGGAGATACGCAGCGTGGCGCGGTCCTCCATCAGGCCGACATCGTTGATATCGGGCACTTTCGAACAGCCGACGCCCTGGTCGATCCAGCGCACGACATAGCCCAGGATGCCTTGCGCATTGTTGTCGAGCTCGCGCTGGATCTCGTCCGGCGTCCAGTTCGGCCGCCTTGCTACCGGCACCGACAGGATGTCGTCGAGCTTGGCCTTCGGCCGGCTCTTCAGCGCCGCCTGCACGGCGTGCACGTCGACCTTGTGATAGTGCGTGGCATGCAGGGTGGCGGCCGTCGGCGACGGCACCCAGGCGGTGTTGGCGCCGGCCTTGGGATGGGCGATCTTCTCGACCAGCATCGCCGCCATCAGGTCCGGCATCGCCCACATGCCCTTGCCGATCTGGGCGTGGCCGGCGAGGCCGCATTCCAGGCCCGTGTCGACGTTCCATGCCTCGTAGGCGGAAATCCAGGCGGCCTGCTTCATGTCGCCCTTGCGGATCATCGGGCCGGCTTGCATCGAGGTGTGGATCTCGTCGCCGGTGCGGTCGAGGAAGCCGGTGTTGATGAAGACGACGCGTTCCTTCGCGGCGCGGATCGCTTCCTTGAGGTTGACGGTGGTGCGCCGCTCCTCGTCCATGATGCCCATCTTGATGGTGTTCCTGGCCATGCCGAGCAGGGCTTCGACGCGGTCGAATATCTCGACGGCGAAGGCGACCTCTTCCGGCCCGTGCATTTTCGGTTTCACCACATACATCGAGCCGGCGCGGGAATTGGCGCGGCGGCCGTTGTCGCCGACATCGTGCATCGCGATCAGCGCGGTGATCGCGGCGTCCATGATGCCTTCCGGCACCTCGTTGCCGTCGCGGTCGGCGATCGCCGGATTGGTCATCAGGTGGCCGACGTTGCGCACCAGCATCAGCGAGCGGCCGGGCAGCAAGAGCTGGCCGCCATTGGGCGCCGTGTAGCGGCGGTCAGGGTTGAGCTTGCGGGTGAACGTCTTGGCGCCCTTGCTGATCTCCTCGGCAAGGTCGCCCTTCATCAGGCCGAGCCAGTTGCGATAGACGACGACCTTGTCCTGCGCATCCACCGCGGCGACCGAATCCTCGCAGTCCTGGATGGTGGTCAACGCCGATTCCAGGATGACATCGGCGATGCCCGCAGGATCGGTCTTGCCGATCTGGTTGGCGTGGTCGATCACGATCTCGATATGCAGCCCGTTCTTCACCAGCAGCACCGCTTCGGGATTGGCGGCATCGCCGCGATAGCCGGCAAACTGTTTCGGGTCGGCGAGGGTGGTGGCGCCGGCGCCTTCGCCCACCTTGAGCGCACGATAGGCCACCGACAGCCCGTTGACGCCGGCCCATTTGCCTGACGTCAGCGGCACCGACTGGTCGAGGAAATCCTTGGCCCAGGCGATGACCTTGGCGCCGCGCGCCGGATTGAAGCCCTTGCCCTTCTCGGCGCCGCCGGTCTCGGGAATGGCGTCGGTGCCGTAGAGCGCGTCATAGAGCGAGCCCCAGCGGGCATTGGCGGCGTTGAGCGCATAGCGCGCGTTCATCACAGGCACCACCAATTGCGGTCCGGCGACGACGGCGATCTCGGGATCGACGTTAACGGTCGAGACGCTGAAGGCCGGGCCTTCCGGCACCAGATAGCCGATCTCCTTCAGGAAGGCCTTGTAGGCCTCCATGTCGATCGGCGCGCCGTTGGCGCGGTACCAGCCGTCGAGCTTGTCCTGCATGGCGTCGCGTTTTGCAAGCAGCGCCCGGTTCTTCGGGGCGAGGTCGTGGACGATCTCTGAAAAGCCGGTCCAGAATTTCTCCGGGTCGATGCCGGTGCCGACTGCCGCCTCCTCGGCCACGAAGTCATGGAGCTCCCGGGCAATCCGCAACCCGGCGATCTCGATGCGGTCGGTCATCTGCACGTCTCCAGATAGGTAGGCTTGCCGGGCGTTTGGCATGTTTGGGGTCGCGGGGTCAATTCGGCTTAGGGTGTAGGCTCCCTTCTCCCCGTTCTACGGGGAGAAGGTGGCGGCAGCCGGATGAGGGGCGGCGCGGCGTTCCGTAAGTAGCGGTTCAGCGCAATCTCATTGGTCGGCGCTGCCCCTCATCCGCCCTTCGGGCACCTTCTCCCCGTGAAACGGGGAGAAGGAAGGGGGCTCACACCGCAATCCGCGGCCTTCCCGACGCCACGGCCACCACATGCGCCTCGATGAACATGCGCTGGCCCTCGATGGTCGAGACCTTGAACTCGGTGGCGATTTCGATCTCGGCGCTGTCGGTGCCGGCGTCCTTCGCGCGCTCGGCGGCGAGCGCGCGCACATCGGCCTCAGCCGCCGCGATCGCCTTGTCCTCCTCGGTGAAGTCGCGCACCGTCTGGCCCGAGGCGAGGCGGAACAGGCCTTCCTTGGGCTGGCTGACGCGGGCTTCGGCCGAGACGCGCACCTGGCCGACCACGGCGCCGAGCGCGTTGGCGACGTCGGTGTCTTCCGGCACGATGCAGCCATTGCCGACCAGCACGGCCAAGCCGGCATAATGCAGCGGCGCCGACGCGCCGAGGCCGATGACCGGGCGGTCGAGCGCGACGGTGAAGCGGGCGATGCCGGGATGGGCATCGACCGCGCGCTGCACCAGCGCGTGCGCGACGGTCGCGGCGCCATCCAGCCCGTCCTCGGCGAAAGCGGTTTCGAGGATGTATTCGGCCGACCAGCGGGTCAGCGTGACGAGCACGCGCTCGGCGATGGCTTCCGGCGTCGCGGCGATCGTCTGGCCGCGGCCGTCGCGGCGGCGGGCGAAGAGCTCGGCGCCGAGGCGGGCGGTGGCGGCATCCCAATTGGCCTGTTTTCCGACGACATGGGCGGCGTCGGACGGCGTGAAGCCTGAGATATGCACGAGCCCGCGCGCGACCAGCCGGTTCAGCGTGGCGTTCTGGGCGTTCGAAGCGAGCAGCCGATCGAGCGCGAGCGGCACCGAACCGATCGTCTCGTAGAGTTTCGCCTCCGGCGCGGTCAGCCCGGCGGCGAGCCGGTCCGGCACGCCGGTGCGCACGGCAAAGCGCCCGTCCATGCGGCCGGGATTCGGCGCGCGCAGCTGCCGCTCCAGCTCCGAGGTCACCGCCTCGCCATGCACCATGCCCGACAGCGCCAGCGGCACCAGGCGGCGCGGCCCGAGCAGGATCTTCGGGTCAAGCGCGCCGTCTTCCAGCGTGACTTCGGAATCACCGCCGAGGCCGAAGGTGCGCATCGCGACGGCCTCGACCATGGTGCGGAAACCGCCGACGGTGGCGCCTTCCGGATCGAGGCGCGGACGGCCGCCGTCGAGCACGGCGACGTCCGTCGTGGTGCCGCCGATATCAGACACCATGGCGTCGTCCAGCCCGGTCATGTGGCGCGCGCCGACCAGGCTTGCGGCGGGGCCGGACAGGATCGTCTCGATCGGCCGCTGGCGGGCGAAGGCCGCCGAGACCAGCGCGCCGTCGCCGCGCACCACCATCAGGGGTGCCGCGATGCCGCGCTGGGCGAGGAAACCTTCGGTCGCCGCGACCAGCCGGTCGATCATCGAGATCAGCCGGGCGTTGAGCAAGGTGGTGAGCGCGCGGCGCGGGCCGCCGAGCTTCGCCGACAACTCGTGGCTGGCGGTGACCGGCAGGCCGGTCTTGTCGCGGATCAGGTCGCGGGCCGCAAGCTCATGCGCCGGGTTGCGGGTGGCGAAATAGGCGCAGACGGCGAAGCCAGACACCGAACGCCCAAGTTCCGGCAGCGCCGCCTCGAGGCCGGACAGGTCGAGTTTCGCCGCATTGCCGTGCACGTCATGGCCGCCCGGGCAGAACACCACAGGGTCGGTGCCGAGCGCCGTCTTCAACCCGTCGCGCGCAAGGTCGGCCTCGGAAAAGCCGATCATGACCAGCGCCACGCGCCCGCCCTGCCCCTCGACCAGCGCGTTGGTGGCCAAGGTGGTGGACATCGAGACAAGTTTTATCGAGGCAGGATCGGTCTTGGATTTCTCCAGCACCGCATCCACCGCGCCGGAAATGCCGACGGCGAGATCGTGGCGCGTGGTCAGCGACTTGGCCTTGGCCAGGACTTTTCCCTTGGGTCCGCCTTCCTCCGACCACAGCACGGCGTCGGTGTAGGTGCCGCCCGTGTCGATGCCGAGGAAGAGGGGGTGAGATTTGGCGGTCATTTTGGGCGGCGGTCCGGGCAAGAGGGCTTGGTTGCGAAGCCCTTAGCCGATACGGGCTGGCCGATAAAGGCGGGAGGGGTGGGCCAGGGGGTGGAGAGCAAGTTCCTGGCCTCACAAGGGTTACGCTATGCACACATCTTCTGTGATTGACTGATCGACCTGAGCGGATTGCCACGTGGTTCCCCCATTCCGTCGCTGCTTCGCAGCGCCACCTTTCCCCCCTCCGGAGGGAAAGGAAGGGAGCGTTGCTGGACGAGCATTGACGGCAAAAAGCTTGGCGCCTTTCCTCTACCCCGTCGATCGGGGGAGAGGTGGCTCGGCGAAGCCGAGACGGAGTGGGGGTCGACCAGCGCTACATTAGACAATGCATGCGCCAAGCTCGCATGCACGCTACCCCACAAACCCCACCCTTTTATGGCTCCCGTCGCAGAACGGCTTGTTCGCCGAGTGCCCGCAGCGGCAGAGGAACACCTTGGTCGTGCGCGCGATCGTATGTCCTGTCCCGGTGACGATCTCGGCATTCCCCTCGACCTTGAGCGGGCCGTTGACCGTGGGCGTCACCGCCAGCGGGCCATCCCGCGCTTCCAGCACCTGCGCTTCCTTCAGCGGCGGCTCGCCGGTGGCGGTGAAGCCGGCCTTGATGTGGCTGTTGTCGCAGAACGGCTTGTTCTGCGACAGGCCGCAACGGCAGAGCGTGGCGCGGAAGACGGTTTCGTCGCCCAGCACGATCTCGGCATGCACCGCCAGCGGGCCGTTTTCCCTCAACCGCACGGTGTTGACCACCGGCGGCTTCTCCTGCGGTCCGCCATCCTTTCTGGTGTAGGTGATGGCGCCGGACGGGCAGTTCTGCGCCAGCGCCACGACCTGCTCGACGCTCGCCGCCTCCGGATGGATCCACTCGCCCGGCGCGTTGGGCACGAAGACATGCGGGTTGCCGAGCACGCAATTGCGCGAGTGGATGCAGCGCTTGCCGCTGAAAGAAACGTCGATCTTCTCGCCTTCGACCGTGCCTGCCATCTGGGTGGGGTCTCCTGTTGGGTTGAGGCGAGGCTAGGGCGGGGGCGAGAGGGGCGTCAAGCGGGGCAAGTGCACAGCCTTGGTTCCTCGCCCCACGAAGTGGGAGAGGTGGCTCGGCGAAGCCGAGACGGAGAGGGGAGGCCCTACGAAGGCCCTTCTCCGTCCGCTTCGCGGCCAACTCCCCCACCTTTGGCGGGGGCGAGGAACCCAAGCATGAGAAGTCGGCAGATTCGGCGCCCCGCCTATTCCGCCAGATCGACCGTCTCGGTCGAGTGCTCGGTGCAGATGAAGCAGCAGGTGTCGCAGGGCTGGTCGTTGTCGGGGCCGACGCCGGCGGTGACGGAATCGTCGCCGTTCACCCAGGCGCCCCAGCAGATGTGCTCGCCCGGCTCGCAGGAAATCGGCACGGACTTTCGCGCCTTCGGCCGGATGAGAAACACCTTGTCGTCGCCGGGCCAGACTTTCTGGCTGTCACGGCTGAACAGTTCCACCGCGACGCCATCCGAACGCTGGTTGCGCACGAACACCGACATGTCGGCGGCGAAAGCCGGGGTGGCGAGAAGGAGGAAGGCGAGCAGAGCGCGAATCATGGCGAGGTCCCCGATGGGAGTAGAGCACGGGTGGGTTGCGTAATCTCCCCCTTGCGGGGGAGATGCCCGGCAGGGCAGAGGGGGGCGCGAAGGATCACAGCGCCACCAGATAAAGCTCTCGTCCCACGAAGTGCGGAGAGGTATCCAAGCTTTGAGACGCCGGCGGGACAGCGCCCCCCTCTGTCCTGCCGGACATCTCCCCCACAAGGGGGAGATCAGCAGCTTGCGCATTCCACCCGTTCTGCAACGTCGGCAATGCGCGAGGCCGCGCCCTAACTCCTCACCACCACATGCGGCGCGAATGTCTTCACGGCATCCACCATCTCCTCGCCGCGCACGTCGAGCGAGGAAATCTCCATATGCACGATGTTCCGGCCGAAGGGCATCAGGCCGAAGGCATTGGCGGAGGAATATCGGATTGCGCCGGGCGGCTCCTCGGTGAGCTCGAAATTGAGCATCGCCGCGCCCTTGCCGCCGGCGGCATGGCGCACGCTCCGCACCTTGCTCCACGGCACCAGCACGTCGCCGGCGCGGGCATCGCGGAAACCCTGGCTGTTCAGCACCACCTTGACAGAAGTGTCGAAGGCGCCGCGCGCGATGAATACGCCGAGCCCCAGGCAGGCGGCGCCGAGCAGCGTGATCCACAGCACATGCCCGCCATCCGCGCCCGAGGCCACGCCCTGCAGCGCGCCGAAGCAGAAGATGCCGCCAAGCAGGAACGGCCCGAGCGCGGGCAGGATCTTTCCCGACGGGCTGTTGCGGATTTCCAGCGGCGCGGCCATTGCCTCGCGATTCAACGCTCCGCTTTCAGCAAAGTCCAGATCCAGCCGATGAAGGTCAGCACCAGGAACGGGTAGCCGAGCGCCGGCAGAGGCGCGGAGGTGGGCAAGAGCGGCGCGCCCCACAGGATCATGAGGACGGAGACGGCGAAGAGCAAAGCGGCGGCGAAAGCCGTGAGCCGCATCCAGAGTGCGAAGGTGGCTTGCGCGCTGACCATCACCAGCCCCGCTGCCCAGAGCGCGATGCCGCCCGCATAGGAAGGCACGCTGGCCTGCAGGCCCGCCGCATTGCCGGCCAGAAGCAGGCTTTCGCCGGCAAGGAAAGTGAGGAAGCCCGCCGCGACGAGATCATTGCCGAGCCGCTGGTATTTCATCGTCAGCAGCGCCGTGGCGACGACGATCGCCATACCATCGACGGTCCAGACCGTTTCGCGCAGCGCGTCGCTGGCAACGAAAGTGCCTGTTAAGCCAAAAGCGCCGCCGATGGCGAGGCCGATCGCGGCGACGAGATCGAGAGTGGAGCGCATGTGATGGATCCCCGACCAGGGGAGAGGATACAACGAGGTGAGCGAAGATCAACGGTCACTCTCGGATTATTGCGTCAGCCGACGAATAGCTTCAGTCAGGCCTCTCTAAACCTAGCTTCTATCTTAGACATCAACTCTCGGGTACGCTTACCAAATACATCTTGGTCTTGTGATTGCCAAAGTTCCAGGGCTTCCACGATTCGATTAGTGTTCACTAGCGCTTCTAAATACCATTTTGTCGGTGCAGACTTACCTGGGAAGCGCTCAACCGTGCGGCGCAATATGCTTACCGCCGACTCCCCCTGCCCAGCTCTTATATATGCGTCGGATAGCCACTTTGCCGGTGCCGGATCGTCCAACCTCTCGCTATAAAGTTCTTCCAATACATCAAACGCCTCAGCCTCATTGCCGGCATCGAGCAATGTCATAGCCCACTCTTTTCTCGCCCGCAGGATGTCGCGATCGTCCGCTTCTTCGACCCAACGGTTTGCGAAATTCAACGCCTTCTTGAAATCTCGCTCGATAATCGCTTCGTTTATTACAAGTTTATACAGAGACCTTTCCATCTCCCATAACGAGAACCTTTCTACCAGTTCCGCTATCGGCACCCTGTATTCTGCCTTAAAACCGAGTTTAAGCGCCTCCCGCACGAAAGAGGGCCTATTCTTCGTACTAATCCCCCTCAAAATACCCTGCTCTATTGCATCGAATGGCCACTTAAAGCGAGCTTGCGCCTTAACTACCACACGAAAGATGTCGATACTTTCGGGAAATCGGGCGCTTGCTTCGCGAAGAAGTGACTGCGCGGGTTCTGACTCACCACGATACACGAGCAATTTCGCTAGCCTTGCCCATGTAGCCCCTCTCTCTGGAAATCGATGTACGAGAGTCTCAAAGAGTTGAACTGCCTCTCCTATACGACCGACGGCAGTCAGAAGATTACCCAGTTTAATAGCCGTTGCAAGGTCGTCTGGTCGCACGTCTTGAAGCATCTCTAAATAATGTATCGCCTCATGATGATCACGCTGCTCGATTAACGTCTGAGCCAATCTCAATACGACATCGTAGTCACTACCAACCTCAGCTATATACTCTCTATACAACGCCACTGCGCTCACTGAGTGCTCCTTCTCAAAAGCCGCGCCCAGTGCTAAGACAAACTCACGATCATGCCTATATCGGCTACGATACATATACATAAGATCTATAGCTGCTTTATACTCGCCTCGTCGTATCAAGTCGTTTGAAAAGGTGATTAACGTAGACAGATCAAGCTCTGACTTCGGAGGTGACTTCAGTGTCTGCCCAACCTCGTGATCCGATAGTCGATGCTCGCCTAGATTCCTCTCGCTGACTAGCGGACCATCAAGAGATTCGGGAAAGAGTGCTTCGGACAACGTCGTGCTATCGATCCTAGTGTTCTTGTCGAGCAGCACATTCGATAGATTCGCCCCCCGAAAATCCATTCCCCTCAAATCCTGGCCTCGCAGATCTGCACCACTCAGGTCGGATCCTCGATAAAAGGCTTTTGGTGAGCGCCCAGCGATGGCGGCTAACTTTCGCAGATCTCCCGTATCTGAAGTCAGTATTTCGATTACTTTCTCAGACCAGTGCTTTTCTGCGACCATCTCAGGTCTCACTTTCGGGTTCAGCGACTACGCTTGTTAGCGTTATCGCACCAAATCTCTCGTCTACGCTCTCAAACTCCAATCCTTCCAATATAAGCTTATCCCTTATATAGGACCCTGCTGCCGCAAGCTTTGCCTTCTGAGATCCCCCTTTTTTAAATAAGTCCCACTTCTTCTCGTCCTTAATCATAATATCAGATATTATCATGTCCTCTCTCAGGCATCGAACTTCGACCGAGACCGTTGGAGGAATGCCTTTGTTCTTATCCGTTCTCGTATCGATTAACGTGCCCCGGGGAAACGCTTCCGCTTCCCACGGTTTGCCGTTTAACGTCTGAGCCGATTCGGGCGTTATACCCCATCGGTAGTTACCATCATGAGTTTTTGATTGATGAATCACCATAAGCTGGATCTTCTCCTCTATTTCTACTTTCTCTGATGCAGAAATAGAGCTGTCCCCTCGCGCTTCCAGTGAAGCGTTCGCACTAACAGTTGAGGTTGTCACTGCTACACCAACCGATCCGCTGGCACCGGCAGAGTGCTTCCTTTCCTTTAGAAGAGTTTTCTTCCCTTCGATGCCACGATGATCGCGTGCGATCGAACTCTTCTTGATGTCTATAGGTTCAGTTTTGGGCAGCACCAATACGATTTCGGCACGACGCAGGCTTAGCCGGAAGCTGACCTTTGAAGACTTTTCACCGCCAACGCGGCCGGTTGAAAACGTAACGTCAACATGCAAGTCGGCGGTGGGATTCTGGTTGCTGAATGGCCGATGCCAAGCGTCAACTGAAACCACCTCGCCAAAGGCTCTTCGCCTGTTACTTTCATTTGCGGACAAGTCACCCCCCTATTGCTTCCGCAATAGAAGTAGGTTTCGTTCAGCAATATCGCAACAGAAAGTTACGATGAACCCGTGGCTGTTCTTTGTGCGTCCCTGGCTAGGGCTGCTCTGAGAGACCTTTGCCCTAACGTACACGGCAGGCCCCTCAATCCCCCATCTTCAGCGCCTGAATAAACGCCTCCTGGGGAATATCCACCTTCCCAAACTGCCTCATCCGCTTCTTGCCCTCTTTCTGTTTGTCGAGCAGCTTGCGCTTGCGGGTCACGTCGCCGCCGTAGCATTTGGCGGTGACGTCCTTGCGCAGCGCCGAGATGGTCTCGCGGGCGATGACCTTGCCGCCTATTGCCGCCTGGATCGGGATCTTGAACAGGTGGTGCGGGATCAGTTCCTTCAGCTTCTCGCACATGGCGCGGCCGCGCTTTTCCGCCGCCGTGCGGTGCACCAGCATGGACAGCGCGTCGACCGGCTCCTCGTTGACCAGGATCGACATCTTGACCAGGTCGCCCTCGCGATAGTCAGTCAGGTGATAGTCGAAGGAGGCGTAGCCCTTGGAGATCGACTTCAGCCGGTCGTAGAAATCGAAGACCACCTCGTTGAGCGGCAAATCGTAGGTCAGCATGGCGCGTTTTCCCACATAGGAGAGATCGGCCTGGATGCCGCGCCTGTCCTGGCAGAGCTTCAGGATGCCGCCGAGATAGTCGTCGGGGGTAAGGATGGTGGCGCGGATCCAGGGCTCCTCGATCGAGGCGATCTTGACCACGTCGGGCATGTCGGCCGGATTGTGCAGTTCCTTGACCGAGCCGTCGTTGAGGTTCAGGCGGTAGACCACGCTCGGCGCCGTGGCGATGAGGTCGAGGTTGAACTCGCGCTCCAGCCGTTCCTGGATGATCTCGAGATGCAGCAGGCCGAGGAAGCCGCAGCGATAGCCGAAGCCGAGCGCGGCGCTGGTTTCCATCTCATAGGAGAAGCTGGCATCGTTGAGGCGCAATTTGCCGACGGCGGCGCGAAGGTCCTCGAAATCGGCGGCGTCGACCGGGAACAGGCCGCAGAACACCACCGGCTGCGCCGGCTTGAAGCCGGGCAGCGCATGCGCGGTCTGGCGCTTGTCTTCGGTGATGGTGTCGCCGACGCGGGTGTCGGCCACTTCCTTGATCGAGCCGGTGAAGAAGCCGAACTCGCCGGGGCCGAGCTCATCGACATTGATACGGGCCGGCGTGAAGACGCCGGTGCGCTCGACGAGATATTTGGCGCCGGTGCCCATCATGCGGATGGTCTGGCCCTTCTTGAGCACGCCGTCGATGATGCGCACCAGAACGATGACGCCGAGGTAGGCGTCGTACCAGCTGTCGACCAGCATGGCCTTCAGCGGGGCGTTGATGTCGCCCTCGCGCGGCGGCGGCAGCTGGTGGACGATCGCCTCCAGCACCTCGGGCACGCCAAGCCCGGTCTTGGCCGAGATCAGCACCGCGTTGGAAGCGTCGATGCCGATCACCTCCTCGACCTGCTCGCGGATGCGCTCGGGCTCGGCCGCCGGCAGGTCGACCTTGTTCAGCACCACGACGATCTCGTGGTTGTTGTCGATGGCCTGGTAGACATTGGCCAGCGTCTGCGCCTCGACGCCCTGGCTGGCGTCGACCACCAGCAGCGAGCCCTCGCAGGCGGCGAGCGAGCGCGACACCTCATAGGCGAAGTCGACATGGCCGGGCGTGTCGATGAGGTTGAGGATATAGTCCTCGCCATTGTTGGCGCGGTATTTCAGCCGCACTGTCTGCGCCTTGATGGTGATGCCGCGCTCGCGCTCGATGTCCATGCTATCGAGCACCTGTTCCTTCATGTCGCGCGCCTCCAGCCCGCCGGTGAGCTGGATCAGCCGGTCGGCAAGAGTGGATTTGCCATGGTCGATGTGGGCGACGATGGAGAAATTGCGGATGTGGTCGAGGGGCGTCGTCATGCGGCGCGCTTTAGCAGGGGCAGGGTTGAGGGGCAAGCGGTGGGGCTTTTTCCTTCTCCCGTTCGCGGGGAGAAGGGAAGCGCCCCAATCACAAACCGGTGAAGCTGTAACGAACCTCTCCACCCCGGCGAAATGGGAGCATGACCCGCCGTAACGGAGACTGCTTCCCATGACCGGAT
The DNA here is from genome assembly GCF_006442775.1 of Mesorhizobium sp. B2-4-6. Lineage (NCBI taxonomy): Bacteria > Pseudomonadati > Pseudomonadota > Alphaproteobacteria > Hyphomicrobiales > Phyllobacteriaceae > Mesorhizobium > Mesorhizobium sp. B2-4-6. The sequence goes on from NZ_VFVI01000008.1 coordinate 239,555, forward strand.
CGACAACAAGGACCGCCCTGCTCGCCGGGGCGATGCTCGCCGCCACGCTCGGCGCCGCTTCGGCGCAGCCGCTCACCGTGGTCGAGCTGTTCACCAGCCAGGGCTGCTCGTCCTGCCCGCCGGCCAACGCCAACCTGATCAAGGTCAAGGACCAGCCGGGCGTGCTGGCGCTGTCGTTCAACGTCACCTACTGGGACTATCTCGGCTGGAAGGACACGTTCGGCCGCAAGGAATTCACCGATCGCCAGGTGACCTACGAGCCGTCGCTCGGCCGGGACGGACCGTTCACGCCGCAGGTGGTGGTGAACGGCAGACGCGACGGCGTGGGCGCGGCGCCCGGCGAGATCCAGAGCCTGATTGCCAAGGGCGGCCACACCCAGGGTCCGGAGCTTTCGCTCGACAAGGCCAAGGTCAGCATCGGCGCCGGCAAGGCGCCGGGCGGCGGCGCCGACATCTGGCTGGTGCGTTACACGAGAGGCGTCGTCGAGGTGCCGGTGGCGCGCGGCGAGAACACCGGCCGCACCCTGCCGCACGCCAATGTCGTGCATGCGCTGACGAAGCTCGGCAGCTGGAACGGCGAGGCCACCACGCTGCCGCTGCCGGCCGCCACCGGCGGCTTGAACACCGCGGTGCTGGTGCAGGCGCCAGGCGGCGGACCGATCCTGGCCGCGGCCGCCAACTGATCTCTTTTTCCCTACGCGCGGGGCCGCATGACAGCGGCAACGCATAACCCGGCCCGCTTCCGCGCGCCAAAACCCAAGGAGACTATCATGACCAAATATCTGACCCTGCCGGCACTCGCCTTCGCGCTTTCCGCTGCCGTCTTCGTCGCCGGCGCCCGCGCCGACGACACGACCAATGCGATGAAGCCCGCCGATGCGATGGCGACCGACGCCATGAAGCCGGCGACGGATGCCATGAAGCCGGCCGATGCCATGAAGCCCGACGCGATGAGCACCGAGGCGATGAAGCCGGCTACCACCGACGCGATGAAACCGGCCACGGATGCCATGAAGCCGGCGGATGCGATGAAGCCGGCACAGTAAGCCGCGTAGGACGGCGTCCCCCGCTCCGAGACGGAGCGGGGGACGCCATCTGCCGTAAGCCGCCGCACGGCAAAGTGAGAACCCCCCGACGGCTTCGTTCGTATATACTGGGACAACAGCAAGGAGATCAGGACATGAACGGCATCGAGACAAAGGCCGCGCGGCGATCGCCATTTTTCGCGCGCGGCGCGGTTGCAGCGCTTGGTCTTGCGGCAGTCGCGGCGGCCGTCTTCTGGCAGAGCCCGGCCCGCTCGGCCGAGGACGCGGTGGTGATCCCGCCGCCGGCGATGGATGAAAAGGCGGCGAGCGGTACCGAGAAGGCGATCTTCGCCGGCGGCTGCTTCTGGGGCGTGCAGGGCGTGTTCCAGCACGTCAAGGGCGTGAGCAAGGCCGTTTCCGGCTATACCGGCGGCAGCGCCGAAAACGCCGTCTATGAAGTCGTCGGCACCGGCCGCACGGGCCATGCCGAATCCGTCGAGATCACCTACGACCCGGCGAAAGTCACCTACGGCCAGCTCTTGCAGGTGTATTTCTCGGTCGCGCACAATCCGACGCAGCTCAACTACCAGGGTCCGGATTCAGGCACGCAGTACCGTTCGACGATCTTCGCCGAGAATGACGAGCAGAAGAAGGTCGCCGAGAGTTACATCGACCAGCTCGACAAGGCCAAGGTGTTCGGCAAGCCGATCGTCACCACGCTTGAAACCGGCAAGACCTTCTATCCGGCCGAGGATTACCATCAGGACTTCCTGACGCTGAACCCGACCTATCCCTATATCGTCTACAACGACCTGCCCAAGATCGAGAATTTGAAGTCGCTGTTCCCGCAGCTTTACAGCGAGAAGCCGGTGCTCGTGCTGGCCTCCAGCAAGAGCTGACGAAACGCCGGCCGGGTTCCGTAGCGCAGGGATTTCGATCGTCGGGTAAATGTCCGCGTGGGGCGGATGGCATTGCCTTGGCGATTGGCCGAAACGACCATCGCGATCGTCATCCACGGGCGGAGCAAGGAGCGAAGCGACGCGCGCAGACCCGAGGATCCATTCCGTGACGTCCGAGCGCTGCTACGGTGCAGAATTCTGCTCCGCTGCGCTCTTCGATCAAAGTCACGGAATGGATTCCAGGGTCTGCGCGACGCCGCTTCGCGGCTGCTCCGCCCTGGAATGACGAGGCTGGGAGGCTTCCGCCAATCCCCGGCGTTTGTGCCGACTTCACGGAAAGGAACGGTGAGGCCCCGATGGCAACCTCGCCGCTCGCACTTTCCTGGAATTGCTCCAGGCCGGTCTTGATGGATTCGCGAAAACCATCCGTCCTTTGTTTTGCTGGCAAACAGAACATAGTGTGAAGCAGTTCATAGAATTATACTTGACGCTGCAGAACATTGACATCCGATCTTCTGCCGTCCCATAATCATCGTCGTCACCTTTCGAACATTCTGTTTCAACTGATCCGGGACCCTGTTTCCGGGGCGGATTCTTGTTGGCTGCATTGATGAGCCGGACATGCCGGCCGCGCGCTTTGGGAACAACGGCAGATGGGGAGGAACGACAGATGGCCATCGACATAAAAGTCTCCGTCTACATCAATGGCGACGACGCCTTCGTCGCCTGGGCGCCCAGCGACTTCATCGCCGGATGCCGGGGCTTCCTTCTGGAGCGCGGCCGCAAGGCCGGCGCCACCGAGAAGATCGAGCCCGTCGAGAACCGCGTCGGCTTCACCAAGGACAAGCCGAAATCGGGCGACCACCGGCCGTCGGACGTGTGGCCGTTCCAGCGCTTCAACTGGACCGACCATGCGGCCGATGTCGGCAATGTCGTGCGCTACCGGGTGACCGCGATGATGAGCGCCGGCCCCGGCAAGCCGCTGACCAAGGGCGTGTCGAGCGACTGGACGGACTGGCATACGCTCGCCACCGACGCCGGCGGCGGCTTTTCCTGCTACTTCAACCGCGGCCTGGTGCTGTCGCAATTCGTCGCCCGCTACATGGCCAAGAACAAGCTCTCGCCGGTGGCCTTCAAGAAGAGCCTGCAGACCAATGGCGACGCGAAGTTCCGCGCTTTCCTGGAAGGCGATCTGGGGCTGCGCATGGTCGGGCTGACGCAAGGCGCCGGCGACGAATTGCATGCGGCGCTCTACGAGCTCGGCGACGCGACGCTGGAGACGGCGCTGATCGGGCTCGGGCCGCGGCTCAATCTCATCCTCGCCAACGGCTCCGACAAAAGCGGCGACGGCAACAAGGACGCGCGCAAGAACCTCAACGACCACGGCATCGCGACCATCGACCGGATGCTGAAATCGAAAGGCCTCGGCCACAACAAGTTCGTCGTGGTGTCGCAAGACGACGAGCCGAAGCAGGTGTGGACGGGCAGCACCAACTGGAGCACGACGGGCCTCTGCACGCAGGTCAGCAACGGCCTGCTGATCGAGGACGCGGCGGTGGCGGAGCATTTCCGCAAGCATTGGGACCTGCTCAAGGACGCCTCGCCGCCGAAGACCGACCCGGCCAATTTCACGCCGGCGCTGATGGCGGACAACAACGCGCCGAAAACCTTCACGGTCGGTGCCGCCAAGGCGACCGTCTGGTTCACCCGCACCTCCGACGGGGCCGACATGGCGGCGCTGCGCGATGTGATCACATCGGCCAGGCAGGCCGTGCTGTTCCTGATGTTCACGCCGGGCAAGCAGGGGCTGCATACGCTGGCCGGCCAGCGCGCCAAGGAAAAGGGCATGTATGTGCGCGGCGTGGTCTCGACGCTGAGCGCGAACGAGGGCGGCACCGAACAGAATTTCCTCGACATCGACCTAGTGAGCAGCGACCGGAAATTCACGCCCGACCGCTACGCGGTGGCGCAGCCGCAAGGCCTCGACGCGCCGCTCGGGCCATGGATCGCCGAGGTCAACCGGCGGACCTTCCTGTCCCAGATCGGCCACGCCATCGTGCATTCGAAGATCCTGGTGACCGACCCGCATTCAAACGACTGCGTTGTGGTGACCGGGAGCCACAATTTCTCGGCGCCGGCGAGCGAGAAGAACGACGAGAACCTGGTGATCGTGCGCGGCCACAGGAAGCTTGCCGCCGCCTATGCCACATACGCAATGTCGGTCTACAGCCACTACCGCTACCGGTCCTACATCCGCGAGATGCGGGCGCAGGGCAGGACGCCGTGGAGCTACCTCGACGACGACGATCAATGGCTGAAGACCGAGCTCAGGACCAAGGCGCAGGAGATCGCGTTCTGGACGGCGCAGACCTGATTTCCTTCGCCCCGTTTACGGGGAGAAGGTGCCCGAAGGGCGGATGAGGGGCAGCGCCGGCATCTGCGGTTCGGCAGCCAGGAGCACGATTGGTTGAAGGTCAGCGCCGCCCCTCATTGCCCCTGCCGGGCATTTCTCCCCGTAAACGGGGAGAAAGAACCTCCTCCCTGTCCAGAACTGTCAGCAACGGCGTCGATTCACGGTTGCACCGGGCGGCATCCGACCTATATCAGGTGACCTTTTCCAGCCGGCCGTATTTCAGCATGTCATCCATCATCTCGATCTCCGGTGTCACGAAAACCTATGCCACCGGCTTCAAGGCGCTGAAGGAAATCAATCTCGACATCGAGCGCGGCGAGATCTTCGCGCTGCTCGGGCCGAACGGCGCCGGCAAGACGACGCTGATCTCGATCGTCTGCGGCATCGTCAACCGTTCCTCCGGCAGCGTCAGCGTCGACGGCCACGACATCGGCAAGGATTATCGCGCGGCGCGCAGCCTGATCGGGCTGGTGCCGCAGGAACTGACCATCGATGCCTTCGAGACGGTCTGGGCAACGGTGAACTACAGCCGCGGCCTGTTCGGCAAGGCGCCCAACGCGGCCTTCGTCGAAAAAGTGCTGCGCGACCTCTCGCTGTGGGACAAGAAGGACTCGAAAGCGATCACCCTGTCGGGCGGCATGAAGCGCCGGTTGATGATCGCCAAGGCGCTGTCGCACGAGCCGCGCGTGCTGTTCCTCGACGAGCCGACCGCGGGCGTCGACGTCGAACTGCGCCAGGACATGTGGGCGATGGTGCGGCGCCTGCGCGAAGACGGCGTCACCATCATCCTCACCACGCATTACATCGAAGAGGCCGAGGCGATGGCCGACCGCGTCGGCGTCATCAACAAGGGCGAGATCATCCTGGTCGAAGGCAAGGCCGAACTGATGCGCAAGCTCGGTCGCAAGCAGATGAAACTGGAACTGCGCGCGCCGCTTGCCGCCGTTCCGGACGGGCTTTCCCACTATTCATTGGAGCTGTCGGACGACGGCAACCAGCTCACCTACACCTATGACAACCAGAGCGACCGTCCGGGCGTCGCCTCGCTGATCCGCGACCTCGAGGCGGCCGGCATCCAGTTCCGCGATCTCGACACCAAGAACAGCTCGCTCGAAGAGATCTTCGTCAATCTTCTGAGGCAAGAGCCATGAACCTGCGCGCTGCCCCTAATTTTCGTGCGGTATGGGCAATCTACCGGGTGGAGATGGCGCGCGCCTTCCGCACGGTGCTGCAGAGCATCATCTCGCCGGTCATCTCGACATCGCTCTATTTCGTCGTCTTCGGCTCGGCGATCGGCTCGCGCATCAACGAGATCGACGGCATCGCCTACGGCGCCTTCATCGTGCCGGGCCTGATGATGCTGTCGCTGCTGACGCAATCGATCTCCAACGCCTCCTTCGCCATCTATTTCCCGAAATTCGTCGGCTCGATCTACGAGCTTTTGTCGGCACCGGTCTCCTATCTGGAGATCATCATCGCCTATGTCGGGGGCGCCGCGACCAAGTCGATCATCCTCGGCCTGATCATCCTGGCCACCGCGGCACTGTTCGTGCCGCTCAGGATCGAGCATCCGTTCTGGATGATCGCCTTCCTGGTGCTGACGGCGGTGACCTTCAGCCTGTTCGGCTTCATCATCGGCATCTGGGCAAAGACCTTCGAGCAACTGCAGCTGGTGCCGCTGCTGATCGTCACGCCGCTCACCTTCCTCGGCGGCAGCTTCTATTCGATCCATATGCTGCCGGGCATCTGGAAGACGATCACGCTGTTCAATCCGGTCGTCTACCTGATCAGCGGGTTCCGCTGGAGTTTTTACGGCAAGGCTGATGTCTCGGTCGGCGTCAGCCTCGGCATGACGCTGATGTTCCTGGCCATCTGCATCGCGATCGTGGCGTGGATCTTCAAGACGGGCTACCGGTTGAGGAACTGACGGACATTCAGTTCCTCGCCCCACGAAGCGGCGGCGAGGAAAACACAGCCTCCTTCAAATCGCCTTCAGCAGGCGCAGCAGCCCCAGCATTTCCGCGAAAGTTCCTTTGCGGAATGCGATATAGGTCGGCTCCTCGACGCCGTGGAAACGGCGTTTGAACGCGGCCTGGCCCTGCAGGTTGAAGCGCGAGCGGTTGACCCAGGGCGAGTTGTAGGCGCGCTGGAAGGCCCCGCGCCAGAAGCTCGATTCGGCGAAACCGCTCGGCTCGATGTCGAGCAGCGGCGAGAGACCGAGCGTCACCTCGGAGATGCCTTCCTCGCGAAAGCGGTCGACGGCGAATTTGGTCAAGCCGATTTCGGCATGCGGCGTCGCGTCGACCTGCTTGCGCTTGAAGGAAGTGGTGTAGCCGACCACCTTGCCGTCGCGGAACAGCGGGTCGAAATCGAGAATGGCGAGAAGCCGGCCTTCGGGGCTGTGCAGGAGGAAGCGGCGCATGTCGGCGCCGAGCTCTTCGGAGAAGCGGCGGTTGAGGAAACCCATCTCCCAGCGCTTGATGATGCGCTCCTTGCGCCAGTCGGCGGAAAGCTGTTTGATCTCCTCGAGCAGCCTGTCGCCCTTGTCCTCGGCGAGAGTAAAACCCTTCTTGGTCAGCCAGCGCTCGGAATAGCGCACGGTTTCGTTGCGCTTGCCGGAAAAATCATGCGCCGGCAAAAGCAGCCTGGTGTCGATGCCGAGGCGATTGACCTGGTAGCCGAGGCCGGCCAACACCTTGGCGGTGTCGGCGCCGACCTGGACGAACCACGGGCCGCCGGCGGCCTCGACGAAGCGCTTGATATAGGCCGGGCGGTCGGCCAGTTCGGCCACCGGATCGCCCAGCGCGAAATGGCGGCTCATCTTGGTGCCGAACGCTATGTAGCCGTCGCCATCGCTGAAATAGGACAGTTTCTGCTGCACGGCCGTGGAGTAGGCGAGCGAGAAATCGCCATGGCGGCGCACCAGCGCCAGGCGTTCGGCATCCGTCAACTCGCGCCGCGGAACCTTGGGCGCCACGGCGTCGAGAAGCCTGTCGAAATAGATGCGCAGGGGCGCCATGAGCTCCGCATGCCAAGAATGGATGACCTGCCGCCCTCAGGTCGCGAATCGCTGGCGACCGCTGCCGGCCGCGTCGCGCCAGCGCGATATAGGATGCATTTGGCGGCGAATGAAGGGCAAACGTCCGAAAGCGTCCAGTATCGTCCATCGACCGCGCGAAACGCGCCATGCGCGCGTCGGCTTTGGCGCAATCCCTCGGCGTCGCGCAACCGGGCATGACGCGTAGCGTGGCGCTGCTTGCTCGCGTCTCTCACCAAGCCCGGCCCGTTCACGCTGGAGGCGCTGAGCCTCGGCGATTTCTGGGGCATCAGGATCGACGGCTGGCTGGCGGCGATGGCCGGCGAGCGCATGAAGCAGCCCGGTTGCTCGGAACTCAGCGGCGTCTGCACGCATCCGGATTTCCGCGGCGGCGGCCTTGCCCGGCTGCTGTGGGTGTTCGTGGCGGGCAGGATCGCGGCGCGCGGCGAGATTGCGTACCTGCACGCCTATGACAGCAATGCGGCGGCGATCGAACTTTACGAGTCGATCGGCTTCCGCCTGAGAAACAGGATGAACGTGGCCATGGTTCAACGCGCGAAGTGACTGCTCGGCTTCGTCATCCACGGGCGGAGCGAGGAGCGCAGCGACGCAGCGCAGACCCGAGGATCCATTCCGTGACATGCGAGCGTTGCACGGTGCAGAATTCTGCTCCGCTGCGCCCTGTGATCGCGGTCACGGCATGGATTCCAGGGTCTCCGCGACGGAGCTTCGCTCCTGCTTCGCCCTAGAATGACGACGTTGGGGAGGCTTCCGCCAATCCCCAACGCTTGCGCTAGCCTCAGCGCATCACACCGCGATCTTGCCGCCGCCCTGCTTCGTAATCGCGACGACCGACGGCCTTACCGGCATGTCCGGCTTGAAGTCCGGCCAGCGGGTCGACGGGTCCTCGTAATAGGACGGGCGGCCAAAGCCTTCCCAGTCCTCGCCGCCGTCGCCCGGATGCTGGACGGCGACGAAAGCCGTCTGGTCGTCAGGCGCGAACAGCGGGCCGCACATCTCGGCGCCGATCGGGACGCGGAAGAACAGTTTCGACGTTGCCCGCGCGGCACCCTCGGTATCGACCGCCCACAGGCCGTCGGTGCGGCCGGTGGCCTTCGGACCCTGGCCGTCGGTGGCGACCCACAGGCGCCCGGCGGAATCGACGGCGCAATTGTCCGGCATGCCGAACCAGCCATGGGCGGTGGTCGCGGTGGAGAAGGTGGCGCCGACATCGGCCACCGACGGATCGCCACATTTCAACAGCACCTCCCATTTGCCCTTGGTCGCGGCGAAGTCGCCGCCTTCCTCGACGATCTCGATGATGTGGCCGAAGGCGTTGCCAGCGCGCGGATTGGCGGCGTCGACCTGCTCGGCCTTGCGCTTGGTGTTGTTGGTCAGCATGACATAGACCTTGCCGTTGCCGGCATTGGGCTGGATGTCCTCCGGCCGGTCCATCTTGGTGGCGCCGAGCAGGTCGGCGGCGCGCCGCGTCTCGATGAGAACGTCGGCCTGGGAAGCAAAACCGTTCTCCGCCGTCAGCGGGCCTTCACCGAAAACGATCGGGATCCATTCGACCGAACCGTCCTCGGCGAATTTCGCCACATGCAGCGTGCCGTCGTCGAGCAGGTCCATGTTGGCCGCGCGGTCATCGGGATTGAACTTACCGGCGGTGACGAATTTGTAGACATAGTCGAAGCGCTCATCGTCGCCGAGATAGAAGACGACGCGGCCGTCCCTGGCGACGATCGACTCGGCGCCCTCATGCTTGAAGCGGCCCATGGCGGTGCGCTTCCTCGGCACCGAAGCCGGATCGTTGACGTCGACCTCGACGATCCAGCCGAAGCGATTGGGCTCGTTCGGCTCCTTGGCGAGGTTGAAGCGGTCGTAATGCGCGCCCCACTCATAGGCGCCTTCCGGAATGCCGAGGCGCTTGTAGTTGGCGGCCTCCCTGTGGCCTTCCGGCAATTCGCCCGAGAAATAGCCGTGGATGTTCTCCTCGGCCATCACATAGGTGCCCCAGGGCGTGACGCCGCCGGCGCAGTTGTTGACGGTGCCGATGACCTTCGCGCCGGACGGGTCGGCATTGGTCTTGACGCGATCGTGGCCGGCGACCGGGCCGGACAGCGCCATCTCGGTGGTGGACATGATGCGGCGGTTGAGCTTGCCGTCGCGCACCACCTGCCACTTGCCGCCTTGCTTGCGGATTTCGACGATCGTGCCGCCATGTGCGGCCATCTCGACATCGACCTGCTCCTTCGAGAGCGGCGCCACCTCGGCGGCCTTCTTGCCGTCCTTCTCGACGATCGAGACGATGCCGGGGAACATCAGATGCGGGTTGGTGTATTCGTGATTGACGACCAGCAAGCCGTGCTCGGCGGAGCCGTCGATCGGGATATAGCCGACATAGTCGTTGTTGTAGCCGAACTGCCTGGCCTGGGCTTCGGCCGATTGTTTTGCCGGATCGAACTCCGGCGAGTCGGCGAACAGCGGATCGCCCCAGCGCAACAGCACGTCGGCGTCATAGCCCGGCGCGACATGGTGCTTGTCGTCGATGCCGGCCTCGAGCTCGTCGAACTTGAAAGCCGAAGCCTCTGCGGCGCGCGCCTCGTCGGCGGCGATCAGCGCCAGCGGGCTGACGGTGGCGGCAATGGCCGAGACGGCCAGCGAGCCCATGAGAAAGCCGCGGCGCGAGAAACGCGCGGCGATGATCTCGCCCATGGTGCGGTTGTCGGTCGGGTTGGCGGGCGGGCCGTCATTTTCCTCGAGCTGGCTGGTGCGGAAGCGGGTCTCAGGGGTCACGGTCATGGGATTCCTCTGGCTTCTTGAGGTGGCTGGGATTTTGACCTTTCGACCCCTAAAGCGCGCCGATCACATTTTCGTGACATGGCTTCGACGTACCCCCTCGGTGATTGGCGAAGTCGTCGATGTCGGTCCGCGGCCTTCGCCCTATCCTCCATCGCCCAGCTTGACGGTCTCGCCCGCTTCGGAAACAAGGGCTGCGGTCGGCGTGGCGACGGCGCTTCAAGAAGGGGACGACAGGTGAGTTTCTGGGGACTGGGGCAGCTCGGCATTTCGACGGTGATGTTCCTGCTGGCGGCGATGGCGGCCAAGCATTGGGGGATGGCGCCGAGCCTGGCCAAGCTCTTTTTGACCCTGGCGCTCTACACGGCTGGCAATCTGATCATGCTGCGGCTGGTGCGCGAATTCGGCATGTCGGTGTCGTTCAGCCTGTCGGCGGTGATCCAGCTCGTCGCGGTCAATGTCGTGGCGCTCGCCTTCTTCGGCGAGCGGCTCAACGGTTTGCAAGCGACCGGCATGGTGCTGGCGATCGCCGCCGTCGCGCTGATCACGCTTGGGCCCTATATCCAACGGCTGTAGCTGGACCCAAGGCCAGAATGAAATCGACCGCCAACGCGCTGCTTAACAAAATGGAATTCCCGGTGCTGCTGGCCGGGCTGGTGATTGCCGGCGGTCTATGGGGCCTAGTGGAGCTGATTGAGGTGGCGCGCGCCACCACGCCACATGCCTTCGATACGGAAATCCTGCTTGCCTTCCGCCATGCCGGGCAGCCGGACAGTCCAATCGGTCCACCCTGGCTCGAAGGTGCGGTGCGCGACGTCACCGCGCTGGGCAGCACCGCTGTGCTGGTGCTGATCACGACGGCGACGATCGTCTATCTGCTCTTGATCCGCAGGCCCTTGACCGCTCTGTTCATGTTCGCGGCCGTGGCGGGTGGGCAAGTGCTTTCCAGCCTGCTCAAATTCGAGGTCGACCGGCCGCGCCCCGATCTCGTCTCGCATCTCGTCACCGAGACTTCGCTCTCGTTCCCCAGCGGCCACGCGATGCTGTCGGCGGTGACCTATCTGACCCTCGGCTCGCTGGCCGCCCGCTTCCTGCCGGACCGCAGGACGAAAGTCTTCGTGCTTGGCCTTGCCGTGCTCACCACGGTGCTGATCGGCGCCAGCCGCGTCTATCTTGGCGTGCACTGGCCGTCCGACGTGCTTGCCGGCTGGTGCGCGGGCTTCGCATGGGCCATGCTGTGCTGGCTTGCGGCACGCCTGGTGCAGCGACGCAAGGTTGTTACGGATAGCGAATAACCAATGTTTCATCTATGCCAAATGAGGGTTGAAACATCAGGATGTTTATATTATCCATTGACACCGCAGACTCAGACATAGGTTCTGGCCGATGATCACTGCTGCGCAGATGCGCGCCGCAAGAGCGTTGGCCGGTATCGACCAGCGAACGCTCGCCGAGCGCGCCGGAGTTTCGCTTCCGACGATACAGCGTATGGAGGCGAGCGAGGGCGTCGTGCGAGGCGTCGTCGACACGCTGATGAAGGTCATCCAGGCCCTCGATGAGGTCGGGGTGGAATTGATCGGCGAGAACCAGACCAGCGAACGCGGCGGCAGGGGCGTACGCCTCAAGGCCATCGTGGCGCAGAACCCGCAGGGCTGAGCCGCAACTGCATCCGCCCCCGGAAACCGTAGCCGGTTTCGGGCAGCGCGATGCAGCGTCGCAACGGTTATCGCGACGGCGACCGCCGACATGCAGCCGACGATCCCGCCGCCCTGTGGAGCGGAAGCAGTTCATGGATCAGGCGCGGCGGGCAATTCACCATCAGGCGCGGCCGAGGTTCGCCGAGCTGTTCACGCCAAAGCTGGTGACGGTGCTGCGCGAGGGCTACCACCTCAGGCAGCTGAGGGCCGATCTAATCGCCGGCCTGACGGTCGCCATCGTGGCTCTGCCGCTGTCGATGGCGATCGCAATCGCCTCGCATGTCGGGCCGGAGCGCGGTTTGTTCACGGCGATCATCGGCGGCTTCATCGTCGGCGCGCTTGGCGGCAGCCGGTTCCAGATCGGCGGGCCCGCCGGCGCCTTCATCGTGGTCGTGGCCTCGACGGTCGACCGGCACGGCGTCGACGGACTGATCCTGGCGATGCTTATGGCCGGTGTCTTCCTGATCGCGGCCGGGTATCTGAGGCTCGGCGCTTATGTGAAGTTCATCCCCTATCCGGTAACGGTCGGCTTCACAGCCGGCATCGCCGTCATCATCCTGTCCAGCCAGTTGCACGACCTGTTCGGCCTGACGCTGCCGGGCAAGGAGCCAGGCGACCTGCTGCCGCGGCTTATCGCGCTCGGCAAGGCTGCCGGGACAGCAAATCCGGCGGCCATTGCCGTCGCCGCGCTGACGATAGGGATCATCGTGGCCATGAAGCGCTGGCGGCCCTCCTGGCCGGGCCTACTGATCGCGGTCGCCGCGGCGTCGCTGGCCGCGACGGCTCTTGGTCTTCCCGTGGAGACGATCGGCACGCAATTCGGCGGCATTCCGCGGATGTTGCCGGACCCGACTCTACCGCCGCTCGATGCGCAGAAGCTCATCTCCGTGGTACCCGATGCAATTTCCTTCGCCCTGCTGGGAGCGATCGAGTCGCTGCTTTCCGCCGTGGTCGCGGACGGTATGACCGGCCGACGGCACCGCTCCAACTGCGAACTGGTAGCACAGGGCATCGCCAATATCGGCTCGGCGCTCTTCGGCGGGATCTGCGTGACCGGACTGATCGCGCGCACGGCAACCAACATCCGCGCCGGCGCGCATGGACCGTTGTCGGGAATATTCCATTCCGCCTTCCTGCTGCTGTTCATGCTGGTGGCTGCGCCGCTTGCCAGCTATATCCCGCTGGCGGCGCTTGCCGGGGTGCTGGCCACGGTGGCCTGGAACATGGTGGAGAAGCCAGCCTTCCTGGCGCTGATCCGATCGTCCTGGGGCGACGCCCTGGTGCTTCTGGTCACCTTCGGACTTGTCATCTTCCGCGACCTCACCACCGGCATCGTGATCGGCTTCGCGCTGGGCGCGCTGCTGTTCATCGGGCGGATGGCACGTTCGGTCGAGGTGGAGGCGCACGTCCCGTCGGTGACGGACGACCGCGCCGACGACGCAAATGGCGGGCGCGTAGCCTATGACCTCGCCGCCGCCACCGATCCGGACACCGTCATCTACCGCATCTCCGGCGCCTTCTTCTTCGGCGCTGCGGCAACGGTTGCCGCGGTGCTGGACCGTATCGCCGACCAGCGCAGGAACTTCATCCTCGATTGCACGGCGGTGCCCTTCCTCGATTCGACCGCGGCAAACGTCATCGAAAGCACCGTGCGCAAGGCCAGGCGCGCCGGAGGACGCTTCATTATCGCGGGCGCCTCGTCGCAAGTCAGGCGCACGCTGATAAGCCATGGCGTCAAGCGACCGCTGGTAACCTATGCCGCCTCGATCCGTGACGCGCGGGCGCAACTGGGCGGAAAAGCGGCGACGGCGTAGGCCCCTGCTCAAACGGTCGCTTCGATCGGCTCGGCAAGCTTCGGATTGGCGCGCGCGGCGATCAGGCAGCCGGCGACGATGAGGCATGCCCCTGTCAGCGTGGTCCAGGCCACCGTCTCGCCGAAGAAGAACCAGCCAAGCGCGATCGCCCAGATGAAGGCCGAGTATTCGGTCGGGATCAGATATTGCGCCTCGGCACGGGCGTAGGACCAGCTCATCAAAAATTGCCCGGCGAGCGACAGCAGCGCCACCGCGCCCAAAGGAAGCCAGAGATCGCTCGGCAGCGCAACCGCGAGCCAGGGTGCTGCGAGACCGAGGATGATCGCGACGAAGAGGTTCTGGAACAGCATGATCTCGACCGGCCTGGCCAGCAGCGCCTGTTGCCGGGAGAGGATCAGATTGTAGGCGTAGAACACCGTCGATACGAGCACCGCGGCCGTGCCAAGCAGGGCATCTTGCGAATGGCTTGCCGCCCCGAATTTGCCGGCCAGCATGATCGCGACGCCCGCCATGCCGGCCAGCGACGCCCAGACCGCCTGCCGCCTTATGCGTTCGCCCAGCAACAATGCCGCAAGGAAAAGCGCAAACAGCGGCGCGACGAAGCTGAGCCCGATCGCCTCGGCGAGCGGCAGCCTCGCCAGACCCCAGAAGAACAAGACCAGGACGATACCGACAATCGCGGCGCGCAAGGCATGCAGGCCCAGCACCGGAAGGGTCGGCTTCGAGCGCGACCCTGCCGTCCAGGCGGCGCCCGCGACCAACGTGGCGACCAGGCTGCGCCACAGCAGCGTGTTGTAGACGCCGACCGCGAGGGCCAGGGACTTCATGGCCGCGTCCATGCCGGAGAGCAGGAAGATCGCCAGAGCGCATATGAACACGGGGATCATCGGCGAAACGGCGCCGGTCGGGCTGGATGTCTTCACGGCTTCGCTCAGGTGACGGATGGGAGCCGGATAGTGCGGAGCAAGCGGCGAAACCAGATGGCAGCCGCCACCGACATGGCGGTCCAATCGCGATTGGCGAGGCGAAAAATCGCCTCGCCGCTGAGTGCCGAGATGCGAAACGCTGTCCCTCCGGCGGTTAAGGCTTATCCGCCGCCGCATGGCTCAATCCAGTGACAGCGCCACGACCTCGCCTTCGCCCATCAGTGGCACGAAAATGCGCTTGCCGTCGGTGCCGATGTCGGCGCTGCCGGGCTTGAACCGCGCCACCGCTTCCGGCGCGCCGCCGGGCTTATAGCTGTAAAGCGTGCCGGTCAGGTAGGCGGTGGCGTAGATGGTGTCGCCAATGGCGAGGACACCGTCGAGGTCGGCAAATTCTTGAGCGCCCGGCAGCGGCGCGACCTTCTTCGTGGCGAGGTCGACCGACAGCAGGCCGCCCGGCTCGGCGGTGCTGAAGTCAGTCTTGTTGATGCCCTTGCCCCAGGACGCGACGATCAGCCTGCCGCCATCGGCGAACACGCCATTGGGCGAGGCAAGCAGCGCATCCTTGACGAACAATTCCGGCCTGTCGCCGTCGATGCGATAGATCGTGTCGGCCAGCATGTCGCTGACATACACCTTGCCGGCGCTGTCCTGCGTCATGTCGTTGAGGAACACGGCGCCCGGCACGTCGATTGTCTCGACCAGTCTGCCGCTGGCGAGATCGACGACGCGCACCTTGGTGATGTCGGCGGCGTAGAGCCTGCCACTGGCGATCGCCATGCCCTTGGGTGCGTCCATGCCGTCCACCCAGTGGCGGGCGATGACCTTGCCGTCCATCGACAGAAGCGACAGGTAGCCATTGCCGTCCGCGTCGCCCGGATTGCCGGCGATGTTGGAGACGACCATGCGGTTGTGGGCGGCATCGACAAGCGCGGATTCCGGCTGCTGGAAGCCGGTGGCGCGCCAGAGTTCGCCGGCCTGCGCTGCGGACACGGCGATTGTGGCGACGATGGTTGAGGCGATGAGACGTTTCATGGCTGCTCTCCTGTAATGACGACGGAGAGCTAGGATTTTCGATACTTTCCTGGAAGTCGGAACAAGACTAGTATCGTTCTTCGATACCAAATCGGATGAACGAGGCGCATTCCATGAACGGTCCGATCTTCGAGGCGCTGAAACGGACGCTGAGGGCCAAGGGCCTGACCTACCGGACGCTGGCCGAACGCATGGGCATTTCCGAACCGACGGTGAAGCGCATCTTCCACGAGCGGAACTGCAAGCTCGACCGGCTGATGGAGATCTGCGCGGCCGCCGATGTCGAGCTGGAGAACGTGCTCGGCGCGATGAACCGGGGACCGGGCCCGGCCAACCGCGTCGGGCCGGAGATCGAGCGCCGCCTGGCGGCGCGGCCGGCGCTGCTCTTCGTCTTCATCATGCTGTCGGAGAAATTCACGGCCGAAGGCATCATGCGCTCGCAGGGCCTGAGCGAAGCTTCGATGTTCCTCTGCCTGCGCGATCTCGAGGAACTCGGGCTGGTGGCGCTGGGGCGCGGCCTGTCGGCAAGGCTGCTCGTCGACACGCCGATCCAGTGGGATTTCGAGGGACCGCTGAAGCCGCATTTCGAGATGACCAACAAGAATTTCGTCGGCTGGGCGCTCGGCCATATGGAGCAGGGCGCGACCTTCATCAGCTTTTCCAGGCGGATGCGGCCGCAAACGGCGGAGATGCTGCGGCGCGAGGCCGAGGAGCTCGCCGAACGCGCCAGGCTGCTTGCCCACCACGACCAGCACACCACGCCGGAGGACCAGCTCACCGGCTACAAATGGACCTTTGCTTTCGGCGCGACGCCCTTTCCGGCGATCATGCCGATCGGGCCGCATCCGCGCGATGCGGGAGCGCGAGCGGCGAAGGAGAAACGGGCGCTGCCGGCGTAGCTCTCCCTCTTCTCCCCTTGCAGGAGAAAGGCGACGGATGAGGGGTGTTCCAGGGAATGAGACGTTGGCGATTGCGGCTTAGACCAAGCGCGTTGGCCAAGCTGGAGCACCCCTCATCCGTCTCGGCGCTACGCGCCGATCCTCCTTCTCCCACAAGGGGAGAAGGAAAGGGCTTCACGCCGCTTTCGCTTCTTCCTGGGGTCCGGCGAGATCGTCGCGCGCCTTGCGGGCGAGTTTTTTGGCCGAGCGTTTCGGACTGTCGCCGAACAGCTCGGCGGCATCGGCGAGGCAGGCCTTGGTCAGGCTCTTTTCGGAGCGCTTCAAGAGCTTGCGCAGAAGCTTCGTGTCATCGGCGGGGCCGAGCGGCTCGCCATCGGCGTCGAGCAGCGCGCGCATGACAAAGACGTCGTGCAATTCGCCGAGCTGCTCGCCGAGCTTGTCGACCGCCTTGCGCCGCGCCTTGATCGGCGTCGGCCACAGGCGGCCGAGCAGCGACAGATGCATGGAATGCGTCTTGGCCGCCTTGCGCAGGTCGTGAAAATCCTCGTTCTCGCCGCGCGACTCCGCCTTGTCCAGCGCTTTCTTGGCCCGCCGCAAGGTAGCGCGGGCGCCGTCGGCGAGGATGTCGGCGGCCTGTTCCGGCTGATCGGGCATGGCCAGCCTGTCGATGCGCTCCAGGCCCTCACGGCAGGCGGCTACGGCCGCATTGATGGCGGCATCGAGGCCGGGGCCGGCATGGAGCTCATGCTGGCGCAGCACCAGCCGCTCGCGCACGGGATCGAGACCGCCGCCGGCGGATTGTTCCGGAAAGGCATCGGCCAGGCGATCGACGGTTTCGATCAAGGCGGTCGCCTCGCGCGGCCCGGCCAGCAGCGCCGATACCTGCTTATAACATTCGTTCTCGGTCTGGCAGAACGGTTCGTCGCCGGAACGAACCAGGCGCAGCAAGGCGCGCACGCTTTTCAGCCGCTTGCGGCATTTGTGCAGCCCCTGCTCCGGCTTCTCGCGCGCCATCTCGAGATGGGCGATTGCCTTCCCGATCTCGTCGGCCAATATGCGCCTGACCTCGCCGGTCAGCGGCAAGCGCGGATCGATGCGGAAGCTCATGCGACGATCTCCGGAATCCCCCCAAGGGCCAGCGACGCGTTGTACAATCTCGACTCGCCGGTGACCTCGCGACCGAGCCAGTCGGGCAGCATTTCGTCGGATACGTCCTCCGGCGTCTCCAGCTCCGCGATCACCAACCCCGCGAGCTTTCCGCCGAAAACATCGACTTCATAGAGATAGCCGCGGTGTCTAACATGGTGGCGTGTCTTCTCGATGACACGCCCGACGGCAAACGCCGTCAACTCCTCGGCTTCGGCAAGCGGGATCGAATATTCGAACTCGTCGCGCTCGCGCGCCCTGTCGCCGAACTTCAGCGTCAGCTTGGCGGAGCGCCCGTCTGAGATGCGCACGCGCACCGTGCGGCCGGGCTGCGCGGCGACATAGAACTGGCGAATGCGGATTTCCGCCTCGACCCTGTCGCGCCAGGCCGGACTGGAGACCAGGAACTTACGCTCGACTTCCTTGCCCATGGCCGGGCACTAAAGCCTGTGAGGGCCGGGAAGGCAAGCCGACTCGGAGTCAAACTTGACTTTAATCAATCGATTGATTAAAGTCGGGGTATGAACAGGCAACCAGGCATAAAAAGGCAGCCGCGCGAGTCCACCACCGCAGAGCAAACGCGAACGGCGCTGGTGCACGCGGCGCTCAAGCTGTTCGGGCGGCAAGGTTTCGCCGGCACCTCGACGCGCGAGATCGCGGCCGAGGCCAAGGCCAATATCGGCTCGATCGCCTATCATTTCGGCGGCAAGGAAGGCCTGCGCGCCGCCGCCGCCGATTTTATCGTCGACACCATCCAGAGGATCGCCGGCCAGGCGCTGGGCGGCGCCCAGGCCGCCGCGCCGCTGGAGCCGGAAGCCGCCCGCGCCCAGCTTTTCGCAGCGCTCGAGCGGATGGTGGGCTTCGTCGTGGCCAGTCCGCAGGCCGGCGAGATCGTACAATTCGTACTTCGCGAGCTCTCGCATCCGACCGCCGCGCTCGACCGCATCTATGCGGGCGTGTTCGAGCCGACGCACCGGCGGCTGTGCCAGATCTGGGAACAGGCGACCGGCGAGCCGGCCGAGAGCGAGGCGACCAAACTCACCGTCTTCACCATGATCGGCCAGGTCATCTATTTCCGCATCGGCCGCGAAGCGGTGATGCGACGGATGGGCTGGCGCGAGATCGGCAATGAAGAGGCCGCCAAGGTGGCGGCGGTCGCAACCGACAACCTCAGGGCAATGCTGGCGGCGCGCGGGCCGGCCGCCGGCAAGAAGGGCAAATCATGAGCTTTCTCTGTTCGCTGCCGCTCGCGGCCCAATTGTTCGGCGCCTGCGCGCCGGCGGCGCCCTTGGCCGTCGGCTATGTCGAAGGCGAATATGTGCTGATGGCGCCGATCGAAGTGGCCCAGGTGGCGACGGTGACGGTCAGGCGCGGCGACCGCGTCGAGAGCGGCACGCCGGTGGCGACGCTCGAGGACGCCGACGCCAAGATCGAGGTCGCGCAAGCGCAGGCCGCGTTGGCGCAGGCGCAGGCCCAGCTTGCCGACCTGCAGGTCGGCAAGCGCCCCGAGGAAATCGCGGTGCTCAAGGCCGAGGTCGACATGGCAAAAGCCCAGGCGGCCGACGCCAAACGCAAATACGACCGGGCGAGCGATCTCTACAAGCGCGGCACCGGCACCCAGGCCGACTACGACACCGCCTCGGCTTCGCTGGAGACGGCCACGGCCCAGGTCGGCCAGGCGGAAGCCAATCTCGCCGTCGGCAACCTGCCGGCGCGGGCCGAGACCATCAAGGCCGCCGACAACCAGGTCAAGCAGGCGCAGTCGACCCTGGAGCAGGCCGAGTGGCGGCTGTCGAAGCGGGTGCTGACGGCGCCCTCGCCCGGCCGCGTCAACGACGTCATCCGCAATCCCGGCGACACAGCCGGGCCGACCGCGCCGGTGATCTCGGTGCTGCCGGACGGCGCCGTGAAGCTCAGCGTCTATGTGCCGGAAAGCGCCTTCTCGTCGGTCAAGGTCGGCACCGAGCTCAACGTCCATTGCGACGGCTGCGGGACGGGACTCAAGGCACGCGTCAGCTATGTCTCGCCCGATCCGGAATTCACGCCGCCGGTGATCTATTCGCTCGAGAACCGGCAGAAGCTGGTCTATCTGGTCGAAGCGCGGCCGGATGGCAATGCCGGGCCCTTGCAGCCCGGCCAGATCGTCGATGTCGATCTTGCGGATCTCGGGCAATGAACGCAATCGACGTTCGCGGCCTGGTCAAGCGCTTCGGCGACAAGACCGTCGTCGACCATGTGACGATGACGGTCGCCGAAGGCGAGATCGTCGGCTTCCTCGGACCGAACGGCTCAGGCAAGACGACGACCATCCGCATGATGTGCGGGCTGCTCACGCCGGACGAAGGCGACGGCACGGTGCTGGGCTTCGACATCCGCAGCGACGCGCTCAAGATCAAGCGCGAAGTCGGCTACATGACGCAGAAGTTTTCGTTCTACGAGGATTTGACGATCGGCGAGAACCTCGAATTCGTGGCGCGGCTCTACCGGCTGAGGCCGGTGGAGGAATATGTCGCGCGCACGCTTCAGGAGCTCGGCCTGACGAGCCGTCGCGACCAGCTGGCCGGCACGCTTTCCGGCGGATGGAAGCAGCGGCTGGCGCTGGCCGCCTGCATCATGCACAAGCCGAAGCTGCTCCTGCTCGACGAGCCGACCGCCGGCGTCGACCCGAAGGCGCGGCGCGAGTTCTGGGACGAGATCCATCGGCTGGCCGGCGGCGGGCTGACCGTGCTCGTTTCCACCCATTACATGGACGAGGCCGAGCGCTGCCACCGCATCAGCTACATCTCCTACGGCAAGATGCTTGCCACCGGCACGGTGGAAGAGGTGGTGAAGAATGCCGGGCTGACCACCTTCGTGCTGCAGGGGCCGCGGCTCGACCAGGTGGCCGAGGCGCTGCAGGGCCGTCCGGGCGTCGACCAGGTGGCGCCGTTCGGCGCCACGCTGCATGTCGTCGGCTCCGACAAGGCGGCGCTCGAAAAGGCGCTCGCCGATGTCGAAAAGGAGCATAAGGGCGTCACGGTGAAGCCCGGCGAGACCAGCCTCGAGGATGTGTTCATCCAGTTCATGTCGGGCTCGAAGGACAACATGGCATGAACGCGGTCTTCTCCTTCGCCAGGCTGGGCGCGCTGCTGATCAAGGAATTCATCCAGATGCGGCGCGACCGCATCACCTTCGCCATGATGCTGGGCGTGCCGCTGATCCAGCTGGTGCTGTTCGGCTATGCGATCAACAACGACCCGAAGAGCCTGCCGGCGGCGCTTGTGGCGACCAGCAGCGATCCCTATACGCGCGCCATGGTCTCGGCACTGCAGACGACGGGCTACTACCGTTTCGACCATGTCGCGCAAAGCGCCGAGGAGGCCGAATTCCTGATGTCGCGCGGCGATGTCTCCTTCGTGGTCACCATTCCCGCCGATTTCGCCCGACGGGTGGAGCGCGGCGACAATCCGCAGATCCTGATCGAGGCCGACGCCACCGACCCGGCGGTGGCCAGCGGCGCGATCTCGACGCTGAGCACCGTGGCCGGCCAGGCGCTGCTCAGGGCGCAAGGCACGCAGGAGACGGCCAAGGAGGCGGCGCGCGGCCAGCTCGATGTCGTCGTGCACCGGCGCTACAATCCCGAGGGCATCTCGCAATACAACATCGTGCCCGGCCTGCTCGGCGTCATCCTGCAGATGACGATGGTGATGATGACCTCGATCGCGCTGACGCGCGAGACCGAGCGCGGCACGATGGAAAACCTTCTGGCCATGCCGTCGAGCCCGCTGGAAATCATGCTGGGCAAGGTGCTGCCCTATCTGGTGGTGGGCGCGGTGCAAGTGGTGGTGGTTCTGGCGGCGGCGAAGCTTCTGTTTGCCATTCCCTTCACCGGCTCGCTCTCTCTCTTGTTGTCGGCCGTGCTGGTGTTCGTGCTGTCGCTGGTGCTGCTCGGCTACACGATCTCGACCATCGCCCGCACCCAGATGCAGGCGCTGCAGCTCACCTTCTTCTTCTTCCTGCCCTCGATCATGCTGTCGGGCTTCATGTTCCCCTATCGCGGCATGCCGGGCTGGGCGCAGACTTTTGGCGAGATCTTCCCGCTGACGCATTTTTTGCGCATCACCCGCGCGGTCATGCTGAAGGGCGCCGCGCTGCCGGCGGTGGCGACGGAGATCGGCTGGCTGGTGGTGTTCGTGGCGCTGTTTGCCGGCGTGGCGCTGGTGCGGTTCAGGCGGACGCTGGATTAGGGGCGGAGGAAGGGTGCGCCGGGCGAGCGGGAGTGGGTCGAGACGGTCCTTGCTGTGGTACCGGATATTGATGGACGGCACGTTCTAACCCAGAGCAGCCTCTCGGAGGCTGAACCGTGACTGCTTTGCTGCTTTGCGCCTCATGTCGGCCGTTCGGCGGGCTGAGTAAGGTTCTCAAAAGCCGTCATTCTTTCTCCTCAACCTCTAAAGTTTTTCTACAGCCTCTCGAAGATCGGTTCGGGGTCCTACCAGCATCGCGCGCATTCTTGCTTGCGTGCAAATGTCGGTGACAGAACAGAAATCTATCTGGATTTGATTTGCTACTTGTCGGCATGATGGCCCGTGTCATTATCGCCATACGTGGATCAGGCGTAAATCGGGGGGATGAGGGTGCCGATCAGGAAGCGCTTCGATTCGCGTGAGCCGACCGACTATTACGGTGTCGTTGAGGAGGCGGTCGAAGCCGACCCCCGGAGTGCGCGAACTCGATCCTTCTTACTGATCGACTGCGTTCGCTCCGACCGCTTCGATCGCGATGGTGCCCAAATTATGGAAGATCGCAGCGCGCTGGCGCTGGTTCGCGCGATGTCGACGCCCAAGCGATGGGAAGAGCAATTCGGGCTCGGTGAGATTGCTAAGGGAGACTGGCTCTCGTTCCGCGTCGACGATAGTGGCGATGTTCCCCGGGCTTGGGAACTGCGCGCCGATAACAACTATGCGGCGGGGCCATCGCGATCGATCAAGGCGATGCGCCGAATCAGCGGATCGCCCGCCATGTCGCAGCCTGGAGACGACGCGCTGGTCATGAACCTCATGGCCGCCACCAGCATCCCGCTGAAGCAGCGGCCCCGCGTCAGTGCCTCCGTAGCTATGCAACAACTGCATTTGGGCGGCCGGATCGAGATCATCATACTTGATGTCGGCCAAGCCTCTGCCGCGCTGATCAAGCGAGACGGCAAGCCGATCGGCTTTTTCGACGTCGGAGCACCGATCTGGTTCAACAAAGGGTCGCTGCCCAAGACCATAACCCCGCCGATGGTGCCGGGCGGTTTCATCATCCTCTCGCACTGGGATTTCGATCATTTCGACCTAGGCCGTCGTCACCAACCCTACCGCAAGCTCGCCTGGTTTGCCCCTGACCAGCCCGTCGGTCCCAATACCGCGCGCTTTCAGGCAGACCTCGGTAACCGCCTGGTCTTCATCGACGGCCCGGCGAGTAGCGGCGGTTTCAGTCTGTCGCGTGGCACGTCGACACTAGCCAATGATCGCAACGGCGCGGGTTATCAGCTTCGTTATGAGGAGAATGGACGCGCAGTACTTCTGACTGGTGACACCGGTTATGACCTAATCCAGTCGCACATGCTGGCCGGCATCGGTGGCCTGACGGTGCCTCATCATGCCGGGCGTTCAGAGGCATCGCCACCGGCGTCTGTCGACCCATGGCGGGCGATCGCATCCTACGGAGAGCCTAATTCCTACCGCCACCCGCACGCGCAAACAATCACCAATCATCAGAGCCAGGGATGGCAGATTTCAGCCACCGCAACGACACCGACCCACCGGCGCGGCAATCGTCCGCTGTTTCCATGACCGTTGATCTCCGCGTCGGGAGGCGGCGCGTACCATCCAGGGCAGTTGCGGTATGCTGGCGCCGCGAGCCCATATTTGGAAGTCCAGACGAGGAAAGATGTGGTGCGCGCCTATAGTTCAGCAAATCGCGCTACCAAGTATGCTCGCTGTCTCGCGGCTTCCAGTCCCACCTGCTCTGGGTACATATGCCGGGACGAACGCGGGCGATGGTGGTTCAACAGAAGACAGGAGGTCCTGTCCAATCCGAACTGACCAGCGATGTGCGTACTAGCCTCTTGGCGTGGCTGAGAGGCGCGGTGGCGCCGTGAATGACCACGCGTTCCCAAGCCGGATCAACCATGCACACCATATGAGCACGCGGCAATATGCCCGTCTGGTCGACGAATGGATCACTGCAATTGAACTTCGAATATTCCCTGCGCAGAACAAAGGCTGCAATGACTTACAACGCGACGGGCAACCTGCGCGCCAGCCAAACCAAGATCGAGGACACGGTGCGGCATCTGGGTGTCGATATCGACGCACTGCTCCTGGTAGAACGAACTGAAATCTGACGCTGGAGCGACGGTCTTATTGTGTCGCAAAATCGGACTTTGGTGAGGAGGAGACTGGCGGGTTCTGGATCAGCATTCAAAAAAGCAGACCCTCGGCAGCTGGCGAATAGCGGAATCGAAGGCGAGCGCCGACGGCTGATGTTGAGGTGAAGGCAGGACTAAATAGTTGCCGACAGGAAGAAAAGCGAACAAGAATAGTGGAGCGATACAAGTCCGGAGGCGGATTCTTATAGAGACGTTGCCCAGTAAAGGCCCAACGAACGATGGCAATCAAGAAGCGCATCAAAAACCTAAGCAAGCTCACGCGCGAACATCTCGCCGAAGGCGAAAGCGAGCGCTCCGATTTCAAGCGTCTGCCAGATGGCATCAGTGCAGATGACCTCGTTGCCTTCGCCAACTCAGAGGCCGGAGGGCAAATATTAGCAGGTGTTGACGAACAGGTGGTTGACAAGGCCCAAATCGGCGTCGTGCGTGGCTGCGATGTCAGCGATGCCACCATCCTTCAGATCCTGAACAAAGCGGTCAGCTGCATTCCGCCGGTCTCAATCGATGTCTACATCGAAAACTTGGACGACAAGCCTATCCTTAGGGTGGAAGTTCCACCTAGCCAGACCAAGCCGCATTGTACGCCAAAGGGTGTTTACTGCCGCCGCGATGGTGCGCGAAACCGTCCCCTACATCCGAGCGAGTTGCTCGGGCTTTTCCTAGAAAGCGAGGCGAGCGCGTTTGCGGCTCGGTTCGAGGTGGCAGCGGAGCGCATAACGGCCGAGCTGAGCAATCTTGAGTCTTCGCTCGACAGCAGCATCAAGAGTATGTCGGATCAGCTTGGCTGGGCAGACTATCAACTAGGCGACACGGAAAGCACCTTAGACAGAATTCAAGGTTTGGTCGCAAAGCTGACCGTAGATACAGAAAATGCAAATTCGCGCCTCCGTGCCCTTTTCCGGCAGGACGAGCGGGAGGACCCGATCCGAAAAAAGGCTCGCATACAATACGTCAATAGGCTCATCAAAGATATCAGAGAAGACGAAAGTCTTTTTGGACATGTCATCGCCGGTGGTAAACTAACAGTCCAAGGCAAGCAGACTGAAGACAGCGACATAACGAACGAGGATGCCAAGCAGCTGTTGGAGATCGCCGTCAGACATGTGCATAACGCTGAGCGCGACAAGAAATACCTGATTGTCGTCAAGGCTCCTAAGGCTTGTAGCGATGCCGAACTCGGTCAGTTCGCTGCAAAGGTGGCCGATGGCGGCGAAGTAGCGGATGGAATTCGTGAACGTGCCAAACGCGCCTTCCGGCTCGGCTTCATTGCCTATGAGAATGCCATCGTTGGCACCGCAGCCTTGAAGAAGCCGGTCGACAGCTATCGCACTAAAGTGTTCAAGAAGGCGGAAAGTCAGCTAGACCCTGCCGCCTACCCGTACGAACTCGGCTGGATATTTCTCGATGTCCCTCATCGCGGGAAAGGTCAGATGACCCGGCTCATCAATGAGCTCTTACCTGCCGCCAAAGGGGCCGCCTTGTTTGCGACAACGAGAAACTCAAACGAAATTATGCGTGATATGCTTACCCAACTTGGATTTTCCGAGGATGGAACCGAATACAAGTCCAAGCAGAACTCCGAGGACTCAGTGAAATTGTTTGTTCGCACTGTGCCCGAAATCCAGACAAGCGAATAAGCAACCTGGATGGCCTGGCAGAACGGCAACTTCTGGGAATTCCAAGGTGCAGCTTAA
The DNA here is from genome assembly GCF_006442775.1 of Mesorhizobium sp. B2-4-6. Lineage (NCBI taxonomy): Bacteria > Pseudomonadati > Pseudomonadota > Alphaproteobacteria > Hyphomicrobiales > Phyllobacteriaceae > Mesorhizobium > Mesorhizobium sp. B2-4-6. The sequence continues at coordinate 265,354 of NZ_VFVI01000008.1, forward strand.
ACAACCGATTGAGCTCGGATGGTGAACGGCACTTAGTCCCGAATAGACACTTCAAATCTGACAGTCCGGAATCAGCCCCAAAGCGATCCAACCGCATGACAACTTGAAAGCCACTCGCCGCAACTGGATTAGGGGCGGAGGACAATTGCGCGGGGCGAGCGAGAGTGGCTCGGCGCGTTCGTTTGCCGTGGTCAGAACTGGACATTCGATGAACACGGCACGTTATAACCGAGGAGGGCCGAACCGTTCGCTGTCCCCAAAATCCTCACGGACGAACGCGGATGACCGTCTTCCCCTTGGGGCGCTCGGTCGGGTTGAAGGCAGCGACGGCATTGTCGAGGGTGGAGACGTTGCCGATGTTCGTGCGCAGTCGTCCGTCCCGCACCCGCTGGACGATCTCGCTCAGCTGGGCGCGATCGGCCTCGACGACGAAGTCGACCGCCAGGCCATCGGCGGGCCGCGCCTCGGCCGGCCCGACGACGGACACCAGCGTTCCTCCGGCCCGAACCATGCCCGCGGACCGCTTGCCGATGTCGCCGCCGATGACGTCGAACACCAGGTCGACTTTGCCGGCGTCTTCCAGGATGTCGTTGTCGAGGTCGATGAACTCCTTGGCGCCGAAGTCGAGCACCGCCTGACGGTCGGCGGCGCGTCCGGTGCCGACGACGTAGGCGCCGGCCTCTCGCGCGAGTTGCGTCACCATCGACCCGACCGCGCCGGCTGCCCCATGCGCAAGGACGCTCTGCCCGGCCCGAAGGCGGCCGTGCTCGAACAGTCCCTGCCACGCCGTCAGGCCCGAGATCGGCAGGCTTGCGCCCACCGTGAAGTCGACGTCGCCAGGCAGCGGCGCGAGGTTGCGCGCCTCGATGGCGATATATTCCGCCAGGGTGCCGTCGCGATACCAGTCGGCGAGGCCGAACACCCGCTGTCCTACCGACAATCCCGTCGTGCCGTAGCCGAGAGCGGTGACCACGCCGGCCAGCTCATGCCCGGGGATCGACGGTGTTCGGTCACGATCGCGGCGATCGCTCCAGGTCGAGGGCCACGCCAGCTCGGTCGGGACGAACCCCGACGCATAAACCTGAACCACGACGTCGTTTATCGCTGCCTGCGGCTCGGGCCGCTCCACCAGCGTCATCCCGGCCGTTCCCGCGGCTTGGTCCGTCACCACGATTGCCTTCATGATATTTTCCTCGGTCATTTGGAAGGTTCAGCTGTCTGAGAGCCGCGCCCGACGCAAAGCTTCTGATCTATTGCCCGGACCTCGGCGGCACGTTCGCCAGCAGGGGGCCAAGTCCCTCCGCGATCGTCAAATGCGTGATGACGGCATCGCGCAGCTTCGGATAAGGCAGGTTCGCCAGCATTGCCGTCTGCACCGCCGCCAGCACCTCGCCTGCCTCGGAGCCTATCATGGTGAAGCCGAGAATATTGTCGTCATCGCCGGCCACGACCACCTTCATGAAGCCCTGCTTTTCGTCCGTCGCTTCCGTGCGCAGCACCGCGCTCATCGGCAACCTGGCGACACGGACAATGACGCCCTGGCGCTGCGCCTCGCCTTCGCTCAAGCCGACGCGGGCAAGCGGCGGATCGGTGAACATGGTGTAGGGCACCAGCCGGTCGCGCGTCGTGCGATGGCCGCCGGCCAGATTGTCCCTGACGATGCGGAAATCGTCGACCGAGACATGCGTGAATTGCGGGCTGCCGGCGCCTTCGCCAAGCGCCCAGACATCGGGTGCGCTTGTTTCCAGCCGCTCGTTGACGCGGATGAAGCCACGGCCGTCGAGCGCCACGCCGGCTTCCTCGAGGCCGATGCCCGCGGTGTTCGGCACGCGCCCCACGGCGGCGAGCAGATGGCTTCCCTCGATCGTCAGCTCGCCCGAAGCGGTGCGGATGGTCACGCCGACCTGTTCGCCGGAACGGCCATGCACGCCAAGCGGCTCGGCGCCGACAAAGAACTCGATGCCTTCGCCCTCGAGAAGCTTCTGCATCTCGTCGGCGACGTCGCGGTCCTCGCGGCCGACAAGCTGAGGCCCGGCTTCGATCACCGTCACCCGGCTGCCGAAGCGTCGATAGGCCTGCGCCAGTTCCAGTCCGACATAACCGCCGCCGAGCACGAGGAGACGCGACGGCAGGATGTCGAGCTCGAGCGCGCTGATATGGGTGAGCGGCTGAGCTTGCTGGAGACCGGGAATGCCTGGGATCGCCGCGTGCGTGCCGACATTGATGACGACCTTGTCACCGGTGAGCACCCGCGTACCGCCTTCGTTCAGCGCAACTTCGATCGTCTTTTCGCCAATGAAGCGGCCGCTTCCCATGATCAAGTCCGCGCCGCTGCTCTTGTAGGCATCGAGGTGGAAGGCGATCTCGCGGTCGATCATCTCCTGCTTTCGCCGGCGGACCTTCGCCATGTCGGTCGAGACGGGACCGGTCGACGTGCCGAACTGGCCGGCGTTGTGGGCCAGGTACGCGACCCTTGCGCTCCAAACCTCGTTCTTGCTGGGCATGCAGGCGACGGCGGGACAGGAGCCGCCGACCCAGCGGCGCTCGACGACGGCGACGCGCTGGCCGGATCGGCCCAGATGCCATGCAAGCGCCTTGCCACCCTGGCCGCTGCCGAGGATCAGGAAATCAAAATGCTCTGGTAGGGGCATGAGCTTTCTCCGCTGCATTCCAAAAACAATAATGACACATCTTGCAGCAGGCGGATGTGTCCATCTGGCTGCTGCAAGACTTTTGGGTCCGGCAGTCAGCGCTGCCCGCCGGAAGCGGTGATGCGTTCGCCGGTCAGCCAGGCCGACTGGTCGGACGCCAGGAAGACGGCGACGCGGGCGATATCGTCCGGCACTCCCATCCGGCCCATCGGCAAGGACGCGCCGATGGTCCTGGCGGTTTCGCCTTCGATGCCGGCGACCGCGAGGCCCTCGGTTTCCGTCATGCCCGGGGCGATCGCGTTGACCCTGATCTTGCGGGTGGCGAGTTCGTTGGCGAGCGCCCTGGTGATGGTATCCACCGCGCTCTTGGAGGCCGAATAGACGACGGAGTTCGGCACGGGATTGGTGCTCGAAATGGTGCTGAGGTTGATGATACTGCCGCCGTGGCCGTCAAATGCTTTTGCCGCTTCCTGTGTCGTCAGGATCGTGCTCAGCACGTTGGTGTTGAACTGACGATGGAACTCGGCTTCCGTCACCTCCTCCAGCGGCCCGAAACGGTATACGCCGGCGTTATTGACAAGGATGCTGGGCGTGCCGAAGGCAGCCTTCGTCTCGGCGAAGAGCCGCTTCACGTCCGCGCCCTTGCTGACATCCGCCTGGATCGCCACCGCCTTGCCCTCGTCGCGCAGGATGTCGCCGACCACCTTGTCCGCGTCTTCCTTGCTCGAACCGTAATTTACCACCACCGCGGCGCCCGCTTTTGCCAGCTGCCGCGCGATTGCCGCGCCGATGCCCTTCGAAGCGCCCGTGACGATCGCCACCTTGCCTTTCAGCTCGTCCATGATTTTTCTCCTTCAATTCTGCGAAACGCCACCAATCGCGGCGTTGCCGAAGAGGTAAATCATGCGCAGCAGGCCCAGTAGCCCGGTGAACCTCATATGATATATACGTAGGCCGTATGAATGACCGGCTCCAGCAACTTGCGATCTTCGTCCGCACCGTCGAGACCGGCAATTTCTCGAAGGTGGCCCGCGAGTTCGGGCTGTCGCAGCCTTCGGTTTCGCGCACGATCGCGGCGCTCGAGGAGCGGCTCGGCGTCAAGCTGCTCACCAGGACCACGCGCCAGCTGTCCATGACCGATGCCGGCGAGGCGCTGCTTTCGCGGGCGCGCGAGGCGCTTGCCGGCATCGAGGAGGCAGAGAACGCGGCGCGCGGCGCGGACCGGCTGTCCGGCACGCTGCGCGTGGCGTTGCCTACGACCTATAGCGTCAAACAGATCGTGCCGTTGCTGCCTGCCTTCCTCGAACGGCATCCGCTGCTCAAGATCGATTTGATGATGTCCGACCGGTACGAGAATTTGATCACCGAAGGCGCCGACATGGCGCTTCGTCTCGGCAACCAGCCGGATTCAAGCTTCGTGACACGCAAGCTCGCAACGACCCGGCGCCTGTTCGTTGCGGGACCGGCCTACCTTGCCCGCCGCGGCACGCCGAAATGCCTCGCCGACCTCGGCCAGCACCACCTGATCGGCGGGCCCGGCGACGGAGGCGACCAGACCTGGACGGCGCAGCACGATGGCGTGACCGAGATTCAGCCAGTTATTCCGCGCGTGCAGACCCGTTCGGCCATCGGTGTCGTCGCCTGTGCGAGCGCGGGCCTCGGTATCGGCATCGCCTCGACATGGATGTGCGCGAGCGAGCTTGCTTCCGGCACGCTGGTCGAAATCCTGGCCGATTACAGGCTCGAACCGATGACGGCTTACGTGGTCTTTCCCGCCGGACGGCGTCCTTCGCGGAAGGCGCGTGCCTTCACCGACTATCTGGAACAGGCGCTGGTAACCGGATGACCGCGTCGCGCCGCTTTATGCAGCCGCCATGATCCCAGCATAGGTGCCCAGATCGACATTGCCGCCGGAGAGCACGACGGCGACGCATTTGCCGGCAAGGTCGATCCTGCCCGACGAGAGCGCGGCCAGGGCGACCGAGCCGCCCGGCTCGACCACCAGCTTGAGATGGGCCATGGCGTCGCGCATCGCCTGCCTGACCGCGTCTTCGGACACGGCGATGCCGCCGGCGAGATTCCGGCGGTTGATCTCGAAGGTGATGGCGCCGGGCTCGGCGGTCAGCAGCGCATCGCAGATCGAGCTATGGCCGGGATCGTTCGCGACCCGCTCGCCCTTGGCCAGCGAGCGGCGCGTGTCGTCGAAATGCTCGGGCTCGGCTATCCAGACCGACGTGGTCGGCGAAGCATCCTTGACCGCGATCGAAATGCCGCTGCTCAACCCACCGCCGCCGCAAGGGATGACGACGGCGTCGAGGTTCGCTCCAAGCGCTTTGGCTTGCGCCACCAATTCAAGGCCGATCGTGCCCTGGCCGGCGATGATGGCCGGGTCGTCATAGGGCGGCACCAGCACCATGCCCCTTTCCACGTAGGGCCGGACCACGGCGGTGCGGTCTTCCCGAAAACGATCGAACGGCACCACCTCCGCGCCCATCTTGCGGACATTGCCGATCTTCATGGCCGGCGCATCGGCCGGCATGGCGATGACGGCCTTGACGCCGAACATGGCGGCGGAGGCCGCCACCCCTTGCGCATGGTTGCCGGAAGAGAAGGCCACGACGCCACGGCCGCGCTCCTCCTCGCTCAGGCTCGACAGCTTGTTGTAGGCGCCGCGGATCTTGAAGGAGCCGGTGCGCTGCAGCGTCTCGGGCTTGAACAGGATGCGGCCGCCATAGCGCTTGTTGAGCTCGGGCGACTCGATCAGCGGCGTTTCGACGATCAGGCCGGAAAGCCGGGCCGAAGCGGCGTGGATATCGGCGATGCCGGGCTCGGTGGTCATGGGCGTTGCTCTCGCGAAGGATGGGTTCGGCCATGCTGCACGGAAAATGCGGCGGCACGCCAACGAAAAAATGTGATGGTTACAAGGTTGGAGGGTGGCGCCCGGCGCGCCTCACCCCAGCAGCGTCTTTGTCCTTTTGCTGCCGCCGAGCTTGCGCCAGGAGTTGAAGCGGTGGGTGGCGGCGGCGAACGATATCTTCATCTGCTGGGAAACCGTGTAGCGCGACTTGCCTTCGTCGAACATGCGGTAGCAGCACTCGGCGCCCTCCTCGGTCAGCTTGCCATCCGGCGTCTTGTTGTGCGGGTTGGCCGGGTCGAATTTTTCGAGCTGTTCTTCGACAAGACCCTTCAGGCGCTGCAGGTCGGCCTCGATGCTGGCGATGAGATCGAGAACCGGTTTGGCGTCAAATGCGTGCGGGGGCTTTTTGTTCGTCATGCCGGGGGTTCCTTCAATTTTGGCGGTTGTAAGCTATATAGGCAAACATTCGGCAATAATGAAGAGTTGGGCCCGGTTCCGCTGGATCACCCATTCGTGCCCGCGGCCCGTGCCGTTCGCAATTGACGTCCGGCAATCAAAATCCTAGTTTAGAACAATTCTAAACTAGAGTGATCCCATCATGCTTTCCCGTGTTTTCGGCTTCGGCCGCCGCTCGTTCGATTCACTGTCGGAGCAGGAGATCCTGGCGCTGGCGATCTCTTCCGAGGAGGATGACGGACGCATCTACCGCGCTTATGCCGATGGCCTGGCGCAGGACTTTCCGCAATCGGCGAAAGTGTTCGAGGCGATGGCCGAGGAAGAGGACGGCCATCGCGATTCGCTCATCGAGCTTTACCGCAAGCGCTTCGGCGAGCGCATCCCGCTGATCCGGCGCGAACATGTGAAAGGCTATTTCGAGCGCAAGCCCGACTGGCTGGTGAAGCCGCTCGGCATCGAGCATGTGCGGCGCCAGGCGGAGGCCATGGAGCAGCAGGCCTATCGCTTCTATGTGGAGGCGGCCAAGCGCACCACCGACGCTTCGACGCGAAAGCTGCTCGACGATCTCGCCGTGGCCGAGCAGGGCCATGAGAGCTCGGCGCATGAATTGGAGCAGGAGCATGTGCCGGGCACGGTCAAGGTCGAGGAAGCGAGCGCCGAGCAGCGCCAGTTCATCCTCACGTATGTGCAGCCGGGGCTGGCCGGGCTGATGGACGGTTCGGTGTCGACGCTGGCGCCGATCTTCGCCGCGGCATTCGCCACGCACGACACCTGGCAGACGCTTCTGGTCGGCCTCGCCGCCTCGATCGGCGCCGGCATTTCGATGGGTTTCACCGAGGTCGCCTCCGACGACGGCAAGCTGTCGGGGCGCGGCTCGCCGATCAAGCGCGGGTTGACGGTCGGCCTGATGACTTCGCTGGGCGGCCTCGGCCACGCGCTGCCCTATCTGATCCCGCATTTTTGGACGGCCACCGCCGTGGCGGCTGTAGTGGTGTTCTTCGAGCTCTGGGCGATCGCTTTCGTCCAGAACCGCTACATGCAGACCCCGTTCTGGCGCGCCGCCTTCCAAGTGGTGCTGGGCGGCGCGCTGGTGTTCGGGGCGGGCGTGCTGATCGGGAATGCTTAGGTTTTCCCTTCTCCCGTGGGAGAAGGGAAGGCGCGTTTCACGCATTCACGGCGCGACTATCCCTTGGGGCCTCCGCCCTTTCGGTCATCCCGTAGTCGCGCACGACATGGGCGATGCGCAAACGGTAGCCGGCAAAGATGCCTCCTCGCCCCGCCTTCTGCGCCTGCCGGTGCTCCTCGGTGTTGCGCCAGGCCTTCACCGCTTCCTCGTCGCGCCAGAAGGACAGCGACAGCACGCGCCTGGGATCGACGAGGCTCTGGAAGCGCTCGACCGAGATGAAACCGTCTATGCCGTCGAGCAGGGGCCTGAGCTCCGCGGCGATGCCTAGATAGGCATCGCGCCTGCCTTCCGCCGGCTCGACCTCGAAGATGACTGCGATCATGCCTCCATCCCTTCCCTGACTGTCACGTCGGTCTGAAAGAGCTGTGTTGGGCCATGCGGGCCGGACACCAGCTTCAGGAAGACGCGATCCTCCTTGAGGATGAATTTCTCGCGCCGCGCGAATTCGTAGTTTGCGTTGCCGGCCGGGTCGGCGGCAAGCCGCGCGCGATAGGCTTCATAGGCCGCAAGGCTCTCGATGTTGTAGGCGGCATAGGCCGTGGTGGCCGAGCCTTCGTGCGGGGCGTAGTAGCCGATCAGGTCGGCGCCGCACCGCGGAATGGCCTGGCCCCAGGCGCGCGCATATTGCTCGAACGCCGCCTTGCCGAACGGATCGATCTCGTAGCGGATGAAGCAGGTGATGGTCATGTCGGTGTCCTCGTCTGGTTGGTTTTTCGACGACGACGGTTCGATCCCGGTCGAAACATCGCTTGCGTCATTGTGCTAGGCATATTGCTGTCAGGAGGGTTTGCCGCGCTGCTTGAGATGACCCCAGAATAATGCTTCCCTGACGGGAATGCTTCGATAAGGATCGAACCATGCGTGAAGGACCGGACATCGCCCGCATCGCCAGCCTGGTCGGCGACCCGGCCCGCGCCAACATGCTGAACGCGTTGATGGGTGGTACGGCGCTGACGGCGTCGGAACTGGCGCTCGAGGCCGGCGTGTCGCTGCCCACCGCTTCCTCGCATCTGTCCAAGCTGATGGAAGGCGGGCTGCTGACCTTGGCCAGCCAGGGGCGCCACCGCTATTACGGCCTGGCCGGCGCGCAGGTGGCCGGCATGATCGAAGCGATCATCGGCGTCGCCGAGGCGGTCGGCCCGAAGCGTGTGCGGCCCGGCCCGCGCGACGCGGCCAGGCGCGTGGCGCGCGTTTGTTACGATCACCTCGCCGGCGAGCAGGCGGTGGCGATACTCGACCGGCTCTTCGACAGGAAACTTTTGCTGCGCGAGGACAACGAGATCAGGCTCTCGTCATCCGGCGTCTCGCATTTTTCCGCGCTCGGCATCGACACCCATGCCAAGGCGCGGCGGCCGGTGTGCCGCGCCTGCCTCGACTGGAGCGTGCGGCGCTCGCATCTCGCCGGCACGCTGGGCGCCGCCATCCTCGACAAGATCATCGCCGAGAAATGGGGCCGGCGCGAAAAGGACAGCCGCGCCGTTGTGTTCTCGCCGACGGGCAGGCAGGCGTTCGAGCGGGTGTTTCTCTCCTAGCCTTCCTTTGCCCAGGCTCACCCCCGCTTCAGCGGCTTCCCCAGCTTGAAGAACTCCTTCCACGGATCGGCCTTCTTCAACTGTTCCAGCGTCGTCGCATCGCCAAGCGGGAAGGCGTTCGGCGCAAGTCCCTTTTCGATCTCAGGCCACGTCACCGGCATCGATATCGTCGCGCCCTTCTTGGCGCGCGAGGAATAGGGCGCGACCGTGGTCGAGCCCCTGCCGTTGCGCAGATAGTCGACGAAGATCTTGCCGGTACGCGCCTTCTTCGACAGCGTCGCCGTGTAGCGGTCGGGCGCGGCCTGCTCCAGCGCGCGGGCGAAATCATGGGCGAAGTCCTTGACCGCGTCCCACTCCGCCGAGGGTTTCAGCGGCACCAGCACGTGATAGCCCTTGCCGCCGGAGGTCTTGACGAGGTTCGGCAGCGACAGCTCGTCGAGCTGCTTGTGGATGTCGAGCGCCGCCTCGCGCACTTTGCCGACATCCACGCCTTCGTCCGGATCGAGGTCGAAGATGATCTGGTCCGGCTTCTCCAGCGCGTCGAGGGTGCAGCCCCAGATATGGACCTCGACCACGCCGTACTGGACAAGCGCGGCCAGCCCGTCGAAATCCCTGATGAACAGTATCTCCTCGCCGTCGGTCGGATCCTTCATCCTGGCGATCTTGTCGCTCATGCCGGGCGAGGCGTGTTTCTGGAAGAAGCGCTGGCCGTTGATGCCGTCCGGCGCGCGCACCAGGCTCAGCGGCCGGTTGACGACGAATTCTGCCATGCGCGGCCAGACCAGCGCGTAGTGATCGAGCAGGTCCTGCTTGGAGACCTTTTCGTCGGGCCACAGCAGCTTGTCGGGATGCGAGAGCTTTACCGAAGTCTTCGCCATTCCGGCCGAGGGCTTCGGCGCCGTCTTTGCGTTCGGTTTTGCTTCGCTTTCGGCCTTCTTCGGCTGTTCTTGCACGACTTCCTCCGCCGGCTTGTCCTCGCGCAACCCCTGGAACGAGGCGTGGCGGATTATACGGTCGGAAGTCCAGCTGCGGAACTCCACTTCGCCGACAAGCTCCGGCTTGACGAAGGTGAGGCCCTTGCCCTTGGGCACGGCGGCCGAGAACGGCGAGCCCTTCGCCTCGAGGCCGTCGAGCTTCTTCTTCAAATCGGTCATCACCTTGCCGGAAAAGCCGGTGCCGACACGGCCGGCATAGTGCAGCTTGCCGCCTTCGTTGAAGCCGACCAGCAGCGAGCGCAGGCCGCGCCCGGTCTTGTCCGAGGGCAGATAGCCGCCGATGACGAATTCCTGCCTGAGCGTGCATTTCGACTTGATCCAAGAGAGCCCACGCCCGCTGCGGTAGGGCGCATCGGCACGTTTCGACACCACGCCTTCCAGGCCCATGCGGCAGACATGCTGCAGCATGACCTTGCCCGGCTCGTGGAAATGGTCGCTGAAGCGCAGCCCCGAATGGTCGGGCTGCTCGCCGAGCAGTTCAGCCAGCGCCTGCTTGCGTTCGACCAAGGGTTCGCGGCGCAGATCCTTGCCGTCGAGCCGCATCAGGTCGAAGACATAGTAGACGAACCGGTCGGCGCGCCGGGCCGACAGATCCGCCTGCAGCAAGGGGAAGGACGACACGCCGCTGTCGGCCAAAACCACGATCTCGCCGTCGATGATGGCGTCGCGGCATTTCAGCCCGGCAAGCGCGGCGGTGACCGGACCATCGAATTTGTCCGTCCAGTCGAGACCGGCGCGGGTGAGCAGCCTGACCTCGCTGCCGGCGATCTGCGCCTGCATGCGGTAGCCGTCGAACTTGACTTCATGCAGCCAGTCCTCGCCGGCGGGCGCATCCTTCTCCAGCGTCGCCAGCTGCGGCTCGATGAAGTCGAGACGCTTGTCATGCCCGGCCTTGGCCTTGGCGGCAGCCGGCCTGTTGGATTGCCAGACTTTCGGCTTCTCGCCCCTGGCGGCCTTGCCTTCGCCCACCTCCTCGATGGTCAGGCCCGACTTCACCGATTTCGGTTCTTCCTCGAGGACATCCTCGCCGGGCCGGGCGGCGGCATCGTCGGACTTGATCAGCAGCCAATTGTCGCGCTTCTCGCCCGGGCGGGGCCTCAGCCTGACCAGATGCCAGCGGCCGTTGAGCTTGTGGCCCTCGAGCTCGAAGTCGATATGGCCTTTCTTCATGCCCTTGGCCGGATCGCCATCCGGCGTCCACCTGCCTTCGTCCCAGACGATGACTGAGCCGCCGCCATATTGGCCCTTCGGAATGGTGCCTTCGAAAGACGCGTAGTCGATCGGGTGATCCTCGACATGCACGGCCAGCCGCTTCTCATGCGGATCGAGGCTCGGGCCGCGCGTCACCGCCCAGCTCCACAGCACGCCGTCATGCTCCAGCCGGAAATCATAGTGGAGCCGCGTGGCGGCGTGCTTCTGGACGACGAAAATGCCGCCGCCCTTCTTGCCGCGCGCGACCTTGCCCGCCGGCTCGGCTGTTTTCTTGAAATCGCGCTTGGCGTGATATTGCTCGAGACCAGCCATGACGCTTTGCTCCTATGCGGATTTGCGCTTCGGCGCGGGCTTGGCTTTGGTTCGTTTCGCCGGCGCCTTGGCAGTGGATTTGCCGGCCTTGCCGCCACCATCGGCATTCAAGCTCTTTTTCAGCGCGTCGAACAGGTTGACGACATTGGAGGGTTTCGGCGGCGCCTTGGCCTTGGGCGCCTTCTTGCCGGCCTTCTTGGCGCGGATCAGCTCGAGCAGCGCATCCTCGTATTTGTCATCGAACTTCGAAGGATCGAACTTGGCATGCTTCTTGTCGATGATGAGCTCGGCGAGATCCGTCATCTCCTGGTCGGTCTTCACCGACTTGATCTCGCCGAACACCGCGTCGGGCTGGCGCACAGTGTTGTCGTAGCGCAACGTCGTCAGCACCATGCCCTTGCCGAGCGGCTCGATCACCACCGGGCGCTCGCGGCTGTAAAGCACGATACGCGCAAGGCCAGCCATCTTCTTGCCAGCCATCGCATCGCGGATGACGGCGAAAGCCTCCTCCGACACCTTGTCCGCCGGCGAGACATAGTAGGGCGTATCGAGATAGATCTGCTCGATCGAGGATTTCTCGACGAAGCCGTCGAGGCTCATCGTGTGCGAGGATTCGATCTGCACCGCTTCGATCTCGTCCTCCTCGATATGGATGAAATCGCCGTTGCTCACCTCATAGCCCTTGATCTCGTCCCCCTCCTCAAGCGGCTTGCCGGTCCCGGCATCGACATAGATGCGTTTGACGGTGTTGCCGGTCTTGCGGTTGAGGATGCGGAAAGAGACCTTCTCGGCATGGGTCACGACGTTGGTGAGCTCGATGGCGCACGTGACCAGCGACAGTTTGAGATAGCCCTTCCAGGCCGGGCGTGGTGCCATTGCGAACTCCTGCGCGATGCGGTTTCAATCGCAACGGACAGGGGTTCGCTTGGGTTCCGGAGGGCTGCCACGCGGCCTGCTATTCGGCGGCCTGCAGGTTGACCTTGCTTTCCGCGATCTCGGTGAGCTTGCGGTCCGTCGCCTCTTCTTCCTTGAGGTTCTTGGCCAGCACGTTGGCGCAGTCGCTGCGGCCGAGCTGCTTGGCCCAGGCGATCAGCGTGCCGTAGCGCGTTATCTCGTAGTGCTCGACGGCTTGGGCGGATGCGATCAGCGCAGCGTCCAGAACCTCCTTGTCGTCGACATCGCCGCTGACTTCGTCGGCCTCCGCGAGGATGCCGTCGATGGCCGGGCAGTTGACGGTCTTGGCCTTGACGCCGTGCAGCTCGAACACCTGCTCGACCCGCTCGATGTGGCCCTTGGTCTGCGCAAGATGTTTCTCGAAGCCGGCCTTCAATTGCGGATCGGTCGCCTTGTCGATCATCTTCGGCAGCGATTTCTCGATCTGCTTCTCGGCATAATAGATGTCGCGCAACGTGTGGATGAAGAGGTCGTCCAGCGTCTTGATGTCTTTCGAAAAGAAGCCCATGGCGGTTGCCTTTCCATGTTTCGCGTTTTGAGGAAGTTGCCCGGCAGGACAGCCGTCAACTTGGCCGGTTCGCCCGACCTTGCGGGTCAACGTCGTCTTCCGTGACAGGTTCCTGCCCGCCCAGGCGCGCGAAAGGAAATTCCCTGTCCCCGGGCAAACGTGGGATGTCCCCGGGCAAACGTGAAACAGATGCGCGCGCAAGCGACATCGGAACGAAACATATGTGATGCAAAAGTCACACGGGGCGGAAAGGCGACGAAAGGCACCGAAAGACCGCGAATCAGCCGCAATCCGGCCACGATGCAACGTGTTTCGGACCAGAAATTAACATCACGTTCACCGACTATTCACGCCTCGACGCTATGCTCTCGAACAATTCGGACGGGACATCCGAAAGCGGGACAGGGACAGTAAAAATGAACTTCTGGAATCACATCGCCGGCTACGCCGCAGCCATTCGCGAATTCGTCGCGCCGACCTATCGGCCCGAGCGCTATTACATGCGCGGCCCAGGCCCTGCGTGCGCGCGCCGCGGCAACTCGCTGGGCGTCAGCGCGAACTGATCATGACCCGCGAACGCGCCCACCACAGCCGCATCTGCCGGCCGGCCGCCGACCAGCGCACTACCACCTATCGCGCCGAACGCCTTGCGCTCGCCGCCACATGGCGTGCGACAACGCCGCGGCTTTGACGCAGCCGCCGGCTGGCTTAGTGTCTCCCCAGCTCAGTGTCCCCTTGGCATAGCGTAAGGGGGCCACAGCAGCCGGGGCCGCCATGACCGACCTGCCCGAACCTCCCACCTTGCCGCGCCAGGCCTATGACGCCAGCCAGCCGCTGATCGTCTTCGACGGCGTCTGCGTGTTCTGCTCGGGCTTCGTCCAGCTCATCCTCAAGCTCGACCGGAAAAAACGCTTCCGCTTCGCCACGGCGCAGTCGCCGCTCGGCGAGGCACTGTTTCGTGAGCACGGCCTGCCGACCGACGATTACGACAGCAACCTCGCCATCATCGACGGCGCGGCCTTCACGCGCCTCGACAGCTTCATCGCCGTCATGGCCGCGCTCGGCTGGCCATGGCGCATTGCAAAGGCGCTGCTCATCCTGCCGCGGTCGCTGCGCGACTGGCTCTACGACCGCGTCGCCAAGAACCGCTACGCGCTGTTCGGCCGCAAGGACAGTTGCGATATTCCTTCGGCCGAGTTGCGGGAGCGGTTGATCGGCTGAAGGCGATTGGCTTGGGGGCATGGCATGAAGCTTCTCATCGTCGGCGGCTACGGCACCTTCGGCGGACGCATCGTCCAATTGCTGGAGAACGAGCCGCGCCTCGAACTCATCATCGCCGGCCGGTCGCTCGCCAAGGCAGCGGCCTATTGCGGGGATCGAGGCAACACCAAGGCTCGGCTGGTGCCGGCGACGTTCGACCGCGACGGCGACCTTGGCGCGCAACTCGCCGGCATGCTGCCCGACATCGTCGTCGACGCCAGCGGTCCGTTTCAGGCCTATGGCGAGGGGCGCTACCGGCTGGTCGAGACCTGTATCGCCGCGCGCATCCACTATCTCGACCTTGCCGACGGTTCGGACTTCGTCGCCGGGGTATCCGCTTTCGACGCGGCAGCCAGGGCGGCCGGCGTCGTCGTGCTGTCCGGGGTGTCGAGCTTCCCGGTGCTGACTGCCGCCGTGGCGCGCCATCTTTCGGCCGACATGGCGCGCGTCGACACCATCCGTGGCGGCATCGCGCCGTCGCCTTTCGCCGGCGTCGGCGAGAACGTCATCCGCGCCATCGCGAGCTATGCTGGCCGGGCGGTGCGGCTGCAGCGCGGCGGCAGGCCGGCCGAGGGTTACCCGCTCACCGGGCAGATGCGGTACACGATCGCGCCGCCCGGGCACGTGCCGGTGAGGAACACCTTGTTCTCGCTGGTCGACGTGCCGGACCTGCGCGCGCTGCAGGCGCTGTGGCCGGAGGCGAGCACGATCTGGATGGGCGCCGGGCCGGTGCCCGAGGTGCTGCACCGCGCGCTGATCGGCCTGGCCTGGCTGGTCCGCGCCGGCCTGGCGCGATCGCTGTCGCCGCTGGCGCCGCTGATGCACTGGGCGACCAACCGGCTGTCATGGGGCGAGCATCGCGGCGGCATGTTCGTCGAAGTCGAGGGCGCGGACGAGGCCGGCAAGCCGATCAAACGGTCCTGGCACCTGTTGGCCGAGGGCGATGACGGGCCGCTGATCCCGTCCATGGCGATCGAGGCGATCGTCCGCAAGGCGCTCGACGGCCGCATGCCCTTGCCGGGCGCCCGGGCGGCGGTGCGTGACGTCGATCTCGCGGACTATGAAGCGCTGTTTGCCGGCAAGACGATCCACACCGGCCTCAGGGACGACACCGACAAGGGAAAGGCTCTCTATCCCGGTGTGCTCGGCGATGCCTGGAAAAGCCTTCCAGCTGAAATCTGCGCCATGCATGAGGGAGCGGCTATGGCGGAAGGAAGAGCGAGCGTGGAGCGCGGCGGCGGTATTCTTAGCCGGCTTGCCGCGCGCATGGCCGGCTTCCCACCTGCCGCGGCCGATGTCCCCGTCAAGGTGCGTTTCGTCACCGACGGGCAAGGCGAGACCTGGACGCGGACTTTCGGAACTCACGGTTTTTCGAGCCGGCAATTTGCCGGACGTGGCCGCTCGGAGCGGCTGCTTTGCGAGCGCTTCGGCCCCCTCACCTTCGCCATGGCGCTGGTGGCCGGCGAGGACCGCCTGTCGCTCGTGCTGCGGCGCTGGAGCTTTCTCGGCCTGCCATTGCCGATGTGGCTTTGCCCGCGGTCGAACGCGTACGAAACAGTCGAGGACGACCGCTTCCGCTTCCATGTCGAGATATCGCACCCGGTCGCCGGGCTGATCGTGCGCTACCGTGGCTGGCTCGAGCCGTCGCACGGTTCGAGCACGGTGGGTTCGCCGGCCGTCCCGCCCAGTTCCCGGCAGTTGGCGGCCGTGCACAGCGTCCAGCCTTCCCCGGTGGCGCCGGACGCCGCGAGCACCAGACGCGGCTGGAATCCGATCCGGGGCGCATAGACCCACCAGCCGCCCCGCAGCACCGAGCCCTCCGGCGGCTCCATGCCGGCGCCGGAGCCCTTGACCCGTGCCTCAACGACCCGCAGCCCGGCCGGCGTCACCGTCCAGTCCTCCTGCCAGCGCGTCCGTTCCACCGAATGCGTCCAGGATAGCGTGAAGGCGGCGACGGCGAGCGTCACCGTCTTGCCGGCGGCGAGGATACACAGGCTCATGGAGTGTCGGCGGCGGACAGCCGGCGGGCGCGCCAGCAGTGCCAGCCGATCCACGCCAGCGCCAGCACCCAGCCGGTCTCGTCGGTGAGCGGCAATGCGGCCACCAGGAGCAGGCCGGCGCAGAACGCGACGAGACGCTCCCACCAAGCCATGCGGCGGGCGAGGAAGCCGACGGCGGCAGCCCCCCACAGCACGATGCCCATGCAGGCCTTGACGACGATGTAGGCGACCTCGACGGGATAGCCGAACGAAGCCGCGATCGGGCCCGCGTCCTGCAGCATCAGCGCCGGCGTGTAGACGGCCATGAACGGCATGACGAAGCCGGCGATGGCGAGCTTGGACGCCTGGATGCCGATCTTGAGGCCGCTTTCCTTGGCCATGGGTGCTGCGGCAAAGGCGGCGAGCGCCACCGGCGGGGTGAGATCCGCCATGATGCCGAAATAGAAGACGAACATGTGGCTGACCACCAGCGGCACGCCGAGCGACAGCAGCGCCGGGCCGGCGAGAGAGGAGGTGATGATGTAGTTGGGGATGGTCGGAATGCCCATGCCGAGAACCAGGCAGGTGAGCATGGTCAACACCAGCGACAGGAACAGGTTGTTCTCGCCGATGGATATGATCCAGCCGATGAAAGTGGAGGCGATCCCGGTGAGCGTCAGCGTGCCGATGACGATGCCGACGATGGCGCAGGCGATGCCGACGGGCAGGGCGTTCTTCGCTCCTTCGGCAAGCGAGTCGACGCAGATGCGCAGCGTCTCGCGCCCGCCCTTGAAGGCGAGACAGGCGATGACGAGCGCCGCGATGACGAGGCTGAGCACATTGACGCCGAAGCGCATGAAAGACGCCGCGGCCAGCCCGAGCGCCAGCCAGAAGACGAAGCGGAAGGCGAGCGGCCCGATCAAGGCTGCCAGCGGCGTGCCGAGGATGAGCACGATGGTCAGCGCGAGCCCCATCGTGCCGGCGAAGATCGGCGTGTAGCCGGCAAACAGCAGGTAGACCAGCGCGGCAAGCGGCAGCACCAGCGGCCAGTGCTTTCTGACCGCTTCCCACGGATTGGGCAAATCCGCCTTGGCCATGCCGTGTAGGCCTGCCTTGCCGGCCTCCAGATGCACCTGCCAGAAGCAGGCGCCGAAATAGAGCAGCGCCGGGATGATCGCCGCCTTGACCACCTCGGCATAAGGGATGTTCAGCGTCTCGGCCATGATGAAGGCGACGGCTCCCATCACCGGCGGCATGATCTGGCCGCCCATCGAGGAGGTCGCCTCGACCGCGCCGGCAAAGGCGGAGCGGAAGCCGAAGCGCTTCATCAGCGGGATGGTGAACTGGCCGCTGGCGACGACATTGGCGACGCCCGAACCGGAGATTGTGCCCATCAGCGCGGAGGACAGCACGCAGACCTGGGCCGGGCCGCCGCGCCACGAGCCGACCAGGCCGAGCGCGAAATCGTTGAACAGGGCGATCATGCCGGCTCGTTCGAGGAAAGCGGCAAAGACGACGAAGATGAAGATGTAGGCAGCCGAAACATAGACCGGCGTGCCGTATATGCCCTCGGTGCCATAGGCGAAGGTGTCGACCAGCTGCGCGAAATCATAGCCGCGATGGGTGAAGGGCGGCGGCAGGTGGTTGCCGGCGAAGCAATAGGCGAGGAAGATGAAGGCGATGACGGCCAGCGGCAGGCCCATCAGCCGTCTGGCAGCTTCGAAGACGAGCACCACCAGCAACGCGCCGACGATCAGGTCCGGCGTGGTGAGGAAGCCGGAGCGGCGGATGAGGTCGGCATAGAAGACCCAGTTGTAGAGGCCGGTGCCGAAGCCGAGCAGGCCGAGCACCCAGAAGCCAAGCTTCGCCGCTGCGCTCCTGGCGCGCAGGTTGGCGATGAGGCCGAAACCGAGCAGCAGCAGGAAGCCGACATGCATGGCCCGCACCACCTGGCTGGGCAGGCTGCCATAGGCGGCGATGTAAATCTGGAAGACGGAGAAGGCGACGGCGATGAGGAAGGCCACCTTGCCGGCAAGGCCGTCGCCAAAACCGGGCGGGAGGCCTTCGACTTGTTCCTCGGCGATCGGGGAAAGAACGGTGGGGGTATCGGTCATCGGCGGATTCCTGGCGGGCAGTACCGTCTCGGTTGAGGGGAGGGAAACCGCGTATGACGCTCCCCCTCACCCAGCCTCCGCTTCGCTCGACTGACCTCTCCCGAGGGGAGAGGAGGCGGTCGGCGTTGGCGCCGGTCTCTTCTCTCCGTCGGGGAGAAGGTGGCCGCGAAGCGGCCGGATGAGGGGGCTGGCGCTGGGCTATGCGATAGCCTTTCCTCGATGGGCCCTACTTCAGCAACCCTTTTTCCCTGTAATATTTCTCCGCGCCGGGATGCAGCGCCACGGGCATACCGTCCAGCGCCTTGGCCGGATCGATCGCCTTGGCGGCGGCATGCGCGGCAGCCAGTTGGTCGAGATGCTCGAACAGCAGCTTGGTCATCTGGTAGGCGGTCTCGTCGGAGACGTCGGCGCGGGTAATGAGGAAATTGCCGACCGCGGCGGTCGCGACGTCTTCCGTCTGGCCCTCATAGGTGCCTTTCGGGATAACCACGGAAAGATAGGGCGCCCCGATCTTGGCGACGTCCTCGGCCGGCACGGCGACGACGTTGATGGGAAGCGAGGTCGCGAGGTCCCGGATGGAGGCGACGCCGAGGCCGGCCGACTGCAAGGTGGCGTCGAGCTGGCGGTTCTTGATCAGCTCGACCGACTCGGCGAAGGGCAGATATTCGACCCGTCCGAGATCCTCGTATTTGAGACCGGCGGCGGCGAAGATGGCGCGCGCGTTGAGCTCGGTGCCGGAGGCAGGCGCGCCGACCGACAGGCTCTTGCCCTTGAGGTCGGCGAGCGTCTTGATGCCGGAGTCCCGGCTGGCGACGATCTGGATGTAGTTGGGATAGATCGCGGCGATGCCGCGCAACTTGTCGAGCTTGCCCGGGAAGCCGGCCTCCGTGTTGCCTTCGGCGGCCATCTTGACGGAATCGCCGAGCGCAAAGGCGATCTCGCCCTTGCCCTGCTGCAGCAGGTTGAGGTTCTCGACCGAAGCCTTGGTCGCCTGAACCTGGGTGCGCGAGCCCTCGATGCCCTTGCCGTAAATCTCCGACAGCGCGACCCCGAGCGGATAGTAGACGCCCGACGTGCCGCCGGTGAGCACATTGATGAATTCCTGCGCCCCGGCCGACACGGCGCCGAGGCCAAGCGACAGCGCCAGCGCGCCGGCGGCAACAAGCCTGGTCCTGAAATTGAACATCGCGATTTCCTCCCTGAAAACATCCGGGCCGCGCCGTCCTCCCGGCCCGAGTTCGCGGAGAGTTTAGACAGCGAGCGGCAAATGCCAACCCGCAATTGCAGTCATTAGACGAACGGTTAAGACAGCAGAACCGCTCAAATCCGTTCTGTCCGCACGCCGCTGCAAGCACCGGATGCCGCTGCGCGGCTTGCGGCGGCGGACCTCAGTCCGGCAGCGCCGCGACCGCGACGATTTCGATGACGATATCGGCTTGAGCAAGCGCCGCGACCCCGATCACCTCCGAGGGCGGCGGGTTGTTGTAGCTGCAATGCTTGGGACAGTGCTCGGCAAAGAACGCGTCCAGCACGTCCAGGCGAAAATTCGGCGAGCCGAGGACGCCGCCGTCGGGAAACGGCCCCCTGACGAAGAAGGTGAGCCTGATGAGATGTTCGAGACCGCTGCCGAGCTCTTCCAGGTCCGACTTGATATTGCCGAGCACCGCGCGCCATTGCGCCGCGGCATCGCCGACGAAGCCGCCGCCCTTCTTGCCCATTGGATCGTAGTCATCCGATGTGGCCGTGTTTCCGCAAAGATAGATGGTCCCCTTCGCCCCGCTGACGACCGTTCCCTTTCCCCACGGCATCAGCCGGCCGTTCTTGAATTTCTTGTGGGTCACAAGTTCCATGGTCTTCTCCCATCTTCTCGCGCGATCCGCCGCTCCGGAGAAAAAGGATAGCGCCGCGAGGCGCCGCTGCCAGTTGTTCCAGCATTGCCGCGATCGGCCCTGGCTGCCTGGAGAGCGTGGTGCTTGCGCAATCGCCGGACGAGGACGAAAGATTTTCCCGATGCCTGTCGAAATCGGCCGCGGCCGCACGACATAGGTCGGCACGCGACGAAAGCGGCCGTCAACAAAACGGGAGAAGACCATGCGATACATGCTTTTGATCTACAATGACGAAGCCGCGATGGCGAACGCTCCGAAGGAGCAGACCCAACAGGTGCTCGCGGCCTATGGCGCCTATACCGAGGCGCTGAAGACATCCGGCGCGTACATTGCCGGCGAGCGGCTGCGCCCGACCCAGGCGGCCACCGCGGTGCGGATGGCGAATGGCAAGACCAATGTGCTCGACGGCCCCTATGCCGACACCAAGGAGCAATTGGCGGGTTTCTACATGATCGAGGCGGCCGACATCGACACGGCCATCGAATGGGGCGCGCGCTGTCCGGCGTCCAGCACAGGCACGGTCGAGGTGCGGCCGATCTGGGAAATGGCCGAGTACATAGCCGCCGCATAGCGAACCCTGTGATGGATGATCGCTCGGAGATCGCGCGGGCGGCGGCCGAGGCGGCCGCCCGGCGCAGCTACGGCAAGCTGGTCGCCTGGCTCGCGGCCCGCACGCGCGACGTCGCCGGCGCCGAGGACGCGCTGGCCGACGCCTTCGCGGCCGCGCTCGAACGCTGGCCGCGAACCGGCGTCCCGGCGGAGCCGGAAGCCTGGCTGCTCGCGGTGGCGCGCCGGCGCGACGTGGACGCGGTGCGGCGGCGGCTGACCGGCGAGGCGGCCCGCGATCATCTGCAGCTGATGGCCGAGGAAATGGAGGCGCGCATGCGCGGCGAGGAGCTGCCCGACGACCGGCTGCGGCTGATGTTTGCCTGCGCCCATCCGGCGATCGAGGCCAGCGTGCGCGCGCCGCTGATCCTGCAGACGATCCTCGGTTTCGACGCCGCGACGATCGCGTCGGCCTTCCTGGTTTCGCCGGCGACGATGGGACAGCGGCTGGTGCGGGCCAAGGCGCGGATCCGCGAAACCGGGATTCCGTTCCGCGTGCCGGAGCAGGCGGAGCTGGGCGACCGGCTGGGCGCGGTGCTGGAGGCGATCTACGCCACCTTCGCCGAAGGCTGGTCGGACCCGACCGGCACCGACAGCCGGCGGCGCAACCTCGCCACCGAGGGCATCTGGCTCGGTCGGCTGGTCGCCTCGCTGATGCCGGACGAGCCGGAAGCGCTCGGGCTGCTGGCGCTGATGCTGTTCGCCGAGGCGCGCCGCTCGGCGAGGCGCGGCCCGGAAGGCGATTTCGTGCCTTTGGCCAAGCAGGATATCGCGCTCTGGGACGACGGCCTGATCGACGAGGCGGAAGCCTTGCTGGTGCGCGCCGCGCAAGGGAGCATCATCGGTCGCTACCAGCTCGAGGCCGCCGTGCAGTCCGCCCATACGGCGCGCCGGCGCGGCGGCGGCACGGACTGGACGGCGATCCGCCAGCTTTACGACGCGCTGCAGGCCGTGGCCGGCTCGCCGGTGGTGGCGATCAACCGCGCGGTGGCGATCGCCGAAACCGAGGGTGCAACGGCTGGGCTGGCGGCACTTTACGTGCTTGGCGAGGACAAGCGGCTGCAGGACTACCAGCCCTATTAGGCCGCTCGCGCCGGGCTGTTGGCCAGGCTCGGCAACACGAAGCAGGCGGCCCAGTCCTACGACCGGGCGATCGGCCTCGAGCGCGACCCGGCGCTGCGGCGTTTCCTGCAGGGCGAGAAGGCGAAGCTTATTGGGAGTTAAGCCTCGGCCCACATCTCGTGCGATGCGTTCAGCTTGCGCATGAGGTCGTGCCGGCGCAGTTTCGCCCACAGGCGTTCGATGTTCGGCCAAGCGGCCCGCGCTTTCTCGACGTCGGGATGCCAAGCCACCAGCATGACCAGGTAGATGTCGGCCAGCGAGAGCGTCTCGCCGGCCAGCCAGTCGCGGCCGGCCAGCGCCTGGTCGAGGATAGCAAAGCCGCGATCCATCTCGGCGACCGCCGCCGCTTTCACCGGCTGGAGGCCTTCGCCATCGGCGGTGTAGCGGTACGCGTAATAGAGACGCAGCATCGCCGGATAGAGCACCGACGACATGAAGGCCATCCAGCGCAGGAATTCGGCGCGGCCGGGCGAGCCCGGTTGCGGCGCAAGGCCGGCCTGCGGGTGGCGCTCGGCGAGCAGAATGCAGATTGCCGCCGACTCCGTCAGCGAATGGCCGTCGGGCAGCGTCAGCGCGGGCACCTGGTTCAGCGGGCTGATGGCGAGGAAGGCCGGATCGGGCGGATCTTTCTTCGGCACATCGATCTGTTCGAAGGGCAGGCCGGTCATGGCAAGCGCAGCCTCGACGACGAAGCCGCCGCTGCCCGGGCGCGTATAGAGCTTGTACATGAGAAATCCTCCCGCCTGCCGATGAGGCCTGGCGGCGATATGAGCCGGAAGCCCGGTCTTGCTCAAGCCGGGCAGCGCCCGCCACGGATGCTTTTTTGAACAGTCCAGGGATTAAGCGAGACACTCCCGCGGCATTCCACGGCCGCGGTCAAGGCATGGATCGTCGGGTCAAGCCCGAGGATGACGAGGGGTATGCCTAAGCGCCCAGCCCGTCGAACAGGATGGTCGAGAGATAGCGCTCGGCGAAAGAGGGGATGACGACGACGAGGTTCTTGCCCTTGTTCTCCGGCCGCGAGCCGACGACGATGGCCGCCTGGAGTGCTGCGCCCGACGAGATGCCGACCGGCACGCCTTCGAGGCGGGCGACGAGACGCGCATTGGCGACCGAATCCTCGTTCGAAACCCTGACGACCTCGTCATAGATCGACGTGTCGAGGATTTTCGGGGCGAAGCCGGCGCCGATGCCCTGGATCTTGTGCGGGCCGGGCTGGCCGCCCGACAGCACCGGCGAGGCTTCCGGCTCGACCGCCACGACCTGCAGCGAGGGCTTGCGCTTCTTCAGCACCTGGCCGACGCCGGTGATGGTGCCGCCGGTGCCGATGGCGGAAACGAAAATGTCGACCTCGCCATTGGTGTCGTTCCAGATTTCCTCGGCCGTGGTGCGGCGGTGGATTTCGGGATTGGCCGGATTCTCGAATTGCTGCGGGATGATGGCGTTGGGCAGGGTGGCGGCGAGCTCGTCGGCCTTGGCGATGGCGCCCTTCATGCCTTTCGGGCCTTCGGTCAGCACCAGCTCCGCGCCGAGCAGCGCCAGCATCTTGCGGCGCTCGACCGACATGGTCTCCGGCATGGTCAGGATCAGCTTGTAGCCCTTGGCCGCGGCGGCGAAGGCCAGCGCGATGCCGGTGTTGCCGGAGGTCGGCTCGATCAGCGTGGTCTTGCCGGGCGCGATCCTGCCGGCCTCCTCCAGCGCCTCGATCATGGCGACGCCGATGCGGTCCTTGACCGAAGCGATCGGGTTGAAGAATTCGAGCTTGGCCATGAGATTGGCGACGATGCCCTTCTCCCTGGCGAACTTGTCCAGCCTGACCAGCGGCGTGTCGCCAATCGTCTCCGTGATCGAATTGAAGACGCGGCCGCGGCCGGGCACGCGCGCGGAGGTGACGGGCTTGTTCATGGTTCGCTCCAAGGCAATGGCACAGGCAAAAACAGAATAGGGCTTTCAGCCGCGCAAGATAGGCCGGCGACCGAAAATATCCGAGTGGGGCGGTTGCTCAAAAGCGCCCACGACCGGAAAAGCATTTTCCGCCACAGCGGGTTTCGGGAATGGTTTGGCCGAATCGGGCGCGGGTTGAGATTGGCGCCTATTGGCGCGCCGCTATGGCCGCGGCCGCGCCCATCATGAAGCCGGCGGCGGTGCGGTTGAGGACCTTCAGCGCCCGCGGCGATTTCAGGAACCAGCGCGCCTTGGCGGCCAAAACCAGGTAAGGCACCAGCACCACGAACAGCACCGCCACGGTGAGCATCGCAAGGATGGCGTAGTCGGCGAGCGTGATCGTCTTCAGGTCGACGATGGTCGGCGTGATGGCGAGATAGAAGATCATCGTCTTCGGATCGCCGAGCGTCACGGTCAGCCCGGCGGCGAAGCTCGACACCAGACCTCCCTTGGCCTTCCGGGACTCGACGGTTTCGGGCGTGACGCCGCTGGTCCAGAAGCGCCAGGCGAGGAAAGCGAGATAGGCGACGCCGGCCCATTTGATGGCGAGGAAGACCACGCCGAAGGTCTGGGCGACGAAAGCAAGCCCGAGCACCACGGCGGTGAGATAGGTGAGGTCGCCGAGCATCAGGCCGAACGACATGGCGAGCGACGAGCGGAAGCCGGAGCCGAGCGCGCGGGCGACAAGCGCCGTGACGCCGGGGCCGGGAATGACGGCGGCGATGCCGAGGGCGGCGCTGTAGGCGAGGAATCCGGTGAGTGTCATGGTTCTGGCCTGGCGTACAGTCCTGCGGGGACCGCTGTCGAGAGCCGGGCTTTTATCATGATGCCAGTGCGACGGTAATTCCCCTCGCAATGGGATTCGTTGCGCCAGTTCGACCGGGAGCTGGTTCCTTTGTGGGACGCCGCATACCTTGGAGTTTGGCCGAAACGATCAGTCCTGTCGTCATTCCAGGGCGGAGCAAGGAGCGGAGCGACGCGCGCAGCCCTAGAATGACGAGATTCGGGGAACTACCCGCCATACGTAACGCGCCAGATGGTGCCGTTGCCGTCCTCGGTGAGGATCAACGCGCCGTCCCTGGCCACGGCGACGCCGACCGGCCGGCCCCAGACCGCGTCATCGGAAATGACGAAGCCGGTGGCGAAGTCCTCGTATTCGCCGGTCGGCTTGCCGTCCTTGAATCTCAGCCGCACCACCTTGTAGCCGGTGCGGACGTTGCGGTTCCACGAGCCGTGCAGCGCGACGAAGGCATCGCCCTTGTAGTCGGCCGGGAAATTGCCGCCGTCGTAGAAGGCGATGTTGAGCGGCGCCGAATGCGCCTGGATCAGCACATCCGGAACCGTGACCTTGCCGGCGAGGTCGGGGCGCGCGCCCTTGTGGCGCGGGTCCTCGTTGTCGCCGATGTAATACCAGGGCCAGCCGTAGAAGGCGCCGTCCTTCACGGCGGTCGCGTATTCGAAGGGAATGTTGTCGCCAAGCTCGTCGCGCTCGTTGACGACGCACCAGAGCGTGCCCGTCGCCGGCTGCACGGCCATGCCGGAGCAGTTGCGCAGGCCGGTGGCGACGGTCCTGCGGTTGTTGCCGTCGGGATCGAAGGCCAGCACGTCGGCGCGACCCTGTTCCGGACCCCAGGCCTCGCCCAGCGGCTGCGATTTCGCCCACGCCTCGACACCGCCCTTCGGCTTTGCGCCCATGTCCTCGGCGACGTTGGAGCCCGAGCCGACCGACAGATAGAGCGTCTTGCCGTCGGGCGAGAAGGCGATGTCGCGCGTCCAGTGATGGCTGGCGGGGATCTTTGCGACGATGGTCTCCGGCTTGCCGGACGCCTTGAGGTCGCCGTCGCGATAGGCAAAGCGGACGACGCTGTTGCTGTTGGCGACATAGACCCATTGCGGCGTGTCGCCAGGCGGATAGAAGGCGATGCCGTAGGGCCGGGTCAGGCCCTTGGCGAAGACCGACTTTTGCGCGGGCTTGACGCTGCCTTCCGCCAAGCGATAGACGCGGACCTGGTTCGCCCGGCTGTCGGCGACAAAGACGTCGCCGTTCGGAGCCACGCGCACGACGCGCGGACTGTCGATGCCGGATGCGACCAGCTCGGCGGAGAAGCCGGGCGGAAGTTTCGGCTTCGCGTCCTCGGGGCGATCGGTGACGCCGCCGCCGTTCGAGGCGGACTCCGTCACATCGGGTTTCGGCAAATCCTCAGGTTTCAGCAGCCGGCGCACGCCCGGGCGATCGGCCTTCCAATCGCCGAAGGCCTTTTCACCGCTGAGCAAGGGTTGATCGGCCTGCTGCGCAAAGGCGCCGGTGGCAAAGACCAGCGCGAGGCCCGCAAGGCCGGCGATCCGCATCATGGCTGTCCTCCGTCGTCTGCCAGCGCGCCTCAATCGATCAGGCGCGCCCAGAGCCAGGACATATTGGGCAAACGATCGAAAAGAGAAGCTTGCGCACGCGGATTTGACGGGCCTCGGGCTCAGGCCTCTTCGGCATCCAGATCGTCGTCGAGGCGCTTTTCCAACTCGACGAGGTCAGCTGGCAAGGGCAGACCCATTGCGCGCATCTCCCGCAATTTCTCGCGCAGCTGCTCCTGGATCTCGTGCTCGTCCTCGGGCTGGTTCACCATCTCCTCAAGCAGCAGGCCGATCTGGGCCTTGAGCGATTCCAGCGCCATGTTTTTCTCCTTTGCACCCTGTCGAGATTCAGGTCAGGCCGACATCACCTGTATACCGATACACCTAGCGCAGCATTCGTGAAATCAGCTGCGCGGTGTAATCGACCATCGGCACGATGCGGGCGTAGTTCAGACGGGTCGGGCCGATGACGCCAAGCGCGCCGATGACGCGGGCGTCCTTGTCGCGATAGGGCGCAACGACCAGCGACGAGCCGGACAGCGAAAACAGCTTGTTCTCCGAGCCGATGAAGATGCGCACGCCAGGTCCTTCCTCGGCGAGGTCGAGCAGCTGCAGCAGCCCGTCCTGCGTCTCCAGATCCTCGAACAGATGACGCAGGAGCTCGAGATCGGCCTGGGCGGTGACGTTTTCCAGGAGGTTGGCGCGGCCGCGCACGATGAGGCGCGCCGGCAGGCCGCTCTCGGCGCCGGCCCAGACCGCCAGCCCCTTCTCGACCAGATCCTGCGACAGCGTGTCGAGCGCCGTTCTGGTCTCGTCCTTGATGCGGGCGATCTCGATGCGCGCCTCGGCAAGCGTGCGCCCCCTGATATGGGCGTTGAGGAAGTTCGAGGCCTCGTGCAGCTGCGAGACGGTGATGCCGGCCGGCAGGTCGACGACGCGGTTCTCGACATCGCCGTTCTGCGACACCAGCACGGCAAGCGCCTTGGTGGGCTCGAGCTGGATGAATTCGATGTGCTTCAGCGCCACCTCGTTCTTGGAGGCGAGCACGAGGCCGGCGCCGCGCGACATGCCGGACAGCATTTGGCTGGCCTCGGTCAGCATATGCTCCAGCGTCGCGCCAGAGCCGGAGGCGCGCACCTGCGCCTCGATGACGCGGCGCTCGTCGTCGGAAAGGTCGCCGAGCTCCATGAAGGCGTCGACGAAAAAGCGCAGGCCGGTCTGGGTCGGCAGCCGCCCGGCGGAAATATGCGGCGCGTAGATCAGGCCCAGATGCTCGAGATCGCTCATGACATTGCGGATGGTGGCGGGCGACAGCGAGGAGGGCAGGATGCGCGACAAGCTGCGCGAGCCGACCGGCTCGCCGTCGCGCAGATAGGAATCGACAATCCGCCGGAAGATATCGCGCGAGCGCATGTCCAGTGATTGAAGTACCGGCGACTGCGACGTCGGATCGACTGGTTTGTTCATCCCGGCGAGAAACCTCCTTCCGAAAGATATAGACTTAAGCCACAGCGGCGCAACCCGGTGCCGCGTTTGCGGTCACGGTGCCGCGTTTTGCGGTCACCCGGCCCGTTTTCCTGCGCGGCGTCCTTTTCCTTTGCGACTTGCCCCGCATGCGTCTACAAGCCGGCCACGATTCCGCAAAACGACAAGAAAGAAGGCCGAATGCGCCCCTCCAAACGCCAAGCCGACGAAATGCGCGCCATCTCCTTCGAGCGCGGCGTCTCCAAGCATGCCGAAGGCTCGTGCCTGGTGAAGTTCGGCGACACGCATGTGCTGTGCACGGCGAGCCTGGAGGAAAAAGTGCCGGCATGGATGCGCAATTCCGGCAAGGGCTGGGTGACGGCCGAATACGGCATGCTGCCGCGCTCGACCGGCGAGCGCATGCGGCGCGAGGCCTCCGCCGGCAAGCAGGGCGGCCGCACGCTGGAGATCCAGCGGCTGATCGGCCGGAGCTTGCGCGCCGTGGTCGACCTGCAGGCGCTGGGCGAGCAGCAGATCACCGTCGATTGCGACGTCATCCAGGCCGATGGCGGCACCCGCACCGCCTCGATCACCGGCGGCTGGGTAGCGCTCTATGATTGCCTGCGCTGGATGGAAGCGCGCCAGATGGTGAGCGTTTCCAAGGTGCTGAAGGACCATGTCGCGGCGATTTCCTGCGGCATCCATGACGGCCAGCCGGTCATCGATCTCGATTACCTCGAGGATTCCTCGGCCGGCACCGACGCCAATTTCGTCATGACCGGCAAGGGCGGTATCGTCGAGATCCAGGGCACGGCGGAAGGCGAGCCGTTTTCCGAGGAGCAGTTCGCGGCGCTGATGGGGCTGGCGAAGAAGGGTATCTCGCGGCTGGTGAGCTTGCAGCAGATGGCGGTGGCCTGACGTTGAATGCGATGAGGTCGGCGATCCTTCACACCCCCCTCTGGCCTGCCGGCCATCTCCCCCGCAAGGGGGGAGATCAGGTGTTGTCTCGGCCTTCGCCAATCTCCAACGCTGAAAGGTTTGCGGCGGCGCCGAAGCTGCTGATCTCCCCCCTTGCGGGGGAGATGGCCGGCAGGCCAGAGGGGGGTGCCTCGTGACTCCCTCGGCAATTTTGGAATCGGCGCTCTATGTGACGGATCTCGATGCCGCCGAAACCTTCTACCGCGACATCATCGGCCTCGAAGCCTTGGGCAAGGTCGAAGGGCGCCACGTCTTTTTCCGCTGCGGCAACGGCGTATTGCTTCTCTTCAACGCGGAGGCGACGAAGATCCCGCCGGCGCCCGACGCCAGGCTGAAGGTGCCGCCGCACGGCACGGCCGGCGAAGGGCACCTCTGCTTCGCCGCGACCGCCGATGAGATCGCCGCATGGCGCAAGCATCTCGCGGCCAGGAACATCGCCATCGAAAGCGATTTCGAGTGGCCGCAGGGCGGGCATTCGATCTATATCCGCGACCCGTCGGGCAATTCGATCGAGTTCGCCGAGCCAAGGATCTGGGGTCTTTGATGCATTCCCTCAATGGAAAGAAGATCGTCGTCGCCAGCCACAATGAAGGCAAGCTGCGCGAATTCGCCGACCTGATGGCGCCGTTCGGCTTCGAGGCGAAATCGGCCAAGGAATACGGCCTGCCCGAACCTGACGAGACCGGCACCACCTTCGAGGAGAATGCCTATATCAAGGCATACGCAGCCGCCAAGGCCACCGGCCTGCCGGCGCTGTCGGACGATTCAGGCCTGTGCGTCGACGCGCTCGACGGCGCGCCGGGGGTCTACACCGCCAACTGGGCCGAGAAGCCCGATGGCAGCAGGGATTTCGGCATGGCCATGCAAAAGACGGAAACGGCACTGCAGGAAGCCCGCGCGACCGAGCCCGTCCAGCGCACCGGCCGCTTCGTCGCCGTCATCTGCCTGGCATTTCCGGACGGCGAAGCCGAATATTATCGCGGCGAGGCGGAAGGCACGCTTGTTTGGCCGCCGCGCGGCACGCTCGGCTTCGGCTACGATCCGGTGTTCCTGCCCAACGGTTTCGACAAGACTTTCGGCGAGATGAGCGCGCAAGAAAAGCATGGCTGGAAGCCCGGCCAGGCCACAGCGCTTTCGCACCGCGCCCGCGCCTTCCAGAAATTCGCGCAAGCACGCCTGGATTTGGCACGCCTGGATTTGGCGCGCCTTGATCTGGCGCGACCAGGATCGGCATGAGCGCGGTCACCATACCGTTCGACCGGAGCCCCGGCTTCGGCGTCTACATCCACTGGCCGTTCTGCGCGGCCAAGTGCCCTTATTGCGACTTCAACAGCCATGTCCGCCACCAGCCGGTCGACCAGGAGCGTTTTGCCCGCGCCTTCGAGACGGAGCTTGCGACCATGCGCGACCGCACCGGCCCGCGCGAGGTGACCAGCATTTTTCTCGGCGGCGGCACGCCGTCGCTGATGAAGCCGGAAACCGTCGCGGCGATGCTGGAGGCGGTGGCCAGGAACTGGACGATGCCAGCCGGCATCGAGGTGACCCTGGAAGCCAACCCGTCCTCGGTCGAGGCCGAGCGCTTCCGTGGCTACCGCGCCGCCGGCGTCAACCGCGTGTCGCTAGGCGTGCAGGCGCTCAACGACAAGGATCTGCGCTTCCTTGGCCGGCTGCACAATGTCGAGGAGGCGCTGCACGCCATCGGCCTGGCGCGTGAGATTTTTCCGCGTCTGTCCTTCGACCTGATCTATGCGCGGCCCGGCCAGACGCCCGAGGCGTGGCGAGCGGAGCTGGAGCAGGCGATCGGCTACGCCGTCGACCACCTATCGCTGTACCAGCTGACCATCGAGGAGGGCACGCCCTTCCACGCGCTTTACGCTGCGCGCAAATTCACGCTGCCCGACAACGACCACGCCGCCGATCTCTACGCGCTGACGCAGGAGGTGACGGCGGCGCATGGCCTGCCGGCCTACGAGATTTCCAACCACGCCCAACCCGGCGCCGAGAGCCGGCACAACCTGACCTACTGGCGCTACGGCGAATATGTCGGCGTCGGGCCCGGCGCGCATGGCCGCTTCGTCGAGAACGGCCGCCGCACGGTGACGATAGCGGAAAGAATGCCGGAAACCTGGGCCAATCTGGTCGAGGCCAGAGGGCACGGCGTCACCGGCGGCGAGATTTTGACGCGTTCCGAAGAGGCGGACGAGTTCCTGCTGATGGGCCTGCGACTGGCCGAAGGCATCGACCTGCAGCGCTACGAGGCGCTCGCCGGGCGCGGTCTTTCGAGCGCGCGGCTCTCGGTGCTGCAGGAGGAGGGGCTGGTGGCGCCGGTCGGCAACGCCCGGCTGCGTGCCACGACCGCCGGCATGATCGTGCTGGATGCGGTGGTGGCGGATCTGGCGCGGTAGAGCAGCGCGTTCGTCATTCTCGGGCTTGACCCGAGAATCCATACCGTGACCGGTGCGAAGAGCACGGCTGTGCAGAATTCCGCACCGCTGGCGGCGCTTCGATGCAACGGCATGGATTCCAGGGTCTGCGCGCGTCGCTCCTTGCTCCGCCCTGGAATGACGAAGCGCGAGATCGCGAATAGTTCAAGCGTCGTGCTTCTGGCGGTGCTTGCCGCGGTGCTTCTCGCCATGCGCCTCGTCGTGGCGGACAGGCTTCTGGTCAGCCTTGTCGCGGCGGGCGCCGGACTCGGCGGCGATCGGATGTGGAGGCATGCCCTCGCGGGCGGCTTTGCTTTCAAGTCGGCTGATGAAGATGTCGAAGCGATTGGGCATCGTTCGGTCCTGCCTCCTCCCGGGGAATCAGGGGTTAAATTCGCCGTTGCCGGTTTCGTTCCGCACTGTGGCAAAGGCATGGCGATTTCCTCACGCCGACCTCACGTTTTGCAACGGGGCGCCAGCCATGCCAAACAGGGCGGGTCAGGAGGGGCATTCGGTGACCGGCGACAAACGCAGCTATCTGATCGGGCAAAGCGAGATCGCGGCGCGGCCGCTCCTGCCTGCGCTTTATCTGGTGGCGACGCCGATCGGCAATCTGGCCGACATCACGCTGCGCGCGCTGGAGACGCTGGCCGCCGCCGACATCGTCGCCTGCGAGGACACGCGCGTCTCGCGCGTGCTGCTCGAACGTTACGGCATCCGCCGCCGCACCACCGCCTATCACGAGCACAATGCGAGCGAGGCGGGGCCGAAGCTGATCGAGGCGCTGGCGGCCGGGCAGAGCGTGGCGCTGATCTCCGACGCCGGCACGCCGCTGGTCTCCGATCCGGGCTACCGGCTGGTCGGCGAGGCGCTGGAGCATGGCATCCGCGTCGTGCCGATCCCGGGACCTTCGGCCGCGCTCGCCGCGCTGACCGCTTCCGGCCTGCCATCCGATGCCTTCCTGTTCGCCGGTTTCCTGCCGGTGAAGACCGGGCAACGGCTCACCAAGCTCGAAACGTTCAAGGCGGTGCCGGCGACGCTGATCTTCTTCGAATCGCCGCGCCGGCTGGCGGAGACGCTTGGCGCCATGGTCGAGGCGCTCGGCGGCGAACGCAAAGCCGCCATCGGCCGCGAGCTGACCAAGACGTTCGAGGAGATGCGCACCGGCACGCTGGCCGAGCTGGCCGACCATTATGCCGCGGCCGACACGCCGAAGGGCGAGATCGTCGTCTGCGTCGGCCCGCCGGAGGCGGCGGTGGACCAGCCGGCCGACATCGACCGACTCCTGCTCTCGCTTGCCGCCGAAATGCCGGCCTCGAAGGCTGCGGCCGAAGCGGCGAAAATGACCGGCGGGCAGAAGCAGGCGCTCTACCGGCGGCTGCTGGAGCTGAGGGACAGACCATGATCCCAAAAAGTGGAACCCGGTTTTTGGAAAAGATCATGGTCAAACAAAGAGATGCCTGAGCGCACGGCCGGTCATCGCCGAAAAGCCTATCGGCGCGGCCATCGCGGCGAATGGCTGGCGGCGCTGGCGCTGATGCTGAAAGGCTACCGCATCCTTGCCCGCCGCCACCGCACCAGGCTCGGCGAGATCGACCTGATCGCCAGGCGCGGCGACCTCGTGCTGTTCGTCGAGGTCAAGGCGCGCCGCACGCTGATCGAGGCGATGGAAGCGATCGGCCATGAATCGGAGCGGCGGATCGAGGGCGCTGCCGATCTTTGGCTGTCGCGCCAACCGGATTACGGAAAGCTTTCGATGCGCTTCGACATGGTGGCGGTGCTGCCCTGGCGCTGGCCGGTGCATGTCCAGAACGCGTTCTATGGGCGGAATTGATCCCCTTCGTTCGTCATCCTAGGATGGAGCAGTCGCGAAGCGACGTCGCGGAAACCCTAGGATCCATGCCGTGACCTAGACGCGCTGCCACCGTGCAGAATCTGGATCAAAGAGCGTCGCGTCTAACGAAAGCTATTCGCGACCGCCGCGTTCTACGGTCCGCGTCACGGTCCTCGGGTCTGCGCGCGTCGCTTCGCTCCTTGCTCCGCCCGTGGATGACGAAGGCGTTTGGTGCGCCGCCTTAGTGTAATCACCCCCAGGCCATCAACGCCACCAGCCCGACGATACCGACCACAAGCCGCCACCAACCGAACAGCGAATAGCCGTTGCGCGAGACATAATCGAGCAGGAAGCGCACCACGAACAAAGCGGTGACGAAGGCAGCGACGAAACCGACGGCGATGATCGGCAGGTCGGCCGAGGTCAGCACGTTGCGGTTCTTGAAAAGGTCGAAGGCGAAGGCGCCGACCATGGTAGGCATGGCAAGGAAGAAGGAGAATTCTGCCGCCGCGCGCTTGTCGACGCCCATCAGCAGCGCGCCGACAATCGTCGAGCCGGAGCGCGAGGTGCCGGGGATCAACGACAGGCACTGGAACAGGCCGATCTTCAGATAAACGCTGGTCGGGAAGCGCTCGACGTCGTGATGGACCGGCTTGAAGTTGATGCGGTCGACGACGAGCAGCACGACCCCGCCGATGATCAGCATGATGCAGATCAGCCTAGGCGATTCGAACAATATGGTCTTGATGAAATCATGCGCCAGCGCGCCGATGACCGCGGCCGGCAGGAAAGCGATCAGGATGCCGATGACGAAATGCCTGGTCTGCGGATCGCTGGGCAGCTTGATCAGCATCTGCCAGAGCTTGCTGAAATAGACGCTGAGGATCGCCAGGATCGCGCCGAGCTGGATCAGGATCTCGAAGGCCTTGCCGGTGGAATGGAAGCCGAGGAAATGGCCGGCAAGCAGGATGTGGCCGGTCGACGACACCGGAATGAACTCGGTCAGGCCCTCCAAAAGCCCGAGCAGCAGCGCTTCGACGATGGTCTGGCTTTCCATGGCAACCTCTGATCTCGGATGACGGCTAGAGCACGACGCCTAAAAGTGTGAAGCGGTTTTCGGACGACATCATGCTCCAAGGGAAGGGCTTGCTTGTCATGGGGCGGAAGTGTCCCTATAGGTCGCAACACCCATGACAGCCCCAGGAATCGGGCGGCCAAGACTTACCGGCGCGGCCGGCCAATTGCCAGTGCGCCTTTTCATCGCGGAACCATGCTGACGCTTTTCCATCACCCCATGTTCGCCACCTGCCGCTTCGCGCGCCTCGCCTTCGGCGAGTATGGCGAGGAGCTGGCGCTGATCGAGGAAAAGCCGTGGACGCGGCGCAAGGAGTTTTTGGCGCTGAACCCGGCCGGCACGCTGCCGATCCTGCTTGCCGAAGGCGACGTGCCGATCGTCGGCGCCATGGTGATCGCCGAATATCTCGACGAGACGCGCGGCGTCTTGAAGCGCGACAAGCGGCTGTTCGCCGAGGACCCGATGCAACGCGCCGAGATCCGCCGGCTGACCGACTGGTATCTGAGCAAGGCCGAAAGCGAAGTGACGCGGCATCTGGTGCGCGAGCGTGTGCTGAAGCCGGTCATGCCGGAGGCCGCCGGCGGCGGCTCGCCGGACTCGGCGGCGATCCGCGCCGCGCGCGCCAACATCCGCCAGCACATGAAATATACCAACTGGCTGGCCGGCACGCGCCATTGGCTGGCCGGCAACAAGGTGACCTATGCCGACCTCGCGGCGGCGGCGACGCTTTCGGTGCTGGATTATCTCGGCGAGATCGACTGGCGCGAGCATGCCGCCGCGCGCGAATGGTACACGCGGGTGAAATCGCGGCCGTCGTTCCGGCCGCTGCTTTCCGACCGGGTGCGCGGCCTGTCGCCGGTGTCGCATTATGCGGACCTCGATTTCTGAGAACCTGCGCGCGCTGATCGACGCCGAGGCGCGCCGCGCCGGCTTCGAGGCCGTCGCCGTGACCCGGCCGGACGCGATCCCGCTGGCACCGGCGAGACTCGCCGAATTCGTATCCGAGGGTTTCCACGGTTCGATGGAGTGGATCGCCGAGACGGTTCAGCGGCGGGCCGAACCCTCGACGCTGTGGCCGGAGGTCCGCTCGATCATCGTGCTGGCGATGAATTACGGTCCGGACCGCGATCCGCGCGATATCCTCGCGAAGTCCGACCGCGGCGCGATCTCGGTCTATGCGCAAAACCGCGACTATCACGACGTGATGAAAGGCCGGCTGAAGGAGATCGCCGGCAAGATCGTCGCGCGCGCCGGCGGAGACGTAAAAGTGTTCGTCGATACCGCGCCTGTCATGGAAAAACCGCTGGCGGAAGCCGCCGGGCTCGGCTGGCAGGGCAAGCACACCAATCTGGTCAGCCGCGCGCATGGCTCGTGGCTGTTCCTCGGCACCATCTTCACCACCGCAGAGCTTGAACCGGACCCGGCCGAGGTCGACCATTGCGGCTCCTGCCGCGCCTGCCTCGACGCCTGCCCGACCGACGCGTTCCCGGCGCCTTACCGGCTCGATGCGCGGCGCTGCATCTCCTACCTGACGATCGAGAACAAGGGGCCGATCCCGCGCGAGTTCCGCGACAAGATCGGCAACCGGATCTATGGCTGCGACGATTGCCTGGCCGCCTGTCCGTGGAACAAATTCGCCAGCACGGCTTCGGAGGCGAAGCTTGCCGCGCGCGCCGATTTGCGCGAGCCGAAGCTGTCGGAACTGTTGCTTCTCGACGACGCAGGCTTCCGGTCATTCTTCTCGGGCTCGCCCATCAAGCGCATCGGCCGCGACCGTTTCATCCGCAACGTGCTGATCGCCGCCGGCAATTCGGGCGATGCGTCGCTGACGCCCATTATGCGCCGCCTGCTCGACGATGCCTCGCCGCTGGTGCGGGGTGCGGCAATCTGGGCCCTGTCGCGATTGCTGTCCGATCGCGAATTTGGCGACCTCGCCGCCGCGGCTTCGAAAACCGAAACGGATGCGACGGTCCGCGAGGAATGGCTGGCGGCGCCGGCGAATCCGGCAAAGGCCGATTGACGGGAGTTCATCGATGAGCGAAAGACGCTTCTTCATCTTCGGCGCCGGCTATTCGGCCAAGGCTTTCGCGCGGGCCAACGCGCACCGCGCGCCGGTCTTTGGCACGACCCGGGCGCCGGAAAAGTTCGAGGCGCTGCGGTCGGCCGGCATCGAGCCGCTGCGCTTCGACGGCGCGCTGTCGCCCGAGCTCGGCGATGCGCTTGGACAGACCACGCATCTCATCGTCTCGGTCGGCCCCGACGACGCCGGCGACCCGGTGCTCAACGCCGCCGGCGAGACGATCCGGGCAAAGATGCCGGCGCTCGAATGGATCGGCTACCTCTCGACCGTCGGCGTCTATGGCGACCATGGCGGCGCCTGGGTCGACGAGACCAGCGCGTGCCGTCCGGTGTCGAAACGCTCGGTGATGCGGGTGGCGGCCGAACAGGAATGGCTGGAGCTTGGCCGCGAGATCGGCAAACCGGCGGCGATCCTGCGGCTTTCCGGGATCTACGGGCCGGGCCGCAACGCGCTGGCCAATCTCGAGGACGGCACGGCGCGGCGGCTGGTCAAGCCGGACCAGGTGTTCAACCGCATCCATTGCGACGACATCGCCGGCGCGCTTTGGCTTCTGGCTGAAAACGATCTCGGCGGCATCTTCAACGTCACCGACGACGAGCCGGCGCCGCCGCAGGATGTGGTCGCCTATGCCGCCAGGCTGATGGGCGTCACGCCGCCGCCGGAAATTCCCTTCGAGACCGCCCAACTTTCGCCCATGGCGCGGTCCTTCTATGGCGAGAACAAGCGCGTCGCGAATCAGGCGGTCAAGGCGGCCGGCTATCGCTTCCGGTTTCCGAACTACCGGGTGGCGCTGGAGCGGATGTGGGCCGAGGGCAACTGGCGGGACGGAGCGCCGCGCAGCCCGATCAGAGCCGCATGATCGATGCGGGACGCGCGACGTGGTACGATTCGTTCCTGATCGCCTGACCGCGCGGCAAATGGATAGACTGGAGAGGGACCCAGCCTGATGAATTTGCGATCGCTGCCTGACCGCAAGCCGTTCCTGACCGCGGCGCTGGCGCTGGTGACGCTGGCCGCGCTGGCGGCTGTCGCCATTTCGGCCGAACCCCGCGCGAAGGAGCTGTTCGGCGCCCGGAAACTGCCGGCCGTGGCGCCTGCGCAATCCTTCGGCTTCTATTCCAAGGGCTGCTTCACCGGCGGCGTGGCGCTGCCGATGGACGGGCCGACCTGGGAAGTGATGCGCCCTTCGCGCAACCGCCGCTGGGGCCATCCGGCGATGATTTCGCTGATCGAAAAGCTTTCGCGCGACGCGGTAGCCGATGGCTGGCCGGGGCTTCTGGTCGGCGACGTCTCGCAACCGCGCGGCGGACCGATGATGACCGGTCATGCCTCGCACCAGATCGGTCTCGACGCCGACATATGGCTGACGCCGATGCCAAGGCGGCCGCTGACCATGGCGCAGCGCGAATCGATGAGCGCGACGCTGATGGTCGACGAGAAGACGCATCTGGTGAAGGACGCGCTGTGGACGCCGGCGCATACGCGGCTTTTGAAGCGCGCGGCGAGCTATCCGGAGGTCGAGCGCATCCTGGTCAATGCCGGCATCAAGAAGAAGCTCTGCGACACCGTCACCGGCGACCGCTCCTGGCTGCGCAAGGTCCGGCCATTCTGGGGCCATGACTATCATTTCCACATGCGCATCGGCTGCCAGCCGGGCTCGCCTTTCTGCAAGGCGCAGGAGACGACGCCGGGGGACGATGGCTGCGGCAAGCCGCTGGCCTGGTGGTTCACCGAGGAGCCGTGGCGGCCGAACAAAAATCCGGACGCGCCCAAGGCGCGCGACATGATGACGATGGCCAATCTGCCGAAGCAATGCCAGGACGTGGTCAATGCGCCGGACGCGCCTTCGCTGGAGGCAGTGACCTATCATGGCGGCGGCGCCGCAGTCGCCGTGGCCGAGCCGCAGCCGACCGAGCCGGCGGAGACGATCTCCAGCGGCAACGCCTCGGTTCCGTCGGCGGCAAGCGCCTTCGCGCCGACGCCCAAGATCGGCATCCCGCTGCCGCGCCCACGGCCGGGGAACTAGTGCAATTCCAGGAAAAATGCACGGCGGTTTTCCACCCGGAACTGCGGAAAAACAAAGAGTTGGAGTGGTTCAGCGATTCCACAGACGCTGAACCGCTCCAACGTGGAAGCCAGGCGCCTCACTGGCAAGGTAGGCGCTGAAAGGGAGGGGAAGCCGGAAGCGAAGCCGCTTTCACTTTGCGGGCCCATGCGCTAGTTCAACGAACAGACAAGTGCCAGATGGCTAGGAACGGGACGCGCGAAAAAATGGCAGGCGAGAACGAGACAGGGCTGCGGTTTCCGGTCCTGATCGGCGATATCGGCGGCACCAATGCGCGCTTCTCGATCGTGCTCGACGCCAATTCGGAAGCCACCGAGCCGCAGATCGTCCAGACGGCCAATTTCAAGACCATCGACGAGGCGATCCAGGCGGCGGTGCTCGACCGCTCGTCCATCCAGCCGAACTCGGCGGTGCTGGCGATCGCCGGGCCGGTCGACGGCGACGAGATCCCGCTCACCAACTGCCCCTGGGTGGTGAAGCCCCGGCAGATGTTCGCCAATCTGGGCCTGAGCGAGGTCGTCGTGCTCAACGATTTCGAGGCGCAGGCGCTGGCCGTGGTGGCGCTCGGCGAAGAGCATATGGAAAAGATCGGCGGCGGCACGCCGGAACCCAATGCGAGCCGGGTCGTGCTTGGCCCCGGCACCGGACTTGGCGTCGCCGGGCTGATCCATGCGCTCGACCACTGGATCCCGGTGCCGGGCGAGGGCGGGCATATGGATATCGGCCCGCGCACGCCGCGCGACTTCGAGGTGTTCCCGCATATCGACAAGCTCGAGGGCCGCATCTCCGGCGAGCAGATCCTGTGCGGACGCGGGCTGGTCAACGTTTATCGCGCCGTCGCCAGGACGGACGGCAAGCCGACGCCTTTCACCACGCCGGCCGAGGTCACGGCGGCCGCGCTCGCCAAATCCGATCCGGTGGCAGAGGAGGCGCTGGCGCTGTTCGTCACCTGCCTCGGCCGCACAGCGGGGGATCTCGCGCTTGTGTTCATGGGCCGCGGCGGCGTGTTCCTGACCGGCGGCATCGCGCAGAAGATCGTGCCGGCGCTGAAAGCCGGCAATTTCCGCGCCGCGTTCGAGGACAAGGCGCCGCACGGCGCGCTGATGCGCGAAATGCCGGTCTATGTCATCACCCATCCGCTGGCGGCACTGCTCGGGCTCGCCGCCTATGCCAGGACGCCTTCGCTGTTCGGCGTGCAGACGGCGGGCCGGCACTGGCGGGCTTGATCGCGCCAGCGTTCGGGTTGGCGATCGGCCGCCGCGACGAAGTTTCGCCATAGGCAAGCCGTAGCCGGGGCGCTAAGAGGATGCCGAAATGCGGCCCATCCGACACGCGGAAAACCACGAAGCGCCCTGATTTGACTGTTCAAACTTCCCTCAAACTGAAAGTCCAGCCCACCGAGGTCAGCGCGGTGCTGCGCCGCATCCTGGCCGAAAACGGCAAGGAATATCGCTGGACCTATGTCGTCGCCGTCGCCTGCCTGCTGATCGTTTCCGGCACCACCGCCTTCACGGCGTGGATCATGGCCCCGATGATCAACCAGATCTTCTACGAACGGCGCAGCGACATGATCGTCTGGATCTGCGCCGGTTTCATGGGCGCCTCCCTGCTGCGCGGCTTCGCCGGCTACGGCCAGGCAGTGGCGCTGGCGACGATCGGCAACAATCTGGTCGCCCGCTACCAGAAGCGCAGCTTCGACCATCTGATGAAGCTCGGCGTCAACTTCTTCAACGAGACCCGTTCCGGCCGGCTGGCGGCACAGGTCAACGAGAATGTCGGCGGCATCCGAGACCTGCTGTCGCTGACGCTAACCTCCATCAGCCGCGACGCGGTCTCGCTCGTCGCCCTTCTCGGCGTGATGATCTACCAGGATCCGGTGCTGTCGCTCAGCTCGCTGCTGATCGGGCCGCCGTTGATCTGGGCCGTCGTCTACATCACCCGCCGCCTGCGCAAGATCAACCGGGAATCCGTGCTGATCAACTCGCGGCTGAACGGATCGGTGCAGGAGGCCACCCAAGGCATCGCCGTCGTCAAGGCCTTCACCCTGGAGGACGAGCTGGCGCGCCGCATCGGCATCATGGCCGACACGGCCGAGCAGCGTAACAACAAGATCGCCCGCGTCGCGGAGCGGCTGTCGCCGATTTCCGAAATCCTGGGCGGCCTCGCCATTACCGCCGTGCTTGCCTATTCCGGCTATCGGGCGCTGGTGCTCGGACAGCCGCCGGGCGCCGTGTTTTCCTTCATCACCGCGCTGATCCTGGCCTATGACCCGGCAAGACGCCTGGCCCGGACACAGGTCGGCATGGAACGTGCCTTGGTCAACGCGCGCATGATCTACGAACTGCTCGACCTCGAGCCGAAGCAGGGTGACGCCCCCGACGCGGTCGAAGCGAAGGTCACTACCGGCGAGGTGCGCTTCAACCATGTGACATTCGGCTACAACGCCGACATGCCGGTGCTCAGGGATTTGAGCTTTACCGCCGCGGCCGGCAAGGTCACGGCCGTCGTCGGCGCATCGGGCGCCGGCAAGTCGACGATGGTGGCGCTGCTGCAGCGCTTCTACGACGTCGACGAGGGCTCGATCGAGGTCGACGGCCAGGATATTGCCAAGGTGACCAAGCATTCGCTGCGCCAATCGATCGCCTATGTGGCGCAGGCGCCTTATCTCTTCGAAGGCACGATCCGCGATAACATCCGCTACGGCCGGCTCTCGGCCACCGACGCCGAGATCGAGCAGGCGGCGAAACAAGCGGCGGCCGACGAGTTCATCCGCCAGCAGCCGGAAGGCTACGACACGCCGGTCGGCGAAGGCGGCTCGACCCTTTCCGGCGGCCAGCGCCAGCGCGTGTCGATCGCGCGCGCGATCGTTCGCCAGGCGCCGATCCTCTTGCTCGACGAGGCGACCTCGGCGCTCGACAACGAGGCGGAGGCGCGCGTGCAGGAAGCGCTGACCCATGTCATGGAAGGGCGCACGACGATCGTGATCGCGCACCGGCTTTCGACCGTGGTCAATGCCGACCACATCATCGTGCTGGAAGAGGGGCGGCTGGTCGAGGAAGGCACGCATGCGGCGCTGATGGCCGACCCGCACAGCATCTATGCCCGTTTTCACCGGATCCAGGGCAAGAAGGGGCTGGGGCTTGTCGACGACGTCAAGGCAAGCCAGACTTCGGGCCAAACTCCGGCGCCGCGCAGCCGCGCCAAGAAGACCGTCAGGAGAAGCGCATGAGCGAAGCCGGCGATATGGGCTTGGTTGTGGTGGGCGCCGCCGGCCGCATGGGCCAGACGCTGATCCGCGCCATCCACACCATGCCCGGCGCGCGCGTCGCCGCCGCGATCGAGCGGCCGGACTCGGCGCATCTCGGCAAGGATGCCGGCGAGCTCGCCGGCATCGGCATCATCAACGTGCCGATCGTCGACGATCCGCTGCCGGCCTTCGCCAGGGCCGATGGCGTGCTCGACTTCACCGCGCCCGCGGCAACCATCGAATTCGCCGGCTATGCCGCGCAGGCGCGCATCGTCCATGTCATCGGCACCACCGGCTGCTCGGCCGACGACAATGCCCGAATCGCCGCCGCGGCGCGCCATGCCACGATCGTCAAATCCGGCAATATGAGCCTCGGCGTCAATCTTCTGGCGGTGCTGGTCGAGCAGGCGGCGAAGGCGCTCGACGCCGACGATTTCGACATCGAGATCCTGGAGATGCACCACCGGCACAAGGTCGACGCGCCGTCCGGCACGGCGCTGCTGCTCGGCGAAGCAGCGGCGAAAGGGCGCGGCATCGATCTTGCCGACAACAGCGTGCGGGTGCGCGACGGCCATACCGGAGTGCGCAAGACGGGCTCGATCGGCTTTGCCACGCTGCGCGGCGGCTCCGTCGTCGGCGACCACAGCGTGATCCTTGCCGGCACCGGCGAGCGCATCACGCTTTCCCACCACGCCGAGGACCGGGCGATCTTCGCCCGCGGCGCCGTCAAGGCAGCGCTGTGGGCGCGCGGGAAAAAGCCCGGACTTTATTCCATGCGGGACGTGCTCGGCCTGAGCTGATCCCTATCCAAACACTCTATAGGAGCTGACATGTCGGGAACTCTCGTGCTCGTGCGCCACGGCCAGAGCGAATGGAACCTGAAGAACCTGTTCACCGGCTGGCGCGACGTCGGGCTGACCGAGCAGGGCACAGCCGAGGCGCTTGCCGCAGGCGAGAAGCTCAAGGCGCGCGGCCTGAAATTCGACATCGCCTACACGTCCGCCTTGAAGCGGGCGCAGGTAACCTGCCAGCACATCCTCGACATCGTCGGCCAGAGCGACCTGGAGACGATCCGCGACCAGGCGCTCAACGAGCGCGACTATGGCGACCTCTCCGGCCTCAACAAGGACGACGCGCGCAAGAAATGGGGCGAGGAGCAGGTGCATATCTGGCGCCGTTCCTACGACATCGCGCCGCCCGGCGGCGAAAGCCTGAAGGACACCGGCGCGCGCGTGTGGCCCTATTACCTGCACGAAGTGCAGCCGCATGTGCTGCGCGGCGAGACGGTGCTGGTCGCCGCGCACGGCAACTCGCTGCGCGCGCTGATCATGGCGCTGGACGGCAAGTCAGGCGAGGAGATCGTCAAGCTCGAGCTCGGCACCGGCGTGCCGGTCATCTACAAGCTCAACGCCGATTCCACCGTGGCGTCGAAGGACGTGCTGGAGGGGTGAGGCCATTAGGCCAGCCAAGGCGGCCTATTTTTGTTTTGCTGCATGTCGATATCCCAAAACCGCTGGCACTTTTGGGCGACATGCAACGAAAAAAGCGCGTTGACACATATCGTTTGCCCGCTTACATGAGCCCGCACCAGCCCAGATGGCGGAATTGGTAGACGCGCACGGTTCAGGTCCGTGTTCCGCAAGGAGTGGAGGTTCGAGTCCTCTTCTGGGCACCATTTATCCCGCGCAAGACCGTGAAATCCAAGGAAATCAAGGCGTTGAGCGTCCCCGGAGGTCCACTTAAAGGTCCTCCAGGAGGTTCACCCGTGGACATAAATCTGCCCTACGTTCACCAACCCTCGGGCAAAGCGCACTATCGCTATCGGCGAAAGGTGCCCCCCTTCCTTCGACCCGTTCTCGGAAAGGCGTGGATCATTCTTCCCCTGGGCAGGACGCCCGCCGAGGTGCTGCGACACTATGGCAAGGCCCACACACAGGCCGAGGCCGAGTTGAAGGCGGCAACGAAAGGGCATCCTGTGAAGGCTCAGCCCAAGACCGACCTTGAGCGATACCAATGGGCAACCCGACAGGTCGCCGAGTGGGGACCGATGACCGCCAACACGGCTGACGCCTTGGCCGACCATCTGGAGGAGACCGGACAGGGTGACCTCTATCGCGCCTTGGTGGTGCCCGACCGGAAGCCTGAGCCAACACTTGCGGATGCCGTCAAGCTGTACCTCAAAGACAAGGTTGAGGGCACGGCTGACGAAACCAAGAAGCGGCAACGGGTGGAGCGTGTGCAAGGCCACGTCGAGAAGGCACTAAACCGTGGTGATCCACAGATCAGATCGCTGACCCGTACTGACGCCAGAGAGGTCAGAGACCACATGCTGGCTGACGGTGACATGTCCCCGGCGACGGTCCACCGATACCTGAACGACCTTCGGGCGATCATCACACATGCCATCAAAGAGGTTGACGACCTCAGGGGCGCGACCAATCCGTTCAACGGGCTGGAGGTCAAGAAGGCGACGCTGGCCAAGGAGGACCGCAAGCCGTTCTCGGAGAGCCAACTTAAAGCGGCGCGGGTGCGGGTGTTGGGACATGCCTCTGCTGACCTTCAGCGCATCTGGCGGATGCTGGAGCCGACCGGGTGCCGGCTGGCGGAGGTCACCGGGCTCATGGTCGAGGACGTACACGTTGACGGGACATACCCTTATCTCGACCTCAGGTTTCACCCCCACA
This sequence comes from Mesorhizobium sp. B2-4-6, assembly GCF_006442775.1. Lineage (NCBI taxonomy): Bacteria > Pseudomonadati > Pseudomonadota > Alphaproteobacteria > Hyphomicrobiales > Phyllobacteriaceae > Mesorhizobium > Mesorhizobium sp. B2-4-6. The sequence continues at coordinate 309,130 of NZ_VFVI01000008.1, forward strand.
GGCGCTTGAAGAACGCTGGGAGTGTGCGGCGGGTGCCGCTGGTCAGGGACGCCCTCAAGGCCGCTCAGGAGGCCCGCGAGGCGGCGGGAGACCGCGCCCTGCTGTTCCCAACCTACGCCCGAGAAGGCGGCGCTACGGCGGCGTCACAGGTTCTCATGAAGCACGTCCGCAAGGTGGTCACCGACCCCAAGGTCACGGTGCATTCGTTGCGGCACACGCTCAAAGACAAGCTCGTCAGGGCTGGTGTGCCGGAGGCGGTACAGAACATGATCCTCGGTCATTCGTCAGGGGCTGTGAGCGAGGCTTACGGCGGGCCTGAGGCGCGGCTTGAGGTGGCGACAAGAGCGCTGCGGAAGGCTCTTCAATGACAACTATGTTCGACGACATCCCCCCAATTGAGGAACTCATCAGGCGCCACCTCGAAGAGACGGGCTTGACGATGGAACAATACGAGGAACAGGTTCGACGGAACCTCGCCGCCCAACGTGCCGACAATGCCGAACGCCAGAGACGCTTTCGTGCTAACCAGAAGGCCAAGATTACTGCACTTGAAGAAGCGTTGACGGAGGCTTGGAAACAGATTGGGGCACTGCGGCAGGAACTCGAAGCCCTACGCGCTGAGCGTTAGTAACGGTTTGGCGTTAGTAACGGAAAAGCTGGCCGGCAGGGTGGGGTTATAGGGCCTCAGAGATCGGGGAGAAGGACCCCCTCCTCCTTGGCAGCCAGACGGAAGCACCTTCGGACCTCACTGGTGGTTGCCTTGTCCTCCAGGGCAGCCATGCAGCAGTTTACGGCACGTCGCCAATGTGGCCCTTTCTTGGTCCACCCGAGGAGTTGTTCGGAGGCAGCCTCGACGGAGTTGACCTCGTATCGGGCACCCGGTTTCCTGGTCTTCACGGGGACCGGCGGGGAGAACCAACGCAAGCTCAAAAGGCAGGCCCCCGGGTGATCGTTCGCTTCATGTCAGAGGCGACCAGCAGCGCCACCAGATCGTCCGCATAGAGCCGCGTCAGGCCCACCGCAAGGCGACCCCCATGGGTGACTGGTTCGTCGTGGTAGAGGTCCCAGACCGTCCAGCCGGCGGGGTCTTCCCGAAGTTCGTACCTGATGGTTATCATGTAGGTAATTTAGGAGGTCGAAATGTTTGGAGCAAATTTCCGAGAGGGGGATCGGATAACTGGCTCGCGCGACGACCCCCCGTACCCCCTATCGGCCCTTGCTTTCCTTTGCACGGTCGGCAACCATCGGGGCACTCAATCAACTGACCAGGGGGAACGAATGATCTCGATTGAAACTGCCAATTCTTACAGCAGCAAGACGACCATACTCGGGTGGTTCGCGGGGCTGGCATGGCTGGCCTATGCCGGCGAGCAGCAGCCGCATTGGTGGGGATGGGCCCTCCTAATCGTCGTCGGTATGTTCGCCGCGTCCATTGTGATCGGCGGGGGGTTTGCTCTCTTGGCATCCTTCCTGACGAAGGCCGTGCGCGGCTCATCAAACGCAAGTCCCGACTTCTACGCTTGGGGCGCGTTCATTTGCCCGGTGATCGCATTCTTCTGTGCGGCCCCAGTTGCGCGCCTCCTGCCCTGATTGTGCACAAACCTATACCTTCGTGAACATACCGCTTGACATGTGCACTAATCGTCCACTAAGTGTTGTACACCAACGCTCTTAGAGGAAAGTGAACACCATGATCATCGGATATGCCCGCGTCTCGACCACCGGCCAAGACCTCGACACCCAGTTGGAGAAACTGAGGGCTGCCGGGGCCGAGAAGGTATTCAGCGAGAAGAGGTCCGGCTTGGACGAGACCAGACCAGAGCTTGATAAGGCGCTGGAGTTCGCACGTGAGGGTGACGTGTTCACGGTGACCAAGGTGGACCGTCTGGCGAGATCGGCGGCGCACCTTCACCAGATCGTAAAGCTCCTCGACAAGAAGGGTGTCGGCTTCAAGGTGCTGGACGACGCCTCGCTGGACACGACCACCCGGACGGGCAAGCTGGTGTTCGGCATCCTCGCCAGCATCGCCGAGTTTGAGACCGCCCTACGGAAAGAACGGCAGATGGAAGGCATTGCCAAGGCCAAGGCCCAAGCCGAGGCCAAGGGTGAGCCGTGGAAGACCGGCAGGCCGGTGACCCTCGACCACGACCTGATCAAGGCCTTGAAGGCTGAGAAACGGTCTGTGAGGCAGATCGCCAAGGAAGCCGGGTGTTCGCCATCGGCGGTCCAGAAGGTGCTGACGGCGGGATAACCCATCCACTAGCTGTGAAGGTCGTTCATTAGCGATTGCTGAATAGGTGACCCACTAGCACTACGAAGGCGATTGTCAGCCCACTAGCACTACGCAACGCGCTTCACCGAGATCGACCACCCTGTTGTAGACCCGACAGGCACCTCCGTTGCTCCTTCCGGGGGCGCTTGAAGGTGTTTCCGGGGTGGTCGGTCTTGGTGAGGTGCGAGCCTACGAATGTTCAGACGCGTGTTTGCCTATCCATGCATTTCATGGTGGACAGCCGTCGCTGATCAGCGGTGAATTGCACCAGATTTCCCAACGGAAACAACAGAAGGAGCGAGAATGAACGCTGGAGATCACCTCCAGGAATTGACACAGCAGTTCACCGGGGCAGCCCAAGGTCCCCCAGAGTTGCACCTACAGGACATCGAGACGGTGCCCGTGTTGTTTCAGCCGAGGGGCGGGATCAGCGAGCGGCATGTGTCGGAACTGGTCAAGGCAATCAAGGCGGTTGGGGTCCTCGACCCGGTGACCGTTATGGTGGTCGGGAGAGGTGTTTCAATCACCTCAGCAGGAGAGCCATCCCCACAAGTTGCGGGATCAAGGTTCATCCTGATCGACGGGCACCATCGGATTGAAGCCTACGGGGCCGCTAAGTGGGCCGCGCCGGTTCCCGTCACCTACTTCGAGGGGACACCGGAGGAGGCCGTTCTGGTGGCTGGTGAGGCCAACTCGAAGGCCAAGCTGCCGATGGACAACACCGACCGGCAGAACTTCGCATGGCGGCTGGTGCTGATCGACAGGCACAGCAAGGCAGCGGTGGCGAAGGCGTCGGGCATCTCGGAAGCCCAAGTGTCCATCATGCGGCGCGCTAAGAAGGCGTTAGGGGAACAGGCGGGGGATTTCTCGTCGTGGTTCCGGGCTCGCCTTGCGGCCAACGGGAAGGATCACGGGAACAACGGAGAAGATGAGCGGGAGCAGTGGATGCAACAGGTTGCTGACAGGTACGCCGACGAGTTGACCAAGAAGTTCTCGACCAAGCTGGCATTGAACCCCGAGATCGCCGCCATGGCACTGGCGAGCTACTTCGGGCGGAAGCTGCCGGAGGTGTATGGGTTCCTGAGGGATCACCTCAGCGAGGACCAGAGGCAGGCCGCTGAGGTCGATAACGAGGACTTCTGAGGCCCCGCCTGTGTAATCACTACGGGGTGCAATTTACACAGGGCGCCCCCATCGGGGCGCTCTTTCCACATCAAGGCTTCCGTTACTCACGGAAGATCGCAGCAGATTTCCCAACAGAAACAATCAGAGGCACCCCCCTGAGACGAAAGGAGACAATGAGCCCCGATGAGAAAGCGCTGGTCACGCTGAGGTCACCCGGATGGGACCCGAACGACCACCTCGACCGATACGTCACCCATGAGGCCGTCACGGCGTTCATGGCGCAATACCTCGACCAGCACCCGGACGGGACGTCGACCATCGAGCATGACCCCGTGCGGGGCTGGCAGGGGATGGTCAGCGAGACCGGCAGTTGCGTCTATCGCCCGACAGCCTTCCAGATCATGCAGGCACATGACGACCCGAGGGGACTGACAGACCGGGAAGTGCTCTTCTTGGTCACGACCTCGACCGAGGCCGAGAGCTTCACCCAAGCAGATTGGAACGCCGTGGTCGCCGGCAAGATTGCCGAGGCCAAGGTCCGCCAGGGCGAGGACAGGCGAAGCAAGCGGCACAAGCTCGACCACGACGACAGAGCCGATCGAGGGGGCCGGGAACGGCTGACGCTCGACCCCATCAAAGGCCAGCGGGTGATACCCGACGAGGCACTATCACAGCGCGCGAAGATGCGCCGAACAAAGTCATTGAAGGAAGCAAAGGCGCGGCGGGACCAGAGGCGGAAGACTGCCGAGGGCGTCGTGATCCAACCACGTAAGGAGGAATGGCGGGCGATGAGCCCTGAGCAAGTGAAGCAGTATCACCAGACCATCGACCGGCTTGTTGCCATGGGGACCCTCGACCCGCACATGGTGGATGACGAGACGGTGAACCCCGAAGGGTCGCCCATCGCGTACCTCTACCGGATGGGCCGAATGACATCGAAGGGGAACCGGGCATGAGCGTCAGCGGACTGAGCGGCTTGCGAGGCTTCCTGCCACCGGAAGACTATCCCAGCCGGGAGACGGCCCTCGCCATCGTTGAAGCCCTCAGGAAGGCCGAGGCGGGGACGTCAAGCGAACTGGAGCGGCTGACGGGCATACCCAATGTCCTGACCGTCGCTGACCGGTGCTACATGGTCTATGGCTACCCAGAGCTGGAGCCGGCAGCGGTTGCCCGAGGTATGACCGAGGTCTTTATGAGGCCCACCGGCTCAGCGCCACGGGAAGGGGTCGCCGGAGGCAGCGGCGGGCTTTCTCGACCGGCCACACCGGCCACACCCAGCGCGCGTCCTGAGGGCGCCAAGATTGTCGTCGCCGACAACAAAGTCATGGGAAGCCAAGCAGCTTTGCATGGACCATACAAAAGCGACCCTGAGGCCGCGACCTATGGGTTCACCCTTCGGCGGTAATGATCATCTACCGCATTGAGCGGGAGAACGGCGAGGGCTTGCTGCGATCCTCCGGGGGTCTCCAAAGTTCGGAGCCCCTTTTCATCAGCGCTCAGGCGCGCGACGCCTTCACCACCACAGCAATATCCCCTTCACCTGAGTAAGGGGTAATCCAGCATTCAACCCAGAAGGAACGAAATGAAATGAACACCGACCAGAACTACGTCTATCAGACCGACAACACGCCGCTGGCTCAGGCTATGATGAGAGCCCAGGCTGCACAGGCGGAAGCTGACAGGGCCAAGCAAGACGCCGTGGCAACCGAGGCGGCAGAGCGCGCCAAGCGGGAAGAGATCGACCGGGCGGTGGAACTGTCCGTGCGGAACAATGCCCAGCTTCAGGCCCAGCGCATGGGCTTCAGCACCAATCGCGTAATCACCTCGCAGAGCGCCGGGGTGATCCCGCCCATGGCAGAGGTGGAGAGGACCACTGTCAGGGTTCTCGGCGGAATCGAGGTCTCCTACCGACAGGCCAAGGACATGGCCGAGGTCGGGCAGATCACGCAGGCCGAGTTCAACAAGGCCGTGGTCGACGGGCTGGCTGCCCGTGGCTACGCCGCGCCGAAGTCTTTCAGGTAACCCCGGGGGCCGAGAGTGACGGGGCGGCTGAGGCCGCTCCGTTGCCCACCGGGGAAGGTAAGGCCGACGAGAAGACCGAGGCCGATGACGAGGAACTGACAGCCGACCAGAAGGAGGAGAAGCAACATGCCGAGTTTGTGCGCATGGCTGACCAGAGCTTGGACCGCTTTCGGGAGACCCATTCCGAGACACAGCAGCAGTTCATCGTCGACGCCTACGTGGAGACCGGAGAAATCCCGACTGGAGAAACCTTTGGGATCGAGGAGGTGGAAGCGGATGTCGTGGTGGCTGCGTTCAGTCAGCACCTCGACCGCAACGTTCTGCGGCAGCATGGGCTGAGCTTGGCGACGTACCTTGAGCATGTCGACCAGGCGGACTACCCAGCGCTGCGCAGGGCTGCAGCCAAGGGCGAGTGGCACGTCTTCCACGGACATGCCCAAGCCATAGCTGCGGCTCGTAAGGACGGTTCAGCCTACAGCGACTAACCCACCCAGCAACACCATCCCTGCCCCGATGCATCGCCCCAAGAGGTGTGTCGGGGCGTCTTGCTTACGTCAGGTCGCATCCCCACATGAATGTTATCAACCGGAGAGGACCGCCGCGACATGGCAAACGACAAGGAAAGCAGCTCCAGCAGACCGCAAAATGTTCCAAGCGGACCGCAAAACGCGCCCAGTAGACCGCAGTACGTGAACTTGGAGAAGGGGGCGTCTATGGCGAACCTCCAACAAGGACTGGCTTCGGCGGCTGGCACATCGTCGACCGCTGGTAGCGGCCAAAGTGGCGGCGGCGCAGGCGGCCAAGGTGGCGGGGATGGAAGTGGCAGCAGCTCAGGCGGCAACAACGCGAAGAGGTAGCGCGTTGGCAACCGACTGGGAGACAGCCTTTGTCGGGGCGGGCGTGTTCCTCTCTGCGATAGGATTGATTTTCAATGCACGGGAGCTTCGGTCGTCGACAAAATCCCGCGATGTCGAAGCAATGTTCAAGCTCGCTGCAGAGATACGTGAGATGGAAGAGCGGCTATGGGCAGCCGGCTCGCCGGCAGAACAGCAGGCGAGGCTGGTTGAGACATTCAACTTCCTGAACACATGCGCCACAGCCTGCGGCAAGAAGCTCTTGCCGAAGTGGACGCAAAGCACGATGACGGATTACCTGATTAAGGCCATTGCGAACATCGAGAGCGTCGAACCCCTGTTGCAGAAGCTTGACGCGATGCGAACGGACAGCACCACGTTCGTCGAACTCGCGGAATTTAGTCGGGCCAATCGGCCTGAGATAGACAGAGTAAGGGCTGAAATTGAGGTGCTGACAAAGCTTGCGAATGTAAACCAGCCCGCACCACTTGCCGGGCCGAACCAGAGCTAAGAGCGGCTTGACCGAGGTCCACCAATAGGCCATCTTAGAGGTCCACCACAACCCGGACCCCCGGAGACGCTCAGACGCCCCAATCCCTTGGTACGTAAGGCTTTGCGCCGGATCGGCAGGCGGTTTGATACTGCCCCTGTCACGCCTCTTCTGGGCACCATCTCATCCCGACTGCCAACGGGGTGCAAGTCTCAACGTTCGCGATCAGCCGTAAGCTTCCGATCTTCGTCATTCCAGGGCGGAGCAAGGAGCGAAGCGACGCGCACAGACCCTGGAATCCTGTGTGTTGGTTCTGGTGTATGGTTTGAAGTGGGAAGGAGACCGAATGAATCCTGGTCGTCCTTTCGGACA
>NZ_VFVI01000009.1:0-264100 GCF_006442775.1 Mesorhizobium sp. B2-4-6
TCTGCAAGGCGTGGGTCTCACAACCGGAACGTTTCAAACTCAATCCGCTCCAGCAAATGCCGGGACCAAACAACTAGTCTGGGAAAATTTCAGCGAACGGCAGCTTCACGTCTCCATGCCGGCACAGAGTTAAGCTTCGTCGTGCCTGAAGGCAGACAGCGGGCCAGCACCTTTGACGCGCAGGGTCGGGCTCTCAAGTTTTATCTCGCCGATAAACCATCAACTGGTTGTCGCCCTCCTGCACGATCCGTCCCCACTGATTGCGAACGACGAAACGCAGGCGAAGGATCGCGCGGGCCGGATCGCGTGTGGTCCGCTTGTCGGCGACCGCTACCTCGGCGCGGATGGCATCGCCGGCGAGCAGCGGGGCCGAAAACCGCCACGTCCAGCCGAGCGACGCTACCGCCCTGAACCGGGCGACGGCATTGTTCTTCAGTCCATCGACAAGAGACAGCACGAGCAAGCCATGAGCTACACGGGCCGGGAAGCCATGCCGCCGCGCCGCCTCGTCGCTCATATGGATTTCGAACCGGTCACCGGTTATTTCCGCGAATGCCTCGATGACAGTTGCCGTTACTTCTCGGGAAGGCGTTTCGAAATGGTCGCCGATCTCCACGTCTTCGTAGCTCAACCCGAAACCTGTGAGCGATTTCCCCTTGGGCTCGACACTCATGCCGGCACCGGAGCATCCTCTCGCAACAGTCCCTTCTTCTTCAGGTCCCTCCAGAAATCGCCCGGGATAGAGTAGCTGAACCAGGAGAGATTCTGCTCGAGTTGCTGGACGGTGCGGGTGCCAGCGCAGAAGGAGGGGATGGCCGGATGCGCTACCACGAACTGCAAGGCGGCGGCCGGCAGCGGCACGCCGTGTGCGCGGCAGACCTCTTCGATTTTCGCGACTTTTTCAACGATGTGGCTTGGCGCGGGTGAGTAGTTGTACTTGGCGCCGGGAACGGCACCCGTGGCCAGAATGCCGGAATTGAATCCCCCGCCGACGAGCACCGCCGCGCCACGTTCGACGCAAAGTGGAAGAAAAGCGTCCAGGGCCTGCTGTTCGAGAAGCGTATAGCGACCTGCCAGCAGGAAGCAGTCGAAGTCGCGCTGCTTCAGGGCTTCGTGGCAAACCTCCCATTCGTTAACGCCAACGCCGATCGCCTTTATAAGGCCTTCCGAACGCAGCTTCTCCAGCGCCTTCCAGCAGCCATCCATCGCCTGCCGGAAGACCTCCGGCTGCTCGTCCCCGCGGGTGAACCGATCGATGTCGTGGATAAAAAGCATGTCGATGCGTTCGAGGGCCAAGCGCTGCAGCGAATCCTCGAACGACCGCATGGTGCCGTCGTAGGAGTAGTCGAAATTCATGGTGTTCGGCGCGGCGTTCGACCACGGCGCGAAGTCGATCTGCGAGCGCTTTGCCGGTTTCAGCATCCGGCCCACCTTGCTGGCGAGGACGAACTCGTCGCGCTTCTTCCACCGAAGCGAATGCCCGGTTCGCAGTTCCGAGAGGCCGTGGCCGTACATCGGCGCGGTGTCGTAGAAGCGCACGCCCGCATCCCATGCGGTCTGGATCATGGCGTCCGCGGTCTGCTCCTCTATGGGCTGAAGGAAATTTCCGATCGGAGCGGTTCCGAACGCGAAGGCCGTAACCTCGAGCCCGGACCGGCCGAATACACGCTTGCCAGACGGCTTCATGGTATCCTCCATTAGTAACCATCTGGTTATTTATATTTAAGTTCACGCGGCGCCGCAAGCACTTGATAGCGGCAACGCCTCGCGATGCAAAAATCCGCCGCTTGACGTCGGCGGCGATTCCGGCATAGTAGTAACTAGATAGTTACATACGGAGGTCGACCGTGCCGCTGAGCGAAACGCAGCAGCAGGTGCGCGAGATGGCGCGCCAATTTGCCGAGGATGTCATTCGTCCGGTTGCCGAGGCGCTCGATCGGGATGAGCGCTTTCCCGGCGAGATATATGAGCAGATGGGTGAGCTCGGTCTCTTCGGGATAGGCGTCCCGGAGGCCATGGGCGGCCCCGGCTTCGACACGCTTACCTATGCGCTGGTGATGGAGGAACTGTCGCGCGGCTATGCGTCCGTCGCCGATCAATGCGGCCTCGTCGAACTGATCAGCACCTTGCTTGTTCAGCATGGCACCGAGGCGCAGCGGCAGCAGTGGCTGGGGCCTGCGATGCGCGCCGAGAAGAAGGCTGCCTACTGCATCACCGAGCCTGAAGCCGGCACCGATGTTTCCGGGATACGCACCACCGCAAGGCGCGACGGAGACGGGTGGCGACTGAACGGCGGCAAGATCTGGATCCACAACGCGCCGGTCGCCGACGTCGGTTTCGTGCTGGCGCGCACCGACAAGCGTGCGGGCCATCGCGGCATGTCGATCTTCATCGTCGATCTGCATGCCAAGGGAATAGAGCGCGGGCCGAAGGAACATAAGATGGGTCAGCGGGCCAGCCAGGTCGGCGCGCTCAATTTCAACGATGTCGTCCTGGGTCCTGAAGCGCTGCTGGGCGAAGAAGGTCGCGGCTTCCACATGATGATGAGCGTGCTGGACAAGGGGCGTGTCGGCATTGCCTCGCTGGCCGTCGGCATTGCCCAGGCCGGGCTTGAGGCCGCGGTCGACTATGCGCAGCAGCGGCGCCAGTTCGGCAAGGCGATCGCCGATTTTCAGGGCGTGCAGTGGCTGCTTGCCGACATGGCAAAGGACATCGAGGCGGCCCGTCTGCTCGTTCGCAGCGCCGCCGAGAAGATCGATGCAGGGGAGAATGCAACCAAGGCCTGCTCGATCGCCAAATGTTTCGCGGGAGACATAGCCGTGGCGCGCACTGCCGATGCCGTGCAGGTCTTCGGCGGCTCCGGCTACATACGCGGCTTCGAGGTCGAGCGCCTCTATCGGGATGCCAAGATCACGCAGATCTATGAAGGCACCAACCAGATCCAGCGTATGATCATCGCCCGCGAACTCCTCAAGCATGGAGCCCGGGCGTGACCGTCGGATCGCGTCATGCGGCTTTCGTCACCGGATCGAGCCGCGGCATCGGGCTCGCGGCTGCGTTGGAGCTCGCCCGGCGCGGATTCGGCGTGGCGCTCAACGGTCCGGCCGATGATGAGGAACTGAAATCCGCCGAAGCTGCTGTCGCTGCCCTCGGCGTTCCGGTCGCGCGTGTCGCAGGCGACGTCGCCGATCTGGGCGGCCACGAGAGTATGCTCGTCGCGGCCGAGGCCGTCATCGGGCCACTGTCGACGCTGATCAACAATGCCGGCGTGTCGGTCATCTCGCGCGGCGACCCGCTCGACGTGACGGAGGAGAGCTATGAGCGCTGCCAGGCAGTCAACACGAAGGCGCAGTTCTTCCTGTCACAGCGCTGGGCCAGGCGGCTGCTTGCCCGCAAGCGCGATGACGGTCGCTTCTACAGCCTGATCAACGTGTCCTCCTCCAATGCCACGGCGGTGGCGGAGCCGCGCGCCGAATATTGCGTGTCCAAGGCCGGATCCGCGATGGTCAGCCAGATCTTCGCCGTTCGCCTTGGTCGCGAAAACATCGCCGTCTACGACATCAGGCCTGGTCTGATCGAAACGGCCATGACCAGGGCGGTCAGCGAGACTTACCAGCGCCGCATCGACGAAGGGCTGACATTGATCCGCCGCCTCGGCAAACCGGAGGATGTCGGTCGCGTCATGGCCACGCTCGCCACAGGCGAGCTGCCATATACAACCGGCCATGTCATTGCCGTCGATGCGGGCATGCTGGTGCCGCGGTTCTGACGGCGGCGCAACGCCAGGGGAGAACGCTATGATCATCCAGCTGCCGGATAGCATGGGCAGACTTTCCGACTACCGGCTTCAGGGCAAAACGATTCCGGCCGCGCGATTGCCGCCCGATGCGCTACGTACCGTGCTGTCGGCGGCCCATGTCGTGGCGGATCCTTTCAGCGCCAGCGATCCCGGCGGCAGCCCAGCCGTCGACTGGAAGACAACGATGGCATTCAGGCGTCACCTTCACGGGCTCGGCCTCGGCATCGCCGAAGCAATGGACACCGCGCAGCGTGGCATGGGCCTCGACTGGCCTTCGGCATTGGAACTCATCCGCAGGACCAGGAGCGAGCTGCCCGATGCGCTCGTCTTCAACGGCGCCGGCACCGATCAGCTCGGACCGACCGATGCACGTTCGCTCGACGATGTCCGCCGAGCCTATTTCGAGCAGATCGAGGCCATCCAGAAGGTTGGCGGCAGATTGATCGTCATGGCCAGCCGGGCCCTGGCGGCCGTGGCGCGTTCGCCGGACGACTATGTTTCGGTCTATGGCGACGTGCTCGCGCGCTGCGACAGGCCGGTGATCCTTCACTGGCTTGGAGAGATGTTCGATCCGGCCCTCAAGGGTTATTGGGGAGCCGACCGCTTCGAGGACGCGCTCGAGACGGTCTTGGCGATTATCGGAAACAACACCGCCAGGGTCGACGGCATCAAGATTTCGCTCCTCGACAAGGAGAAGGAAATCGCGATGCGCCGCCGGCTGCCCGCCGGCGTGAAGATGTTTACCGGCGACGACTTCAATTATCCGGAGCTGATCGCGGGCGACGAACAGGGATTCTCGCATGCCCTTCTCGGCATCTTCGACCCTTTGGCGCCGGCCGCCGCCTACGCCATCGATCGGCTCGGCCGGGGCGATATCCAAGGCTTCCACGCCACGCTGGATCCGACCTTGCCGCTCGCGCGCCTGATCTTTCGAGCGCCCACGCAATATTACAAGACAGGGGTCGTGTTCCTAGCCTGGCTGAACGGGTTCCAGGATCATTTCATCATGCTCGCGGGCGCCCAGTCGATGCGGCCGCTGCCCTATTTCGTGGAGGTGTTCAAGCTGGCCGACGGGTGCGGCCTGCTTGGAGATCCGGAACTGGCGGCCGCACGCATGCGCAAGCTGCTAGCTCTTTATGTTCTCCATTTAGGATGATGCGCGATTTTGCGAAGGATCATTCCGGGCTGGCGCTGAACACAGCGACGCTCGGCCATAATCTGGACGGGCGCGGGGCGGGCTGGTCGGTCGAGCGTGTGATCGAAGCCTGTGCCGAACGAGGGTTCGGCGGCATTGTCTTCTGGCGTCGCGAAATCGGCGGCCGTGCCGTCGAGATCGGCGAGCGGGTTCGCGCGGCCGGCCTGAGTGTCGTCGGCCTGTGCCGCGCGCCTTACCTCACCGGCCCGCTGGCGCTGTCCGGCCGCGCGGCGATCATGGACGATTTCCGCGCCGCGATCGACATGGCCGCCGGTCTCGGCGCGCCTGTCCTGACCATCGTTTGCGGCGGGGTCGAGCCGGGAACGAAAGGCATCGGCGAGAGCCTCAAGCTGGTCGCGGATCGTGTCGCCGAAGCCGCGGCCTACGCGGCGGCCAGCAACGTTCGCCTGGCTCTCGAGCCGCTGCATCCGGTTTATGGTGGCGACCGCTCCTGCCTGGTGACGATGCGCGACGCGGTCGATCTTTGCCTTGCCATTCACGCACCCAATGTTGGCGTCGCCGTCGACGTCTATCACGTCTGGTGGGATCGCGCGCTGGCCGGCGAGCTGCTGCGGGCCGGGCCGAAACGCATTTTCGGCTATCACCTATGCGATTGGCTGGCGCAGACACGAGACGTGCTGCTCGACCGCGGCATGATGGGAGACGGCGTGGCCGACCTGAAGGCGATCCGCGCGGCGGTGGAAGCGGTCGGCTACGACGGACCGTGCGAGGTGGAGGTGTTCTCGGCGCAGAATTGGTGGAAGCGTGACCCCGGGGACGTGCTGGACGCCTGCGTGGAGCGTTTCCGCTCCGTTTGTTGAAGACAGAGGCGAGGCAGCCGGGGCAGTACTCGCAGCCATGCGGGATCCCAGGTTCGAGGGACTCTTGAGCGGTCAGCCACCCTGCGAAACAGACTGCTACCGCGTTCAGATCTGTCCCGGGATCAATCTCTCGACCGGAGGCCCTTTTCCCGGAAGGCAGCCAAGCCCGCCCGAAGGTCGTCGCTGCCGGCGGCGATACGTCCGGCAAACGCATCCAGAACACGCTCCCGTTCCTCGCCTTCGGCAGCGTTGATGAGCATCTTGGCAAGCTCCGTGGCGGTAGCGGACCTGCCTGCAACGATGGCGGCAAGGTCCTCGGCCGCCGCGAGGCCGCTCCCCTTGTCGACCACCTTGTCGACAAGCGACAGTCTCAAGGCCTCGTCGGCGGAATAGACCTCGCCGAAGAGCGACATGCGCCGGACCAATTGGGGGCCGAAACGGCGAGCCGTGCGCTGGGTGCCCGACCAGCCGGGTATGATCCCGAGGCTGGTTTCAGGCAGGCCGATACGGGCGTGGCCTTCTGCAATCCGATAGTCGGCGCAGGCCGCCAGTTCCAGGCCTCCGCCGAGGCAGTGTCCGTTCAGGACGGCAATGACCGGCTGCGAAAGCCTGGCGAGAGCGTCTAAGCCGGCGTGGCCATCGCGGATCCAGTGGCGTGCGAACTCCGCTGGACCGAGGGCGCTCCAGGCGGCGACATCGCCGCCCGCGCAGAATGACTTGTCGCCCTCGCCGGTCAGGATCAGCACCTTCGCCCCGGAACGCTCCACCGCCCTGCACAGCGGCACGAGCGCATCGACCATTGCGGCATCGAGCGCATTGAGCTTCTCCGCCCGGCGGATGGTCATACGCGCGACCGCTCCGTCGAAGCTGAGGTCGAGACGGGGATCGCTCACAGCCGCAACCCGATCGGCTGGTCGAGGAACAACGCCGCGTCCATCAGCTTCAGTGCCGGCGAGACCGCGAGAGGAGCCGCCGCCTGCCGCAGGATGTCGCGTTCCAGGTCGAGCCCGGGGGCTATTTCGGTGACGACCAAGCCGTCGGCCGCCAGCCGGATGACGCATCTTTCCGTCACATAGGTGACGTCCTGGCCCTGGCTGCGGGCGCGCGCCCCCGAGAAGCTGACCTGATCCACCTTCGGCACGATCTTGGCGACCTTGCCTTCCTTGTCGATGACCAGATTTCCGTTTTCCAGCCGCATTTTCGCGCCTGCATTGAAATTGCCCGAGAACACGATCTTACGCGCCCGCGAGGTGATGTCCACGAAGCCTCCGGCGCCGGCTGTGCGGTGCGGCGTCGACGAAAGCCGCGAGACATTCACGGACCCGTCGGATCCGATCTCGAGAAACGACAGCAGGGAACAGTCAAAGCTGCCGGCCTGGAAGTATGTGAAAAGGTGGGGGGAAGCGACGAAGGCCTCTGCGTTGGAGGCGCAGCCGAATTTGAAATCGAGCAGCGGCACGCCGCCCACCGGACCTTGTTCTATCACCCAGGTGACTGCACCGTGCAGGCCCTCCTCGATCAGGATGCGAGGCACGTTGGCGGAGATGCCGAAGCCGATGTTGACGGCCCAGCCCGCTCGAAGCTCCTGCGCGACCCGGCGTGCGATGACCTTGGAGACATTGTATTCAGGCGTACGGAATGTGCGCAGGGGCCGGAACAGTTCGCCCGATATGGCTGGATCGTATGCGGTTCCCGTGGTCTGCAGTTGATCCGGAGCTTCGACAATGAAGTCCACCAGGATTCCGGGGACCCGCACCTCATGCGGCCGCAGCGTACCTTGAGCCGCGACCCGCTTGACCTGGGCGATGACGATGCCGCCGCAATTGCGCGCCGCAAGCGCCATCTCCATCGCACCGAGAGTTGCCCCTTCCTGCTCGAAGGTAAGATTTCCCTTCTCGTCCGCCGTCGTCGCCCGGATGATCGCCACGTCCGGCTTGAGGGGTGGGAAGTGGAGCCATGTCTCGCCGTTGAACTCCACACGCTGCACGATCGGTGACTTCCGTGCCGCGTCGTTCATGGCCCCGCCTTCGAGTGCCGGATCGACAAAGGTGTCCATGCCTACCTTGGTCAACACACCCGGTCGGTGCGCCGCGCCCTCGCGCAGCATGTCGAATACGACGCCTGAGGGGAAATTCCAGGCCGCCACCTCGCCAGCGAGAATGCGCTGCCAGATCAGCGGTGGCTCGGCATTGGTAGGCCCCGATGGATATGAGCCGCCGATGATGCGGCTGATCAAGCCCGGCAGGGCGATGTGGTCGACGCCCTTGGTGCCGAACATGTCGCCCGCGGCAATCGGATGGATGGTGGTGATATTGCGCGGCGCTCCTTCGGCCGCGAAACGTTTGCCGAGCGCTTCAAGCACGGCGTCCGGGCAAAGGAGACCGGATGACGAATTGACCGCTACCACCGCTCCGTCTCCTATCGCGGCGACGGCCTGCGCTGCGGACCTGACCTTGCTCACGTTTCCTCTCCATAAGGCTTGGCAATAAGTAACTAGATAGTTATATCTTTTATAACCGTCTGCCGCGTTCAAAGCAAGCTCCGCGCCGACGGCAACCAGTGGGAGGATTTCGATGAACATCATGTTCCAGAAGACGAACCAGCGGATGTTTGGAACTTTCCCTCTTAAGGGGGATACGCTCCGTGCGGCGATCGAGGCTGCGATCGATGCAGGTTACCGCGCCTTCGACACGGCCCAGGCTTATGGCAATGAAGCCGATACAGGTCTGGCCCTGGCCGAGAGCGGCATAGCTCGGGACGAGCTCTGCATCACGACAAAGGTCACCGTGGAGAACTTCTCGCAAGAGCGGTTCATGTCATCCGTCGAACAGTCTTTGCGGGATCTGAAGTTGGATCGTGTCGACATCCTGCTTCTTCACTGGCCGACGCCAGGAGGCGACATCAAGCTCTCACTTGAACTGCTTCGGGAGGCGCAGGAACGGGGTTTCGCCAGCACCATCGGAGTTTCGAACTACACAGCGGCGATGATGCGGCAGGCGAGGCAGATCACCGGCGTGCCGCTCGTAACAAATCAGGTTGAATTCCATCCGCTTCTTGACCAGCGCAAGCTGCTGGCGGCCGCGAGTGAAACGGGCATCCCTCTATCGTCCTACTGCTCGGTCGCGCGCGGCGAGGTTTTCAAGCATCCGCTTTTCGCCGATATCGGCGCCACATACGGCAAGTCGGCCGCCCAGGTCGTGCTGCGCTGGATCCTGCAGAAGGGTTTGCCGATCAACACGATGTCCACCAAGCCAGACAACATCCGCGCGAATTTCGACGTGATGGACTTCACCTTGTCGAGTATCGACATGGGCCGCATCGACGCCATGAATGCCGTCGGTTACCGCGTTGTTGGGAAGCGGCTGATCCCTTATGCACCGGATTTCGACGCCTGAGCGCGCGAACAGGGAGAGCGAGCAGATCCGAGGTGACTGGCAAATGCTAGCGGTTGCCTCGGATCAGGTCCGACGCATGCTCGCCGATCATGATTGTCGCTGCATTGGTGTTTGAGCCGACCAAGGACGGCATTGCCGAGCTATCGCAGATGCGGATGCCATCCAACCCGTGCACTCGCAGTTGAGGGTCGACCACGGACATCGCATCCTTCCCCATCTTGCAGGTGCAAGTCGGGTGATACGAGGTCCGACCGTAGCGCCGTGCATAGGCTTCGTAATCCGATTGCGAGCGCACGGCGGAATCCGGGAAGCGGAGCTCCCTGATGAATTTGCGCAGCGAAGGCTGATTGAATATCTCCCGGCTGATCTTGATGCCTTCGACCGACACTCTCAGATCGTCGGGCTCCGCGAGGAAATTGGGGTCGACGATTGGATTGTCGCGTGGATCCGGCGAGCGGAGCGTCACGCTCCCGCGCGATTTCGGGCGCAGCGTATAGCTGTTCAATGTGATGCCGGACGATCCTTTCGGAACCGACGGCACGCCTGCCTCCGCGCCGGCTCCCGCCAGGAAATGGAACTGCAGATCAGGAACCGTACCCATATGGTTCCCCGAGGAATGCCAGAAGGCGCCGCCCTCGACCACGTTTGACGTTATCGGCCCGGTCCTGAACAGCGTGTATTGGATGCCGGCCCACAGCATCCAGTGGGTCTTGTTGTATTTGTCGAGTGAATCGTGGCCTTTCAGCTCGGCCACGATGTCGATGCCGAAATGATCCTGAAGGTTTTGCCCGACACTCGGCAGATCCTGGATCGCTTCGATGCCATGGTGACGAAGGTGATCGGCAGGGCCGACGCCTGACAGCATCATCAGCTTCGGCGTGCCTATCGCCCCGGAGGTGACCAGCACTTCGCTGTCGGCGTTTATGACCTTCAGCGAGCCGCCGACCGAGCATTCGACGCCAACGGCCCGGCGGCCCTTGAAGACGACGCGATGGACCAGCGCCCCTGTGATCAGCGTCAGGTTTGGGCGTGTCAGGGCAGGCTTGAGGTAGCCCACGGCAGCCGAGCAGCGGCGGTTGTTGCGCGTCGTGATCTGGTAGATGCCGGTGCCTTCCTGCTTCGCACCGTTGAAGTCTGGATTATAGGGCAGCCCGTATTCCTGGCAGCTCTGGACGAATGCGCGCGAGACCACGTTCGGATCGGGTATGTTCGACACCCCGAGAGGTCCGTCGGTGCCGTGGAGCTTGCCGGAGAGTATGCTGTTGCCCTCGGAACGGAGGAAATATTTCCGGACGTCCTTGAACGCCCAGCCGTCCGCGCCTTCCTCGTTCGCCCAGCGGTCGTAATCGGTCTCGTGCCCGCGGGTATAGACCTCGGCATTGATGGACGAACCGCCGCCGAGAACCTTCGCCTGGGCATAAAGAATTTCCCGGTTGTCGGCATGCTTCTGCGGCGCCGTCACCAGCCCCCAGGTGAGCGGCCCCGTGGTCATCTTGGCGAAGCCGACCGGCATATGGATGTAGGGATGGCTGTCCTTGCCGCCGGCCTCGATGATACAGACCCTTACAGCCGGATTCTCGGACAGGCGCGCGGCAAGCACGCAACCCGAAGAGCCTGCGCCGACGATCACATAGTCGAAACCTGTCGTCATCACTTGATCCAGTGCGCACGCTTGCCGACCTCGATGTGGACGGACTTCACCTGTGTGTATTCCTCCACGCCGTACATTCCGGCCTCTCTTCCCCATCCGGACTGCTTGAACCCGCCGAGCGGCATCTCTGGCCCTCCGGCCATGATCGTGTTCACCCAGAACCGGCCGGCGCGCACGCGCCGCGTCACCACCAGTGCCTTGTCTATGGTCTTTGTCCACACGCTGGCAGCCAGGCCATACACCGTATCGTTCGCGAGACTGATGGCCTCCTCGACCGTGTCGAAATGGAAGGACGACAGGACGGGCCCGAAGATTTCGTCGCGAGCAATCGACATCCCGGGTGTGACCCCCGAAAACAACGTTGGCGCGATATACTGGCCGCCGCCAAGATCCAGGGCCTGCCCGCCGGCGACAAGCGTCGCCCCTTCGGCCTTGCCCTTGTCGATATAGCTCAGGATGGTTGAATTCTGCGCATCGGTGGTGATGGCTCCGACCTGCGTCTTCGTCTGCAGCGGATCGCCAACGACTATCTTGGCCATCTTGGCGGCAAGGATTTCCTCAAACTCGCGAGCGACCGAGCGCTCCACGATGACGCGGCTCGACGACACGCAGCACTGGCCCGTGTTGAAGCTTATGCCGAAAGCCGCGCCGTCCGCCGCATCCTTGAGGTCGCTGTCCGCGAAGACAATGATCGGATTCTTGCCGCCCAGCTCCAGGCCGAGCTTCTTGAAGTTCGAGTCGGCAGCCGCATGGACGCATGAGCGTCCGACGGATGTCGATCCGGTAAAAGACAGCATGTCGACATCGGGATGCTCGCTCAAAGCCTGACCAATCGTCCGGCCCGATCCGGTGACGACGTTATAGACGCCGTCCGGCGCGCCGGCTTCGGAAAGGATTTCGCCAAGCAAAAGCGTCGTCGCGGACGTGACCTCGGAAGGCTTGACGACCACGGTGCAGCCGCTGGCGAGGATGAACGGAACGCGTTCGCAAAGGATCAGGAATGGGAAGTTCCATGGTGTGATGAGCCCGACCACGCCGACCGGCTCGCGCAGCACCATGCCGAAAAGGCCGTCGCCGAGACTGTTGAAACTGTCGCCGTGCAACAGCCTTGCGGCGCCCGCGCCGACCTCGAAACCGGCGATGCAGTGATCGATCTCGCCGCGCGCCTGGGAGATCGGCTTGCCGTTCTCGAGGACTTCCCAATAGGCGATTTCATCACGGCGGCGGCGCAGAATGTCGGCCGTCCTCAGCAGCACGCCGGCCCGGTCGGCCCCTGGCAGTCCGGCCCACCGGCGGTCCTCGAATGCGCGGCGCGCCGCGGCGACGGCGGCATTGAGGTCGTCCACCGTGCATTTGGGCGTAAGCGTCACCGGCACGCCGTGGCCCGGCGACCGGCGCTCGAACATGGCGCCGCCTTTGCGCCAGCATCCGTCCGACCAGAAACCAAATTCGCGCGGTGCATCCGGGAGGGCTGCGCGGTCAGTGAAATCGAGCATGGAATGCCTCCGTTCTGGCTGCGCGCCGGCCGTCCGCGATCCGTTGCGGGCGGAACGCGCCGGCGCCTAGTTCAATACGATTTGCGTCTTGAGATCCTGGGGCCGCTCGGTCAGGGTCTCGAAGGCGCGCTGGATGTCATCGAGCGGGAAAGTCGCGCGTGTGAACGCCTCGGTCCGAAAGCGGCCGTGCGACAAAAGTGTCAGCGCATCGTGCATGTCTCCTCCCATGCCGGCGACCGAGCCCTTCAAACTGTTCTCCTCTAGGATGGTGCGCAGGATATCGACCGGCACCGTGTCGTGCGGCCCGGTAAGGCCGAAGAAAGCGACATGGCCGCCCTTGCGGATGAGCTCGAAGGCGAGCGCATAGAGCCGTGCGGAGCCGACACTCTCGATCACCAGGTCCGCCCCCCGTCCACCGGTCCTTTTCAAGACCTCTGCCTTAAGCAGGGCAGGATCGGCAACGGCTGCATCCGCACCGGCTTCAAGGGCGAGACGGCAACGGTCTTCCGACAGGTCGGCGACAATGATTGGGGCGGTGCCGCACAATCGCATCATCTGGACATGGAGATTGCCGATCGGTCCTGCTCCGAGGATCACGACCGACTGGCCGAAACTCGCGCGCGCCTTGCGCGCGGCGCGCACCACGCAAGACACTGGCTCCGTCAGGGCAAGCACCTGAACCGGCACATCGTCCGGCGCCTCTATGACGAGCCGCGCCGGCACGCAGACATATTCGGCGAACGCGCCGTCGCGCCCGATGCCCACCTGCGTCATCGAGGGGCAGTTGAGGATCTCGTTGCGGCGGCACCAATAGCACTCGCCACAGCCGATATTGACGTCCGCGACGCAGGTCGTACCTGGCTTGATATGCTTCACACGCTCGCCCGTCGCAGCGACGGTCCCGGCAAACTCGTGGCCAGGCACCAGCGGCAGCCGGTCGGCGGCATAGTGACCGTTGAAGATATGGATGTCGGTGCCGCATATACCGGTCCGCGAGACGCGGATCAAGGCGTCGTCGGGGCCAATCTCCGGTATGGCGATCTCACGCAGGTCGAAACGGTGCGGAGCTGTCAGAACGGCCGCGCGCATTGTTGCCATGGCGTGTCTCACTTCACGGTGCGAAGTTTGGAGCGGTCGATGGTCAAAGCGATCGCGACGATCAGCACTAGACCAAAGACCATTTGCTGCTGCGTCGCGGCGATGCCGAAATAGAGCATCGAGGCACGGATGACCGCCACGATCAGCGTGCCGATCGCGGTGTTGAGTACACCGCCGACGCCGCCCGTCAGCGGCGTCCCGCCGACAAGCACCGCGACGATGGCCGGCAGAAGGAAGCCGTTGGCAATCGTCGGCGCGCCGCCCGACAGCTTGACGGAAAAGAGCAGCCCAGCCACTGCGGCCAGCGCTCCCGATATGGCAAAGGCGAGGATCTTGTAGCGGGCGACGTTGAGGCCGGACGCGGCCGCGGCCAGTTCGCCGGCGCCCACGGCCTTCAGCGCCCTGCCGAGGATGGTGCGCCGTTCTATGATCAGGCAGATTGCCAGCAGGCCGAGCGCGATGAAGAGCTCGTGCGGCACGATGCCGGTTCGACCGATCATCCAGCCGAAGGTTTCGTTGCGCTGTGTTGCGTCCATGTTCAGGGCTCGATTGCCAGACAGCCATTGCGCCACCGAGAAGCACACGCCGCCGACGGCCAGCGTCGAAATGAAGGAGGGAACGTACATGCGGGTGGTCAGGTAGCCGGAGAGGGTGCCCAGCGCGAAGCCTGCAAGGATGCACAGCGCGGCAACCCATATGCCCAGCGACGCCAGATAGACCGAGGCAACCACGGTGATCATGTTCGCCATCGACTGTGCCGACAGGTCGATGCCGCCGATGTAGATCGCGAAGGTCAGTCCCAGCGCCATGATGAACAGCGGCACGATATCGCCTGCAAGGCTCAGCAGATTGGCCGGCTTCAGGAAGCTCGGATCGGCGATGCCGACGATCGTGACCAGGACCAGAAGGGTGATCCAGGGGAAGTGTGGCTTGAGGCGTTGGATGTCCATGCGGCCTCTCAGATCATGTAGTGCAGAAGGTCGTAGAGCGTCGGCTTGGAGCCGGGAACGCAGTCGAAGCGCTTCTGGATCTCACCGTCCTTTATGACGACGATGGTGTGGGAAAGACCGATCGCCTCCTCGAGCGTGTCGGCGACGAGGATGACGCCGACCCCATCGTCGCACATCTCCCTGATCATATCGTACACATCCTCTTTGGCGCCGATATCCAGGCCTCGGGTCGGATGGTCGAGAAGCATGATATCGGAGCCGCCCGACCGCCATTTGGCGAGCACGACCTTCTGCTGGTTGCCTCCGGACAGGTTGCCGCAATCGGCGTATTCTGAACTTGCCTTGATGGAGAGCTTGCTGATCCATGTCCTGGCAAGGGCACGCTCGTCGGCCACGTCGAGCCAACCCATCCGAGCGTAGCGCGGCATTTGCGATAGCGTCATATTCTCGTAGACATTCATGCCGGCCACGATCCCTTCGACCTTGCGCTCGCGCGGTACATAGCCGACGCCCCGTTCCACCGCAGCGCGAGCCGTCAGCCTGGGGATGATCTCGCCTTTGACCTTCAGAGTGCCCTTGATGGGCGCGCGCATGCCGTAAATGGTTCGAAGGATCGCTTCGCGGCCGGAACCCTCGGTGCCGACCAGGCACAGCACCTCGCCGGCATGCAGCGTCAGCGAGATGTCGCGGACCCGTCCGGGCAGGCTGACATCCGACAGCTCGACCAGAGGCTTCGTTGCGTCGTAGGGCTTTTGCCGCTGCTCACGATAATATTCCTTGTCGACGTGGCGGCCGACCATCTTGTGCTGAATCGCCACCGGCGTCGCCGCGCCGCGCGAGACGACGTCAACCACCTGACCGTCCTTCATCACGTAGATGCGGTCCGAGAGCTCCATCACCTCGTCCATGCGATGGGACACGAAGATGAATGAAGCGCGCGCCGTCAGCTCCCGCACGAGCTTGAACAACAGCTTTACCTCTTCCTCCGCCAGCACCGAGGTCGGCTCGTCGAGCAGGACGACCAGATGACCCTGCACCCGTTCCTCCAGGGTCAGCACCTTGGCCAGTTCCACAAGCTGCCGCTGCGCGAAGGAAAGACTTGAGGTGACCGCGCGCGGGTCAATATCTAGCTTGACCTTGGCGAGCTGCTTCCTGGCGGCTTTAGCCATTGCCTTCCAGTTGACCATGCCCAAGCGCGAAAACTGGTCTTCGTAGCCCAGGAAGATATTCTCCATCACCGACAGGTTGGTGATCAGCGATTGCTCCTGGAACACCATGCCGATGCCCCTTTCCATGGCATCGCGGGGGCCGCTGAACCGCACAGGCTTGCCATCGATGAGGATTTCGCCGCCATCGGGCTGATAGGCGCCGTAAATCACCTTCATGAGCGTGGATTTGCCGGCGCCATTTTCGCCCACCAGCCCGACGATCTCACCGCGACTGATGGAGAAGTCGACGGATTTCAGCGCCCTGACGCCCGGAAACTTCTTTTCGACGGCTCTCAATTCATACATGGCGCCCTCACTTGACGAACGCGACCGAGCGCCGGTCCGTCGACAGGATGACCGCGATGATGACGAGCAGTCCGAGAACGGCGGCCTGCAGGAAGTCGGGCAGACCGATGACCACCATGCCGTTGTTGATCACCGCGACAATAAGGACGCCGACGAGCGTGTTCCACACTCCACCTACGCCGCCCCACAGCGCCACGCCGCCAACCACGACTGAAGTGATCGACATGAACATGAAATTGGACCCCGTGACCGATTCTGCTTGGCCGAGCTTCGCCACCTGCAGGATCGCGGCTATCGCGTAGAAGAAGCCGGCAAGCGAAAACCCCGCCATCCTCACCTGCCGCACCCGCACGCCCGAGGCATGGGCGAGTTCCTCGCCGCCGCCGACCGCGTAGAAATAGCGTCCAAGGCGGGTATGGGCCTGGATGAACCAGGCGAGAACGAGACACAGGCCCGCGACATAAACCATCAAGGGAAACCCCAGGATGCGCCAGGTCAGCAAGGCGCGGAACGTCGGGTCGTTAAATTTGACGATGTCGCCGCCAGTCAGCAGGATGGCGGCGCCCGTGCCAACGAAACCGAGCGCGAGACTGGCCATGAAGGATGGTATCTTCAGCTTGACGTGAACGAGGCCATTCACAAGGCCGATCGCGGCGCCGACGGCCAAGATGACCGGTATCGCTATCCAGCCGCCCGACGCGAGCGTTCCGCCGAACGCCAGCATCAGGAAGCAGAACAGGACCGCCGTCAGCGAAACGACGCCCTCCATCGAGAGGTCGATGGACCCCATGACGATGATGAAGGTCACGCCGACCGCCACCATGAGCGCGGGCGTAGCCGCGATCGCGATGCGCGCGAAGTTGCGCTGCGACAGGAACGAAGGGTTTATCGCCGTAAACAGCACTATGAGCGCGAGAAGCACCAGGAAAGGTGCCCAGCGGATCGCGTTCTCGCGCGTGAGGATACGTGGCAACTTCGGCCTCCCGTCCAAGCGTGCCGTTGTGGAAGGGAGCGGCCCTGAAAAAGGGCCGCCCGATCGAGCTTCGTATTACTTGTACTTAATCTGCCCGTTGCCCGGACCCCAGAAGTCCTTCCAGTTGTAGGACGGAACGGTATCGAGATATTTGGCCTTGAAGTCCGCGGCATCCTTTTTGGAGATGAGGATCGTCGGGCCGTAGAATTCGCGGTGTTCCTTCGGCTCTTCGGAGGGTTTGAAGGCGCCGGTCGCTGCATAGTAAGCGAGCGCCGCCGTGATGCCGCCGCCCCAGTGCGGATTGGTGAAGACCGTCGCCAGGAGCTTGCCGTCCATGACGAGCTTCACCGCCTCCGGATTTCCGTCATAGGCCACTATCGGCATATTCTCGATGCCTTCGGCGCGTAGGGCCTCGATCACGCCATAGGCGATATTGTCATTTGCGCAGTGAACGCCGGTGATCTTGTCGCCGAAACGGGTCAGGAAAGACGCCATCAACTCCGTACCCTTGGTCGTGTCCCAATCGGCGGGCTGGGCATCGAGAAGCTCGATGTTGGGAAAATCTTTCAACGCGTTCTTCAAGCCATTGAGGCGTTCGATGGCCGGATTGTTGGCAGCAATGCCGCCCAGATGCACGACGCCACCCTTGCCTCCCATGGCCTCGAACAGGATACGCGCCGTCTGCTCGGCCGGCTTCTCGTCCGACCATGTCATGTGCGAGACGTAATTGTCGCCGATGTCCCAAGGATGCAGGTCGTCGGTCTTGTTCCAGATCGTGGAAATGTAGGCCCCGGCATCCCGCACCGCCTCGACCACGGGACGGGCGTTCGGGCTGTCGTTGGCATCGCAGGCGATTGCGCATTTGCCGTTGGTTTTGGCAAGAAACGCCTTGATGTCGGCCAGCGACTTTTCGGAGGAGCCCTCGTTGATCAGCGAGACGAGGGAATCCTTCGGTTTGCCGAGGGATTCCACGAAAGCCTCTCCACCCGACACGATCGAGTTCCAGTAAGCCGAGGCGCGGTCGCGGTAGGACCAGGCGATCGCCGGGTCAGTGAGAGCCGCCTGAGCGGCGCCGCCCAAGCCGAATGGCACGGCCATGGCTCCCATGCCGGCAGCCGTGGCGAGCAGGAAATTGCGCCGGTTGATGGTCTCGCGCTCGATGAAATCCTTGATGAAAGTCGACATGCTACCTCCCATTTGGCAACGACCCGCAGGCGCGGGCACCTATTGAGCAACGTCGAGAGCCTGGCCGTCCAAACTGCTCCCCTAGTCACTTAATGCACCATCTAGTTACTTCCTGAACGAGCGAGAGTCAAGCGCCTGCGCAATGCGCGGCCTGTTGACTTTCTCGAACAATTGAAATGACTTTCAGCGTATGATCGATCGTCGCCTACGCGCTGGAACCGGAATCAAGGGAGCGACCAAAGTGGACGCCACGTCCGAAAAATCAGGCAATGTCGCCAAGAAGAAGCGGCTTCGGGATGCCGAAGCGACCAAGCTTCGCATCCTGGAGGCAGCAAAGAGCGATTTCGCCAAGAATGGCCTCGGCGGCGCCCGCGTTGATGTTATCGCAGCGAAAGCCAAATCCAACAAACGTATGATTTATCATTATTTCGGCAGCAAGGACGGTCTCTTTCAGACGGTTGTGGAAAACGCCTATATGGACATCCGCACAGCCGAGCAGAAACTTCATCTCGACGACCTCGAACCCAGGGATGCCCTTGAACGCCTCGTGCGGTTTACATGGCAATATTATTTGAAGAATCCTGAGTTTATCACCTTGGTCAACAGCGAGAACCTTCACCGCGCAAAGCATGTGAAGAAGTCTGAGCTGATCAAGACCGCCAGCCGAAAATTCGTCGCCATGGTGTCAAGCATCCTTGAGAGGGGCGTGAGCAGCGGGGATTTTCGGGCCGGGATCGACCCTGTGCAGTTGAACATTACGATCGCCGCGATCGGATATTATTATCTGACGAACCGCTTCACAGGTTCAATTATCTTCGAGCGTGACCTGATGGACAAGAATGCCCTCAACGAGCGCCTAGAGTTCAATATAGACACCATTGTCCGACTTGTGAGTGCCTGACTTTTACGGGTAGTGCGGATTAAGGCCCGTGCGGTGGGGCCAAGGTTATTGTCAAAATGTATTGAGACGATTCACTGGCGCCCACATCTGGGGATGGAGGGCCGGGACGTGGCCGACTCAGGCTGGACGCGCTCGCTTCTGACCCAAGCACGACCTCACAGTTCCACGGCCAGATGTCAGCCGGTGCTCAACTCCCACGCGCGAAACGCTTCCTGGTGTGCCTCGCTGGTTATTGCCGGCAGCAATGCCGACTGCCCGGTGGAGGCCATGCAATGGTCGATCTCGTCGCCCAAAATGGCGAGAACGACGCCGCGATGAAGCTGCTATATTTCGTTCTTAACCACGCCGCCGAGGAATGGAAACGCGCCCCGCGCGAGTGGTTCGAGGCAAGGACACAATTCGCTGTCGTCTTCGGCGAAAGGTTCGTCAGTCAATAACGACAACCGGCCTCACGCACAAGATTCCTGATCCGGCGACCATACGGACAGACCTCACACACCTTATCGATTTCGCTCCAAAGGAAGGGCGCGTTGCCGCGATTTACAAGTTGAATGGTTGGATCGCGATAAAGGTAACCCTTCGAAAAATAGCGCTCGGACCATTGTTCTGGCCAGGCGTCAAGCAGCACATGTGAAACCTGCTCACGTTTCAGGGCGCGACGTGGAGGAATTGGTCCTGCCAGCAGGTTCGTAGTGCCAAATCGTTCAGCGTAACGAAGCAGGTACCGACAGATTTCTTGTTGAGTTGAGCTTTTGCGAACGTGATTTAGGAAGTCGAACGTGTCGGCAAGGCGCCGATGCCATCGAGCGGTTCCTCCCGTGACTGCGGTAACATTTGGCGACTTGGTTGAGATTGACGGCATCAATCGTCTCGCAGCACTGGACGAGCGATTGCTCGCCAACTGGTGGCGATAAGACAAGGCTGGTGGCGATGCTGTTCGACCCACCCAATTTGCTGTATTGGGCGAGTCGACCAACCATCTCGTTATGGCACCAAGGAAATGCTGAAGGCCCTGTGGTTACTGAGCGTCACTTTGCAGGTCAGTAGGCTGAGCCATCAGGATTTTTTAGGTCGTGGCGTTCGGTACCTTTGAGCGGTGGATTGAAAACACTGACCAGAATCAAATCTTCATTCTTGCCGCCGCGCAGATAGTGCCGGTCATGCTCGTTCAGCACATAGATGTCACCAGGCTTGATTGGGTAAATCGTTCCGTTCATATCTTCGACTTCGCCATGGCCCGCGATGCAGTAGCAGGCTTCCAAATGCTTGCGATATTGCAACAGCGCCTCGCTCCCCGCCTTCACCACTGTGTGGCAGACCCCAAAGCCCATGCCGTCAGATTCGACTAGCAACCGGTAGCTCTTACCGTTCCCCCAATCCACATCTCGCGCGGTGTCGCGCAAGTCATCAATTGATCGTACGAACATCATGCTCTCCTGTAACCCATAGTGTACAAGCACATCTCTGTACATCGGCGATTTATCATTGATTCTTCAGCGATAAAGACCAGTTTAATAAAGCGTGCTGCGCTAATTATGGGGAAAGCGACAGACGTAACAATATGATCTTTTCTATCATATTTGTAATCAGAGCTTACAGAAATGAGCGGAAGTGGACCCTAAGAACCGCTCCAGTTCGGTGCTCGCTTTTCTGCAAAGGCCCGAGCCCCTTCAAGAAAATCATCTGACTTCGACATGCGCTCGTACATAGCTAACCCACTACGCCCGGGTTTGGTCACGCCAAGGGCTTCCACAACCGACATAGACTCGGTATGGCGCAGAACTTCCTTCAGCGCCTGTAGCGCAAGTGGTGCACCATTCGCAATTTGCGCTGCATAGGCTCTGGCTGCGTCACGCAAGGCTTCCTGCGGGTGAAGTTCATGGACAAGACCCCAACCGCGTGCCTCCTCGGCCGATACGCGTCGTCCGCTCAACAGCATCTCGACAGCTGCATTGTAGGGAATCTTGCGGGGCAGCCGCTGTACGGCGCCTGCGTCGGCCAGGAAGCCGCGCTGCATCTCCGGCAGTTGAAAGAAAGCGTTTTCGGAGGCCATGATCACGTCACAGGCGAGCGCTATCTCAAATCCGCCCCCGATGGCTGCGCCATTCACGGCCGCGATCACCGGCTTGAGCAGAGCGTGATATTCGACGATGCCCGCGAATCCACCCTCTCCGTGTCCAAGCTCCGGGTGGTTGTCGAGTTTGGGATCAAATCCTGGTTCGGCCACCTCCTTTAGATCCCACCCGGCGGAAAATATACGCTCGCCCGCTCCGATAATCAGTCCCACGCGAAGGTTTGGATCGTCCTGCAGCATCTTCAGCCCGATGTGCAGCGCCCGGCTTGTCGCGCGATTGATCGCGTTTGCCGGCGGGCGGTTCAACGTGATTTCAAGAACGGGTCCCAGTCTTTGCGCGATAACCGTTGTGTCGGTCATGCGATGGTCCTCATCCGTTTGAGGGGGAGTTCGGCCTGTACGCCGTCCAGCTTGGATGACCGCGTGTCTAGCGCCGCGCGTGTCCCTGGACCGAAGGCCATCGAACGACGCGTCGTCAAGTCAAACGCCAGGTTGACGGTCTCGACGGTGCAGACTACGTGACTGTCGCGGCTTAGCCGATGGAGAAGCTGATAACGTTTGTCGTCGTGGGCAAGAAGCGCCGTTTCGAGCGTCACCACCTCACCCAGGCGAAGCTCGCCGAGGTACCGGACATGGATTTCGAGCAGGACATACTCGGTGCCGTGCCTCTCCTTGAAGCCGAGTCCCCCAGAGACAGCCGTCCAGAACACCTCGCCTCCCTTCTCGGCAACGCGCTGGTAGGCAAGGAAATTGACATGGTCGAGTTCATCGAGCCAGTCGCTCTCGACCTGTCCCTGCCAGGTGATTTCCCACGCCATCAGTGGTTGACCAGCGCATTGCGGATACTGGCGACACCCTCATCACGCAGGGTTTGCAGTTGCTTCTGCCCACCGTGGCCAAACGTCGCGACGACCTCGTCGGCATAGCGTTTCATCAGCGCGTCATCCGGATTGAAATCGCCCGGCGCTGTGTAGCCGCTGTTCAATTCGCACAGTAGGAGGGAAACAAATTCCTGATAGAGGGTCGGGTCGCGCGCGCCCAGGAAAAACACCGCCGATGGACCCAAGGCTGCCCATCGTATCGCCGGTCCAGCCTTGACGGCGCGGTCGAGCGTGGCGAGGTCCGCAACGCCCTTGGACCACATATAGAGGATTTCCTTGAACACCGCGAACTGGATGCGGTTGCCGATGTAGCCGTCGATCTCGCGATCCAGTTCGACCACTTCACAGCCGGTGGCGTTGTAGAATGCCGTGGCTACGGTTGCCGCCTTGATGGCGTTGTCGCCGCCAGCGATTTCCACCAGCGGGATCAGGAACGGGGGATTGAATGGATGGCCGATAATAATCCGCTCGCCATGCTTGGCTCGGCGCCGAATGTCCTGCGCCAGGAAGCCCGACGAACTGGAGGCGATGACAACGTGCCGCGGCAGGATGGCGTCTATCTGGCCGAGAAGTTCTGTCTTCGCGTCACGGTCCTCGATGGCGCTTTCCTGCACGAAATGGGCGCCGGCGAGTGCTTCGCCGAGATTTGAAGTGAAGTGCAGCCGATCGGATGAAGCACCCGGGGCAAGGCCGAGCGTCCGCAAGGTCGGCATGGCCGCGTCCAGATAATTTCGGAGGTAGCTTTCGCGTTCCGGCATCGGATCGTAGACGACCACATCAAGTCCCGCTCGTATGAAATGCGCGGCCCAACCCGCACCGATCAGACCGCCTCCCACGCACACGATGCGCTTAATGTCACTGACGTCCACCACCGGCGGTTTCAAATTCATCTTGGGTCATCCATGGAGTTGGCAGGAAGGATCACCGCATCAACCGCGGTGGAGCCATAGGGCGTGGCAATGAGAGGGTTCACGTCGATCTCGCAGATGCGCTCGGGAAAGGCGGCCACCAGCACCGACAGCTCGCTCACCGCCTTCGCCACGGCGTGCCGATCGATGCCGGGTTTGCCCCGAAGAGGATCGAGCAGCGGGCTGACGCGGAGCGACGCGATCATGGCAAGAGCCTCGGCCTCGCTGACCGGGGCGAGTGCGAAGCGGCGATCCGACAGGATTTCCGCGGCTGTTCCGCCGGCGCCCACCATGACGATCGGCCCGAAAACCGGATCGACCAGCGCGCCAAGGGCAAGCTCGATTCCGCCGCGAACCATAGGCGCCACGAGCGCGCGCGGCCCGAGGCGATGGGCAAGATCATCATAGGCCGCGCGGACCGCCGGCCCGTCGCGCAGGTCGAGGACAACGCCGTCGGCCTCGGTCTTGTGGAGGAGGGCTTCAGCACTTTTCAGGACGACCGGCATACCGAATTCGGCCGCCGCGCGTTCGGCCTGCTCGGCCGACACCACCAAGTGTCGGTCGACGGTTGGAAGGCCGGCGAGCGCCAGAATGTCGAGTGCGGCATTCTCGTCGGCGGGGCGAAGGGCATCGAGCGCGGAAGCGATCCGCTGTCGCGTCTCGGCGGGCATGGGCTCAACCTGCGGCCACGAAGGACGGTCGCGCCATGCAAACAAATGGGCGAGTGCCGTCAGCGATGTCTCGAGCCCGTCGAGCACTCTCAGTCCGGCCTGTTCCATTCGCAAGATCCTGGCAGGCGAAAAGTGCCTCGTCGAAAAGCTGGCGGCAAGAATGGGCTTGCTTGCCCGTTTTGCCGCGGCTACGGCGCCGTCGGCCATCCGGGTGGGAAAGGTGTCATCGTCGGAAACGCCGAATTCGGTCAGCACCAGCCCGATTGCACTGTCGGGATCTTCAAGGGCCGCCGTCAGGCAGTCAGAAACGTGGCGGGGCAGGTCTTCCTCACCGCCCCACATGTCGAGCGGGTTTTGCGGCTCGAGATCGGCGGCGAGGATTGCGCGCAATCGCGCCTCTGTCAGCGGTGAGAAGTTGGAGAGCGGTACGCCCTCGCGCTTGGCGACGTCGATGGTCATGGCGCGTTGCGCGCCTGAATCGGTGACGACGCAAAGGCCTCCAGGGCCGAGATGCAGACCGGCCGACATTAGCCGCAACGTGCACCAGAACTGGTCCAGCGATGCTGTGGCGATAACGCCGTGGCGCCGGAAGACAGCCTCCAGCCCGGCCGTGCTGCCAGCCAGACGCCTTGCATGCGTGGCGATCGCGATGGCCGCCAGCGGGCTTCTCCCGGGGGCCAGCACGACAACGGGGATACCTCCGCGCTCCGCCTCGGCCAGCCCCTCCAGAAAGCGGGATGGATCGGCGACCGTTTCAAGGTAGATCCCGACCACCCGCGTTTCTGGCATTGCGAGCGCATGGATCAGCGCGTCAGAGAGCGTCACGCCGGCTTCGCGGCCAGGCTGGACGGTAAGGCTGAAAGAGAGCCTTGGATCGACGGCATTCGCATAGGAGAACAGGGCGCCCGACTGCAAAATCAGCGCTATCGAGCCGGATGTGCGCTGGCCCTCCGGCGGAGCGATCCAGGTGGAGAGGGATTTCCCCGCATAGTTCACGAAGCCGACGGAATTCGGACCAAGCAAAGCCACGCCGTGTTCAGCAGCCATGCGACCGAGAGCATCGCAGTCTCCCGTGTCGAGATCGCCCAGCACGTGCAGTGCCTTGGCACCTGCCTCGATCGCCGCGGCCGCATCCGCGAGGATACGAGCCGACCCGCTCGCGATAACGGCAAGGTCGACCGTCTCGGGAAGTGCGGCGGCATCCGGCAGGCACGGTATGCCCAGGATGGTGTCGTAGCGCGGAGTGATCGGATAGAGCCTTGGCGCGGGCCCGAGCAAAGAAGCCGCCGCAATGATATCGCATCCTGGTCGCCCGGGCCGTGCGCTCGCGCCAAAGATCGCAATCGAGCGAGGCCGAAACAGCGGTCTCAAGTCGGGGGCGGGGCTCATGATGCCCCGTCCAGCAGGGCGGCGAGGCGAGCGAGATGCCAATCGGCATCGCCATTGCCAAGATCGATCAGCGTCAGCCGGGCGAGCAGGCGCCCGAGCGGATAGTCCATTGTCATGCCGATCGCACCATGAAGGTGCACGGCCTCCTGTGCGACACGACGGCCAGACGGGCCGACATGCGCCTTGGCTGCCGAGACGCGTGTTGCGCGGTCGATCGGGGAGACGGTGGGCGCCAGCGCCGTTGCGGCGTCGACGGCCATCGACCATGCCGTCTCACACGCGGCATACATATCGGCCATCCGGTGCTGCAAGGCCTGCTGGCGTGACAGTGGCGCCCCGAACTGCTGGCGCGTCTTGAGGTAGCCGACCGTCATGTCCAGGCAGGCATCCATCGCCCCGGCCGCCTCGGCCAATGACAGGGCGGCGAGCGCGTCGAGCGCATGGTTCAACGCCTCGGTGGCATCGTCCTCGTCAAGCCGGGCGGTGGCTGGAAGCGCGACATTTGTCAGCATCACATCGGCGGCCTGCTGGCCATCCGCGGTGCGGCAGGGGACCATTGCCACGCCAATGGCGTCGCGAGGGATGAAGAACACGCTGGTCGAGCCAAGGCAGTTCGCCGAAACGAGCAGCCCTCCCGATTGCGCGGCCCAGCGAACCGCCAATTTCAGCCCGGTGATGCGCCATCCATCCCCATCGCGGACCGCCTTGGTCGAGACCGGATGTCGATCCCAGCCTTGATCCGCCTCGGTCCAGGCGATGGCCAGCGGCGCGCCCCCGGCGGCGGCCACTTTTATCAGCTCCGTCAACACGGGATTGACGGGCAGGCGTGACAAGAGCGCGGCCGGGCCGCAGATACCGTCGAGGAACGGCACCGCCACGCCGCAACGGCCAAGCGGTTCGAGAACGATCGCGGCGTCCGAAAGGCCGCCGCCAAGCCCGCCCTGGGCTTCGTCCAGTGGGACGGAAAGGAACGAAAGGTCAGCCAATGCCGCCCACACCGCTTCATATGGGGTCGGCGCGCTTGAAGTCGGCGCCAGTCCATCTTTCAGGCGCCGCGTTACCGCGTCTCGCACAGCCAGTTCCGTTTCGTCCAGTGCAAGGTTGCGGATCATAACTGCAGCACCGCCTTTACCAGGATGTTGCGCTGCACTTCGTTCGTGCCGCCATAAATCATCGTTTTGCGATAGTTGAAGTGGGACCGCAGGGCGTACCGGCCTTCCGGCGGCGCAACGGGACCTGCCGGGGCGGCCAAATCGTCGATGTGATAGGCGATTGCCGGTCCGACCAGATCGGCTGCGGCAGTCAGAATTTCATTCTGCACCTCGGTGCCGCGCAACTTTAGCAGCGCCGCCTCGGCGCCAAGGGCATCGCCGCCTTGCATGAGGAAGCGAAGTTCGGTCCGTTCCACGGATCGCAACGCCACCTGAAGCTCGGCCAGCCGTCTTGCGACATGTGGATCGTCGATCAACCGTCCACCGTTCCTTGGCGATCGATTGCAGAAACGTCGTAGCCGATCAAGGGAAGCCAGGGAGCGTGACACCTCGGCATTGCCAAATCGCTCGGCTGCCAGCAGGTCCTTAGCGATTGCCCAGCCAGCGCCTTCGGATCCTATGCGCTGTGAAGAGGGGACACGGACGCCGTCGAAGAAGACCTGATTGATCTCGATGCCTGTGCCGTCGAAGGTCTGTATCGGACGAACCGAGACGCCGGGGCTTTTCATGTCGAGCAGCAGGAGGGTGATCCCTTCCTGCTTGCGGTCGGCTGTCGCGGTGCGAAAAAGCCCGAACATCCAGTCTGCAATGTGACCTTCCGAGGTCCACATTTTGTGGCCATTTATGATATAGGTATCGCCGTCGGCTCGCGCGGAGCACTGAAGACTGGCGAGATCCGAGCCGGCATTGGTCTCCGAAAATCCCTGGCACCAAAAGACGTCGCCCTCAAGGATCGGAGGCAGGTAGCAAGCTTGCTGTTCGTGCGATCCATGAGCGATCAACAAAGGGCCCAGCATTGTAACGCCGTAGAGCATCGGGCGCGGCGCGGCGGCGAGCGCGAGTTCACGTTCGAGAACATAGCGTTCCGCGTCGGTGAGGCCCGGCCCGCCATGGCTCGCGGGCCACCCAGCACAA
Organism: Mesorhizobium sp. B2-4-6; assembly: GCF_006442775.1. Classification (NCBI taxonomy): domain Bacteria; kingdom Pseudomonadati; phylum Pseudomonadota; class Alphaproteobacteria; order Hyphomicrobiales; family Phyllobacteriaceae; genus Mesorhizobium; species Mesorhizobium sp. B2-4-6. The sequence continues at coordinate 27,028 of NZ_VFVI01000009.1, forward strand.
GCCAATCCCTCGGCCCGCAGGATCTTGTGCCAGCGCCGCTGGTCCTCCTTGTCGAGGTCCATACGCTCCGTCTCGCCGGCGGCTCGTATTTCGGGCGGCAGGGCTTGCCGCAGAAACGCCCGAACGCGCGTCCGAAAGGCAAGGGTGCTCTCGTCAAGCAGGGAAATATCCAGGTCTTTCATTGTGTGAGCCGCGACCTCTTTGTTCTGACCGAGGTCTAGCATTGCGATCCGCAGGAGACTGTTGGCACTTGCTGTCCGACATGTGAATTCGATACACATGTCGAGATGAAGATGCCGCCCATTCAGTCGATACGCGCGTTTGAAGCAGTCGCTCGCCTGGGCAGCGTCACGGCCGCCGCCGAAGAGCTGTTCGTTTCCCATTCCGCGATCAGCCACCAGATCCACAAGTTGGAAGACTGGTTCGCCATCCCGCTGATGGAGCGCCATGGCCGCGGCATAAGGCTCACGGATGCGGGGGAGCGTTACAAGATCAGCGTTTGCCAAGCCTTCAAGCTGATTCACGCCGAGACCGATCTTTTGAAACGGCAAAGAAATGCCACACAGGTGCGCGTTTCCAGCCTGCCCATGTTCGCTGTGTCGTGGCTGATGACGCAGATGCACGAGTTCTGGGCCAAGCACCCCGACATTCAGGTTGCCTTGCACTATTCGCGCGGCACGATGCAGATCGACCCGGAGACGACCGACGTCGCGATCCGATACGGGCGGCCGGGCGATTTCCCAGGGTTTATCGCCATGCCGTTGCTCGAGGGCTCGGCAATTCCAGTTGCCTCGCCGCTCTATCTGGAGCGCACGGGCTACCGCTCCCTCAAGGATTTCGAGAAGCTGAATCTGCTTCACGACGATGATCGGGATTACTGGACCATGTGGCTTAAACAGGCGGGGCTCAACCTCGGCCTTGCGGAAAGCGGTCCGCTTTTGCCTGATGGAAACCTGACCCTCGCCGCGACAATGGCGGGCGAGGGTGTGGGGCTGCTTCGTCGGGCAGTCATCGCGTCTCAGCTTCGCAGCCGGACATTGGTGCCGCTGTCGGACGTGTCGATCCAGGACGATCTGCATTACCTTGTGCTTACGCCGCAGACCCGCTCTGTTTCCCGAAGCGCCTTGATCTTCTTGCAGTGGCTGCAATCCCTGCCAGGCTCGATCCGACTGGGCGTGCCGCGGGCGTGACAAAGTTCTCAGCGCGGCGTTTCCTGCCGCCCGCTCACACGCAGCCGTAACTGCATCCGAGCAACCGTCCAATCGATGCCTGCGACGAGCAGGAGATAGAACGCGCCGACAACCAACAGCGGCGTAAAGGGGTCGAGATAGAGATTTCCGACCACCGCCGGCCCACCCATCAAATCGTGCACAGTGATCACGCTGGCGATAGCCGAGGCTTTCATGACGGCAACCGTCTCATTGCCGAGATTTCCGAGTATCGCACGCAACGCAATCGGCCCTTCAATGCGTCGGAAGCACTGCCATCCACTCATCCCAACGGCGCGCCCTGCCTCGATCAAGCCACGTCTGACACTGAGCATGCCGCCGCGCACGATTTCAGCCAAATAGGCCGAATTGTTGAGCGACATTACGAAGATAGCGGTTCGGAACGGCGAAATGAGTACGAAATTCCAAAACCACGTACCGCGCAGCCATGCGATCCTGGGAAGACCATAATAGAACAGGAAGAGTAGCATTAGCAGTGGTATTCCGCGCAGCACAAACACGTACGCGCCGGCGAGTACCGAGACGGCTCGATTGCCGTGGACGCGGGCCACGGCCACGCCGGTTCCCAGCGCAAGCCCGATTATCATGCTGGCGATCGTCAAGGTGACTGTCACGAGCAGGCCGGCCAATATGGCTGCCCACAGCTGCGGTTCAAAGAGAATGTCAGCCATGGTCAAGCTCCCACCGCGCCCCGCGCCCGGCTTTCAATCCACGCTTGTATGAGCCCAGCGGTCGCCGAGATGCAGAGATAGAGGACGGCGGCGACGGCGTAGCAAAGGAGAGGCTCCCGTGTGGAACCGGCAATGACGCTGGTGCGGCGGCTCAATTCCTCCACGCCGATGACCGAGGCGAGCGCTGAGATCTTCAACAGAACGAGAAACAGATTTCCCAGCGAAGGTGTTGCCTGACGCAGCAATATAGGCAAGATTATGCGGCGTCGAATCCGTGCTTTGGTCATGCCAACAGCATAGCCGGCCTCTATTAGGCCTGTTGGGAATACACGAAGCCAGTCCGCGAATACAATGCCCGCATAGGCACCAAACTGGACCGCAAGGGCAAGCGCCGCCGCCAAGAATGGGCTTGGACTGGGCAAATAGACACCCGTGACCGAATTGAGATGCTGGAGCAGAATACTGGAGCCAAAATAGAAAGCGAAGATGACCAGCAGTTCCGGCAGCCCCCTGAAAACCGCCAGGTAGGATCGTGCGAGCCAGGTCACCAGCCTATGCTCCGACACATTGGCGAACGCAACAGCAAGACCTACGGCAAGGGCGATGGGAAACACCGCCGCCGCGAGCCCAAGAGTGACCAGCGCCCCGACCGACCAAAAGCCGAGAAATGGCGAGACCGTTTCATACATATCCAAGGGCAGACTATTCGGTCTTGAGTCGCATGCCGAAATACTTCATCGCCAAATCGTCGAACACCGGCTTTGACATCACACCCTTCAGGCCGGTGTCGATCTTTGCAATGAGTTCGGACGAACCCTTTCTGAAGATCCAGGAGCGACCTGCGCCAGTCCATTTGGCATCGAAGCTCGGCTCGGCCACGTATTTGTACTTACCTGTCCCTATGAATTGGCCCTGCAACTGAAAGCTGTCGCTCATGAAAGCGGCGATGCGGCCCGAGTCCAAGTCGAGAACGGCTGCATCCGGGCTCTGGTAGCCCCGAATATCCGCATTCTCACCGATCATGCCGCGGATGAATTTGTAGTATGGTTCCGTACCCGTAATGGTGCCCACGGCCTGGCCTTTCAAAGCCTCGTAACCACCTGAAATATCGGCACTTGCCGGGACGATAAAGCCGTAGCCTACGCGCATGATCGTCATGCTGGCATCGTACTTCGCTAGGCGCTCCGAGCTTTTGGTTACCGTCGTACCCACCATGTCAATCTTGCCCGCCTCCAGGGCGGCGAAGATGCCGTCCCACGGCACGTTCGTGATGTCGCAGGTCGCCTTGATCTCCTCGCAGACCGTCTTGGCGAGTTCGACCTCGAATCCGGCCAGATTGCCTTGCTCGTCGACATAGGCAAACGGACGATAGGAGGCGTCTATGCCGATCTTGATCGGCTCCTGCGCGAAACCGGGTGAGGCCGAGGTGACCGACAACGCCGCGACGAACGCAAGGCCCTTGAGTGCTTTCAGTGGTTTCATTTCAGTTCTCCTCTTTTTATATTGTTGTGATTTTGGTCTTGGATCATCCTGAATAACGCGCCAGGAAGCTTCGCAGCCGCAGTGATTGTGGCGACCCAAACACATCGTCCGGTCGTCCGCGTTCGGTGATTTCGCCGTTGGAAAGGAAGAGCGTTTCCGACGAGACCTCGCGCGCGAACTGCATCTCATGCGTGACGATGATCATCGTGCGGCCTTCGGCGGCGAGCGCCTTCATTACTCCCAGAACCTCGCCGACGAGTTCGGGATCGAGGGCCGAGGTTGGCTCGTCGAACAGGATGACATCCGGCTCCATGGCAAGCGCCCGGGCAATCGCGACACGCTGCTGCTGGCCACCGGAGAGTTCTGCGGGATACGCACCCGCCTTTGCGCCAAGGCCAACCTTATCGAGGTAGTATTTTCCCTTTGACTCGGCTTCCCGCGCGGCAAGCCCACGAGCATGAATCGGCCCTTCGGTTATGTTGCCCAGTGCCGTCCGATGCGGCCAAAGATTGAATGCCTGAAAAACCATTCCAACGCGTTGTCGAAGCCGGACCAGCCGCGCCCGTTCATGTGCCGTCCGTCTGGCTTTGCCGGAGCTTTGAAAAACCTCGTTACCGACGATGACCTGGCCCGAAGTCGGTTCTTCAAGGAAGTTCAGACAGCGTATGAACGTACTTTTACCCGACCCAGAACTGCCAATAAGGGTCACAACGTCGCCCGTTGCGGCGGCTAGATCGACCCCTTTGAGAACTTCATGGCTGCCGAACGACTTGCGAATAGCCTTCGCTTGGATCAGTGCGTGCTGGTGTTGCGGCCGGCGGTCGGGTTTTCCGATCATCTAGCTGCCCTGCTCCCTTTCGCTCCCAACGCTTTCACAATTGCTGCTTATGGACGATTGAAAAAAGGCGAGCGATTTGTAACTTTGGTGCACATGTCCGCCCTAAATTCACCACAAGAACTATCTTTCCCCGTGCGGCGTTTCGTTGGAAAGCCTCAACAAGGGGCGTAAGATGGTATTTGGCTGACAGCTAAGTCGCCCGGACGCCAGTGAGCAGTTCTAACAGGTTCAAACGCCCTACGGCCTAGTGGCTAAGCGAAGCTTTTGGCGTGTCTCGGCGGACGAGAGCACGCGCGCACCCATCCGCTCGATGACTTCTTTTGCCCTAGTAACCAGCTGCGCGTTGGTTGCCAGAACGCCCTTGTCCAAGAAGAGATTGTCTTCCAATCCAACGCGCACATTGCCACCCATCAAGACCGCCTGCACGGCCATCGGAATCTGTAGTGACCCAAGCCCGAAGGCAGCCCAGATCGCGCCGGGTGGAAGCGCGTTTCTCATCGCCATCATCGCCTCGGACGTTGCTGGAGCGCCGTATTTGATGCCTAGGCACAACTGGAAAACGGCCGGCTCGTCGATAAGCCCTTCCCTGATGAGTTGCTTGGCAAGTTCGATATGCCCCAGCTCAAAAACCTCGAGCTCCGGACATACGCGTGCCTCACGATAGCCGGTGCACATCTGGCGCAACCAGCTAGGTGTTGTCGCGTACAGCGTTTCGTCGAAGTTAAGCGAACCTGTGTCGAGACTGGCGAGCTCAGGGCGCAGCTCGATAATGTGCGCCATTCGATCTTGCGGTCCAACAAAGTCCGTGGCTGCCATCGGCGGGAGAGGTCGATCTGGCTGGCTAAACAGGATCTCACCACCCATTCCACCTGTGAGGTTGAGGATCACGTCAGTGCTTCGCTCGCGGATGATCGCGACGAGTTCGCGATACAATCCAGGATCTCGGCTTCCGAGGCTGGTCCTGGGATCACGAACGTGAAGATGCACAATCGCCGCGCCTGCAGAATGCGCTTCTAACGCCGAGTCAGCTATTTGCTGTGGTGTCACCGGAACATGTGGACTACGCCCGGCGGTATCGCCGCCGCCAGTCACTGCGCACGTTATGAAAACTTCTCTATTCATGGTGCCACCGTTGCATTCGTGAAGTGCGTGGTCGTTGCAGCGCTCCATACCAAGCGACAGGAAGGCAGAACAATTGAATACGGATAGTGATATGTGAATATGAATCACAAGCGGCACAGACAAATCACGGGCTATAAACACGCTTCTTGTGATAGAAAACGTTTGGGTTGTCCGAGGCGCTTTTGGACCTTGCCCAGCTTTTCGGCAGAGATGATGGGCTCATGGAACCGCTTTGGATGCTATTTTTTGAGAATGAGGCCCTTCCAGGGACCATAGCTCGATCCTATCAGACATCCACTATGCTACAGTTGTCCCGCCTATCGGTAGCGGTTCCCTGGGCGAACCGATTTGCTGCGATGATTAAGTCCGCGTTTACAACGGGCTTGTAGTTCTGTTCGAATTTGCTTGAGATGGGTCGGATAGAAGTGTCTTAGGTGAACATGTGCCAACGAACCATTTGGTAAAGGTGGTTACCGCCCTGTTTTGCTCGCTGGAGCTGACCAAGTAGTAGGCATCATTCTCCTGGGTCGATATGTTCGAGAGGATGACCAGGTCGCCTTGAACGATTTCACGCCGGAAGACCTCTATTGGGCATAGAGCGATGCCGTGACCGGCTATGACGGCAGTTGCGAGCAGATTAAAGTCCTCATAGACCGGGCCGTTCGATAGTGTCTTGGGGCGAAAGCCAGCCTTGTTGAACCAGTCCTGCCAGGCGTCAGTTGTTTGGTCGTGGAGAAGGCGCGCCCCATCCAATCCGTTGTCAAGTAGGTCGGGCTTCCGTTGGAGGTACCCTGGGCTCGCCACCGGTTTGTTTACGCGGGAGAACAACTTTGCGCTCAGCAGTCCAGCAGTCGTAATGCGCAGATATGTAATCAAAACATCGTAGCGCTCGGGGTCGAATTCTTCGAGGGCATGCGCGTAGGATACCTGCACGGGGATGTCTGCGTGTTTGCGCATAAAGTCTGGCAACGCAGGCACCAGCCATCGGGTGGCAATGGATGGGATACACGCGACAGATATTGCCTTCTTCTCATGGCCACGTCGTAACTTTTGACTGGACCTGGATATTTCGGCGAGTGCAGCATCCACAGCCTGCTGGAATTCCCGCCCGGCTGGCGTCAGGACGATGCCACGTCCAGCCCGCTGGAAAAGCTTTCTACCAAACCAACTCTCTAGCCTCTTGATCTGGCTGCTGACCGCGGCGTGCGTTACATGCAACTCCTCGCCAGCTCGCGAAATATTAGATAGGCGGGCGGCAACTTGAAATGCGTGGAGTGTATTTAGAGGAGGTAGAAGCATCTATACTCTCCACCAAACTTCAGCATCCGGCTGGCATCGTTGCAGGTGAACTAAGCGCGATAGAAAATTCTGCTTCCGTTTTTGCCCGGATCTCATCCACTGTCACGCCCTCCGCCAAACCTGTGAGGGTCATGTTGACCGCGCCGCGTTTTTGGATTTCGAAAATACCTAGATCGGTTATGACGAGATCCGCCACGCGCCTACCGGTCAGAGGAAGTGTGCATTCGGATAACAACTTTGGATGGCCCTTGGCCACGTGTTCCATGACGACGACAACCCGCTTGACACCCGCCACTAAATCCATCGCGCCACCCATGCCTTTGACCATGTGACCAGGGATCATCCAGTTCGCCAAATCGCCGTTCGAGGCAACCTGCATCGCTCCGAGGATAGAAAGGTCAATATGGCCGCCTCTGATCATCGCGAAACTATCTGCACTCGAAAAATAGCTGGTCGACGGAAGCTCCGTGATTGTTTGTTTCCCGGCATTGATCAGATCCGCGTCTTCTTCGCCTTCGAATGGAAAGGGGCCCATGCCCAGCATGCCATTCTCGCTCTGCAAATTTACGCTCATGCCTGCGGGGATGAAATTTGCAACGAGCGTCGGTATACCGATGCCGAGATTTACGTAGTATCCCTCCCGCAATTCCTGAGCCGCCCGGGCTGCCATCTGTTCTCGCGTCCAGGCCATTATGCCACCGCTTCCACAGTTGCGGTCCGCACGCGTGTTGTCCTTTGCTCGATGTGTTTTGTTGGCGTCGCGACCTGAATGATTGCCGAGACAAAAATTCCCGGCGTGTGGATCTGGTCGGGCTCCAATTCACCGATCCGGACAAGGTGCTCGACCTCAGCAATGGTAACCTTGGCCGCCGTGGCCATCACTGGATTGAAATTGCGCGCGGTCTTTCGGTAGACGAGGTTGCCTTCAGCATCGCCCTTGTAAGCGTGGACCAGCGCAAGATCGGCGACAAGGCTGCGTTCCATCACATAAGTCTCACCTTCAAATTCCTGCGTCGGCTTCCCCTCCGCGACGCAGGTGCCAACGCCGGTCTTGGTAAAAAATGCGGGAATGCCCGCGCCACCAGCGCGGATACGCTCTGCAAGTGTTCCCTGTGGATTGAATTCGAGTTCAAGCTCACCCGACATGTACAGCTGCGCGAAGAGCTTATTCTCTCCGACATAAGAGGAGATCATTTTGCGGATCTGACGCGTTTGGAGCAGCCGGCCGAGACCGAGATCATCGATGCCGCATTGTTTGAGATGAACGTCAGGTCTCCGCGCCCGGACAGCCGCTCGGCTTCGATCAAGGTTTCCGGAATACCGCAAAGCCCGAAGCCGCCGGCCATAATAACCATCCCGTCACTGATGATTTCAGCCAGTGCTTCAACGGCTGTCGAGCGAATTTTATTCACCTATTCCTCCCAAGTATTAGATTGTGCCGGATTGAAGCGTGATGTTGTCGACCATTTCAAACTACAATGCTTGCGCCGTCGACCGGCAGCGCCACGCCGGTGATTGACCGCGCGGCCTCGCTGCATAAGAACAACATCGCAGCTGCAATCTCTTCAGTCTCCACAAAACGTTTCGTCGGAAGGTCACGAACGAAATGCTCGCGCACAGTGTCGTCAAAACTCAACCCGAGGGCTGCAGCCTTCGCCTCGACTTGTCGGCGCACCAGCGGCGTGAGCACCCAACCTGGACAGATCGCATTGCAAGTTATGCCCAGCTCCGCTCCTTCCAACGCGATTTCGCGGGTTAGCCCGAGTACGCCATGCTTGGCCGACACGTAGGCCGCCTTGCGCGGTTCTGCGATCATTGCGAGCGTCGATGCAGTATTGATGATCCGCCCCCACCGGCGATCGCGCATTCCCGGCCATGCCGCGCGAATCGCGGTAAATGCCGCCGTCAGATTTACAGCAATTAACCGATGCCATTCGGCGTCAGGAAAGTCTTGAATGTCAGCAACATACTGAATGCCGGCGTTGTTAATGAGGATATCGACGCGCCCCATGGCCGCGATCACTTCGGGTACAAGGTTGGCGCCTTGCTCGTGGGCCGAAAGATCATGTCCAAAGTGCCGCGCAGCCACGCCCAAGTCGCCGATCTCGTCAAGAATCGTTGCAATGTCGGCGGGGTCGCCCAAACCGTGTAGCGCAATCGAAGCGCCGTTTCGCGCAAGCACGCGCGCTGTCTCCAACCCCATGCCGCTGGTTGACCCGGTGATGAGTGCGATCTTGCCCTGCAGGGGTACGGAGATATCGACGGCCATGGTGTTCCTTTCAATCAGGCAAGAATTGGTTGTGGCTCGGCCAGCTTTCGGCGGCGGCGCCGGAGGCGAGCAGGCTCGAAATCTGGTCTTCGTTCATCCCGAACCGTGCCAGGGCGGCGCGAGTATCAGCACCGTACTTGCTCGGATGGCCGGGCGTGACGAGAGGCGCTTCCTTGAAGGAGATGGCGCACTGCGTAACCAGTTCGATCGGCAAGCCCGCCGGGTGATCCATATGGCGAACAAAACCTACGTCGGTCGGCCCCTCCGTTCCCGCCAGGGCAAGTCGTGTGCGCAGATTGGCGTAGCGTGCCAAAGGCTCGCGTTTGCCACTTGGGGCGACGTAGGTGTCTCCTTCGATATGTCCAGCAGGGGTTGATGCGGCAGGATTGGAACTCTCTAGGTCCGGTGCGGCTCCCTCTGTCGCGCTGGTCCACAAAAATGGCATCTGCACGGCGGCAGCGCCAGCTGCCAATGAGGTGCCCACCTGCCCGCCGGTACCTGTTGCCATTGCACCGATCAACCCCGCCACGGCCGCCGCAGCTCCCCAGACACCGGTCGCGACATCGATCGTGCCGTAGTGCGCGTATTCCTCGGGTGGGGCGTCCTTGGGCTGGAGTCGTTGCATAACGCCGGTAGCGGCCTGCAACACTTCGTCCACCCCTTTTCGCTCTGCCTCCGGGGCTGCGATCGGGCCGCCGAAGGCGCTGACCTGTGCGAGAACTATTGACGGGTTCAGCCGGGTCAGACGGTCGATTCCTAGGCCCAAGGCGTCGATTTGCCTCTGAGGACCGTTGAAAGTGACAAGCTCGGCAGACGTAACCATATCGGCGAAAGCATGCTGCCCTTCGCTGCTTGCAAGATCCAGAAGCATGCTAGCCTTGCCGCGTGCCGACTGCAGCGACAGCACCACTGTGATGAACGGATCGAAATCAACGCGGGTTGGGTCAATCTTTATGACTTCTGCCCCGAAGCGGGTGAGACATCCAGCAACCGTCGGTCCAGCGATTACGTTGCACAGGTCCAAGACTGTCACTCCAGATAATGATGGTTTCAGCCCACCCGGAGCAGGTGCGGGCACACGCCATGCTTCTGCGCGCCATGACAGGCCGGCGCTGCCTACAATCTCGCGCGGTCTTGGAGCCATGCCACTGCCTGCCCAGGCAAAGGGGCCGGGGCAGGCCATCAACCCAGCCAAAGGATCGTTCAGACTAATGGCAAGGCCCGTAGCGCGAGCTTGGTGTGAGGCCAGCCATGCGGCACTGGACTGCACGCGACTGCCGCATAGGCCATGCGCTACAAACTGCTCCTCCCAATATGCCACCGGACGTGCGCGCACAGCGTCCGCAATGCCGGCTCGGATACGGTTGCGCCACCGCGGCGCAAGTTGCGGGTAGGCAAAGATCGAACCTTCCACGCTATCTGTCCAATCGCGAGTGGACACATAAGAGTCATCGTTCGGCAAGCCAGCAGCCAGCAGATCGTCCCAAAGCCCGAAGAGCCGCAACTCGCGTTCGATCATTCCGCGATGAGGAGGTGTCGCTATATAGAACCAAACGTCGTCGGCGCAGAGGAATGCGCGATACATGGGATCAATCAATGCCTGGATCTGCGACTCCGGCAAAGGTAGGGTGGCGTCGGCAACCGCGCCGCGCGGGTCTGCATAGCGAGATGGAAGACCATCAATTTTCACGTGATTGTAGGAGAATCCTTCCATGAGGGCGCCGAAAAGCGAAACCTCGACTGCGTCGCCGCGCCCCGAAACCTGCCGCCCGAAAACGCTAGCCAGAATGCCCAGCGTCCCGAAGGCAGCCGCGTATGCCGAGGCGATGGGCATCTGCACAATTGCGGGTCCCAGACCCCGCAGGCGGTTACTCGGACCGCGTTCGGCCAGTATCCCGGCCGCAGCGAGCACCGTGCCTTCGTCCGCTGCTTTGCCTGCAAATCGTGGATCCTGCGTAGGAAAGGCTGGGAGGGACAGTACAATGGCGGTTGACTGTAATGTGCGCGCAAGGCCACAGGGCGCGGTGCCGGGCGCAATTACCACATCTGCCTGGCGCGCCAGTTCATGCAACGTATCATGGTCAGCGTCGAAATCGACCACCCGCTTGCCCCGCTCAAGCGCGGCGGAAAATGGATGGTCGGCGGGAGTGCCGCAGCAGACCACGTCGGCTCCAAGATCGGCCAGCGCCAATCCGACCATCTGCGGTGCCAAAGCCTTGCCGAATTGAAGTACTCGCAGTCCAGCTAGGGGGGTCATTGGATGCCTTTGAAGAGATCGTGCTGGGTCTCTGCACAGTTCGCGTTCAGGTCAGCCACACCAAGGTTGCCAATTCGGGGGGCCAGGTATGCGGGTAGGCACGTTCAATGGCACGGGCGACGCGCAGAGCGACATCCTCGCGATGCGGATGGGTTGTTATGTGAAGGCCGATCGGAAGCGCGTCGCTTGAAAGCCCCGCTGGAACGCTGAGGGCCGGACACCATGGCACCCAGTTGAAGACGGAGGTCATGTCGAGCCCGCGCTTTCGGCCATTTGCTGTCAGGGTGTGGTAACTGGCGTCGTCCTCGTCGACACCCACTGCGGGGCGGGTCATCGTAGGGCTTAAAAGGACGTCATACTCGCTGAACAGGTTAGCTAGGACGTCCCATTGACGCTTGCGCAACAGATCAAGCTTCTTGATGGACACAGCGCCATAGGAGCGACCCTTGGCGACTGTCGCGGCAAGCCGGGCATCCGCCAACGTCCCGATGCTGTCGAGGGCGTCACCGAAGAACGTGGCGAGATAGACGCGCCAGTGCCTCACCCAACCGTCTGCTATGGAACGATCCCAGGCTAGTCGAGGACGCGAGACATTCGCCCCCACTCTTCCAAGAAAGCTTGCAGCTTGTTCAAGTCTGTCTCGCACCTCGGGCTCGATGATGAAGAAACCAAGGTCATCCGTGACTGCGATCCTTAGCTCCCGCAGATCCAACTCCGACGGGAGATCGGGCAGCGGCGTCATGAGCGTCCTGGGATCTGCCCATGTGTCACCGCACAACGTCGGGAGGGCTCTCGCAAGATCGTCTACCGTTCGAGTTAATAGGCCCTGGTGCTGGATGTCATCGATAAAGGAGGGTTGATCATCCAATGGGAGGCGTCCGGCCGCCGGCTTGATGCCGACTACTCCAGGAAAGGATGCGGGAATGCGAACCGAGCCGCCCATGTCCGTGCCTTGAGCGATCGCCACACACCCCGTTGCCACTGCGACAGCCGACCCACCGGAGGATCCTCCGGGAGTTCGGTCTGGATTCCAAGCGTTTCGTGTAATGCCGTATAGCGGACTGTCGCAGAAGCTAGTGGCGGCAAACTCCGATAGCGTCGTCTTCCCCGGAATCAGCGCGTCGGCCTGCCGAAATCGTTTTACGATCTCAGCGTCTTCGTCGGCCACATTGTCGGCAAGTGCGAACGATCCGAAACGATTACCGAGCCCTGCGACGGGCGTGCAATCCTTTATTGCCGCCGGCACTCCAGCCAAAGCCCCTAACGATTCACCAAGTTCTCGCCGCCGGTCGATTTCATGAGCAGCCAGCAGGATGCCGTCAGCGCCGATTTCCGCAAAACAGTTTAAGGCCGCCTGCGCTTTGAAAGCGCGTTCGATGGCCGATTGCGCCATGTCTGCTGTCTTCACCTGTCCTGAGCTAAGGGCGGCCGTGATGGCCTTGATCGATGACCAGGGGCCAATTTCCAAGCGCAAGTCTTCCTCTCCCTTTACTCTGGCTGAATGGGACGAAATCACTCTTTGGCTTCCGCCAATTGGAGCCGGTTGCGGTGCCAACGGCCCAACAAGTGTGGTGTCCCCTGTATCGGTTCGAACGATGCAGAAACGTTTCTTCAAAGAAAGCTCAGGCTCGACAGGATGTCAAGAGCCTGTTACCTCAACGGCCATGTCTGGAATTAAAAGAACAACGATCAGAGACGTGGCCGCCGCCGCGGGCGTTTCGGTAACCACTGTGTCGGATGCGCTTTCCGGAAAGGGGCGGCTGCCAGAAGAGACCCGCAAAAAGGTGCAGGCTGCGGCGGAGAAGTTGAGTTATCGACCAAGCGCGATCGCACTGGGGTTGCGCGAGCGTGGGCTTGGCCTGGTGGGCCTTTGCATCGCACCTGCAGGCGAGGCGATGCTTACTGATGTAGGATATTGGGCTACAATCGTGACCCGCATAAGTCAGACGGTTTTGTCAGAAGGGTTGGCGCCTGTTCTGCTGCCGCACAACGTTGACATGCTCGCTCGACTGAAGATCCCGCTCGACGGCGCCATCGTTATCGATCCGCTTGAAGGCGATTCAGTCCTGACCTTTTTCGAAAAAAAAAGGATTCGGTACGTTACGATCGGGCGTGACCTGCGTCGTGACAACAGGTCGTGGTTGGACGATGACAACGCGGACGGGGTTTCGCGTTTGCTCGAGCAGACGGTCGCGCCAGGAACGGCTGTTGCCTTCGTGACGATCGGTCCGAAGAAGAGCTACGTCGTTGACGCGCTGGACGGAGCAAAGCAATGGGCTTGTAGCAAGGGCTCTTCAGTTGAAGCCTATCATTGTGAGAACATTGACAGCCACAATGTCGAAGCGGCGCTCGGGCTGGCACTGGAAAGGGGCGCCACAGCCATAATTGCGCAACACGACCGACTTGCGCTTCGCCTCCTGGCGGCATTGAAGGCCCGCGGGATACAAGTCCCAAAAGACGTGCGGCTTTTGTCGGTGGTGGATACTCCGGAATTGGAACAAGCTTCTCCTTCGATCACCGCCGTCCGTCAGCACCCGCGCCAACTTGCCGACATGACCGCGCACGCGCTTATCGACCTGATCAGAGGCAAATCTGAGCTACAGGCGACGTTCCTGCCAATGGAAATCATGATCCGAGAGTCAGCGCCGATACGCATTGGATAGTCCCGATTTGCAATGACCTGCATCGCTTGGGGTCGTGGCATAGTTGGCGCGCCGCAGCGATCGACACGAATTCCACAATTGGATCTCACGACAACCTTCGTCCATAGGCGGTCTTGAAGACATCACGAGCACCGTAGGGACACCGGGCGATGGTGGATCGCAACAACCCTCCGATCTCCTCAGCTTTAGGCCCACCTATCCCGTACGCCACCGGTGTCACAAAAAGCCCTTGACAAAAGAGGGGAATTGAAGAAACGTTTCTGCAAGGCGAAATTGGTCGGTTTAGTCATCTCGTTTCGCAAAGTCAGGGAGAAGAAATGCCGATGGCTCGCAGTTCGATGCATACCGCCGCCGGCGTTCAATTCGTAGGTGTATCGAAATCGTACGGTGCACTTCCAGCAATAGCTGCGCTCGACCTTGACATTAGACCAAGGGAATTTCTTACCCTTCTCGGCCCAAGTGGGTCCGGCAAAACCACCGCCCCGACTGGAATACGGTTGATGCCAGGATTCGCGACATCGTCTATCTCGGCTCGCTCAGGAAAGTAGTTGCCGACCTTGCATCCGGCGGTAGCGCTACGGTCGTCTGCCAACCTGACGACGACATCCCGGCTAGTCCCGAAATCACCATAGGCTTTCCAGTCTCAGCCACGATGGTGGTGGCTGCGAAAGAACCGGGCGCAACTGAGCAACCCCTGCAATCAGACACTTATGTCCATGAGCAGATGTTCTAAATAAGACAAAGTCGTCAAGAAAAATTTAAGCGAAGTGAAATGAAAGGCAATTAGTTGCCTATTTGAAGAAACGATTCTTCAGATAGATGAAGAAGACAAAAGAAGGGTGAACTCAAATGGCATACAAAATTACCAGAAAAATGACTATGGGATATCTGGCCGCCATCGGCGGCGCCGTCATGAGCACTTGCGCCATGGCGCAATCATTGCCCGACCTGCACGGGAAGTCCTTTTCGTTCGCTGGGTTTGGCGGCGACCTGCAAAAGAATCAGGACGAGGCTTGGCTTAAGCCATTCGCTGCGGCGACAGGCGTCACAATCGACCAGACGGACTCGCCGAACATCGCCGCACTGAAGACCCAGCAGGAGGCGAACAACGTCGGCGTCGATGTCGTGGAGATCGAGTCCAGCACGGTCGACGGAGGCTGCGGATCGACCTTTCAGATGGTGAAGATTGATCGCTCCCAGTTGGATCCGGCGCTAGACCATAACAAGTGCGGCGTTCCTGTGGTCAAGTTCTCATTTGTGCTCGCATACAACTCCGCCAAATTTAAAGTCGCACCGACCAGCGTGGCGGATTTCTTTGACGTCAAGACGTTTCCAGGGGTGCGCGCGGCTCCAGGTGGCGCCGGCAATGTCGGCCTGATCGAGCCAGCTCTCCTGGCCGACGGTGTTGAGATGTCGAATATCTATCCGATCGATCTTGATCGAGCTGTCAAGAAGATCGAGTCCGTCAAGACTTCCATAGCGTTGAAGTCCACTTTCGCTACGCTCCAAGATGGCCTTGCGAACGGCGAATACGACATGGCTATCCTGCCCAATGGTCGGGCTTTCAACGCCACGAAGACCAATCCCGACATCAAAGTCGTTTTCAATGGGACCGTCACTCTTTACGACAACCTGGCCATCCCGACTGGAGCAAAGAATGTCGAGGCCGCGACGGCATTCCTGCAGTATGTAGCGCTGCACAGCACCCAATCCGCACTGACGGAACGCTTCCCGTATGGCATGGGCACGGTTGGTGATGCCCCGAAGCTGGATGACCAAGCCAAAGCCTTCTTCCCCGACACTTACGGCAAGCAGCTTCTGGTACAAGACAACAAATGGTGGCAGGGCAATGATCAGGCCGTCAACGATCGCTTGACCGCGCTGTTCGCACAGTAAGGAGTGGACAATGACCGAGAGCGGTAATCCTCCCTCCGGTATCTCGGTCGTGACAGCAACCGACCGTGCAAGCCGCCGGTTGCTGGCTACCAAGGATCGCTGGTGGCTCGTATCGGTGCCGGCGTTGCTCTTCCTTGTCGTTTTCTTTGTATACCCGACGACATTGATCCTTGTGAGGACTTTTACCTCCTTCAACCCGCCGGAGATCAGTGGATTCGACAACCTCGTATGGTTTCTTGGCAACGAGGCGAACCGAACCATTCTGTTGCGGACTTTCGTGGTCGCACTGCTTTGCACGGCGATCACCTGCGTCGTCGCCTTCCCCTATGCCTATCTAATGACCACCGTCGATCGGCGCTGGCGAACAGTGATGATGGGTGTGCTGCTCATCTCGATGTTCTTTGGCATCCTGTTGCGGAATTTTGCGTGGGTCGTGCTTCTGCAGATGCAAGGGCCTCTCAACGACCTGCTCGAATGGCTTGGCTTTGAGCGAATTCGGTTTCTTGGCACGACGACCGGCGTTTTGATGGGAATGACGCACATTCTCTTTCCCTTTATGGCCCTACCGCTTTTTGCGGTGCTGCGTGGCATCGACCGGCGCCTTGTCCTTGCTGCACAAAGTCTTGGTGCAACGCCGCTGCGTGCTTTCTGGCAAGTTTACATTCCGCTTGCTGCCCCTGGGATTTTCGCCGGTTCACTCCTTGTCTTCGTGCTGGCGCTCGGATTCTACATCACCCCTGCGGTGTTGGGTTCCCCCCAGCAGGCTTTGATGTCGCAGCTCATGTATTCACAGTTTCAAAGTCACGCCGCCTTTGGGCGTGCGGGCACCATGGCCCTGGTCTTGCTTGTCACGACGCTTGCCTTCGTCGCCATGGCGAATGCGTTTCAACGCCGGGGTCGGGCATATGAGGCTCCAAAATGATTGGATCAAAAAGCAACTGCGGAATTTCCCTTTCCCACCGCATACTCCACGCTGCAGTGGCTCTGATGGCGGTCTGGCTATTGCTGCCTTTGGCTATCATCGTGCCGATCAGTTTTAGCGGCGAAGACAGCTTCCGTTTTCCACCGCGAGTCTGGACCCTGGCGCGGTACGAAAACCTAGCTGATCCGATTTGGTATACGGCATTCCTGAATAGCTGCTGCATTGCGGTTCTGGTAGCCTTGGTGTCGGCGCTGCTCGGCGTCTTTGCGGCTTTCGGCATTACGCGCAGTCGATCATTCGTCACTTCTGTCCTGCGGGCGATGGTACTTGCCCCGCAGGTGGTGCCGATCATCGTTTTCGGTCTGGGTCTCTACCTCGTCTTTCTGCGATGGAACATCACCGGCACCATGCTCGGCTTTGTGGTTGCCCATACTGTGCTGGCGATCCCCTTCGTTGTGATCCCCGTTACTGCGGCGCTCGAGACCTTTGACCGCAGCCTGGAGAAGGCATCTGCCAGCCTCGGGGCCGGCCCGTTGGCGACGTTCCTTCAAATCACCTTTCCAATCATTCGCCCCGCCATCCTCAGCGGTACTTTCCTGGCCTTTCTTGCATCCTTCGACGAGCTGGTTCTGGCGCTCTTCCTGAAGTCGCCGTCCTTCTACACACTACCGGTCCTGCTCTACCGGCACATGACGGACTCGATCGATCCGACAGTCGCAGCCGTAGCAACCATCGAATTGGTCGTCGTCGGCAGTTGCGTAGTTCTGGCCTTAATCATGCAATCCCGCTGACCCGAGGCGAAAAAGCAAACCAGGCGAGTTCGGCAACGCACAACAGCCGGCGCCCGTCTCTAGCCATGGTGACGGCGGAGCTACAGTAAATCGGAGTTCTGGAAGAGATGACGCAAATTGTTGCGCGACCGACATGGCTGTCTCGCCCGCGAGATGAGGAATTCGCTGAAAGGCGCGCGCGCTTGAGGTTGCGCTTCGCGACGGCTTTGCCGGGCTGATTGTCTGGGGAAGAGGCTCGACGAATTCCGACGGCAGCCAGGATCTGCTCTACCTGACGAACCACATATCAGCCGTGAGTCAGATTCCAGACAGCCATGCCCACCGCGCCCGAGGGCACGCGGCTCTGGTTCTGGCTCCGGATCACGAGCCGGTTTTGATCACTGATTCCTATGACATCGACCGCGCCGAAGTGGTGTGCGCGACATCCGTCTGTCTACTTTCGTTGATCGAGACACTGCAAGGGTTGCTGCGGAACTTGGCCTCAGGGAAAAGCGGGTGGGCCTTGCAGGCCAGACAGGGCTACTCCATAGCGCCGCGGTCTGCATCGGTAGCGAGCTAGGACCATCGATCTTCTCCGCGAAGCCTCGCGGATCGGCTGCGAGTGGATGCAGGTGATGATGGAGGCGTCGCACCCCGGAGTGACAGAAGGTGAAATTGTGGGCGAGGGGCTGCGCTGGCTCGCGGCCTCAGGTGGATTTGCCTACGACGTTGCCGTGTCGAGCGGCGCCTATGTCCACCGTTACCGACATAGGCAGGCGCTGCCGACTTGGGATAGCCGCCGCCGAATAGAGGAAGGTGACATGATTCACTTCGATCTCTGGGGGCCGGTCGCCCATGGATACTATTGCGATTTGACTCGCTCGACAGTGGTTGGAGCGAAACCCGGTTCTTCCCAGCTCGCCGTGATCGAGGACTCGATCAACATTGTCGAAAGCATTATCGCCGAGGTCGAGCCTGGCCGTCGTCTGTCCGAACTTCACGCGGCCGGCACGAAAGCGGTTGCCAAGCGGGGTGGTGGAGATTCGAATGTCTCCGCCATGATACCGTTCTTTGGCCATTCGATGGGCCTCGATTGCGATACGCCATTTATCACTTCTTATGCTGAGGAGATCATTTCGCCAGGCATGGTGTTTGCAATCGAGTGCTTCCTCACCGGCAAGAGCGGGGAGGGGGCAGGATTCGAACATGTCATCCACGTCGGTGACAACTCAGTTGAGGTTCTTACTGCCCAGGCGCCGGCTCGCCCTTGGATGGTTAACTGATCTTAACCGCGACAGGTTGCGATCTCGATCGATCCTTCGAGATGGATGTGTATCTCAGCTTTGGGAAGTGTCTGAAATTGCGCTGGAGTCATCTTCCGCTCCTACGATCCGGACTATTTGGAATCAGATGACGGTCCGGCCACGATACAAGATTCTATCAGCCAGCCACGGCCAAACCGCAGCACTGTTTTCCAAGCGCCCCGATGCCACCGAGGCGGCACGTTGGTGATTCCAAGATCTGTCCGATTTGCGTGTGTGCGGCCCTCTGATGAAGTCTGTCGTTACTCTCGCCAGTTCAGGCGACAACCCCCCGGGCGGAATATTGCCTTCAGTCGCCATTCTTCGCATATCAGCACGGAGCCAAAAGGCACAACATTCCTCACTACGAGCGCGCCACACATCCGGGATGGTTCAATCATGGAGGAAACCAAAGCCGCGGCAGCGCCAGTTCCCCTCATCGTTTCTGGCGCACCCGTGTGATCGGCGCTCCTCTTCGTGAAGGTGATTTCGGCTTCTCCGTCGATCCCCTCTATGCGGGCAACATAGCGCCCATGCCGCTCGCCGGTGTGTTCCTTGCTGATTTCGATGTCAGCCAGAATCTTCTCCGTTGTTCCCGCCAAACCATTCCTGTGCGATCAACGTATCCTCCGGGACAAGCTCATGCCCTGCATCGATAGTGTGCACCTCCAGCATCGCGCCGGATGCTGCGAGCCAATTCGCCAGCCGGGAGCCGTCACCCAACGGATCGTGCGAGCCGGACACTATCAGAACGTCAATGTTGCCCCGGTCGGCCGTGGGCAAGGTCTCCAGCACCGGCATTGATCGCAACAGGATCGCCCGACGGATGACACCCGGTTGCAGGCCAATAACCGCAGCCGCGAAATTCGCGCCATTGGAAAATCCGAGAAAGGTTATGCGCCCGGATTCGAGCCCATAACCTGTGACGGCGCCTTCCACGAAGGCCGCGAAGGCTTCGGCCTCGGCTTGGATGTCGGCTTGGTCGAAGGTGGTGGCCGTCATCCGGCGGAACCAACGCGCGCTTCCCTCTTCGTGGCTGCGTCCGCGCACGCCGAGCAATGTCGCGCGCGGCGCCACCCGATGCGCTAGGGGCATCAGATCCGCTTCCGTCCCGCCGCTGCCATGCAGCAGGATGATCGTGCTGCCGTCCGGATTCTCGGGTGTGTGAAAGCGATGCACGAATGGCAGGTCGCGCCGTGGCAAACGCGCCTCTCCGGGCAGGGCGAACTGCGGCAACATGATCCGAAGATCATCGGCGCGGTCCTTCTCTACCGGAGGCAGCATCAAGGTCGTCCCCAGTTGCTCCGCCGTTTCGTCGACGGTGAAGCCCGGCCCGTCCGTTGCCACTTCCAGCAAAGTGCCCGCGGGATCGCGCACATAGAGCGACGTGAAATAGCGCCGGTCGTGGACATTGGTCGGCGACGAATTGAGCCGCGACAGTTGCTCCCGCAATGCATCAATGGCCGCGGTGTCCGAGGCACGGAATGCAACATGGTCGGCCGTACCGGTGCCGGGAATGCCAGGGACATAGCCAGAGCCGTCGCGGATGTCAACGGCATCGGTATCGGACAGAAGACGCATGATATTGCCCCCGCTGGGACCACGCCGATAGCCGAACCTCTCGATGAAAGCGGCGGTCTTTTCCGGAACTTCCGACAGGATCGTCACGGCCCGCAGCCGCCGCAGGGCGATCTCGGCTTTGCCCCATGGCTGCGTCGCAGAAAGATCGGAAGCGACCAGTTTCACGATGATGCCATCCGGGTCCTTCAGTCTCAGGACAGCCTCGCCGAATTCGTGCGTCGGCCCGTCAACCGCGACGCCATATTTCAAGGCGCGCGTCATCCATTCGCCAAGGCTGGCCGGAGGAACCGCGAAGGCTATTTCAAGAACCTGGCCATTGCCCACGCGCCCCGGCGCGCCGTCTTCCCAGACAAGGAAGGTGACGAGTGAACCTGGAGATCCAAGCCTATCACCATAGAAAAGATGGAGCTGTTCGGCATCCTCATAACCGCCTGTGCGCTTGACCACCCGCAAGCCAAGGAAACCGGCGTAGAAATCGACATTCGCCTGCACATTGCGGGTGATCAGGGTGACGTGATGGATGCCGCTTGGCTGATGGCTGCTCATTTCGGCATCCTGTCTGTCGGGTTTATCTGCATGAAGGCGACCTCGTCGGCGCATCGAGGGAATGGCATTGCTTAAGATCAGTGACCTGAAGCGTCGATATCCGGGAAGGGAAAATTTGGCGTCGTCTCCGGGCGGCAGGCGGGATCCAGACCTGTCTTGCCGCATCGAGCCTCTCACCTGCCCCGCCTCAAATCTCTGGCCCGCAATCGAAGTGGATACTCGCGTTCTCGATTATCGGTCAAACTTGGGGTGGCAGCGACCGGTGGGGTATTGAGGAAACCGGTCGCGCCTTATGGGCCGCGGGTCAGGAAGGTGGCGACGGCATCGATCTCCTGCTGCCTGACCTCATGCCCGCCATCGTGCAATTTTAAATCGACCTTTGCGCCCTGGCCTTCGAGATAGCCGGCCAACGCCTCGGTCAAGGGCAGCGGGCAGATCGGATCGCGCCTGCCGGCGGTGATCAGAACCTCAAGCGATCGAAGACCCAGATTGGGTCGCGGCGACCAGGGGATCAACGGGTGCATCAGCACCACCCGGTCGAAAAGCTCTGGTGCATCGAAGATCACCGAAGCGAGAATGTTCGCGCCGTTGGAGTAGCCGAGTCCGAAGACCTTTGCGCTTTCATGCGCTTCCCGGTGGGCACGGATGAAATCCGTCATCTTCCTGGTACGGGTCGCAAGGTCCGCCATGTCGTAGACACCTTCCGCCTTGCGGCGGAAAAAGCGGTTTGCCCCATGCTCGGACACGTCGCCTTGCGGCGAGACGATGCCGGCTCCGGGCAGAATCTGCCCTATCAGACCGGTGAACTGATGTTCGTCGCCGCCGGTTCCGTGGAATGCGAAAACAAGCGGAGCCCCGACATCGGGCTGCTTGGCGAAATGGGGGTAAGCGTCGCGAGACATGATGTCCTCCTGTTTCAAAGGCCGCCGGCCGCAGCCGGCGGCGGGATTTCCGATGTCAGTCGACGATGGGCGGGAGGATCTCTTCGATCCGGTCGCGCAGGTTGGCGTGCTGAAGCGGCAACTTCAGCGCCTCGCCGAGATGCGCGGTGTCCTCGTCGCGATTGAATCCGGGTTCGTGGGTCGCCACCTCGAACAGGACACCTCCGGGCGTGCGGAAATAGATGGCCCAGAAGTAGTCGCGGTCGATAACCGGGGTGACGTGATAGCCCGTGTCCATCAGTGCCTTGCGCACCTCGGCCTGGGCCGCCCTGTCCTCGACCGCGAAGGCGACGTGATGCACCGAGCCGGCACCCTGGCGCGCCGCCGGCGCGCCGGGCAACACCTCGATATCCACGAAATCGGCGCCATTGCCGCCCTTGATGGCGTAACGGGTCAGCGCCCCCCGCCGATCGGCTTCCTCGTAGCCCATGTATTTCAGGAGTTCGCCTGTCGCGCCGCCGTCACGCAGCCGCATGGTCACCCCGTGAAATCCGTGGACACCCTCGTCGGTCGGCACCGTTCCGCCAGCGAAGGGCTGACGCTTGTCGCCATCGACTTCAGTCAGGGCAAATCCGTCGCCATCCGGGCCGAGGAAGCGCAGGCGCTTCTCACCGAAAGCCTCGTCCTCTTGCAGTCCGAGCACGCCCTTGCCGGCAAAACGCTCTTTCCAGTAGCCAAGCGTTTCCTTCGGCACCGAAAACACGGTCTCGGAGACCTCACCGGCGCCGCGATTGCCTTTGGCGATATGCGGGAAGGGGAAATAGGTCATGACCGTGCCGGCGGAACCGACCTCGTCGCCATAATAGAGGTGATAGACGTCCGGCGCGTCGAAATTGACGGTCTTCTTGACCCGGCGCAGGCCCAGCGTCTTGGTGAAAAAGTCATTGTTTTCCTGAGCATCGGCAGCCATCGAAGTGACGTGATGCAGTCCTTTGATCTGGGTAAGCATGGTGGTGTCCTCGCTCTTGGTTGTCTTCGTCGAGCAACAGATAGCCTCCCTCTTTCGCTCTCGGAATAGGCATAATCTTGCATTGATTGTTGCTTTTATCGTAATAATCTCCGAATGGGTGAGCTTGAATCTCTGCGCGTATTCATGGCGGTCGCCGAACAAGGCAGTTTCGCCGGCGCGGCGCGCCAACTCGGCATGACACCAGCCTCGGTGACACGCACCATCGCCGGGCTTGAACAGCAACTCGGCGTGCAGTTGCTGGTGCGCACAACGCGGCAGGTGTCCCTGACATCCGCCGGAGCCGTCTACGCGGCGCGCGTGGCGCCTCTTTCCCAAGGTCTCGTCCGTGCGGCGGAGGAAACCCGCGAGGCTCAGGGGATAACGTCCGGTGGCATCCGCATCAGCGCCCCGCTTTCACTGGGGCTGAAAGTGTTACCCCCCGTACTCTCGCAATTCGTGACTCTGTATCCGCAGACCCACGTCTCCCTGGCCCTTTCCGACGGGTTCGTCGATATCGTCGAAGAGGACTACGATCTCGCGATCCGGATTTCCGGGCCGCCCGTCGACAAGTCGACCATCTGGCGCAAGATAAGGGAGGTGCCGCGGGTGCTGGTTGCGGCGCCAAACTATCTGATCTCCCGTGGTACCCCGCAGTCGCCCGACGATCTGGCGGAGCATGATTGCCTCAGCTACCGGTCGGATGCGCGCGACGAGCATTGGGAACTCTCGAAAGGCGCCGGTCGCCGAACCCACAAGGCGACGGGCGCCTTCAGCTCCAACAGTGGCGATCTGCTCGCCCGCCTTGCCCTCAACGGCGAAGGGATCGTGCTCTTGCCCCGGTTCATAGTCGACGATGATCTCGCCGCCGGAAGGCTGGTGGAAATTCTTGCGGACTGGACCACTCCGCAGATCTGGCTCACGCTCTACTATCCGCCTTACGAAAAGCTACCGCTCCGGGTCGCCACCTTCTCCGATTTTTTCGAAGCTTACATCCAGGAAATCCGCTCGTTCTGAGCCGGAGAACGCAGGCCGATGTCATCGTTTCTACCTGAATTTGCATTCTCTCAAGCAGCGGTCCGGGTCCGGTTTGCCCCAGGGGTTCGCCGTGACACCGGCGCTGAGGTCGAGCGCCTCGGCTGCAATCGCGCGATCATAATTTCGACTCCTGGCCAGGTCGCGATGGCGCATGCTCTGCGGACGGATATGGGCGAACTCGCGGCAGGCATATTGCCGCTTGCGCAAATGCACACGCCCGTGCCGGTGACCGAGGAGGCCATGCTGCAAGTCGCACAAATGGACGGGGATTGCCTCGTAGCGATCGGCGGCGGATCAACCATTGGGCTTACCAAGGCGCTTTCACTGAGAACCGGACTGCCGCAAATCGTGCTGCCGACGACCTATGCCGGCAGCGAAGCCACTCCGGTGCTCGGTCAGACCGAAGACGGGGCCAAGACGACGTTGACGGATGCCCGGGTGCAGCCCCAGGTC
Organism: Mesorhizobium sp. B2-4-6; assembly: GCF_006442775.1. NCBI lineage: Bacteria > Pseudomonadati > Pseudomonadota > Alphaproteobacteria > Hyphomicrobiales > Phyllobacteriaceae > Mesorhizobium > Mesorhizobium sp. B2-4-6. The sequence goes on from NZ_VFVI01000009.1 coordinate 51,252, forward strand.
ATTCTCTACGATGCCGAACTTATCCGTTCGCTGCCGGGTTCGACGGCCGTAGCTAGCGCGCTCAACGCGATGGCGCATGCGGTCGAGGGGCTCTATGCGCGCGATCGCAATCCGATATCGACGCTTCTCGCGACAGAGGGTCTTCGAGCGTTCCGGAGGGCATTGCCGCAGGTCTGCCGCAATCCTCGCAATCTCACGGCGCGTGGCGAGACCCTTTATGGAGCATGGTTGTGCGGCACTGTGCTCGGGCAGGTCGGCATGGCCTTGCACCACAAGCTATGCCATGTGCTGGGTGGCTCCTTCGGTCTGCCTCATGCCGAGACCCACGCTGTAATGCTGCGCTATACGATCGCTTTCAACGCGACCGCCGCAGGTATCCTCCTGGATCCGATGCGCGAAATCTTTGAGGACAGCGACGTCGGTCATGCACTTGCAAACTTCGCGGACGGCGTCGGAGCGCCACGGGCCTTGCGTGACCTCGGAATGCGCGAAGCGGATCTCGCCGGCGCCGCCGATCGTGCAATGTCGGCCGCCTATTGGAATCCGCGGCCGCTGATACGCGACGAAATTCTCGGTCTGCTGAGATCGGCGTGGGCCGGGGAGAAGGTAGCCAAGGCGGCAAGGGCTGAAAGACAGTCCCAATGACAAATGGGTGCGGCCGCCGGTCGTGACGGATCTGCAGAGACGGCGATGTATCCGGCCGCTTGAACCTGCGGCAATATGTGCCTAATTTAAGCACATATTGGGTCCCTCACCGTGAACAGCCGTTTCGCCGTCGCCACGCACATCGTTGCCTTCCTGCTGTATCAGCAGGGCCAGCCGGCTTCGTCCGAATTGATCGCGTCGAGCGTCAACACCAATGCCACCTTCATCCGCCGCTTGTTGTCGTTGCTCGCGCGGGCCGGCCTCACAAAGTCGATGATGGGCAGCGGCGGCGGTGCGCTGCTTGCCCGGCCCGGTGATCAGATATCCCTGCTCGACGTCTATCGCGCCGTGGACGAAGGGGGAACGCTGTTAGCGCTGCATGAGCATCCGAATCCGGCCTGCCCGGTGGGCCGCAGCATCAACGAGGTGCTGTCGGACGAGGTGAACAAAGCCCAACTGGCGCTCGAGCGCCAGCTTTCGGCGACCACCATCGCCGACCTTGCGGCCAGGATAGCGGTCCGCAGCGCCTGATCGCGCCGCCGTCGCGTCCCTGAACCGTCCAGTCCGGCTGTAACCGCATCACCAGAAAAGCGCCCGCAGCGCTTGACACAAATATGTATCTGATTTAGGTACATATTCACTGTACCTAAATCGGATACATAAATGCGCCCAATAACTCGATCTCTCACCGCCGCATTCGCAGCCTCATTCGTCTCGTTGGCATCGGTCACGGTGCTCGCATCTTCCGCAACCGCACATTAGGAGGGTAAATTGACTGAACAGGAACAGCAGGTCGTCGACCTGCTCAAGTCGATCGAGACCGGAGCCACTGGCCCGGTGTCCGTTATCAATCCCAAAAAGTACATCCAGCACAACCTTGCCGCGGCCGACGGCCTGGCTGGTTTCGGTCAACTGATGGCCTTGCTTCCCAAAGGCTCCGCCAAGGTCAATACCGTCCGCGTCTTCCGGGATGGCGATTATGTCTTCACCCACACCGACTATGATTTCTTCGGACCGAAGATCGGCTTCGACATCTTCCGCTTCGAGAACGGCAAGATCGTCGAACACTGGGACAATCTGCAGGAAACGGCCGGGCCCAACCCGAGCGGCAACACCATGACCAACGGTCCGACCGCGCCGAAAGACCAGGAGAAGACCGCCGACAACAAGGCGCTGGTCCGCGCCTTTGTACAGGACATCCTCGTCGGTGGGCAATTCGACAAGCTTGGCGGCTACATTGAGGGCGAGAATTATACGCAGCACAACCCGGCCATCGGCAACGGCCTGTCGGGCCTGAGCGCCGCGCTGGAAGCCATGGCCAAGCAGGGCATCACCATGAAGTACGACATGGTCCACAAAGTACTCGGCGATGGCAATTTCGTGCTCACTGTCAGCGAAGGTTCCTTCGCCGGCAAAGCTTCGTCCTTCTACGATCTCTTCCGCGTCGAGAACGGCAGGATCGTCGAGCACTGGGATACAATCGAAACCATCCCACTACAGAGTGACTGGAAGAACACGAACGGCAAGTTCGCTTTCTAAAGCAAATCCAGGAAGGGCGCCTGCGGTTTTCGTCCGCGAGTGCGAGAAGGCAAATACTCGGAGCAGGCCGGCGTTACGGTCGAAGGCTGGCCCGCTCTCGTACTCTGGCCGTAACGTTCGGCTGTCGGTTCGCGACATGTCGTCCAGGCGGCAGCGCACCGCCGCCCATCTCCGCGATCCGATAGTAGTGAGCGACGGAGAAACCAGCTTCAACATAAAACGCGATTCGCCCCTAGCTTGACAGCGTGCAATCGATCGCATAGGTAGATGCAATCGATTGCATAGACAATTCGAGCTAACGCGTCGGAGGAGACGATGAGCGCAGGAACAGCAGCCAGGGAAGACACGATTGGACGTCGCTCCCACATCATCGGGGATCAGGGCGCGGTGACGGACATCGTCCTTGACGCTATGTCGCGGGCGCCGAACGCCCGGCTGCGCGAGGTCGCCGCAGCCTTCGTGCGGCACATGCACGCCTTTGCCCGCGAGGTGAAGCTCACCGAAGAGGAGTTCGAACTCGGCGTCGATTTCCTCAACCGCATAGGCCAGTCCACTCACGACGCGCACAATGAAGGCGTCCTGTTCTCGGATGCCATCGGCTTCTCGACATTGGTCTGTCTCCTGAACAACGGTCAGAACGGCGCCACCGAGACCGCCTCGGCCCTGCTTGGTCCGTTCTGGCGCATGCATTCCCCGGCGACCGAGAACGGCGGCTCGATCGTGCGGTCCGAAACGCCCGGACCGGCCCTATTTGCCAATTGCCGCATCGCCGACCCAGACGGTAACCCGCTGGCTGACGTCGAGGTCGACATATGGCAGGCTTCGCCGGTCGGGCTCTACGAGAACCAGGACCCTGGCCAGGCCGACATGAACCTGCGCGGGAAGTTCCGGACCGACGCGGAGGGGCGCATCTGGTTCCGCTCGGTCAAGCCCGCTGGTTATCCGGTGCCGACCGATGGCCCGGTCGGCGATCTCCTGCGTGCCCAGCTGCGCCATCCCTATCGGCCGGCGCATTTGCATTTCCTCTGCTACAAGCCCGGCTACAAGACGCTGATCACCCAGGTCTTCGTCGATGACGACCAGCATCTCGAGAGCGACGTGGTCTTCGGTGTCACGCGCCACCTCATCGGTGATTTCCAGCAAGGTGTCGGTGCCGCTCCGGCCCCCGGGGTCGACGGCCCGTGGTTCCGATTGACCTATGATTTCGTGATGGAGGCCGGCGAAGCAAAGCTGCCGACCCCTCCTATCCGCTAGTCGCCCTTCGAACACGCGAGAGAGCAATCATGTCGAATTCAGTCCAGTTGGGGGCCGCCGCCTCCTCGTCGGTCTCGGAGCGTCCGCGACCATCCTATCCCCGCTCCCTTGCCGGCAAGGTGGCGCTCGTCGTCGGCGGCGCCGGCGCTATTGGCGCGGCCACCAGCCGCATGCTGGCCGCCGCCGGGGCAACGGTGGTTGTCACGCATCTCGATAACGAGCGCGATGCGGCCGCTGCCCAGGCGCTGATCGCCGAACTGGGCGGCGATCATGCCGCCTATGCCGCCAACGTCGTCGATACTCCTTCACTGGTCGCGCTGCGTGCGCAGCTCCACGACCGTTACGGAAGACTCGACATCCTGGTCAACGCCGCCGGCTTCACCAAGCCGGTGCCGCATGCCGACCTGGACGCGCTTACAGACGATCTGATCGATCGCATGCTCCAGGTCAACTGGCGTGGTCAGTTCGCGGCGATCCGCACCTTCGCGCCGATGTTGAAGGCCTCCGGCGACGGGCTCGTCGTGTCGATCTCGTCTATTGCCGCCTTCACAGGCGTTGGTTCCTCGATCGCTTACTGTGCCGCCAAGGCCGGCATCGATGTGATGACCAAGGCGCTGGCGCGGGTGCTGGCGCCCGAGGTGCGGGTGCTGGCGGTGTCGCCTGGCGTCGTCGACACCGAGTTCGTGCCCGGCCGCGGCAACGATTTCAACGACAGGGTCAGTGCCTCGACGCCGCTCAAGCGGATCGGCGAGGCCGAGGACATCGCCGCCGCCATCACCGCATGCGCCACCATGCTTGGCTATTCGACCGGACACATCGTTCAGGTCGATGGCGGCCGTGCGCTCTAGGACGGAGGCCTCAGTGATGCGTTCGCCGCTGCCAAAAGTCATCATCACCTGTGCGATCACCGGCAATCTGACCAAGCCGGAACAGACGCCGCATTTGCCGATCACGCCGCAACAAATCGCGGCCTCGGCGCTCGCCGCCGCCGAGGCCGGCGCGGCGGTCGTGCATATCCACGTGCGCGATCCGCGGACCGGGCGCCCGTCGATGGAACTCGAGCTCTATCGCGAGGTGCTGGATCTGATCCGCGGTTCGAACCCGGAGCTGATCATCAATCTGACCACCGGTCCGGGCGGCCGCTTCGTGCCGTCGCAGGAAGATCCCAGGGTCGCCGGCCCGGGCACGACGCTGTTGGCGCCCGAGCGCCGCGTCGAGCACATCGCCGCGCTCAAGCCCGACATCTGCACGCTCGATCTGAACACCATGAATTCCGGCGGCGAGGTGGTGATCAACACGCCGGGCAACGTACGCCGCATGGCCAAGGTGATCGCCGAGGCCGGCGTCAGGCCGGAGATCGAGCTGTTCGATTCGGGCGACATCGCGCTGCTGGCCGATCTTCTTGCCGACGGCACGCTGCAGGGGCCTCCGCTTACTTCGTTGGTCATGGGCGTGCGCTACGGCTTCCAGCCGTCGCCCGAGACGGTCCTCTACGCCCGCAACCTTCTGCCGCCGGATGCCGCCTTCACCGCAATCGGCATCGGCCGCTCCGCCTTCCACATGGTGGCGCAGTCCTACCTTGCCGGCGGTCACGTGCGGGTCGGCCTGGAAGACGCCATCTATCTCGGCCGCGGCGTGCTGGCGCCGTCGAACGCCGCAATGATCGAGAAGGCACGCCGTATCGTCGAAGACCTTGGCGGCCAGATCGCCGATCCGCACGAGGCGCGAGCCATTCTCGGCCTGCCCGCCCGGCCGGCCAACACCAAGCGCGTCGCCTGATACCGAACGGAGTCGACCATGTCACTCACCACCGAACATTCACGCCACCTCCCGGTCTCGGCGAGAGGACTGCGCCTGCACGAGAAAGCGCCGGACTATGCGGCGATAAGGCTCGCTGTCGAGGAACACCCGCTGCGCGCCGTCGCGGGCCACGAGGTCGTGGTCGAGATCCATGCCGCCGCCGTGAACCCTTCGGATGCCAAGGCCGCCACGGGGCTGATGCCCTATGCGGTGTTTCCGCGAACACCAGGGCGCGACTATGCCGGCAAGGTGGTGGTCGGCCCGGAAGCCCTCGTCGGCAAGCTGGTGTTCGGCTCATCGGGCGATCTCGGCATCCGCCAGGACGGTTCGCACGCCAGCCACCTGATCGTCGAGGCGGACGCCGTCGTCGAGGTCCCGCAGGGCATCGACGCCCGCCAGGCCGCCGGCATCGGCGTGCCGTTCGTCACCGCCTGGGAAGGGCTGCGGCGTGCAGGCCTGCCTGCCGCAGGCGAGACCGTGATGATCCTCGGACTCAACGGAAAGGTAGGGCAGGCAGCGGCACAGATCGCCAGTTGGCGCGGCGCGCGTGTGATCGGCGTCGTACGGCGCGAAGAACCCTATGCCGGCCACGCCAATGGGCCGGTGGAGGTGATCGCCGCGAACACGACGGATGTGTCGGCGAAGGTCCGCGAACTTACCGGCGGCAAGGGGGCCGACATCGTCTTCAACACCGTCGGCGACCCGTTTTACGAGATCGGCCAGAAGTCGATGGCGGTCGGCGGTCGGGCGATCTTCATTTCCGTCATCGACCGCTTTGTCAGCTTCGACATCCTCGCTTTCTACAAGGGCCGCCACACCTATGTCGGCATCGACACCATCGCGCTCGGCTCGGTCGAGACCGGCGCCATCCTCAAGGCGCTGACCCCAGGTTTCGCCGATGGCTCACTGCGGCCGTTTCCAATCGTCGACGATGCCGTCTACCGGTTCGATGACGCCTACGCCGCCTACCAGGCTGTGATGGGCTCGTCGCGGCACCGCGTCGTCCTGGTGCCGGGAGGCTGATGCCATGCATGTCGTCCGTTTCGCCGAAGCTCCCGCTTACGATGCACCCGGCCATCGCGACATGCATATGGCGCGGCTGCAAGGACGCGAGGCCGGGCCAGCCGACACGGTCTGGCTCGGCGCGTCAACCCTTGCGTCAGGTGGCGGCACGACGCTCGACGCTTCGGACGTCGAGAAGATCTACGTCGTACTCGACGGCGAAGTGACGGTATCGAATGGGCGCGAGGAAGTGCGCCTGCGGCGCTGGGACTCCTGCCGCATCGGGCCGGACGAGGCCCGCCGGCTGCACAACCATACCCCGGAACCCGCCACCATCTTGCTGGTGATGCCATTGCAGGCGACCGGACCGCCGCGCTGACGGCGACTGCGACGCCCTCCCGTCGGGCTCAGCGACCTAGCATGCCAACCATCAACCCCCGCGACGGGTGTTGCCCGTCGTCGCGATGTCATTCGTCCCAAAGGGAGGAACCCAATGGCTCATGTGCATTCCCAACGTCCGCGTAAACCCTGGTACCAGATCCTTTATCTGCAGGTGCTGATCGGCATCGCCGCGGCAATCGTGCTCGGCCACTTCTGGCCGCAAGCCGGTATCGACATGAAGCCGCTGGGCGACGCCTTCATCAAGCTCATCAAGATGGTGATCGCACTGGTCATCTTCTGCACCGTCGTGTCCGGCATCACCGGGATGAACGATCTGAAGAAGGTCGGCAGGGTTGGCGGCAAGGCGCTCATCTATTTCGAGGTCGTGTCCACGGTTGCTCTGATCATCGGTTTGATCGTCGGCAATCTGGTCAAGCCCGGCGCCGGCTTCAACGCCGACCCGGCGACGCTCGATGCAGGCGCGGTCGCGGCCTATGCCGGCAAGGCCGCCGAACAGTCGGTCAGCGACTTCCTGATAAACATCATTCCGACCACGATTGTCGATGCTTTCGCCAAAGGCGATATCCTCCCGGTCGTTCTGATATCGGTCCTGTTCGGCTATGTGCTGTCACATCTCGGCGACCGCGCCAAGCCGGTCAGGGACGTGATCGATGCCGGCTCGCACCTGGTGTTCGGCGCCATCAACGTCATCATGCGGCTGGCGCCGATCGGCGCCTTTGGGGCAATGGCCTTTACCGTCGGCAAATACGGCGTTTCCGCGCTTGGCCCGCTCGTATTCCTGATCGGCACGTTTTATCTCACCAGCATCATATTCGTGTTCGGCGTGCTCGGCCTCATCGGTTGGTGGGCAGGCTTCAGCATCTTCAAGTTCCTGCTCTACATCAAGGAAGAGATCCTGCTCGTGCTCGGCACGTCGTCGTCGGACTCGGCCTTGCCCAGCCTGATGGAAAAGCTGGAGCGCGCGGGCGTCTCCAAGCCTGTCGTCGGCCTGGTCGTGCCGACCGGCTATGTCTTCAACACGGACGGCACCTCGATCTACATGACGTTGGCGGCACTGTTCGTGGCGCAGGCCACCAACACCGACCTGTCGCTGCATCAGCAATTCGCCATCTTCGCCGTCGCCATGCTCACGTCAAAGGGTGCGTCCGGCGTCACCGGCGCCTCCTTCATCGCCCTGGTCGGAACTCTTTCGGTGGTTCCCGCCATTCCTGTTGCCGGCATGGCGCTCATCCTCGGCATCGACCGTTTCATGAGTGAAGCTCGGGCGCTGGTGAACATGGTCGGCAACGGGGTCGCGACGGTTGTCATGGCACGCTGGGAAGGCGAACTCGACTACGCGCGGCTCGACGCCGCGCTGTCGGGCCGGCCGCTCGCCGATCCCTACACGCTTGACGTCGAAGCTGGCCGTGAGGCTGTCGTCGGCGCGACCGATGGTGGACCGCTTGCCACCGCGCCGCGTTGATCTCCGCTTGCCCGGGGTCGCGCGGCCCCGGGAATCCCGGTCCGTCTTTTTGGCTTTGCGCATTGCTCCAGGCGAGAGGCGTCTCATGTCCCGTTACACACTTGACGGCCACCGGCCTGTCCAGCCCCCGGATGGCGACTGCTGGATCGCACCCGGTGCGCATGTCGTCGGCAAGGTCAGACTCGCCGAAGGGACCAGCATATGGTTCGGCGCGGTGTTGCGCGGCGACAATGAAGTCATCGCGGTCGGCGCTCGCAGCAACATCCAGGACGGCGCCATCCTCCACACCGACCCCGGTTTTCCACTGACGATCGGGCCGGATTGCACGGTCGGACACCGCACGATCCTGCATGGCTGCGCGATCGGCGCCGGTTCATTGATCGGCATGGGTGCCATCGTGATGAACGGCGCGGTCATCGGCGAAGGCTCGCTGGTTGGTGCCGGCGCGCTGGTGACGGAAGGCAAGCAATTCCCGCCTCGCTCGCTGATCCTCGGCGCTCCGGCTCGCCTGGCCAAGGTGCTGTCGGCGGAAGAGGCCGATCGGCTGAAGGCGCCGGCGCAACGCTACGTCGCCAACGGACGGCGCTATCGTGATGGGCTCCGCGCCCTTGCCGACGCAGCCGCGAGCGCGGCCAGTCAGCATGATGGAGTCGATCCATGAACAAGGTATTTTCCAGCGCGGCGGAAGCGCTCGCGGGCCACATGCGTGATGGCATGACGATCATGTCGGGAGGTTTCGGGCTCAGCGGCATACCGGAAGCGCTGATCTTGGCGATCCGGGAAGCGGGCGTGCGTGACTTGACGATCATCTCCAACAACGCCGGCATCGACGGCGTCGGGCTGGGAGTCCTCTTGGAGACGCGTCAAGTGCGAAAGATGGTGTCGTCCTATGTCGGTGAAAACAAGACCTTCGCCGAGCAATATCTCGCCGGCGAACTCGAGCTCGAATTCACGCCACAGGGCACGCTGGCCGAGCGCATCCGCGCCGGTGGTGCCGGCATTCCGGCCTTCTTCACTCGCACCGGCGTTGGCACTCTGGTCGCCGAGGGCAAGGAAGCGCGGGTGTTTGATGGCAACACCTATGTGATGGAGAGGGCGCTCTCCGCCGATCTCGCGCTCGTACACGCCTTCCGCGGCGACACCGAAGGCAATCTCGTCTACCGGTTCACCGCACGCAACTTCAATCCGATGATGGCCACGGCGGCGGCGTTCGTGGTGGCCGAGGTGGAACATCTCGTCGACGCCGGTGAGATCGATCCGGACGGCATCCATACGCCGGGCATCTTCATCGACCGCATCGTCCATGTCGCCAACCCGGTGAAACGCATCGAACAACGCACGATCCGGCCGCGTGTGGCCGCTTGAAGGAGGTTTTCCATGCCCTGGACCCGCGACCAGATGGCGGCGCGCGCCGCCAGGGAATTGCAGGACGGCTTTTATGTCAATCTCGGCATCGGCATTCCGACGCTGGTGGCCAATCACATTCCGACCGGAATGAGCGTCCAACTGCAATCCGAAAACGGCATGCTCGGCATGGGCCCCTATCCGCTTGAAGGCGACGAGGACGCCGACCTGATCAACGCCGGCAAGCAGACCGTCACATTGCTGCCGACAACCAGCTTCTTCTCTTCGGCCGACAGCTTTGCCATGATCCGCCGCGGCCATATCGACCTGTCCATCCTCGGCGCCATGCAGGTGGCGGCCAATGGCGACCTCGCCAACTGGATGATCCCCGGCAAGATGGTCAAAGGCATGGGCGGCGCGATGGACCTGGTGGCCGGCGTCAAGCGCGTTGTGGTGGTGATGGAGCACACCGCCAGGGACAAGGAAGGGCGGCCTCAACCGAAGCTCGTGCGGCAATGCGCGCTCCCACTGACGGGCGCCGCAGTGGTCGATCTCGTGATCACCGATCTCGGTGTGTTCGAGCCAGCAGCCGAGCAGAGCGGCTTCCGTCTGCTGGAGCTCGCCGACGGCGTGACCGGGGACGAGGTGCGGGCGAAAACAGACGCTGCGATCGTGGTCTCCTGAGGCTTGTCCGCAACGCCCTCGCGAAATCAGACAAAGAACCGTCCAATTCGACAAGACGCAGGCACCCACGTTTCGCACCCTGTCGTGACATGGCGCCCTTCCATCGGGATAGGTGGTCGGCTTCCTCTTCAGGCACTGGGTACGCGGATGAAAGTCTATTTGTTTTCCCTCGGCGCAGGCCTGCTTGTCGGCGTCATTTACAGCATCATCAACGTTCGCTCGCCAGCGCCCCCGGTCGTGGCGCTCGTGGGTCTCCTCGGCATTTTGATCGGTGAGCAGTTGCCGCCGCTGGTGAGGAGTCTGTGGGCCAAGGAGCCGGCGCTGCAATCCTGGGAAGATCAGGTCCGGCCACATGTCTTCGGTCACCTGCCGCGCGGCAAGCCGGCCCGGGACCAGACGGAAGAAAAGGAGAGCGCATAGTGCCGACGCGTCGCGCCGTGCTGGGCGGGCTTGCTCTCCCCGGTCTCGCCCTGTCCGCTTTCGCCCAAGGCCAATCCCAACAACCCGGAGACAAGTCGGTGACAGCAGACCTTATCCTGCACAGCGGCCAAATAACCACGCTCGACCGGACCAAGCCGTCGGCAAGCGCCGTCGCGATCAAGGATGGCGTGTTCCTCGCGGTTGGCAACGAGTCCGACGTTATGGCGCATGCCGGCCAGCAGACGAAGATCATCGACCTCAAGGGACGCCGCGCGCTGCCGGGGCTGATCGACAACCATCTGCATATCATCCGCGGCGGATTGAACTTCAACATGGAGCTGCGCTGGGACGGCGTGCGTTCGCTGGCGGACGCCATGAACATGCTCAAGCGCCAGGTCGCGGTGACGCCGCCGCCGCAATGGGTGCGCGTCGTCGGCGGCTTCACCGAACATCAGTTCGCCGAAAAGCGCCTGCCGACGATCGAGGAACTCAATGCCGTCGCGCCCGACACCCCGGTCTTCATTCTGCACCTCTACGACCGCGCCCTGCTGAACGCTGCGGCGTTGCGTGCCGTCGGCTACGGCAAGGACACGCCCAACCCGCCAGGCGGCGAGATCACGCGCGACGCCAACGGCAATCCGACCGGGCTGCTGCTGGCCAAGCCCAATGCCGGCATCCTCTATGCGACGCTCGCCAAGGGGCCGAAGCTGCCCTTCGATTACCAGCTCAATTCGACGCGCCATTTCATGCGCGAGCTCAACCGGCTCGGCGTGACGGGGGCGATCGATGCCGGCGGCGGCTTCCAGAACTATCCGGATGATTACGCCGTCATCCAGAAACTTGCCGATGACGGGCAATTGACCATCCGCCTTGCCTACAACCTGTTCACACAGAAGCCGAAGCAGGAGAAGGAAGACTTCCTCAACTGGACCAAAACCTCCAAATACAAGCAGGGAACGGATTATTTCCGCCACAACGGCGCCGGTGAGATGCTGGTTTTTTCGGCCGCCGATTTCGAGGATTTCCGTGAGCCGCGTCCCGACATGCCGCCCGAGATGGAAGGCGACCTCGAGGCCGTCGTACGTATCCTGGCCGAGAACCGCTGGCCCTGGCGCCTGCACGCCACCTATGACGAGACGATCTCACGCGCGCTCGACGTCTTTGAGAAGGTGAACCAGGACGTCCCCCTCAAGGGGCTGCACTGGTTCTTCGATCATGCCGAGACGATCTCGGAGCGCTCGATAGACCGCATCGCGGCACTTGGCGGCGGCATCGCCGTACAGCACCGCATGGCCTATCAGGGCGAGTATTTCGTCGAGCGCTACGGCCCGGGCGCGGCCGAGGCCACCCCGCCGGTGGCACGCATGCTGGAAAAAGGAGTGAAGACCTCGGCCGGCACCGACGCCACCCGCGTCGCCTCCTACAATCCCTGGGTTTCGCTTTCCTGGCTCGTCACCGGCCGCACGGTCGGCGGCCTGCGCATCACGCCGCAGCGCAACTGCCTCGATCGCCAGACGGCGCTGAGGATGTGGACCGAGAACGTCACCTGGTTCTCCAACGAGGAAGGCAAGAAGGGCCGGATCGCGGTCGGCCAGTTCGCCGATCTGATCGTGCCGGACCGCGACTTCTTCTCGTGTCCGGAAGACGAGATCTCGCACATCGCGGCCGACCTGACGATGGTTGGCGGCAAGATTGTCTACGGCGCGGGAGACTTCGCCAGCGCCGACGAGAGCGCACCCCCTCCGGCGATGCCCGACTGGTCGCCGGTTCGGACCTTCAAGGGCTATGCGGCCTGGGGCGAGCCCGAGGGTGCCGGCAAGAACTCGTTGCGGCGTACGGCGATGACCAACTGCGGCTGCGCCAACAATTGCGGCGTCCATGGCCACGACCATGCCGGGGCTTGGTCGAGTAAGTTGCCGGTATCCGATCTCAAGAGCTTCTGGGGTGCGCTCGGTTGCGCCTGCTGGGCGGTGTGATGCGCGATACGAGCCTTCCAGCGGCTTGCGGCGGGAATGTCCGCCTCGACGCCGAGACCGTGCGGTCCGTCCATCTCCAACCGCGGCCGGGCCCGGCTTGCTGCCTTGCCGGAGGCGGCGCCGGCTGCTTCACCCTGTCACGAAACGAGAGACCATGATGTCGATATCCGCTTCCACGACCTCGCCCGCGAGCAAGGCTCCAGCGCTGCGTTGGTTTGCCATGCTCCTGCTGTGCGCCGCATACATCCAGGGGCCGGTGACCAAGATCCTCGATTTCGGCAGCGCTATCGCCGAGATGAACCATTTCGGGCTGTCGCCGGCACCCCTGTTCGCCGTTCTGGTGATCGTCTTCGAGCTCGTGACAAGCGCGATGATCCTGACCGGCCGCTGGCGCTGGCTCGCCGCGCTTTGCCTTGCCGGCTTCACGCTGGTCGCCACGTTCATCGCCCTGCGTTTCTGGGAGCTGCCGCCCGGACAGGACCGGATGATGGCGACAAACGCCTTCTTCGAACATCTCGGCCTGATCGGCGGCTTCCTCCTGGTCGCGCTCGATGACCTTGCACGGCCAAGAGGAGCGGACAGTTGAGCGCAGAGGCTCCACAGCCCCCCGCTTCCAGCTTCGCGCCACTGCGACAGAAGGTCTTCGCCGTCCTGTGGGCGGCGACGATCATCGGCAATGTGGGCAGCTTCATGCGCGATGTCGCCAGCGCGTGGCTCGTCACCGATCTCTCCGGCGCCCCGGCCGCGGTCGCCATGGTGCAAGCGGCGGCAACGCTGCCGGTCTTTCTCCTTGCGATCCCCGCTGGCGTACTCTCCGACATCCTCGATCGCCGGAGGTTCCTGATCGCCGTCCAGCTTATGCTCGGGGTGGTGAGCTTGTCGCTGATGTCGTTGTCGCTGAGTGGACTTCTCAGCGTGAGTTCGCTAGTGGCATTGACCTTTCTCGGTGGCGTCGGCGCCGCGCTGATGGCCCCTACCTGGCAGGCGATCGTACCCGAGCTTGTGGCCAAGGCGGATCTCAAGAGCGCGGTCGCGCTGAACTCGCTCGGCATCAATATTGCGCGTGCGATCGGACCCGCTTTAGGTGGCCTGATCCTGGCGGCATTCGGAGCCGGCATCACTTATGGCGCCGACGTGGCGAGCTATATCGTCGTCGTTGGCACGCTGATCTGGTGGCGACGAGCGCCTGATAACGACGATGCGTTGAGCGAGCGCTTTGGCGGTGCCTTCCGTGCCGGACTTCGCTACGCGAGGGCCAGTCGCGAGTTGCACCTGGTGCTGTTGCGCGCCGCGATCTTTTTCGCCTGCGCAAGCGCGGTCTGGGCGCTGCTGCCGCTCGTCGCGCGCAACCTGCTCGGCGGCGGCGCCAGCTTTTACGGCGTGCTGTTGGGTGCGGTCGGAGCTGGCGCCATCATCGGCGCGATCGTACTGCCGCGCTTGCGAGGCAGCTTGGACGCCGACACGCTGCTCCTGCTGTCGGCAGTCGTGACAGCGGCTGTGATGGCGGCGCTCTCCTTCAGCCCACCGCAATGGCATGCGGTCGTAATACTGCTCCTGCTCGGCATGGCCTGGATCGTCGCCCTCACAACACTCAACGGTGTCGCCCAGGCGATCCTGCCCAACTGGGTGCGCGGGCGCGCATTGGCGGTCTACCTGACAGTCTTCAATGGCGCGATGACCGTCGGCAGTCTCGGCTGGGGTGCAGTCGCGGAAGCCGCTGGCATCCAGGGCACCCTGCTGATCGGGGCGGCCGTGCTGTTCGTTGCCGGCCTGATCATGTACCGCGTCAAACTGCCAAAAGGCGAGGCCGATCTTGCTCCCTCCAACCACTGGCCCGAACCGCTCGTCGCTGCTCCGGTCGAAAACGACCGCGGGCCGGTTATGGTCCTGATCGAGTATCGCGTTCCGAAGACCGAGCGGGAAGCGTTCTTAAAAGTGATTCGCGCGCTCTCCGCCGAGCGGCGGCGCGATGGGGCCTATGGCTGGGGCATCACCGAGGATTCGGCCGACCCGGAAAAGCTGGTCGAGTGGTTTGTGGTGTCGTCGTGGGCGGAGCATCTGCGCCAGCATCGCCGTGTATCGAAAGCCGATGCCGATCTGCAGAGCGAAGTCGCGCGTTTCCATGCCGGACCGGGCGCCCCGGTCGTGCGGCATTTCATCCATCTGGATTCGCCGCATCGGCCCGGAACTCCCAGACAAGGGGCAGAGGTATGACAGGAGTGAAGCCCGGCCGGGCCGGCAGGTTCTGCTATTCCTGGCTTTCTCCGAGGGCGAGCCGATAATACCCGCGCCGCCGCCCGCCGACCATGAGGAGACTATTCGGGTGACCAATCAGCAGGCAAACGTTCCCGACGCGCGGGGGCACCAGATGTTCCCTGTCCTTACCCGAATCCAGGTCGAGGCCACGCGTCGTTTCGCGAGCGGCCCGGCCAAAGACTTTGCCGCAGGCGCTACGGTTTTCGGCACGGGGGAGCGGGATGTGCCGGTCTGGCTCGTACTCGATGGCTCGATCGATGTCTTTCGACGCGACGGCCTTGACCAGGAAACACCAATCATTACTCACGATGCAGGACAATTCACCGGCGAAGTCAGCCAGATCGACGGTCGCGCTACGATCGCTTCGGCGCGGGCAGGCCCCGATGGCGCGACCTTGCTTCCGTTCGATGCGCCGCATCTGCGCGCGCTGATGATCGGGTCGGCGGAAGTGGGTGAAATCGTCATGCGCGCGCTCATTCTGCGCCGCGTCAGGCTGATTGAGCAGGGCGGCTCCGGCACGATCTTGATCGGCGCACCGGACGACGCCCATCTCCTGCGCCTTCAGGGCTTTCTGACCCGGAGCGGCTACCCCAATCTTGTCATGGACTCCAAAGTCGACGGCGTGGGCCACGACTTCGTCGAGCGCATGACGTTTCCTCCCGCCGACCTGCCGCTTGTGGTCTGCCCCAGCGGCAAGTTGCTGAAGCGGCCCACCGAGCGCGAGCTGGCCGCCTGTCTCGGCATCATCCCCAAGATAGATCCGCGGAAGATCTACGACGTCGCCATCGTCGGCGCGGGTCCGGCCGGGCTGGCCGCGGCGGTCTATGGCGCCTCGGAAGGCCTCTCGACCATCGTCCTCGACGAGCGGGCGATGGGCGGCCAGGCCGGCGCGTCGGCGCGGATCGAGAATTATCTTGGCTTTCCCACGGGCATATCGGGACAGGCGCTCGCCGGCCGCGCCTTCAACCAGGCCCTCAAATTCGGGGCGGAAGTGGCCATCCCGGTCGCCGTGGAACGGCTCGAACGGGTCGGCGACCGGATTGCCATCAGCCTTTCGGGCGACACCATCATTGCGGCGCGCACCGTCGTGATCGCTTCGGGCGCGACATATCAACGGCCCGCCATCCCCGATCTTTCCCGGTTCGAAGGGGCAGGGGTTTCCTATTGGGCATCGCCGGTGGAAGCGCGTTTGTGTGCCGGAAGGGATGTCGCCCTTGTCGGCGGCGGCAATTCGGCCGGCCAGGCAATCGTCTACCTCGCGTCGCACGTGAACCGGCTTCACGTATTCGTCCGGCGCGCCCTGTCGGAGACGATGTCGCGCTACCTGATCGACCGCGTCTCGGCGCTTTCCAACGTGGAGATCCATGTCGGCGCGGAGGTGGCCGAACTAGAGGCCGATGGCGACGTGCTTGTCGGGGCGGTCGTTCGTGACCGCGCCACCGGCGCCGCCGCGCGATACGATATCAGTCACCTTTTCCTGTTCATCGGCGCGACGCCTCATACAGACTGGCTGCGCGGCACGGTCGCCACGGACGACAGGGGTTTCATCTCTACCGGTGCACCGGCCCTGCCCCTCGAAACCAGCATGCCGGGGGTCTTTGCAATCGGGGATGTCCGCGCGGGCTCCACCAAACGGGTCGCGGCCGCGGTCGGCGACGGAGCCGCCGCCATCGCCCAGATCCATGGCTATCTCAGCAGATTGCCGAAGGAGGTCCAATGAGAGCCTGCGAGCACGTCAGCGCAATCCGGGATGTCGTGCCGAGCGCACGCGGCTGCGAAGAATGTCTCAAGCTGGGCAGCCCCTGGGTGCATCTCCGCTTGTGCCGAACCTGCGGCCATGTCGGCTGCTGCGACGATTCCCCTCTCCGGCATGCCAGCGCGCATTTCGAGCAAAGCGGGCATCCGATCATCGAAGGATATGACCCGCCCGAGGGTTGGGGATGGTGCTACATCGATGAGGAAGTGGTGAGACTTCCCAATCAGACGCCGCAACGGGGACCCATTCCACGCTTCGTTTGACGAGCGGGCATCTACGGTGGCGACAGATCGTAGCCGGAGGTTGGCCGCGCCCGTTCTGTATGGGTGATGATCAGGGCTGCGGTTTGGCACGTTGGCGGATATCCAGATTTGCCGACTCCCGGACGGCCCGTCGAGACGCCGCCGGCGACCACAATTTGTGTTTATTGCAGAGGTCGCCGGGAAGGCTGATGGCACCTCCTTCGCTCTGGCTGGGTGACCGTCTGATTTTCTCATTCGGTGCAAACAAACTTTGCACAAATCGACAATCCGCGATGCGGATATGCAAGCCGAGAACCGCATCTCCTCCGACAATGCAGTCGCCCGGATTGATGCCAGATACAGCATCCAGCATTTCTGATCAGAATATTTTCATTCGGAGAGGGCCATGTCGAAATACTTGGAAGTCCTGACGCCTCAAAACAGCCAGCTCATCATCATCGACCAGCAGCCTCAGATGGCATTCAGCGTACAGTCGATCGACCGGCAGACGCTGAAGAACAACGTAGTCGGCCTGGCGAAAGCCGCGAAGGTGTTCAATATCCCGACGACGATCACCACGGTCGAAACCGAGAGCTTCTCGGGTTATGTGTTCCCTGAACTCATGGCGGTGTATCCCGAGCACAAGATCCTTGAGCGAAGTTCAATGAACTCCTGGGACGATCAGAACGTTCGCGACGCCCTGGCCGCGAACGGGCGCAAGAAGGTCGTCGTGGCGGGTCTTTGGATCGAAGTCTGCAACCTGACCTTCGCGCTTGGTGCGATGCTCGAGGGTGATTACGAGATCTACATGGTCGCCGATGCTTCCGGCGGCACCTCGCAGGACGCTCACAAATACGCCATGGACCGAGTGGTGCAGGCCGGCGCCGTTCCGGTGACCTGGCTGCAGGTGCTGCTTGAATGGCAGCGCGACTGGGCGCGCAAGGAAACCTACGAAGCCGTGACAGCGGTCATAAAGGAGCACTGTGGCGCCTATGGCATGGGCGTCGACTACGCCGTCACAATGGTTCACAAGGGCCCCGAGCGCGTCGCCCACGGCGAGCGCATCGGGCCAAACCCGGCCAAAGTCTCCTCCTGAGCCGCACCGCCCCTGCGAGCGCGTCCAACACGCTCGCAGGGGCGACGAACGTCAAACCATTCTGTGGCCACCGGCGATCGCACGGGAGCCATGCGGATCGGCAGCCCGAAGGAATCATGATCATGATAAAGTCTCTTCTCGACGGCGGTAACTGTGCACTCGTCCTTGTCGATCAGCAGGCTGGGCTGGCCTTTGGCGTCGGCTCCGGCGATCGCCAGAAGCTCCTCAACAACGCGGTGGCGCTGGCGAAGACGGCGAAAGTGTTCGCACTGCCGATCATTGCTTCGACCTCGGCCACCAAGGTCTACAGCGGTCCGATGATGCCGGTGCTGCAGCGCGCTATCCCGGACGTCGTGCCGTTCGACCGACGCAGCATGAATGCCTGGGAGGACGAGGCGGTCCGCAACGCCATCGTCGCGACGGGCCGCAAGCGGCTCCTGATCTCGGGGCTGCTGACCGAGGCGTGTGTCAGCTTCACCGCGTTATCCGCCGCCGAAGAGGGCTATGAGGTCTACGTCGTGGGCGACGCCTGCGGAGGGCTCACGCCCGAGAGCCACGACTTTGCGTTGCGGCGCATGCAGTCGTCCGGCATCCGGACGACCAGCTGGATCCAGGTGCTGCTGGAACTGCAGCGCGACTGGACACGCCACGAGACCTATGACGGTGCGCGCGCGGTCGTAGAGGAGTTTGGAGGCGGCTACGGCATTGGCCTGGCCTATGCTCGCGACATGATCAAGCCAGTCTGACGGCGGCGCATTGGGACCGCTGAGTTTGGATCGGCGGTCCTTGGATTGGTCCGAGGGTCAGGCGCGCACCGCATCGCGCCAGCGGAAGTGTTTCGCCGCGCGGTCAATGAGTTCACGGGCAATCGGAATGGCGGACGTGGCTGCGGGCGAGGGCGCGTTGCAGACATGGATGCTGCGGGCCGTCTCCCGGATCAGGAAATCATGAGCCAGCGTGCCATCGGCGAGTACGGCCTGAGCACGGATGCCGGGTCGGTGGGGCTGGAGATCGCGCACGGTCAGTTCCGGACAGTATCGCTGACAAAGGGCGAGATAGGCGTGCTTGTTCAATGAGTTCCACATTTCCGACAGGCCGGAGCTCAGGTTTTTGCCGACGAGGCGGCGGAAGCCGCGATAGGTCAGCGTTTCGGCTAGGTCGCGCAAGCTGACATCGCCGAAGCGATAGCCGTCGCGGGCAAAGGCGAGCACCGCATTGGGTCCGACGGTAACATAGCCGCCTATCATTTTCGTCAGATGGATGCCGAGGAAGGGCAGATCAGGATCGGGGATCGGATAGATCAAGTGGCTGACGATATCGTTTCTGTCGGCGCCCAGTCGATAGTATTCGCCGCGGAAGGGCACGATCCGGAAGTCGAGATCGAGGCCGCCGAGACGCGCTATGCGGTCGGCCATGATACCGGCGCAGGCGATCATGTTGCGCGCCTTGATCAACTGCATCCCGGCGCCAATCGTCAGACCTGGAGGTTCCTCGCTGATGCGGTCGACCGTTGCGCCGAACAGGATCTCGACACCGCGCTCCTTAAGCTCCTTGGCCATGGTACGCGCAAGGAGGCCGTAGTCGACAATGCCCGTCGTCGAGACGAAGAGGGCGCCGACCCCTTGTATATGCGGTTCGCGCGCGCGCAGTTCCGCGGAGCTGAGACGCTCGACAGGCAGGCCGCTGGCGAGGCCGCGCTCATGAAGTGCGGCCATGCGGTCAAGCTCGCTGGCTTGCGTCGCAACCAGCATCTTGCCGCATTGCTCGTAAGGCAGGTCATGATCCTTGCAGAAACGAATCGTTGCCTCGACGCCTTCCTTGCACAAGCGCGCCTTCAGGCTTCCAGGCTGGTAATAGATACCAGAATGGATGACGCCGCTGTTGCGGCCAGTCTGATGCAGGGCAACGTCGTCCTCGCGCTCGAGGATGACAATCGAAAGGCCAGGAAAACGACGCGTCACCTCACGCGCAGTCGCTAGCCCGACGATGCCTCCGCCGATGATTGCAAGATCATGGCTCATGGATGAATTCCGCGCGTTCGAGGATGGCCCGGCCGGGTGCTTTCTGCCGGCCCGTCGATGTCACACGATAGGCGCGATCTTCTGCTTACCGTGCTTGCGCTCCCATTCGGCCCAGGCATCGTGCTCGTTGACGTCGCGCAACGGTTGAGGATCGGAATAGATGATCTCGGCGATTTGATCCTTGCGCAAGAAGGTCACTCCTTCGTGCTTGCTTGCATATTCCAGGAACCTGGCTAGCGACCGGACGCGGTAAGGGCGGCCCTGGATGCGGTCGTGGGTGGAGATCGCCATCATGCGCCGGCGCATGGCGCCTTCTTCGTAAAGCTGGTCGAATTCGTCCTTCAACTGCTGTTCGTATTCTCCGGTCGAGAATTTGTAGGCCTCGAACTGGATGATGTCGTTGAGGTTCAGCGAATAGGGCACGATCGCCATGTCCTTTTCACGCACCTTGATGAGGAACGGTTCGTCGCGGCTGACATCGTCGATGAAATATCTGAATCCCAGCTCCTGGAGGATCTTCAGTGTGTTGATCGTGCCCCGCATCGCAGCGCCGTTGTAGCCGACCGGCACCTTGCCCGTCGCGCGCCTGACGCTGTCGATATTGTCTTGGATGAATCTCTTCTCGGCTTCGTAGTCGAGGTCGTATTGTTGTACCCAATCGCGGCCGTGTGCAGCGGCCTCGTGACCTCGCTCGACGATTTCCTTCGCGACTTCGGGCGCACGGTCGACGGCCGACCCGACCATATGCGACGTCACCTTGATCCCGAAGCGGTCCCAAAGATCCAGCATGCGCTGGATGCCTTCACGATATCCGTACTTGTACCAGGACTTCGTTGGAAAATCGGGATAGCTGGGGTCCATATCGATGAAGCCGGAAAAGGGTCCGCCCGGTCCGTATGGGGCTTCGCCACCGGCTTCCATTTGCATCGAGATGGAAATGACAAGGCGGCTTCCATCGGGCCAATAGGCTTTGCTCATGATCTAACTCCATATTTTGGGAAATGCGGAGGCCAAAATCGGCCTCCGCGAGGTCTCACTTTCCGGTCCAGATTCTCTTGTAGGCATCGCGATAGCCATTGTCGGGATCGTAGAGGTTCTTGGGTCCGCCATCCGATCCGATGTTGGCTGCAGTCACCAAGTGGACCGGGGCGACGAAGCCGGATGCCGCTTGTCCGGCAAAGGCGCGGTTGAGCTCGTCGACAGCCTGCCAGCCGTGCAGATGAAGCGGTTCGGCCACCGTTCCTGACTGATAGAAGCTGGTGCGGATGCGTTGAAAGGCGGCCTCGCTGCCGTCGCCAGCAGAGATACTTCTGGGGTGGCCATCCTGCGCCACACCAGCCGAGGCCAAAGAGGCCGACATGAAATCGAAGGTCAAATCGTTGATGCTGAGTGCATAGGTCCATTGATCGCCAAAGCGCTGCAACAGCGACGTGGTAAGCTGCGGGATACGTGTAGCGGCTTCAGCAAGCGGCGTGTCTTCGACGCTGAGAACCTTGCATCCGCCGCAGTCCTTGACGACCTCGGCCATCGCGTCCGACTTCGCGATGGCAATCGCGTAGGTGGAGTCGGTGAAGATCACGACTCCGGCTTTGCCCTCCGAGTCCGCGACCGCGAAGGAAGCGGCGGCCTTGGCGACATCAAGCGGATCGGTGGCGATGTTGGTGAAGAGCTTGTATTCTTGTGAAGGGCCAGGGTTGGTCGCCGAATGCCAGCCGACGATCTTGATGCCGGCACCCACGGCTTGACTGATCAGCTCGGCCTGCTCTTTGGCATCCACAGTCCCGAGCACGATGCCGTCCGGGTTCAGTGCGATCGCTTGTTGCAATGCGGAGGATCGACCTGACACCGTTCCCTGACCGTCGATGACACGCACCGACCACCCGATTGCCTTGCCTGCTTCTTCTACGCCTTCGGCGACGCCAAGTGCGCCGCCATTGCGCTGGTCGGCAGAGACGTAGACGATGGTCTTGTCCTTCTGGGCGCTGGGGCCGGAGGTTGGGCCGCTCCAAGGCGGATTACTTTTCGTGACTGAGACGATGTAATCCTGAGCGGCTTTGACATTGCTGTCCTGAGCATAGGCGCCAGCGGCTGTTGCCAGCACGCCGGCAAGTCCAAGGACAAGGAGACGGGTGTTCTTCCGACGGATCGTTGTCATGCGGTTTCCTCCTGATATGACGTGTTGCAAGCTGGTAAGCTCGGCGGCCTCAACTGCCGCTCTTCTGAAGAGGCTTGGTTCGGCCGATGGACCGATTTCGTTGCGAGTAGCCGGCGATGCCGATGGCAACGAGAAGTGTCATGCCGTTAAAGAGCGGCTCGACGTAGAAGGCACCGCCGAATTGCTGGATGCCGGAGATCCCGACGGCGAGGATCGCCACCCCGACGACTGTCCCCCAGACATTGACGCGCCCAGGCTTGATGGTCGTCGAACCAAGGAACGCGCCAACCAGCGCCGGCAGCAGAAATTCAAGGCCGACGCTTGCCTGCCCGATCCGCAGCTTCGCGGCAAGGACGATGCCCGCGAAGGCACCGAGCACGCCAGACGTGACGAAGGCGCCGATGACGAAGCGTCGTGTGCGGATACCGTTCAGTGAGGCGGCACGCTGATTGGCGCCGATCGCATAGAGCATTCGACCGATGGGCAGATATTCGGCGACGATCCAGAGGACGACGCTGATCGCCAGCACATAAATGGCCGCAATCGGCAAACCGAAGAGGTTTGTCGCGTATATGCCGGTGAATTCTTTCGGGAGTGCACCGATGACCTGACGACCGCCGGTATGCCACAATGTCAGTGCGTAGAGGACGGTCCCCGTGCCGAGGGTCGCAATGAAAGAGTCGATCCGGGCAATCTCGACGAGCAGCCCGTTTACCAGCCCTAGCACCGCGCCGAGTGCAAGCACGACCAATACGGCCGCAAACCAGTTGAGGCCGTATTGCGTTTGCAGGCTGATCGCAAGCACGTGCCACATGACGATGCCGTAGCCGACGGTCAAATCAACGCGGCCGGCCATCATCGGTACCATGGCGGCGAGGGCCAGGATGCAGATGATCGATTTGTCCCCGAGCACCGAACGGAGATTGAGCATCGTCGGAAAGGTTGTCGGCAGTGTAACGCTGAACAGGATTATCAGCGCGACAGTCAAAATCGGCAGACCGTAGACCGGCAGCAACCGAATGCTGCGCTGCAGGCGGGAAAGCCCCGCCAGTTCCCGTAGCGTCGGCTCCAGGGCAGTCGATCGAATGGATTCCATGACGTTCTTCCTCTCCGCCCCATTTTTATGCGATTGACGTGGTTCCGTTAGGCAGCAGGTGACAGCGACGCAGCGCCAAGCAGGTTGGCGATCGACAGTTTGTCTTCGGATAGTTCCGCGACGATCCTCCCAGCTCGGAAGATGAAAGCACGGTGGCAGATGGCGGTGACCTCCTCGAAGTCGGTGGAAATCAGCAGCACGCTGAGACCATTCGCCAATGCATCCGCCAGCAGGCGATAGATTTCAGCCTTGGCGCCCACGTCGACTCCAGCGGTCGGATCCTCAAGCACGAGCACTCTGCCGCCGATCCGCATCCAGCGAGCCATTACAACTTTCTGCTGGTTGCCGCCGGAGAGTGTTTCAATCGGTGCCGAGGGAGCGTTTGGCCGCAAACTCACCCGCGCGCCGAGTCCTTCGGCTTCCTCGTTCTCCAACGCTGGGAATCGCGGACTGAAGAGCCCCCGACCGGCGGCGACCGGATTGAGGAACATGTTTTCGCGCACGCTCATCCCCTGAGCGATGGAGTCGGTATTCCTGTCTCCAGCCACCATCAACACGCCCTTGACGATGGCGTCGAACGGATCGCGTGGCACATAAGCCTCGCCGAAAAGCCGGATCGTGCCGGCAGCGATAGGTTCGATTCCGAACAGCGCCTTGCCGATGGCGTCTTGGCCCGCCCCGCGCAGACCGACAAGGCCGACGATCTCACCGGACCCCAGTTTCAGGTCGACTGGGCCGACGGTCCCGATTTCTGTTGCCTCAAGGCTTATGACGGTCTGCGGTTCCTGCGGTTTTGGTGGACGAATGAAGACCTGATCGTGTGGTCGGCCGATGATCGCCTGAACAAGAGATTCCGGGTTGATTTCGGCGGCCCGAGCTGTCGCGGCAACGATACCGTCACGCAGGACAACGACGCGGTCGCATAAAGCATAGACCTCGTCGAGGCGGTGGGAGACGTAAACCATGCCGACTCCCCGCGAGCGCAACTGCCGTAGGACATCATGCAATCTTTCGACCTCGGCTTGCGGCAGGCTTGCAGTCGGTTCATCCAGAACGATCAACTCGGCGTTGCTCGCCAGCGCCCTGGCGATGGCGACAAGCGACTTGTCGGCGCGGCTCAACGTCTCGATACGATCGTCAGGGTCGATTTCACCGCCGATCTCGATGAGTGCCAGTCGTGCCCGCTCTCGGCTCGCCCGCCAATCAATCAGGCCCAGCCGACGCGGATAGCGGCCGCCGAGCATCATATTCTCGGCGACCGTCATCCAGGGAATGAGGCCAAGATCCTGATGGATGAAGGCGATGCGGCCCGCTTTGGCGGCCGACTGAAGCGAACCGCCTTTGAAGCTCAGCGAGCCGGTATCGGCTTGAAATACGCCTGCCATGATCTTGATCAGCGTCGATTTCCCTGCGCCGTTCTCGCCCAGCAGGGCAATGATCTCGCCGGCGGCGACGGAAAATGAAACGTCCCGCACCGCGACCGTTCCGCCGAACCGCTTTCCGATACCCGAGATGTCGAGCAGACAGGTCTCAGCGCGTATTCCCGGGCCGCCCAAAGGAGCGGATTCATTCTCGGATTTGGACATGCTCCTCCGGTGGCGTCTTCCTGGGCGCTTACACGCAACCTCTTGCAGCGTTCACGATTGCACTTTACGAAGAGGCCGTCATTCGAAAATAGGCCATATTTTTTCTAAAACCGGACAGAGGTCATGAATCTAATTCCACAAAGTAGGAATGTGACTACCAGCCCTGATACGGATTGCCCCCTCGGCGGAGTCGGCACCAGCCTATCCCAATTCGTGCTCGGGCCGAGGGACGACCGGTTCGCCGTCAATCACAGCGATCCAAGTCACGCGATCGAAGTCGACGCATTGTCCTTCGATGCAAGTTCCGAACGTGAGGCTGGCGGGATGCTGGTCTGTATCCATCAGGGCGAAGCCAGACTGTTGGGGGCCGCGGGACGGTGGACCTTGCCGGCTGGCCATATGGTGTTCATTCCCTCGGAACGTTCCTATCGGTTGGCGAGCGCGCGACCAGTCCTCCTGACCCTGGTGAAGTTTACCCGCTCCGAATCCATCTGGCGCCATCCAGGCTGCTGGGCTGTCCTCATGTCTCCGCTGGCGATTGAAATGGCATCGTTTGCGCGGCGATGGGGACCGGACCGCGATCCAACGGATACAATCGCCAGTGACTTCTTCCGAACCATGGGACAACTCCTCAGCATCTGGTTCGATGCCAAACGGAAGATGTGGACTCCCTTCAGCAATGATCCGGAGATGGCACATGCAATCGCTTTTGCCCGGCAAAATCTGGAAACGGCGTCGATCACAGAAGCTGCGCATGCCGCCGGCATGTCTGAACGTACGCTACGCCGGCGGTTCAAGGACGAATTGGGCATAAGCTGGCGGGAATTCATCAACGAGGCCCGCATGAGTGAGGCGATCAAGCTTTTGCGCGAAGGTGCTTGCAGCGTGACGCAAACAGCATATGCGGTCGGGTTCAACAGCGTCGGGGCCTTCTCGGTTGCATTCACGGCCTACACAGGCTCAACGCCGAGGAGTTTCGCGCGCCGATATTTGACCAGTCATCAAGAGGAACGCTCGATGGCGTGAGCGGGGACATCGCGGGCAGCTCTCGCGCTGTGCCGCAAATTGAAAGCGATGTTGCCGGGACCTAAGCAAGCGTGCAGGCACCCGCGTTGCAAGCACTGCTCCGTTCGCCGGCGCGGCGGAGAGTCGCTTCGAAGATTTCGACTGGTTGCGCGCCAGAAACGATCTCGCCATCAATGTCAAAGCTGGGAACGCTGCGTACGCCTCGATTTTGGACGTTGAGTTCCAGATCGCGGACAGCTTCGGTGCCACCGCCTCCCGCCAGGAACGCGGCTGCCTGTGCACGATCCATGCCGTTTTCAGCGGCTATGTCGGCCAGGACGTCGGGGTTGCCGATATCGCGGCCATGCTCGAAATAGGCGGAGAAGATTCGGTTGGCGATCGATGTCGCGCTGCCTTGCTCTTGAGCCAACTGCATCAGGCGATGGGCGGATAAAGTGTTGGGAGTCCTTTCGATGGCGGGATAGTCGAATGCCACGCCGTCGCCCTTCGCGGCCTCCATTGTCTGTGCATCGAGCAAGCGGCTGCGTTCCCAACTGCCAAATTTGAGCGAGCGGTAGGTCTTCCTGTCCATACCTTCCGGTCGCATGTCGGAATTGAGCTCGAACGGTAGCCATTTCAACTCTACGTCCATTCCGCCAGGGAGACTATCAATAGCCTTGCTCAGGCGGCGCTCGCCGATCAAACACCAAGGGCAGATGAAGTCGGACGTGATGGTCACGGTTATGGTCATGGTTGGGCTCCTTTCGGAACGAATTTGTCTCATGAACGATCCGATGATAATTGATCACTATTCGAGATGTTCATTGCACAGCACGCAACGGTGATCGATGGACAAGTTTACCGCGCTGAACGCGTTCGTAGCCGTGGTCGAACATGGGGGCTTTGCGCCCGCCGCTCGCCGTATGGGCCTCGCACCTTCCTCGTTGACAAGGCAAATCAATACGCTTGAGGAAGCCCTCTGCACCTTGCTGATGAACCGATCGACACGTAGCGTAACGCTGACGGATGCCGGAGCTCGCTATCTTGAGGATGCCCGTCGCATTCTCGATGATATGGAGAACGCCGATCGCGCCATAAGTGAAAAGGGCGGGCCGCCCAGCGGATTGTTGCGCATATCCGTGCCGGTTGCCTTCGGCCGGGTGCATGTCGGGCCCGCTCTTCCGCTCTTTCTCAGACGTTTTCCAGAGATGCGGCTCGATGTCTCGCTTTCGGATACGGTCGTGAACCTGGTCGAGGAGCGGATCGATATCGCCGTCCGCCTGGGCGCACTGACTTCCTCCAGTCTGATCGCCCGCAAGTTGGCGCCGCATAGGCGGCTGATCTGTGCCAGTCCGGACTATGTTGCGGAACATGGCGCGCCGGAATCTCCCGGCGATCTTTCACGCCACAATTGTCTCCTGTTCGACTATCTCACCGGTGACACCACTTGGACCCTGGCCAAGGATGGCGCGCGCGAGCGGATCTCCGTTTCAGGAAACTTACGCGCCAGCGGCTCGGAGCTTTTGCGGGAAGCGGCGATTGGCGGCGCCGGGCTGATCATGATGCCGACATGGCTGGTCGGCCCCGACCTTTCCGAGGGTCGGCTGGTGCCCGTTCTGGAAGAATGGTCCGTCAGCCCCGGTCCGGAGGAAGGCGCCGTCTGGGCTTTGTACCTGTCCAGCCGACGCGGATCGCGCAGGGTGAGCTGCTTCCTGGACTTTCTGGCAGAACATTTCGGATCACCGCCTTACTGGGATCCGACAGCCGGACGCTGAGCGACCTTCCCTACTCCCCCTCCTGATAGCGCCGATCTTTGCGCTCAACGCAAAGAAGAGCGCCGGCATTGTTGGATTATCGCTTCATTCGGGGACGTCCACATTGATTTCATCAAGCAAGGAGATGACATATGCGGGACGCGTCAAAAACAACGAACTCCGCCGCCAAGACGCGCCGCGCCATCGTCATTGGTGGTTCGCTCGGCGGCCTGTTCGCCGGCAACATGCTGCGCAGCGTCGGTTGGAATGTCGATATCTTCGAGCGCTCCGCCGGCGATCTTGACAGCCGGGGTGGCGGTATCGTGCTCCAGCCGGACGTTTTGGAGGTATTCCGTCGTTCTCACGCCACAATCGACAAATCCGTCCTCGGTGTCCAGTCGCGATACCGGACTGTCTTTCGACCGGATGGCTCAATCGAGTCGAAGCACATCGCGCCGCAGACGCAGACCTCCTGGTCGCTGATCTATACAACGCTGAAGGCGGCCTTTGGCGAAGAGCACTATCATCGGGCGAAAACCCTGCTGCGCGTCGAACAGGATGAAGCCGCACGCAGCGTGACCGCGATTTTTAACGACGGCACCCGGGAAACCGGTGATCTGCTGATCGGCGCGGACGGCGGAAATTCCACAATACGACGCCAATATTGGTCGGACATACAGCCTCGATACGCCGGGTACATCGCTTGGCGTGGGCTGCTGGCGGAGGACCGTATGCCGCGGGTCTCTCGCGACACGCTGCATGGGGATTTCGGTTTTGCCAACAATAAGGGCTCTCACATTCTCGGCTATCTTGTGCCGGGCGCCGACAACGATGTCCAGCCCGACCACCGGATCTACAACTGGGTCTGGTACCGCGTCGTCGACCAAAAGTTGCTGGCCGAGGTGATGACCGACCGCGACGGAAAATCACGTGGTTATGCGATACCGGAGGGCTTTTTGGCGGACCGCTGGGTCGAGCACGTTCACAGAGAGGCGCAGAATCTTCTGCCGCCCGGATTTCGCGATGTCGTGCAGGCGACACCACAACCCTTCGCCCAGGCAATCCGCGATCTGGCCTCGGATCGGATGGTCTCCGGGCGCGCGGTCATACTTGGTGATGCGGCCTCGATCCCACGTCCACATACGGCCGCCAGCACGTTGAAGGCCGCCGCCAATGCTATCGCGCTTGCCGATGAACTCGCCGCGTCACCAGATGACGTCGATGCCGCGCTGGCGCAATGGGAGCCGCCCCAAGTGCTGTATGGCAAATACCTCGAAAAACAGGGCATCGAGACTGGGAATTACCTTCTCTTCCGTAACTCGGCAAGGCAGGTCAGCGGTTAGAGATCGCGCCATGTCCGCTGCTCGCCGGCGCCGTGCCCGACAATCCACGATATTCCGCCTTCGCATCAGAAGACGACCGGTCCGCGTCCTGGCGCTTTTCACGCGACCGTCACGACACACTTGCAATTGTTGCACGATTGTTTATCGTGCAACATATATATTCCATGTCGGGTGCTGGGTGCTATAGAAGTTCACTTATGATGGATCAGTTGGGATGCTAAGCGCATCGTCCAACGGTTAGCAGGTGCAGGGAATGCTCTCGCTCGAACAGCACATTTGCTTCGCGGTCTATTCGACTGCTCACATGTTCAATCGCTTGTACCGCCCCATGCTCGACGAGCTTGGACTGACTTATCCGCAATATCTGACACTCGTGGTGCTAAGCCAGGAGGGGGCTCAATCCGTTGGCTCTATCGGAGACCGATTGAAGCTGGAGTCGAGCACGCTGACGCCGATGTTGAAGCGCCTTGAAAAGGCCGACCTGATCATCCGTCGACGGGATACGAAAGATGAACGCGTCGTGCATGTGGATCTTTCGCCGGCAGGTCGGGAAATTCTGGAGAAGATCCCGCCGATCAATGTAGCCATTGCCGATGCGATTGGTGAGACGGATGAAGATCGAGAGGAAATCCGGCGCGCGCTCGTCGCCATCCGTGATCGACTGGAAGCGGCGATTGGTTGAATTGCTCTGCTCGCGGCGAACTTGGGCTTAGGTTTCAAAAATGGTGTCAGGGCCTCGGGATGATTTGAATTTTTCCGGCATGCCCACAGGCGGTTTGTCATGCTCATGAAATCGTCGACGACCAAGGAAAAACTGGGCTTTTTCGGCCCGCGCGTTTCCGAGCATTTCGGGATGCCCGGAAGATCGATCATCGAGTTTCAACTCGACGGAGAGTTGGGGCTGGCCGCAACCCATTTGTCCTGCGAACGCCGTTTCAGGGACCGGACCGGTCCGGCGCCCTGTGAGGATGCGTTCTTGATCTTGCATCAACTCGACGAGCTGGAATGCCGTTCCTGCTGGCTCGGCGGCCATCATCACAGTTCGGGCCGGGTGGAGGCCAAAGAGGTTGACGTGCTCGATCTGCGCGATACTCCGCAATGGCAATTTCGAGGCCGCTTCGAGGCGTTACAATTCTACATTCCGTTCCGAGCCCTTTCGGCATTCGCCGATCAATATGGTAGCCGACCGATCTCGACCTTGCGCTGGGAGGCCGGAGTTCCCGACAGAATTCTGGGGGGATTGTCCGACGCGCTGATTCAGGCCGCTGCCGTAGCCAGTTCCAACCAACTGCTGATTGATCAGCTTGCAATCAGCCTGCTAACCCATTTTGCAGAAGCTTATGGCGGGCTCGATACCGCTGCCACCCAGCCTGGCCGTCTGGCGGCGTGGCAAGAGCGCCGAGCCAAGGAAATCATGACGATGCGCCTCGCTTCCGCTCTGACGATCGCGCAGGTGGCGAGCGAATGCCGATTAACGCCAAGCCACTTCGCGCGTGCATTCCGTCGAAGCGTGGGCGTGGCACCGCATCGATACCTGACACAGTTGCGTATCGGTGAAGCAAAGAAACACCTCGCCGCGCAACATTCCTCGCTTTCAGACATAGCCCTGATTTGCGGCTTCGGTGATCAAAGCCATTTCACGCGCGTGTTCCGACAATTCACGGGTGTCAGTCCCGGCGCATGGCGTCGACAAGTTGGGAATAGCCCGTAGCGACGCCAGCAGACATGCTGCCATGGTCGGCAAGCACCAATCTTTCTCCCGCACAAATATCATTGATCTTTGCGACCTCGCAGCTTTTGCGGGTGGGCATCGGGCCATACATCCGCTATTGGCATCGACGCCTAGCGACCGGCCGAACGCTCCAGTGCAAATTGCAGTAGAATTGGCCGATGCCCGCATCAACCGGGTCATGGAGGACGTGTATGAGACAACGGGCTTCGGACCGAATTGCCAGCCGTCGTGAGCGCTGAGAGGAGGCGCTGCTACGGAGCAGGGGACGTCAAGCATGATTGGGCGCGGCTTACACCATGTCACGGTGATTGCGACGGATGCGGCCCGCAACCTTGATTTCTATTCAAGATTTGTCGGCTTGCGTCTGGAGAAACGAACCGTAACACATGAGGATCCGGGCGCTTATCACCTCATCTACGGGCGTGGCGATGGCGCACCTGGAGGTCATTTGTCCTTCTTTTCCTGGGCCAGCGCGACAGCTGCTACGAAGCAATCCACGGATGCCGAACTCATTTTGCTCGGAGTTGCTCCCGATGCCCTCAATTGGTGGGAAAGTCGTCTTACACGCTGCGCCATACCCTACAGGCGCGAACGTCTGCCCTTATGCGGGACGGGGCTGATCTTGGAGGATCCCGACCATACGCAACTGGCGCTTGTGGCCGCGGAGCCAATGTCAAGAGCCATGCGGCGAACTCACGGCTTTCCTGCGGCGTTTGCTGTCAATGGTCTGGTCGGCGTCTCTCTCAGCATCCAGGCAACGGGGCTGATGGGGGAGCTTCTGACCGACGTCCTGGGGTTCACGGAAATCGGCCAGGAAGGAGATTGGATCGGGTTCTCTGCCCACGATGGGCCTGGTGGAAAATTCTACCTGCACCAACGACGCGGGGAGCCCCGCGCCAGACTAGGGGCGGGGGCAATCCATCACATGGCGTTCAGGGCAAGGGACGAAGCCGACCAGACGGTGATGGCCGAGATCCTGATGGAACGTTTCGGCATTGCCGCGAGCCCGCCCAAGGACCGATACTATTTCCGTTCGATCTATTTTCGCGGGCCGGATGGCCTGCTGATCGAGATATCCACCGACAGTCCGGGTTTCCTTCTCGACGAGACGCAAGAACAGCTGGGGACTCGCCTTATCTTGCCTCCGGGGCTCGCCGACCGCCAAGAAGAACTGATGCGGCTCCTGCCACCACTTGACTGATCCGTCGCGCTGCCATCGCAGCGATATCGCGCGTCAGGACACGCCATCTGTGCAGGCACCGCTCATCGCGATTCCATTCAAGCGACGATGCAAATCTGCAATCCCGGACCGCCGGTAATGAATTACCCTGCGAGCACACCGATGCCATTGGGCAGATGAGCGGATACAGCCCTCATCGACCTCTCCGATGGCGCGCAGACCTGCTTCAGGAGAGGCCGACCGATGAAACAGGAGGATATCGCTGTCCCGCTCCCATTGGTGTTGCGAGGCTCGGCAATCTATGCCCTGGCGTGTGCCGCGGGCATCGCTGTGGCGAATATCTACTACAACCAGCCGATGCTCGGCCTCATCGAGGAGGCATTGCCCGGCCGGCTGACGGGATTGGTCCCGACCGCAACCCAACTCGGCTACGCCTGCGGACTTTTTCTGCTTGTCCCGCTAGGCGACATCGTTGAACGACGACGGCTGATCGTGCTGCAGTTCGGCTTTCTCGCCATAGCGCTTGTGCTGGCAGCAATCGCCCCGAACGCATTGCTCGTCGTCCTTGCCTCTCTCGTCGTGGGGCTCTCG
Source organism: Mesorhizobium sp. B2-4-6 (assembly GCF_006442775.1). NCBI lineage: Bacteria > Pseudomonadati > Pseudomonadota > Alphaproteobacteria > Hyphomicrobiales > Phyllobacteriaceae > Mesorhizobium > Mesorhizobium sp. B2-4-6. The sequence goes on from NZ_VFVI01000009.1 coordinate 83,593, forward strand.
GCTACGGTCGCTCAGCAGATCGTTCCATTGGCCGCACATCTCTCACCGCCGGAGCGGAGAGGAGCGGTTGTCGGCACGGTCCTGGCGGGCATTCTGACCGGCATCCTTTTGAGCCGGACACTCGCCGGCTTCGTGGCAACCCATGCGGGGTGGCGGGAAATGTTCTGGCTGGGCGTGCCGATGGCGCTCGCGGCGGGTGGGTTGATGTGGCTGATCCTGCCGCCCACGCCGCCTGAATCTCATCTCGGCTATGGAAAGTTGCTGCGCTCGATCTTCGGTCTATGGCGCGAATTTCCGGCCTTGCGGCTTGCGGCCATGACTCAGTCACTTGTCTTCGCGGCCTTTACCGCATTCTGGACGGTGCTCGCATTGCGGCTTCAGGCGCCGCCATTCCATCTTGGAGCGGATATTGCCGGGCTGTTCGGTGTCATCGGCGCTGTCGGCATCCTGGCAGCGCCGCTGGCCGGTCGGTTCGCCGATGCACGTGGCCCCGCGCCGGTCGTTGCCATGGGAGCGATTGTGACTTTGGTGTCCTGGATCGTCTTCGGGGCCTGGACCTCGCTCCCCGGATTGATCGTCGGTGTCGTGCTGCTCGACTTCGCCGTGCAGTCCGCTCTGGTCTCGAACCAGCACATCGTCTTCGCGCTGCGACCTGAAGCGAGAGCGCGGCTCAACACTGTCCTGATGGGCGCAATGTTTCTTGGTGGGGCGCTCGGCTCGGCAGGAGGTACGACGGCTTGGCAACTCGGCGGCTGGACCGGCGTGGTCGGGCTTGGTCTGGCTTTCGCCCTTGTCGCGACAGCGATGCAATTTGCGAGCATCGCTCGCGGCCTGCGCCGGCGGGGTTCCTGACGTTCGCCGGCGAAGGGGAGCAGCTAGCTGATCATGCGTCTCAAAACCATCCTCGGTATCGGCGTCGCTTTGGCCGTATTCGTCGGCGCCGCCGCGCTCGTCTATGCTTGGCGCTCCGAGATCGCTCCGATCGCCACGCCCGCGCCGGCGGGCTTCGATCCTAAGCTCGTGGCCGAGGGAAAGGAGCTGGCCCTCATCGGCGATTGCCGAACCTGTCACACGGCTCCCGCCGGCCGTGTCTTTGCTGGCGGCCTGGCAATGCCTACTCCTTTCGGCACCATCTACTCCACCAACATCACGCCGGACCGGGAAACGGGGATCGGCGCCTGGTCGGAGGCGGCGTTCGCGCGGGCGATGCGCGAGGGCGTCGACCGGGAGGGCCGTCATCTCTATCCTGCTTTTCCCTATGACCACTTCAAGCTGACGAGCAGCCAAGACATTAGGGCTCTCTACGCCTACTTCATGACGCGAGAGCCGGTGAGCGCCAAGGCCCCCGCCAACGAGCTTGCATTCCCCGTCAACATCCGGCTCGTTCTGGCTGGCTGGAAGCTGCTGTTCTTTAACCAGAAGCAGCAGCAGCCCGATCCCACCAGGGACGAGCAGTGGAATCGCGGCCGATATCTCGTTGTGGGGCTCGGCCATTGCGGTGCCTGCCATACGCCGCGGAACCCGTTGGGGGCGGAAGACAAGTCGCACGCCTTCGAGGGCGGCGAGGTCGAGGGCTGGCGCGCCTATGCGCTCGGCAAGGCCTCCGAGGCGTCGATACCGTGGACGGCGGATGCGCTGGAGAGCTACCTCGCCGAAGGCTTCCATCCTGATCACGGTGTGGCCAGAGGGCCGATGGCCGCCGTGACGGAGAACCTGTCCCAGGTATCGCGACAGGAACTGGCCGCGATGGCAGTCTATCTCGCTTCGCTTGAACCAGTCGCCTCGTCCCCGTCCAAGCCTGCAACCGTCGCTTCGCCGCCGCCGCCGCAATCCACCGGCTTCCAGACGGCAACGCCGCCGGCGCCATCCGATCCCGGGGCGCGGCTCTACGCCAATGCTTGTGCTTCCTGCCACGATTCGGGCCGGACACTCCCGCTGGGAGCAGTGCCGCTTCGTCTGTCGACGGCGGTATCGGGAGAAGGTCCGGAAAATCTGATGACCTTGATCCTGAATGGCATTCCGGCTGCCAGCAATGGCACGGCCCCCGTTATGCCTGCATTTGGTGATGCCATGACCGACGAACAGATCATTAGCTTGGCGCGCTATCTGCGCCGAGATATCGCAGCACGCTCCGATTGGCCCTCGCTGGAGGCTAGCCTCCGACAGGCCCGTGCCGCACGGACTGTCAGCCGGGCGAGATGAGGAGGATATGATGGCTACTGTGACGATCAACGGCACGCCCCACATGGTCCAGTCCGCGCCCGACACGCCGCTCCTTTACATGTTGCGCAACGAGCTGAAACTCAACGCGGCCAAATTCGGTTGCGGCCTCGGCCAATGTGGTGCCTGTACCGTCATCGTCGAGGGCGAGGCCGTGTTTTCCTGCGTCACGCCGGTCGAACTGGTCGAGGGGCGTGCCGTGACGACGCTCGAAGGGCTCGGCTCCAGGGAGAAGCCCGGCGTCCTGCAGCAGGCCTTCATCGACGAGCAGGCGGTCCAGTGCGGCTACTGCATTCCGGGCATGATGATGCGTGCGCAGGCGTTGCTCCAGCGCAATCCGCGCGTCTCGGATCGTCAGATCCGTGAGGCGTTGGAGCCGCATCTCTGCCGCTGCGGCACGCACATGCGCATCCTGCGGGCGATCCGCCGCGCAGCCGATCGCCTGGTGGAACAAGCCACGCCGGCCGGGACGGGAGGCCGCTCATGAGCACGATGCTGTCGAGGCGCGCCGTCCTTTCGGGAGCAGGCGCCCTCACGCTGGCGTTCAGCCTGTCCGGCGCGTGGGCCCAGACGGCGGCCGGGCAGGGCGATATTTCGCCGAAGCGCAAGCTCCCTGGCAGCCTTGAGGGCACGCCACGGCTCAACGCCTGGATCCGTATCGACGCAGCCGGGGCCGTCACCATCCTGACTGGCAAGGCCGAACTCGGCCAGGGCCTCAGGACCGCGATCCTCCAGATCGCGGCGGAGGAACTCAAGATCCCCTTCGACCGGCTCACGCTGGTGACGGCCGACACTGGCCGGACCGCCAACGAGGGCTACACCGCCGGCAGCCACTCAATGCAGGATTCTGGCACCGCGATCCGCAATGCGGCCGCGCAGGTGCGCGAGATTCTGATCCAGGAGGCAGCGTGCCGGCTGTCGGTTCCAGCCGAGACACTTCATGCGGCCGATGGTGCGGTCGTGGGTGCGAACGGCCTCCGCGTAAGCTATGGCGACCTGGTCAGCGCCGAGCTTCTGGAGGTCGAGGCCCAACCGACCTCGAAGCTGACCGCCACTTCCGAATTCACCGTGATGAACCGCTCGGTTGCGAGGGTCGACATCCCGGGGAAGGTCGCCGGAGGCGAGGCCTATGTTCAGGATCGCCGCCCGGAGGGCATGGTGCACGCCCGGATGATCCGGCCGCCGAGTTACGGGGCCGGCATCATCCAGCTCGATTCCGCTTCCGTTGAAGCGATGCCCGGCGTCTTGAAGGTCCTTCGCGATCGCAATTTCCTTGCCGTCGTCGCTGTCGATGAATGGACGGCTATTCAGGCAATGCGCCGTCTTTCGACAGTCGCAGCCTGGCACGAAGAGGCTGAATTGCCTGACAGCACGAAGCTGGCGGACGCGCTCACGGCGCTGCCCTCGCATGACACCGTCATCCTTGATACCGGCAAGCCCGGCGCATCAGGCAAGGTCGTCGAGGGGCGCTTCGTCAGGCCCTATTTGGCCCATGGCTCGATCGGCCCGTCCTGTGCCATCGCCGAAGCCGGCGACGGGGCGGTGACGGTCTGGACGCATACACAGGGAGTGTATCCGTTGCGTCAGGCCATTGCCGGCATGCTGAAGCTGCCGCTCGACAAGGTGCGATGCATTCATACGGAAGGTTCCGGCTGCTACGGGCACAATGGCGCCGACGATGTGGGAGCCGATGCGGCGCTGATAGCGATGGCCGTGCCGGGCCGGCCGGTGCGCGTGCAATGGATGCGCGAGCAGGAGCACTCCTGGGAGCCCTTCGGACCAGGCATGGTGACGTCGGTGCGCGCGGTGGTAGACGATGCGGGAGCCATCGCGGACTGGCACTATGATGTATGGAGCCAATCCCACATGATGCGGCCCGGGCAGCCGGGCACGCTGCTGGCCGCGCGCGACAAGAGCGATCCGGCCCCGCCGCCTCCGCCCATCGAGGTTGCGCAGCCGGAGGGCGGCGGCGACCGCAACGCGATCCCGCTCTATCGCTTCCCGAATTCAAAGGTGGTCACCCATTTCCTGCCCGAGATGCCCTTGCGCGGATCCTCGATGCGCTCCCTGGGCGGCTATCTCAACGTTCTGTCGATCGAAAGCACGATGGACGACCTGGCCCACGCGTCGGGACAGGATCCGGTCGACTTCCGCCTGCGTTTTCTCGAGGAAGATCGTGCTCGGGCCGTGGTGGAGAAAGCGGCCGCCGACCTCGGCTGGAGCAGGCGCCCACCGCTTCCCAGCGGAGGCGGTTACGGTTTCGGTTTTGCCCAATACAAGAACCTGGAGGCCTATTGCGCCATTGCGTTGGAGATATTCATCGATCCGGAAGCGGGCGACGTCCGCATCCGCCGCGTCAACGTCGCCGTGGACACCGGTGAGGTCGTCAACCCTGACGGCATTAGGAACCAGATCGAGGGAGGCATCGTCCAGTCCGCAAGCTGGACGCTTTTTGAGCAAGTCACATTCGATCGCAGGCGCATCACCTCGTACGACTGGTCGTCCTATCCGATCCTTAGGTTCTCCAGTGTACCCGAGAGGGTTGACGTTGCGATCATAGACAGGCCTGGCGCCCCTTTTCTCGGCGTGGCCGAAGCCGCGCAGGGCCCGATGGGCGCGGCACTCGCAAACGCTATCCGCGATGCCTGCGGCCAGAGGCTGCGGCAGCTTCCGTTCACGCCGGCTCGCATCCGGCAGGCATTCGCTCAATGATGGGGCGGTCGGTCCACCCACTGCGGACCGGCGGAAGATGACATCTGCCGACCTGTCGATTTGTGCTGAACGAAAATTCGTTGCGTCTTCCGGCACGTGCCAGCGCATTCCAAGCAGACACGTCATCCCTATAAGCGTCGGTTATGAACTCATACCCCACCTTTGCTGTTCGCATCCTCTGGTCTGGTCTATCCATCGACCAGTTCCAGAGGAATTTACGATGCAAGATCTGACACGTTGCGTTCATCACCCCGTCGTTTCCCAGGAAGGTTTTGCGAGCCTTGCCGTGCCCACCTATAGGGCATCGACGATTGTCTATCCGGACGCGAAGTCATTCTCCAATCGCGGCAAGCGCGGCTTCGATGGCTACACCTATGGTCTTCACGGCACGCCCACGACACGAACGCTGGAAGCGCAACTGAGCTTGCTGCATGGCGGCGTGAGGACCGTGCTGGTGCCGTCGGGACAAGCCGCCGCCTCGATGATTCTGCTCACCTTCCTGATGCCCGGCGAGCGGGTGCTGATCCCCGACAACGTCTATTCGCCGGTCCGCTATTTCTGCGCCGATTACCTCAAGCCGCGCGGGATCGACTATGGCGTATACGATCCCCAGATCGGCGCCGACATTGCGGCTGAAATCGACGACCGCACCAAGCTTATATGGATCGAGTCACCCGGCTCGGGAACAATGGAGGTTCAGGATGTGCCGGCCATCATCCAGGCGGCGAAGGCCAGGGGCGCGCTTGTCGCCTGCGATAATACCTGGGCCTCGCCGCTGCTGTTCAAGCCGCTCAAGCACGGCGCCGATTTCGCGGTCGAGGCGCTGACCAAATATATTGGCGGCCATTCCGATCTGCTCCTTGGATCGATCACGGTGGCCGACATTGAACTGCGCCAGCGCATAAAGCTGGTGCTGCGCGACATGGGCATCGGCGTGTCCCCCGACGAAGTGTCGCTGGCCCTGCGTGGGATCGAGACGATGGGGGTGTGGCTGCGCCATGTCGGTCGCGTATCCGAGGAGTTCGCGCAGGCGCTCCAGAAAAGTGATGCCGTCGAACAAGTCCTGCACCCGGCACTCCCTTCTTGTCCCGGACATGAATTCTGGAAGCGCGACATTGGCGGTTCATCGGGTGTCTTCAGCGTGGTGCTGAAGCCGGGGGCAGAGGCCAATCTGGAAAAGGCAATGACCGAGCTGAAGATCTTCGCCATCGGCGCATCCTGGGGCGGAACACGCAGCTTGATCGCCACGACCGCCTTGAAGGATGAAAGAACGGTCAAGCCCTGGACCTCGAAGGGCACCGTGCTGCGCATCTGCATCGGACTCGAGGACGAACAGGACCTCTGGCAGGATCTGTCGGCCATGCTGAGCAAGCTCTCGGCCAAGCAATTCACGGACGGAGCTTGAGGACCCTCGGCCCCGACAGACATTTGGAGCGTACTGCCGCTCTCGTCGAAGGGCGGACGCATCCTGTATCTTGGCGCTTGGCGGCGCTTGCAATGTTCACATAAAGTCCGGGCCGATGAACTACCGCCAGCTCGAAATCTTCGCCGCCGTGATGCGGACAGGTACGGCATCGAAGGCGGCTGAGCTTCTGGGCATCACCCAGCCAGCGGCGAGCCGGGCCCTGGTGGAGCTCGAAGGCAGTCTGGGCTTTCACTTTTCGACAGGGTAAGGCAACGGCTCTTGCCCACTCCGGAGGCATGGCAGCTTTACCGGACGGTCGAGGCTTCGTTTCGAGGCCTCGACACCGTGAAGGCGGAGGCCGCCCGGATCCGCGACCAGGGCACCGGCAGGCTGAGGATCGCCTCGCTTTCGCTGCTGGGCTCGACACTGGTGCCGCGGGCGATCGGGCGCTTCCGGGCGCACCATCCCGACATCAGCGTCACCTTCCATGTGCTGTTGTCGCGCGACGTCCGGGATCTCGTGGCGTCAGGCCAGTTCGATGTCGGACTGGCGGCTGATGAAATCGATACCACCGGGATCGCACATCAGCTGTTCCTTTCGCCCAACGCGATGATCGCGATGCCCGTCGGCCATCCGCTGTCGGAACGGTCGGTCATCAAGCCGGCAGCCTGAGCGGCCATCCTTTCATCGCCTATGTCCCGGAGGATCGTGCCCGGCAGCGCCTGGAAGCAATCCTTGCCCAGGTCGGCGTCAAGCTCAACATCGTCGTCGAGACCATCTACGCCTCCACCGTATGCTCGCTTGTTGTAGAAGGTATCGGCATCGGGCTGGTGAGCCCGTATGTGTTGAGCTCGCTGGACAAGTCGCGGATCGTCCTGAAGCCCTTCGAACCATCGGTCCAGATCCGAACTCTCCTGGTTCTGCCGCCGGACAAGCAGAAATCGTTGCTGGTACGCGATTTCATAACGGCGCTCATGGAATCGCGCTGATCGCGGCCACACTTCATAAGCCAGGTGCATGATCTCATGAGGCGCATCCCATTGTCCGGGCCGGGGCGAACCATACTATCGGGGCAATGCCAGCGACGCCGCCACAAGCAGACAGCGAAGCGATTGGCAGGTTCTTCCAGACAAGGGAACAAAAAACCATGTTCATGAAAAGCAAGCAGGCGATCCTATCCGGCTTCGCTGTCGCGGTCCTTGCTTCGAGCCTGTCGATCTGCACGCTGAACGCGCGGGCGGCAGACGATTTCGATGCTTCGACCATCGCCAAGGATTCGGCGCTCGCCTCGCGCGTGCCGCAGGACATAGCCGCCAAGGGCGTTCTGTCGATTGGATCCGATACGACATATCCGCCGGCTGAATTCCTCGCCGGCGAGGATGGGCAGACCCCTGAAGGGATCGACGTCGATCTTGCCAAGGCGATGGCCCAGAGGCTGGGGCTGAAGCTCGAGTTCGTGACCGCACAGTTCGACAGCATCCTGCCGGCAATCGGCCCGCGCTACGACCTCGGCATTTCCGCCTTCACGATCACCAACGAGCGCTACAAGGCCGTCGACTTCGTCAGCTATTTCAATGCGGGCAAGCAGTGGGCGATCCAGAGCGGGAATCCGGCGAAATTCAACCCGGATGAGCCCTGTGGAAAGACTGTCGGCGTCCAGACCGGCTCCACCGGCGAGAAGGCCGTCAAGGTGTTCAGTGACACCTGCGTCGCGGCCGGCAAGCCGGCAATCGAGACCGTGTCGATGCCCAAGCAGACAGATCTCATAACCCGGCTGATCAACGGCGCGGTCGAGGCCGTCTATGCCGGTTCTACGAATATCGGCTACGCGGTGAAACAGACCAATGGGCAGCTCGAGACCATTGGCGCCATCACCTATCCCTCTCCCAACGGCATCGCCGTCGCCAAGGGACAGACCGCCTGGGCTCAGCTTGTGGCCGACACAATCAACGGACTGATCGCTGACGGCACCTATGCGAAGATCCTGGCGAAATGGGGGATTGGCAGTGCCGCCGTTGCCAAGGCCGAGGTGAACCCCGCAGTTCAAGAATGAACCCGCTTGGCGGAGACGCAAAGGTCAAGCCTTGCGTCTCCGCACCATTTCCCGATTCGAAACAAGAAAGCACAGCATGAGCCGCAGCAAACATGCTTCGATTGCGCTTAACGATCCCGTGCCGGTACGCCACTACGGCCGATGGGCCTTGACCGGATTGCTTCTGATCATCGCGGTAGGCATCGCGCACAGTGTGGCGACCAATCCCAACTTCCATTGGGACGTCGTCAGCCAGTATCTTTTCGACCGGCAGATCGTGCGCGGTGTGGGATGGACGCTGGCGCTCACCGTAGTGGCGATGGCTCTTTCCATCGCGATCGCGGCAGGACTGGTCATCATGCGCGATTCCGGGAACCCAGTGCTTTCCACCATCAGTTGGCTCTGGGTCTGGTTCTTCCGCGGCACGCCGGTCTACACGCAACTGGTCTTCTGGGGACTGCTCGCGGTCCTCTATCCAAGCATCTCGATCGGCCTGCCCGGGTTCGGGGACGTCGTCAGTGTCAAGACCAAGGACGTGCTCACGCCGGCCATCGCGGCGATCGCCGGCCTGGCCTTCAACGAATCCGCCTATCTGGCCGAAATCTTCAGGGCCGGCTTCAAGGCGGTGGACGCGGGCCAGACCGAAGCGGCCGAGGCGCTCGGCATGCGGCGTATGAAAGCGTTGTTCCGCATCGTCATTCCCCAGGCCATGCGCATGATCATCCCGCCGACCGGCAACGAAACCATCGGCATGCTGAAGACGACGTCCCTCGTGCTTGCCGTGCCGTTCGCCTACGATCTGACCTTCGCCGCCAACACCATCTCGAACCGGCTTTACCTCCCGATCCCGCTGCTTGTGGTCGCGGGTCTCTGGTACTTGACGATCACGTCGATCCTGATGTGGGGCCAGTCCTATCTCGAACGCTATTTCGGCCGGGGCGTTGACCGGACCGCGGCGCCCATCCTGCCCAAGGAAAGCCAATGATCCCGCAAGAAGCATCCACGGCGACGCCCTGCGTCGACATCCGGGGCGTTCACAAATTCTTCGGCGAATTCCAGGCGCTCGATGATGTCAGTCTGACGATCAAGCGCGGCGAAGTCTGTGTCGTGCTCGGTCCGTCCGGCTCCGGTAAATCCACCCTGCTGCGTTGCATCAACAATCTGGAGACGATCGGCGCCGGGCGAATATGGGTGAATGGCGAATTGATCGGCTATCAGGAGAAAAATGGCCGCCTCTACTGCCTGAAGCCGAAGGCGATCGCCGCGCAGCGGCGCAATATCGGCATGGTATTCCAGCGGTTCAATCTCTTCCCGCATATGACCGCGCTGGAGAACATCCTCGAGGGACCGGTGCATGTCAAAGGCCAGACCCGCAAGGCAGCGGAGCCGCTGGCTTATTCGCTGCTTGATCGCGTCGGGCTTCGCGAAAAGGCCCATCAATATCCGGCGCAGCTCTCCGGCGGGCAGCAGCAGCGTGTCGCCATCGCTCGCGCCATGGCCATGGAGCCTGACCTGTTGCTGTTCGACGAACCGACATCGGCGCTCGACCCCGAACTCGTCGGCGAGGTGCTGGACGCGATGAAGGGCCTAGCCAGGATCGGCATGACCATGGTCGTCGTCACCCATGAAATCGGCTTTGCACGCGAGGTGGCGGACACGGTGGTTTTCATGGACCAGGGCCGGGTCGTCGAAAAGGGCATGCCCAGCGAGGTTCTTGCAAAGCCGAGTAACGCGCGGACGCGGGCCTTCCTCTCGAAGGTTCTCTGACCTCGCTCTCGCCGATTAAAGCGCCGACCAGTTCATGCCGGCGCACCTCCGTCAATCCAAGAGGCATTCTCCATGCAATCACAGGCAATTCCTTCGGCATCTCCAAGCGAGACTGAGACCGAGGCCATCCTCTTCGTCCGCGATCTCATTCGTATCCGTTCCGTCAACACGGGAGATCCGCGGACCATAGGTGATGGCGAGGCTGTCGCGGCGGCCTACATTCGAGACCGCCTGAGCGAGGTCGGTCTGGCCTCTACCTATATCGAACCGGCACCCGGACGCGGCAATGTCGTCTGCCGGATCAAGGGCAGTGACAACGATCAGCCGGCGCTTATCCTGCACGCCCATCTCGACGTTGTGCCGGCGGACGAGACCGAATGGTCTGTGCCTCCCTTCGCCGGCGAAATAAAGGACGGGATGCTCTACGGCCGCGGCGCGGTGGACATGAAGAACATGGCCGGCCTGATGGTGGCGCTGGCGCGCTCGCTCGCGCGCGATCGCTTCATCCCCAAGCGCGACATCATCTTCATGTGGTTCTCCGACGAGGAGAACGGCAGCGTCTATGGTTCGCAATGGCTTACGGAGAAGGAGCGGCATCTGTTCGACGGCGCTTCGGAAGCCATCAGCGAAGTGGGCGGATTCTCGATCACATTGCCCAACGGCAAGCGGGCCTATCCGCTCGCCACTGCGGAAAAAGGCGTGGCTCGAATGAAGCTCACGGCACGGGGAACCGCCGGTCACGGCGCCCTGATCAACGGGGACAACGCGCTCACGCGTCTTGCGGCGGCTGTCGAGCGTATCGGCACCCACAAATTCCCGATCCATCGGACGCCGCATCTGAATGCGCTGATCGAAGGGCTGGAAAAACTTCTCGGCAAGAAGTTCGATGACGAGAGACTGGATGAGCAACTCGACGAGCTCGGCTTCTTCTCATCGACGATCCGGGCTTCGTTGCGCAACACCGCCAATCCGACAATGCTCAACGGCGGCTACAAGCGCAACGTCATTCCCTCGACCGCCGAGGCGGTCATAGATGGGCGCGTGCTGCCAGGCACCAAGGATGAGTTCGTCAAACAGGTTACCGAGATCGTCGGGCCGGGAACTGACATCGAGTGGACATTCGGCTGGACGACCGAGTCGCCGGTCGAAGGTCCGCTCATGGACAAGATGCGTGCCGCGATCGAGGCAGAGGATCCGGAGGGCACGGTGATTCCCTATCTCCTTCCGGGCGGCACGGACAACAAGCTGCTCTCGAAGATCGGCATCAACGGTTACGGCTTCGTGCCGATGAAGGTGCCGGCGGATTTCGACCTGTGGGGACTGTTCCACGCGGTCGACGAATGTATCCCCGTCGATGCGCTGACGTTCGGCGCGCGCGTCCTCGGCCGCCTGCTGCGGGATTCCTGACCCTCCGCGTAATCGATCACACAGGCAGACTTTGTCATGCAAATCGTACAACCGCTGCGGGACCGGGCATTCGCCGGGCTTTGGCTAAGCTACTCCGCGTCGGTCCTCGCGACAGCAATCCTTCCAACAGCGCTTACGCTGATGATACTGGACTGGGAGAATGGGATCGCCGATCTCGGCATAGCGCTCTCGGCGCGGACATTCGGTTTCCTCGCAGGCGCGGTGGCCGGCGGTTATTTCGCCGACAACTGGCCGCGCCAGCTGGTACTTTCAAGTGCTTCGGCTCTGCGCGGCCTGGCCGTGCTGGCCATTGCCTGGGTCCTGCACGCAAACATCCTCGCCGTCTCGTGCTGCCTGTTTTTCTCGGGTGCGGGCGAAGGAACATTCAGAAGCGCCTACCAGGCAAGCATGGCCGATCTGGTTCCCGGTGACCGACTTCAGAGCGCAAACGCGCTGACGACGCTCAGCATGCGAATAGCGCTCACGATCGGGCCACTGATTGCCGTCGGCCTGCATGGTCGCTTCGGGCCCTTCTTCGGTCTGCAGCTGGCAGGTGTGTTGTGGGCTCTGTCGGCATTGATCACTCTCACCTTGCAGAGGCGATTGCCTGCCTCCGAGCGGGCAACCCGAGTGCGCGGGACCAACATCGTGGCTGACTTCTGTGCAGGCCTGGCCGAGGCGTTCCGGCATCGCTGGTTCGTCGCCGGCTTGGCGGCGTTGCTGGTGTGGCTCGGCCTTGGCAACAGCGTTCAGCAACTCATGCTGCCGGTGATCAGCCGCGCCCATCTGGGCGGCGAGGCCTTCATCGGCATCGCGCTTGGCGCCTACTCCATCGGCGCCCTGGCCGGTGGCATAGCGATGGGCAGCATCAGGATGCGACGGCCGGGTGCGCTCGCCTTCTGCGGCCTTGCGCTCTTTGGACTTGTGCCACTCGCGCTTGCCACGCACTCAGCCATCCTGATCATTTCAGCCTATTTTCTGGGCGGCGTCGGCATCGAGCTGTTCAACATCCCTTGGTTCACCGCAATCCAGAACGAGGTGCCGAAGGAAGTGCTCGGGCGCGTTTCCTCTATCGACTTCCTGATCTCCTACGGCGCGGCGCCTCTGGCGCTTGCCGCGATGCCTGCCGCACTGGCGGCAATCGGGCCCGGCAACGCACTGGTTTCGATTGGGCTAATCGTCGCGACGGTGCCGATCATCGCCCTCCTTGTTCCCAGTGCGCCTGAATTCAAGGAGCCGAGGCGCTAGGAAATTTCGCTTGGTGATGGACGCTGTTCGGCACCGCCTCGCGCGGACGATCTCATCGTCATCGGGGCATGCTGGCAAAGCTGGAGCATGGCGGTGCCGATGCCAAAATGCTCCGACGCATGAGGAGAGACGGGAATCTCCGACGCCTGGCTCGCTACCGACGATCTCAGTTCGACGCGCGAAGAGTCTCGAACAGGAACCACACCCGCTGTTCGGCTTCGTCGATCCAGTTCTCGAGCAGGCTCGCGGTGGCGACGTCGCCGTACTCATCGCAAAGATCGTGCATGGCGCGCATGCGGGCGGCCAATGTGCCGTTGTCCTCGCGCAGTTCCGCCAGCGCCTGGTGCGGCTGGACGAAGTCGGCGTCGTTGTCCAGGAATCGCTGGCGGCGGGAGATGTCGCCGATCGAGCGGATAGTGGTGCCGCCGAGCTTGCGTACCCGCTCGGCCAGCGGATCGGTGATGGCCAGAATCTGGTCAGCCTGATCGTCCAGCAGCAGGTGATAATCGCGGAAATGCGGTCCTGACATGTGCCAGTGGAAGTTCTTGGTCTTCAGATAGAGAGCGAATATGTCGGCCAGCAGGACCGTCGCCGCGGCCGAAATCTCGTGCACTGCTTCGCTGGAAAGGCCTGATGGGGTGTGCAATGCCGCACTAGCGCGCGATTTTAGGCTGTCTTCCATTATCCATACTCCTCGGTTGAAATTGAGTTTCCATGCCCACTGGAACCGGCCCCGGGGTTCAGCGGGTCGTCGTCGGCAACCGTCTCGGGAGGTCTCTTCCGCCGGATTGTCGTTGTTTCAAGATGTGCGGCAGATCCTGTTATTCGGTGTGGACCGCATTCGCAGGCGCTGCGGTGCTTGCCGCTTCGGGAGAGCCGACAGGTGCAAAGAAACTCAAGGCGACCAGGACCACCGGAACGGCAAAGCACCAGGTCCGCGACAGCAGGAAAGCGACCGCCGCGGCAGCGCAGCCAAGCGCGAAAGCCACGACGCTGGCGCTCATCCGCTTGAGCCGCTCCTTGACCGGCTTGAGATCGCCCGGTGCCGTCCCGCCAATCAGGTCCGCCAGGTCGAGCATGATCTGGGTCGTCGTACCGGTCATGAGTGTCGTGGGCGGCATCTTGGACAGGTGAACACGGTGAAAGGCATTCTGGATCGCCATCGCCGATACCAGGACCATGCCAATGGCGAACGCCGCGAGACTGTTGCCGTCGTCGAAAGGGCCGTGGATCTGGGCAAAGGTGGCGGCGATGATGAAGTGGATGAGCTTCAACCACAGCAGAACGGTCATGACGGGCTTGCGGCTACGCTCGAGCCGTTGGCTGAGGAGCCGCACCAGCAGGATGACGATACAGAAGACCGGCAGCGCCAGCAGTTTGGAAAGCGCGCCGCCTGTCCCGAGCGCGATCGACGCCCCGAGGGTCACGAAGTTGCCGGTGACATGAGCCGTGAACAGCCCGGCGAGCGCCACGAAGCCGACAGTGTCGACATAGCCACCATTGAAGCTCAGCAGGATGGGAAGGGGCAATCTCGCCATGTTCGTCTCCGCGAAGATCTATTCCGGCTTACCGCCGAATCTCCATTGCCTGCAAGACGAGGCGTGGCGAAAGGAATTTCGCCACGCCTCCGCCAGTCAATTGCTCGATCAGCCTTTGATGAAGGCCAAGAGATCGGGGTTGATGACATCCGCGTGGACGGTCAGCATACCGTGCGGATATCCCTGGTAGATCTTCAGGGTTCCATTCTTCAGCAGCTTTATGGAGAGCTTGGCCGAGTCGTCGATCGGCACCACCTGGTCGTCATCGCCGTGCATGACGAGCGTCGGCACCGTGATCTTCTTGAGGTCCTCGGTCTGGTCCGTTTCCGAAAAGGCCTTGATGCCGTCGTAATGCGCCTTGGCGCTGCCCATCATGCCCTGAAGCCACCAATTCTGGATGACGCCCGGGTAGACCTTCGCGTTCGGCCGGTTGAAGCCGTAAAACGGGCCGCTGGCGAAATCCAGGAAGAACTGGGCGCGGTTGGCGGCGACTCCGGCGCGGACTCCATCGAGAGCCTCGATAGGCAGGCCGCCCGGGTTGGATGCCGTCTTCACCATGATAGGCGGAACGGCGCTGACGAGGACAGCCTTGGCGACGCGGCCCTGCGGCTGGCCGAACTTGGCAACATAGCGGGCAACTTCGCCGCCACCGGTGGAATGGCCGATGTGAACGGTGTTCTTCAGGTCGAGATGCTCGACCACCGCCGAGGCGTCGGCGGCATAGTGGTCCATGTCGTGACCGTCGGAGACCTGAGAGGAACGTCCATGGCCGCGGCGGTCATGGGCGATCACGCGAAAGCCCTGGTTGACAAAGAACAGCATCTGGGCGTCCCAGTCGTCCGACGACAGCGGCCAGCCGTGATGGAACACGATCGGCTGAGCTGCTTTCGGACCCCAGTCCTTGTAGAAGATTTCCACGCCGTCCTTGGTCTTGATGTAGCTCGAATTCATGGAGCGAGTTCCTTTGTTGTTAGCAGGGGTGGTTTTTTGGCTCGCGAAGGCGGGAAGGGCCATCGCGAGCGAAACAGTCGCGCCCGCCACGAGGGCCTGCCGACGCGAGAGGTGAATTAGGTCGGTGTCAGTCATGCCAAATTCCTGTTGTGGGCGTTCGGGACAGAGTGGAGGCTTTCCTCTGTCCTGGCGCTTATCCTTTCAGAAACCAGCCGGTCCGGCTTGTCGGTTCCGATCGCGTTTTGAACAAAGGAGCTGACGCAGGCGGCATCGGTCGCGACTGGCGTTTCCCGCGTGCATTCGCAGTTCGCTCGGCGACCAGAGCGGTATCGCGAAAAGGAGAGGCAACCCGACAGGATGGGCCGCCCCGACCAGCGGATATGCGATTCAGAAGCGCTGGTTGCGCCGCCATGCCCCCGGAGGTGCGCCTGTTTCACGGGCAAAGACGCGCGTGAAATGGCTCTGGTCGGCGAAGCCACAGCTTCGGGCGATCTCCCCAAGCGACAGGTTTGAGTTGAGAAGCAGGCCGCGCGACCTCTCGATACGTCTCTTCGTCAACCATTGGTGCGGGGTCTTGCCGGTCGTGTCGCGAAAGGCGCGCAAAAAAACCGCCGATGAAAGATTGCAGGCCGAGGCCAGGTCATCGACCGCGAAATCGCCGTTCAGCTTGCTGTCGATCATTTCTACCACTGTTGCGACACGACGCGAGGACAGACCATATCGCCGATCGGCCGCCATGGTTTTCCGACAGCCATATTTCTGCAGGAGGTGGACGCCGATCGCGACTGAAAGTTGGTCGACGAACAGTGCGCTTCGCTCGTTCGGTTGCCAGCCTTGGGAGAAGAGCGCGCCGAGCAGGCCCGCAAGGACGCGATCGGCCTCATGCACGCCGCGCGACAGGTCGGCGTCGTTCGAAACGCCGTCACGATCCGACATGCGCATGAGCGCCGCGTTGCTGACTTCCAGCACGATGAAGTCGAAAGGCCCGCGCAGATCGGCTTTGTAAGGCTCGGCGAAGTCGCGGATGTAGACACTGTTCTCACCGAAATGGTGTACGGTCGCGGTTTTTCCCGTCAAGATGCTGCGCCTGTGGCCGCCTGTCGCCGAAAGCCCGATCAGGAAGCCCCGGTTCGTTGCTGGTGTTTCCACGCGTGCGATCGCGCCGGAATCCGACGCCTTGCGGTAAAATGTCACGTAATCGCCAGCGATCTGCCGACTGCTACGCAATTTCGACAGCGGACAGCCGAGGTCGTCCAGGGCACCGTTTGGACTCCGATCATCCGCTTCGGGCATATGCAGCTCCCCTCGTTTTCAGCCTGCATTCAACCCCAGCGGGCTCCGCTCTTCGAGAACACGAGGGGTTGCCGTGGAGGAAGGCGCGATCCGATCGGCGGCCGCGCCAGGAGGACAGTCGCTTGAACGGGAGTGCTTGTATTGCACGAAAGCCTCATGTCTTGGACACCTTTGCCGTCGCGAGTGGCAAAGCAGGTTTCCGCCGCGGCTTCCACGTGCCGGCTCGTGCAGAAGATACATCTCCGCAGCTGCAGACGACGAAAGAATGTCGCCTATATCCCGCTGTTGCCACCTCCGTTTTGCGGGTCTGGGGCGAACACCAGCCTTCTCAGCCGGTGTTGCCCCGGACGATCTGGGCACTTCGGCGGAAACGTCCCGGCGAAACACCGACAATATCGGTGAAGACGCGGGTCATGTGGCTCTGGTCCGCGAAGCCGCAGGCGATGGCGATCTCGGCGATGGGCATGTCGAAGCCGAGGAGATCCTTGGCTCGGGCGATCCTGTATTCGGTCAGCCAGCGATGCGGCGTGCGTCTGAAACTCTCCTTGAAAGCCTTGATGAAATAGCTGCGTGATAGTTCGCAGGCCGTCGCCAATTCGACGATTGAAAAAGGCTCGCCGACATGGGCGACCAGAAATTCCGTGGCCTGCTCCTCCTGCCAGCGAGCCAGGACGCCTTTCTTGCTGGAGGGAAAATGCACCCCGCCATAGATCTGGGTCAGATGCGCCAACATCGCCAGATTGATCTGCTCCAGGAAAAGAGGATGCGCCGTCCGCGGGTGCTCGAGCGAAGGAAGCAGCGCGCGCGCCAGGCCAAGCATCACATCGTCGTTGGTCCCTGGAGGGCAGGACAGCGCCCGGTATTCCGGCCGCCCAACGTCTTCAACAAAGGATCGCAGCGCAGCAAAGGGTATCCGGAAACGCACATTGTCGAAGGGCGTAAGGTGCTCGCACTGCCACTGGTATCGCAGGTCGGTGATTGCGAGATCGCCGCTGCGGTGACTGCCGTCGAAAACAAGTTCGCCATCGCGCCACAGCCTGTGTCGCTCGAAATTCTTCAGTTGTACAATGACGTTGAACGCCTCGCTGCAGGGCACCGCCTCTGCGCGACCGAGATCGTGGTCCTCGCGGAAGGTGCGGGTTATCTCGATGTCGTCGACGGTGAGAGATAACCCGGTCGAGGCGTCGACCGCAATTCCTCAGCCGTCTCCACTCGCGGGTTCATAGTCATCGAACCGTCCCTTCCGATGTCGCATAGGCGGGAGTTGGGGTGCCGATGGTGTCCGGAGTTGCGAAATGATATCGCAAAGCCCGACAAAGGACAGAACTCATCGCAAGGTCCTCCCAGCAAGTCAGCCCCTACTCCAGGACCGATACGGATCAATGAAACAGGCCACGCCGCCAAACGTGCGGCGTCGTTCCTGTCTGGTCGAGAAACACGTTCTTGAATTGCAATTCATCGGCAAAGCCGCATCGCACCGCAATTTCGGCGATCGTCAGTCGGCGGTCGCCAAGGCAGTCCTTGGCCCGCTGGATCCGGAGCAAGGTGAGCCATCGTTGGGGGCTGATGCCGACCGTTGATCCGAAGGCGTCGACGAAGTCGGGAGACGACATTCCGATCTTTTCAGCGATCTCGGCAATTGCCACGCCCTCCTGCAGATGGTCGACCATGAACTCCTTGGCGTCCTTCTCCTGCCACTCCGTGAGCGGCGCCTTGCTGCTGCCCGCCATCTTCCTCTGGTAGTGCTGGACGAGGTGGACGCAGACGGCGACCGCCACCGGGCGCAACACAGCGTCGACGGAGCCATCCTGGTGTTCGAACAGCGGCAGCAGGGCGCAGCCGATGTTCCACATGATCTGATCGCCGGCGCCGCGCAGACACCGCAGCGGCACGGCCTCAGGTGCATGGGGGATGCTGCCGACCTCGCGAAGAGCCCGTAGGGCAGGTGAAAAGCGAGCGCGTCGAGATCGCTATGCAGCCGGATGGACGCGCCGCCCCGCAAGTCGACCAGACAGACCGAGGCCTTCCTGTAGCATCGCACCACCGTCTCCACGCCGTCCGCCGCGATGTCGCAATGATCGGTATCGCGCAGGTAGAGCATCATGAAATAGGCTGGCTGAGCCGGTAGGTGGATTGCCTGGAGATTGCCGGCGCGCGCCGGCCGGCAGAGGTGGGTCACTGAGAAATGCGCATTGCCAACCGGCCGTACCGACATGAACGGAGCGGTCGCGACCCCGAAATGGGCGCCGACTCCCGTGTCCATGCAAAAATCCTGATGCACGTCTTTCTCCTGGTTGCGCCTTGCGCCTGGGCGCTTCCTGACTCAATTCACGAGCGGCGCGCTAGGCCCGCTCCGCCTTTGGAGGAAATAGCGGGCGACCGGGGACCGTCGGCACAGTTCACGTGCCGCGAGCACCATAGTCTTTGTCGCCAAGTCAATCTTGCATGTCTGGCTCGTCTTTTTTCCGTTTTTGCTGTCTCGCCACTATTGGCCTACCGCTTCAGCGTGAAACGCAGGCCGCCGATTTCTCTGCGGAATGCGTCTGGGCGTTGGCATGGCCTTGCGGGCTCGAAGCCCGTCAAGTCATCCTGAATAGACATGCGGAAATCGCAACTGCCTCGCAAGGAGAGGGGAGACTGCTACGGACTGGAACTGCCTTGTCAGGACGGCCTTGGAGCAGGTTTCGCCGTGCTTTCTCGGACAACAAGACTAACCGGTAGAACCGTTTGCAATGGGACGTCGTTGCCAGTGGCTGGGTTCATGAGGCGCAACAGCATACTGGCGACCGTCTGGCCAGCTTCAAACTGCTGGATTCTCACCGTGGTCAAGCGAGGCTTGATAAGACCAAGAAACGGCATGTCGTTGAAGCCCGTCACCGAGACATCGTCGGGACACCGAATGCCGCGCTGGCGGAGCTCTTCAATCGCCCCTAGCGCAAGTCGATCATTCGCACAAAGTATGGCTGTAAATTGCTGGTTCGAGTCCAGCAAGCTCCTGGCACAACGGGCGCCTTCCTCTTCGTCGAAACGGCTCGCGGTGGCGACCAGATTCGGATTGAAAGTCAGAGCCAATTTGCTTGCTGCATGGCGGAATGCCGCCAGGCGGGCCTGGCCGGTGGAGAGATCCTGCGGGCCTGCGAGATGGGCGATGTCGCGGTGGCCAAGATCCCGCAGATGCCGCAGCATCTCATAGATACCGGCTTCTTCATCATTGACGACATAGGGGATATTCGACGGCTCGACTTTGCGGTTCAGTGTGACGACCGGCAGTCCCTCTTCAGCAGCCCTCGCTATCGAGGGGTCGCTCCTGAATGCGGCTGCATGGATGATACCATCGACGCCTCTGTCGCGCAGAACGTCGACGAGGCGGCTCTCGCGTTGCTCGTCACTGTCCGTGTTGACGATTATCGAAGCGTATCCGACCGGCTCGAGCACGTTTTCAATACCCCGCACGATGGGCGGGAAAATGACGTTCGTGATGTCCGGGATCATCACGCCGACCGTCATCGTGCGACTGGTGCGCAATCCGGCGGCAATTCGATTGGGTCGGTATCCAAGCTCTTCGGCTGCCGTCCTCACGCGCTTTGCGACTTCATCGGTAAGCAGTGTGTATCCGACCGGGTCCAGGGCCCTTGACACAGTCGACGCGTGGACGCCCGTGTGCCGGGCAATATCCTTGAGTGTGACCCTTCGTTTTTGCATGCCGACCTCGTGATTCACGTGAACATAATTGACGAGAGCCGCAGGTGCAATCGATTGCGAAAGGGCATTTGACTCGGGTTTCTGCCGATGATAGGCATCCACGCAATCGATTGCATTAATTGATATTGCTGATCCGGCAGTTTGAGGAAGGGAAGCCCGAGCGTCATTACCGAACGTGCCCTGTGGATTGAGAAATGCGAAATTCGTCTGGTTGAATAGGTAGAGAGGCGAGGAACGACGTGGCAGAGGCATCGGTAACCAAGCGCCTAACCTCTGGCATCTGTCAAAGAGCATGCCCATGGATGACCTAACTGTGATCTTACCGATCATTCTTTCTCGGAAGAGATGATTTTTTGGAATCGCCCGTCAAAGAGAGGCAAAGAAATCGTGAGCAATGCAGTTGTCGAGCGCCCGGAATTGCATCGCTTCGAACTCGCGGTTGACGGCGGCGCGGCCGCTGCCTACTACCGCGTCGAGGAAGGCCGTGTGGTGCTCATTCACACCGAGGTTCCGCAGGAGTTGTCGGGGCGCGGAATCGGGTCACGCCTGGTGAGGAGCATGTTTGACCTTATCAGGGTCAGCAACCGGAAGGTCGTCATTCGATGCCCATTTGTGGCGGCTTAGTACGCTAGACATCCGGAATATGACGACATCGTCGAAGGATGACCATGATCTGGGGCAATGCTGAAATCCTGAAGGGACCACCGCGCGATGCCCAGGCCAACCACGCACATGGGAGCACGAAAAAAAGCGCCCTGAACAGTTAGGGGAGAGCCGCATATTCCAACCTATAGCGCGACGAAAGCCACTATTTCTGGACTGGTCCAGGCACTGGCGCTTAAGTAGGCGCCCCGCTCCATCACTGTTAACTGCGTCGCGCGAGGCGAGATTGAGACAATGCTCGAGGGACGGCGACAGGTTGCGGCCCTGACCAACGCGCCTCCTGAGGCGATCCTTCAGGAACTCGTTGAAAAGCACATTCCGCTACGCAGGCTCGGTCGCGCAGATGAGGTTGCGAAACTCATTGCATACTCGGCCTCACACGAGGCAGCATATATCACAGGCCAGACGCTGGTTCTGGACGGCGGCCAACTTTTGACCTGAGGCCCTCAATCTGCCAGCAAACTCGACATTGGCGTTCGAATAACCTTTAAAAATGAAATCTGAAATCCGAACCTTCACCCGGCGGGAACTCTACGAACTGGTCTGGTCGAAGCCGCTTCAAAAGCTTGCAGAAGAGTTCGGCATCTCCGACCGTGGCCTTGCCAAGATCTGCATGCGGCACAGGGTGCCCAGTCCGTCACGCGGGTATTGGGCAAGGCTTGCGGCGGGTCAGAAAATCAAGCGGCCGCTCTATCGAGAGTTGAACGACCCCTCACTGGATCGCATTGAGATTGCCGCGACGGTTTCGGCATTGCCGGATGAGACCCGCGATATGCTCAAAAAGGCCAAGGTCGAACGGGCCGAACGCAGAGAGAAGGCAGCCGAGAGCGATGCAGCCATTCAAGCGGGTCCGGTAGAAAAACCGCATCGCGCCATTGCTGCTACGGCGCGTGCGCTTCTTAAGGGAAAACCTGATGCGTCGGGCGTTATGTCGGCAACAGGTGCCGACATGTGCGGCGTGATCGTGCATGCCGAGCGCGTTGAGCGTGCGGTCGCATTCCTTCATGCACTCGCCACTGCGTTGGAAGTGGATGGTCTCGAATTGCAGCCGGATGGCCCGCGCATGAAGGTCGTAGTCGGCTCGGATCAAGTGACATTCACGTTGGCAGAGCGCAGCAAAAGGGAACCGCATATCCCGACTGACAAGGAGCGCGATCTCTATGAGCGCCAACAGGAGCGGCGTAGTCGCGCCCAGGATCGGGGAAACTGGAACCTCTACATGTCTCTTCCATATGAAAAGCCATGGCCTGAATACGACACGGTCTATTCCGGCCAGTTTGTGTTCGCGATCGATGGATGGGCACAAGGTCTGCGAAAGACCTAGGCTGATGGTAAGACACAGACCGTCGAATCCATGTTCGAGAGCATCGTTGTGGGGTTGAAGGTCATTCTTACCCACAACAGGACCGAGCGTGAGCGCCGCGAGGAAGAAGCGCGGCAGCGCGCCGAGTTCGCTCGGCGTCGCGAACTGGCAAAGCAGCGAAAGGAACGTGAGCAGGCACGCGTCGACTATCTCCGCAAACTGGTGAAGCTTCAGCGGGAAGCGGCCGATATCAGAAGCTGGCTTGCCTCGCTTCCTGCACATGTCAGCGCTGAGACAAGCACGGAGCTTGGCCGTATGCTGATTTGGGCAAGAGAGCGGCTGGCCCATCTGGAGAGGCGGACAACGGTCGATGCCGCGGCTGTCGAACTCAAGGGCAAGTCGCTCTTTCCCGAAGTCGATGAACTGCATGATCCGCTCGGCGATCCACCGGAGCCTAAAGGCCATTATTGGTAGGACCGGGGAGGGACAGCTTGCCGATCGGTCTTAGTTTGGTGTAATAAAATGTCGGAACTTATATGCAATTGCCGACGGTTTGATACATGGCCGAATCCGTTGAAATCTCTCAGCGCGACCTTGCGGTGAAGCTGATCGAACGCCAGGGCATCATGCGCCTGTCGGACCTGAAACGCCGAGGCATCAATCCGGCCACGCTTGCTCGCCTGGTCGACGAGGGCATCCTCTATCGCCCCTCGCGCGGGCTCTATGAACTCGCAGGCGCGGAAGTCGACATTTCTCATTCCCTGGCAGAGGTTGCAACGCGTGTTCCGAAGGGCGTGATCTGCCTCGTATCGGCCCTCCAGTTTCATGAGATCACGCTGCAACTTCCACGAAGGGTCTGGATCGCAGTCGGCTCCAGGGATCGCAAGCCGGCGATCAGCTATCCGCCGATAGGTGTCGCTCGCTTCAGCGAGGAGGCACTCACCCTTGGCGTTCAAACCCACTCCATCGATTCGGTGCCTGTCCGGATCTTCGATCCGGCCAAATCGATCGTCGACTGCTTCCGCTTCCGCAACTCTGTCGGCCTCGACGTCGCGATGGAAGCGCTGCGCATGGGCTGGCGGTCCAGAAAGGCCATGCCCGACGACATTGTCCGATATGCACAGGCGCTGCGCATCTGGAGCGTCGTGCGTCCCTATCTCGAAAGCGTGGTCGCCGATGAAGGATAGGCCGTCCAACCTTCCTGCATCCGTCCTTGCCCGGCTACGCGACATCGCACGGGAGAAGGAGACGGACTATCAGCTCATCCTGAGGCGCTATGCCATCGAGAGGTTGCTCCATCGGCTCAGCATCTCCCCGCATCGCGACCAGTTCGTCCTGAAAGGCGCGATGTTGTTCACCGCCTGGCTTGAGGACGCATTTCGCCCTACGCAGGACCTCGATCTTCTCGGCTTCGGCGATCCTGCCGTAGTGGCGATGAGGGCCGTGTTCGAAGCGATCTGCCAGATCGAGGCCGAAGATGAGGGACTGGTGTTCGACACGGACGGCCTGAGTGTCGAGCCGATCCGAGAGGACCAGCAATATGGCGGCGTCAGGGTGAAACGACAGCATTTCTCGGAAGGACCCGAATCCCTGTGCAGGTCGACGTCGGCTTTGGCGACGCCATTACACCGGCGGCGCAGGAACTGGAGTTCCCGTCGCTTCTTTCAGCCGAGGGTCCTCGACTGAGAGCTTATCCGAAGGAAGCCGTGGTCACCAAAAACTGCAGGCGATTGTCGCGCTTGGCCGTGCGAACAGCCGCATGAAGGATTTTTACGATCTGTTGGCGCTCTCTCGGCTCTTCGAGTTCGATGGCAAATTGCTGACGCAGGCAATTCGAGCAACCTTTGAACGTCGCAACACACCACTGCCGAGGGAGACGCCACTTGGATTGAGCGCGGCATTTGCCGAGGACAACGAGAAGGCGAGGCAATGGTCGGCATTCGTGGGAAGGGAACCGCTTCTGTTGCGGCCATCGAATTTCTCCGCTGCGATCATCGGCATTGCTGAGTTCGTTCTCCCGCCACTCCATGCCTGTGCCTTCGACGAGGGGTTCGAGCGCCGTTGGACGGCCGGCGGGCCTTGGACGTAAGGCTCGATAAAGCCCTGACAGCCCGCCATAGGAAGTTGGAAGGTGCCGGCCTGTCGATAGGGCATCGCGAAGTGCATTTTCGGTGCTTTCGGATTTACTCTTCGAGAGCATAGGATATAATTGACCTGAAAACGTGCATTTAAGGATTTCTAAAGCATAAATCCTTGTTTTTCAAAAGCTTAAGTTTTTGACGGTCTTTTTGACGGTCTCAAAAAATATGAAAAATTATTCCCATTTGAAATCAATACTTTGAGTGTCTAGGATATAATGGAGTGGGCCGGCGGTGTGCAAACGGCGGCAACATCGTGGTTTCGGTGGCATTTCCTCGCAACCATCCGGGCTCAGGAGCGATGGCGGTCACGCTTTTTTAAGCTCCGCCGGGCCAGCGCGGCCAAGAAGTGAATGCGCAATCTAAAAAGGAGATGTGAGAGCCGGCTGCCTTTCGGCGGGATTGCTCCCGCCTCGGCGAAACGCACTAGGTCTCGTCTGAATTCCTGCCATTGCCCTTTGCTCTTTAAGAATTGGACCCCTTCCTGCTGTTCATGATGCTCGGCCCATTTGTAGAGGTGGGCATCATCGACATGGGATTCCAAATGTCCTTTCGGATTCCTCAGCACGTCAGCCATCGGGAGAACATCGTCAGGGGACGCTCGGTTCTCATGCTCCCGGCGTAAATGCCACGCCAGCATGTCCGCTGCTTGGAGCGGCGGCAGCAGTTTGTCATTCTCAAAGGCAGGGACGCCGCTGATAAGATTTCGGGCTCTGCGCGGGATATTGCGCTTCATCTGGTGGAACAAGAGGGGCATGTCCGAGCTCACGCCGTCTTGTTCGTCAAAGATGTATTCGATTCGAGTTTTGGCTTTGGTCTCTGCGACGTAGCGCGCGACGCCGGATATCACGCTAAAGCAGCAGGTGAAGTGCGGGCTTCCCAGACCGCGAGGCGAGACGGGGTAAGAACGCGAAAATGCTCGCCGCGATTGATCGTGAACTGGAAGGATAGGGGCTCGAAATGGTTGATAACGCGCGCCAGACCTTTCAGCTTCTGATCGCGGGCCTCCTTCGTCCATCCTTTGAACTCACCGCGCAGGTTGTTCGCTTCCACCATTCGCAAGTACGCGATCGAGGGCAGTGCCTGTAGCTCCTCGCGCCATGCCTCGGAAAAGAGCTGCCATCTATCGGCTCGGTTGAGATAGCCGGCCATGAACAGCCGCTTGTCTCCCTTGTCACTGGCTGAGTCGTCACAGAACGCCTGAAGGAGGATAGGGCTTCGTCTTTCCCACATATCTACGCAGCTCTTTTTAGGAGGTCTATGCCGATGACCGTGATCTCATCTACGCCCGGAAATTCCGGTGCAATTTCTTCCCAACGATTCTGAAGCGCTGCAATCAGACCTTCAAAATCAACCCGGTTAGCTCCACCCGGAACATCCCAGCCAGCCTTTTCGCCCGTGCGTACCAGAACGAAAACGCCGCGTGCCGACCTGTTGTCGCGCAAATAGTCGCCACAGAGCTGGTTCTCCAACCGCTCGAACAGTTCGGGGCCAGTCCACTTGTCGGCCAGCTTCAACTCGGTCGGTACGGGTGCATCAAATCCCATCCCGTGGAACCTGATGTCCGGCTTCTTGGCATCTGCAAACTCCTCCTCTTGCGGGACGGAATAGCGAGCGGACGCCTTTTCACGAAGCTCACGTCCGATATATTTCCGCATATCGGTTTCAAGCGTCGCGCCTGCTTTGAGTATTGTCGCTATGCTACTGTCCCCGTTCTCAAGATCATCTTTCAAATCGAGGAACCGCATCACCGCAAGCTCCGCTAGCTCTCGATGATTGGCCGGCGTTCGTTCCAGCTTGTCATGGAAGTCGCGGACCTGTGCAGGCATCCACGGCGCGATATCCGAGTCCTGCTCGGCCTTCACCTTTGCCAAGTGGGCGAACCATGGACGGGATTCCGCCTCCGGGTGGGATCGCGATATTTCTTGCAGGGCCAAGAAGGCTTCCTTGCCGGGAATCTTGTTCAGCAGATCAAATAGCCCGTTCCTTGAGTCCTGCGCCTTGTCGCGCAAACCTGGCGAATAGACCCCCTTGCCGGCGCGATCGATGTCCTCGCTTCGCCGGATATGACCATGCATCAGCAGGTAGAGAGTCTTCAAATGCCGGGGTGTTTGATATCTGGCCCTGGTGCTGGCTGCGCTTCTGCGGCCGCCCCATAGGTTTGTTACAAAGTTCATCGCGAATTCCGTTCGCGCCTCGCCCTGCGGCAAATCTTCAAAATAGGCTGCAAGGTCGGGAATTGCGGCTTCTGGATCGACGCCCACCCATACGGCGTACCAGTGAGCCACATGCTGCGGGGGGTGTACCGACCGGACTTTTTGCGACGCAAACACGGCTATTTCCTCGTCGGACAGTGCCGACCCCTGCAAAATCTTGAGAAGCTTGTCCAACGTGGCTGCGTTCGCAGGTTCGGATTCCTTCAGCAGATTTGCGATGTGCGGGCCGAGGGTGGCCCAGCTCCATTCACCTGACCAGCTAACGTCACTGAGGACGTAATGATCCTCCTTCTCAGGTGTCGCTTTCGAAAGCTCGAAGCGAATCTCCTGAAGAAGGAAATCTGTGACGATGCTCGTATGCACCTCGAAGAGCTTGGGAAACCAAGTTGGGAAACCGTTCAATTCGAACGAGGCATATCGGCAGGCAAGCTCGATGTCTGCTTCGCTGAGGCTTTGCGCCCAATTTGGTGTCTCCTGCGCTTCGATTTCGAGTCCGGCCAAGCCCAGAATTACCGAAATTGGCGTCGAGTTTTCTGGTGCGCCTTCCGAACGAATAGTCGGTCTCTCACGCCGCCAATAAGCAACAATTCCATCACGGAACGCCTGCGCGATATCCTTGCCGAACTCGGCTTCCAAGTTTCTCCAATTGCCATGGGTCCACCGACCAGAGCGATCGCTATCACGGCGCATGCGGTCGTGAAGGTAGGTTAAGCCGTTGAAGACATAGCCAGGTTTGGTCAGACTCGGGTCGCGCAATTTGTCGAGATTTTCGCCCAAATACTTTTTTGAGTCTGCGAGATTCTTTTCCTCTTTTCGCTTTCTTTCTTCGGAGCGTCTTTTCCACTGCGCTTCCTGACGTTTCCAGGCGCGGGCGTCTTTTCCTTGTGCTGGCGGATTGAGGAACTTGTCCAACTCATCCGACAACTCCGTGTTGCCGGACACAAGTCGCTTGAGCTTTTCACGCCACAAACGCGGTCGGTCGGTCGTGATGTAGAGTCTAAAAGCCAACGATAGCGCGACAAGCTTGTCGTCTTGGAAGGGCTGAGTTGCAATTTGCTCGGAGACATAGTCGAAATCCTCCGCGCCAAAGCGCCAGAATGGCTCCATGACAAAAACTGGCCAGAAATCGGTAAGCCGTTCGGTACGTTTTTCGTCTCGCCGTTCTCTCGCGAGGTTAATTTCATACCAAAACAGGGCTCTATTCAGTTCCGGCCACTCTGGCAAAAGGGTTGAGAACTTCGTTCTCGCATCGTTGAGTTCGCTGTCGAGATAGTGACGTCCCATTCCGAACTTATCGAGGATGGCCAGCACGGCGGGTTGCAGAGACGCTGCATGACGGGCTTCGATGAGACGCTCGACCGCCTGGGATGCGGGCGTCATCAACCAAGTAAATTTCTGCGATATCTCGCAAAAACGTCTCTCGATCACTGGGGGTGTGTTGAGCAATTGATTAAAGCCGATAAGCAACTCGGGCAGTTGATCGAGGCCGGCGGCCTGAACGAAGGTGCTCACAGCGTCAGAAAGGCGATCGACGCTGTACCGCTCGTTCTCTTTCGTTTTGCCCAAACACTCAAGCAGCCACTTGATCGTGTCCTGTGTCGGAGCAGTTTCTTTCGTCAATTCGGCAAGCCAGTCGCGATCCAGTTCTGCCGCTTCTGCGAGAAAACTGTTGCGGATTTCTTCTTGATCCTGCTCGGACCCAACTGCCCGAACTGCTCTAAACCCGGTAATGCGTGTGTACTGTGAAGCGGAAGGTGAAAGCGCGATCTGCTTTGCCTCGGGCAATACACCGGAGAGCTGGCCCAGCCAGACCATTCGGAGCAGAAAAGCCTCCAGTTCGTCATTGGTCGCATACTTGGCCAGAAGGCTGCGCACATCGTCCGTCAGATCGGGATTGGAGAAGCGTTGTACAGCCGCATAGTCGGTCATCGAGCGGCCTGATGTTCCGCTCGCCAGTTGTTCGCAGACTTCATGGAGAATGAGCCTTCGGGTCTCCAATGGTAACTGGCTCGGATCGCCCCCTTCAAAAACCACATCAGGGGCAACTTTTCGCAATCTCTCTCGAATCTTGGGATCGAGAATAGCCAGCCAGGGCAAGATCGGACGGAGCGTGGGGACGATGATGTCCAGCCCATACTGATTGGTGAAGAAGAGGGCTTCGATCTTTCGTCTTGAGGTTTCTCGGCCCAACAGATCAGCAAACCATTCGGCCGCGAGATATTCACGGACGGAGCGATGATGGAAGCGCACAGTTCCATAGATTGCTTCGTCGAATATCGGGCGGGACAGCAGCGTTGAGCGTTCTCTATCGTCCCAATCGGGAAGCACGTCGTGGAGAGCGATGCCTTTCGAATTTTCCGCCCCATCCGGAACTCGAATAGTCGAGTCTTGCGCCAAGGTGGTCGCTGCGGCTATCAGCCTTGCTCCTTGCAAAGCCTTCTGGGGAGCAAGCGGATATACATCGATGCGCTCCTGATCTCTCTCCTGGAGACGCCGCGATATGCTGTTGCGCATGATTTCCAGGCGGCCTCCGATGCGGCCCTGATCAAGCCAGAATTCCGTCAGCTCCATCAAATCCTGCGGCCTTGAGGTGAAAGACCATGCGTCGGCGCGCTCGATGGCCTCAACGAAGGCTTTGGTGTCATCGATGCCGCGGGCTCTAGCAAACGCCTCGATTTGGGCACGAGACAGGTCATCCAACGTGACGATCTTAAAGACGGGTTGGGACTTTTCTGCCGGTCTATCTGAAGTCTCAACTGCGTCCTCGACCGTGTCGTCGATGTCGGAGGCCTCGTCCTCGTTCGCTGTCGTTGTGACAGGCGTGAAAGGCAGATAAGTGACGCAAAGCGCGAGATCGGTTTTGGGACGCCACGCATTGGTGCGTCCGGTGATAACAATGTGCGAGCGATCCTTCGCCGTTGCGATCCGCCTTCCAAGTTTCCTGATTGCGAGCGCAAAATCTCCTGGATTGCGTAGGCGCGCCTCGTCAACGGAGTCCAGCAGGAGCCACCCTTCGTCATTGGATGCGAGCCACGACTGAAACTCTTCAAATGTCCCGACCTCGAATCCGTCCTCGAAATCGTTGGGTATATGTTCGAGGCGGATGAAAAACGCTGACTTGCCTTGGGCACGTAGATTTAGAGCAATATTGCGAATTTCAGCAGTTTTTCCTGAACCCGCTTCCGATAGAATAATGACACGGTACCACTCAATTAGGTCCGACCAAGAAAGCCGATCACCGACACGAAACGCATGATTTAAGTCGAGCTCATCGTCCTCGTTGGCGTACTTGGACAGCTCATGAAACGTGCGGTTCAGCTCTATGAACTGATATTCGGAGTCGCTTTCGATCATCTTATTCCATTTGAGACGCGGGGTGGCATCTTGCTATCATGCGCGGGAGAACAAGAGAAGAACCACTGAGCAGGCACGATGCCTCTCATGCCGCTGAGCGGGCCTGTCAACGGGATCCTACAGGCCGCCCCAAAATGTTCGCGTCGGAGGCAGGACGGGTGATAGGAAAAGCGGCTGTCCTCGATCTAGTCCGTCGCCCTCATGCACATTCCGTCTCTCGTCAACGTCATGATGAATGACGGACCGTAAGCCATCAGTGACACGTTCCTGGATGGGCTTCAGATTTACGCTCCGAGCGTCATATTTGCCTGATCAGAGAATGAAAGCTGTCAGTTCGCTGTCGGCGTCTTATAGGAAATCGGCCTGATAGCTGTTTGCCATCAGTGACACATGCGCCTCTAACGGCGGCCGTAGCTCGAATGCCCGTGGCTCCCGCGCGAAATTCCACAACCTCACTAGCCGCCAATCCGCGCGGCGTTCCTCAGCAACGGTCAGTTCGTTACGCGTAATGTGAAACGGCGTTCGTTCCCAGCCTTTGGTCGTCTTCACCTCGATCAGCCGATCGCGGCCATCGGGATCGAAGCTAAGGATGTCGTAGCCGGCACCATCGCCATCAATCTGCGACACCCAGCGGATGCGGCCTGCGAGATCGCTTCGGCCGGCGGCAAGCAGGTTGGCGCGCTCGTGGGCGAGAATCCGCTCCTCGCCTGCGCGACCTAGTGCGCGATTGCGGGCATCACGCTCGGCCACATCGTACTTCCGGGCGATAGCTGTCATCTGCTCGAGTTCGTTGGGCGGCGGCGCATTGCTGTGCGTCGGGGGCGGGCCGATCCATAGCATCGCCTTTTCCTGAAGCGCTGACGGTGACGGATTC
This sequence comes from Mesorhizobium sp. B2-4-6, assembly GCF_006442775.1. Classification (NCBI taxonomy): domain Bacteria; kingdom Pseudomonadati; phylum Pseudomonadota; class Alphaproteobacteria; order Hyphomicrobiales; family Phyllobacteriaceae; genus Mesorhizobium; species Mesorhizobium sp. B2-4-6. Next base: position 114,416 of record NZ_VFVI01000009.1, read on the forward strand.
ATGGCCATCCGTGCGGTGGATACGAGCCAATCCGGATGACGATTCAGCCAGCGAACCACCGCGTCGACGAGCGACGCTTGGAAATTGAAGGCCGGCTTATAGCCAGGGATCCAATCTTCCCCGAGGCCCTTTAGCACCGCGCTGATGTTCTGGTGCTTATATTCTATGGAACCCCGAGGCCGCCCAATTACCGCCTGCAGCAGCCGGTTGTGCTGGGCCTTGCTGTATGCGCGGCCGTCGATGTCGTCGGCGAGCATTGCGAAGTAGTCCGCAACGATCGCGTCGTTCTGCTCCCCGGTCCAGACACCCCCCATCTCCGCCATCGCTTCGCCTATCTCGCCAAGACCTCTTCAAGCTGCTTCACCAGCGTTCCCCGCTTCTCAGCACTCAGGCTATCGAGATTCTGCTGCCGCCATCGCACGGCCGGCAGATCGGCGGCCGTTTCCAAGCCGATTGTTGACCAATCGGGTTCGCCTCGTTCGAACGCCAACAAGAATTGGCGATGAGGATCAGGCATTGAGCCGACGACTTCGCTGATGAGCGCTTCACGGGCCGCCAGAAGGTCGTCGAGTGCGACCGGCTGCTGCGTCATGCCGACGAAGCCGCGCTCGAACTCAGCTTTGATGTCTTTGCGGCGCGCCGCCAGCACCTCGGCCATGGGCCGGTCATGGCTGATGAGGTAGACGAGAAAGGTCCGCCGCAGCGCGTCGTCGATGCTTTCGTTTGCCAGGAGGTCGCGCGCATCGAAGAGGTCACGTGGATGCTGCCGGTCGAATGCGGCGACGATCTTCCCGGCGTAGAGATCCGGAAAGGAGACAATCCGCATTTCCGCAAACCCGAACTCGTCTTCGACGCTGGAGGAAACCGGACGAAATTCGGGTTCGAATACGCAGCCACGCAGGACCGGCGTGACCTCGATTTTGATCTGCGCACTATCGCTGCGAACCACGAGCTTGGTGATGACGTTTTCGCGCGAGCGCGATGGCGCGACCCGGGTGCCACGAACCGCTTGAGGGATGCGCTCTGCGATGCGCAGCATCGCCGCATCGATGTCGGCCAAGGAGGTCGCACGATCCTGAACGGGCAGATAGGTGAGGTCGATATCGACCGAAAGCCGTGGCAGGTCACGGATGAAGAGATTGATGGCCGTGCCGCCCTTCATCGCAAAACACTCTTCCGCTGCGACGGAAGGCAGCGCGCGGATCAGGAGCGCGACCTGGTTGCGGTAGGCGTCAGAAAAAGCCATCAGGGTGCCTCATCCAGTTCTTTCGGCACGGTGATCTGATAGCCGGGATCGTAGCGGCCCTCCTTGACCAGCATGCGCTTGCCCGAGCCAAGGTCGATTGCTGCGCGCTCGATATGTTTGAGCCATGCGTGGTGATGCCGATCGGCGAAGAAGAAGAAGAGGCGCTTCACCTTCACGCTTCGACAGCGGACAAGCAACTTCTGCAACCGCCGCGGAGCGAGATCGCTCAGTCCCTCCATCAACACGTCGACCTGATGGAAGCTTTCATGGTCGGGCAGTTCGTCGAGAATCTCGAGGATGGCACGTTCCGGTGCTGAAACCGTCAGCGGCCAATCCCATTGTCCCCACGCAAGCGAGCGCAACCCTGCCTCCTGGAGAGGTCGGTCGCCTTGCTTGCCGGCACCCGGAACGAGGGGAGGGAAGTCAACCTCGTCCAGATCACCCCCAAATAGCGGTGTGCTGTTGCGGTAGACGAATTTCTCCTTGAGTGGCAGCGCGGTAAGCCAATTGGGCGGCTTCGTTGGACCGTGAAGATGAACTTCAGAACCGCCGTGCGAGAGGTAATGGGCATAGCCCTGCAGTTCGAGAGCTGTCCGGCCACCAACGACAAGGCGATGGCCGAGGAGCGTCTGGAGTGAGATAATGACCTGCTGCCAGCTCAACTGCCCGCGGGGGCGTCTATAGACCCGGCGTGCTGGCTGTTCGAGCCAGCCTGAGGCGACATATTTGGTACGCAGGGAGGTGTAATAGTCGCGCGCGGAGAGCCACGCGGAATCGACGAGCAAGCCCTCTGGGAGGAGGCGCTCAAGCTGTTTTAGCTTTCCTTCGCTTTGCTCACTCATGGTGAACTTCTTAGCTCATCTTCAAACCGTTGACCAGTTTGAAAATATCCCGTTTAGCGTCGTAACGGTTAGTAAATCTGGCATCTGGCAAACCCGCAGCCTTTTACCTTGATGCAAATCCTCCCATTCTGATGGCTGAAAACCGCGGTTTCGTATCAGCCAGTCGGAGAGGCCTATCCCCCTTCAGCTCCCTCAATCGGCAAGGCCAAGGCGTCTTTCCACTCCAGCGGCGAGTACGAGGTGGCCAGCCCCTTTGCATCGTCGATAGACCAGAGTTGGAGGGTTATGGGGGGAGAATAGTAATAGCTACCCCTCACTGTTTCCTGTTCAGGATCTGGCTCGGCGAAATCGACTTTCGACGATCTCACCGAAATGTCGAGGAAATGGGGACTGATCAGAGCGTCGATCTGTTTCAGACGCTGCCGGACCCAAGTTGTCATTGCGCTCACTCTCGCAGCATCCTCGGTCGTCGCATTTTCGAGATGACACAGCACTGCGGTCAACTTGTCCCGCTGGGTCAGTTGCTCATGGACCGCATCCACAAACTCCATGCGGCGCTTCTCGCGGCTATCAAATGCCTCTTCACACTGGCGTCGAGCCTCGGCCTCTCGCTGGCGTTGCTCCCGCTCGTCGGATTCTCTCCTGCGCTCACTAATGAATGCGGCGTGCCCGGCGAAGCCTGCCAATATGTCGGGCAGCATGCTTTCCAAGGTTTGGGTCTTTCCGTCGGAGTAAGTGCGGCGAAGACCTGAATATGGGTTGGCGTGAATGACGATTGCGAGCCGGCCGGATGGAAATTGGTCATACTTGGGCCATGGATCGGTGGTGTAGCCCCAGCGTGCCCTTTCATCCCGCCGCTTCAACTCCGCGGATGTTGGTTGATGCAAGGTTTTCTCTGGCTGTTCCTCCAGGCCGAACGCAATTGACTCATTCTCGACAATGAGCACCAACCCGTCTTCAGTCGCCTTGGGCAAATGGCCGTGGGCTTCCGCAAGAGTGAACAACTGGCTTAGAATCCGAATTCCCCGTTCAATGGAAGCAGGAGCAATTTTGAGCGGGACAACGCCTTTCGAGCGGACCGACGCGAAACCCTGGTCATCAGGACGCGCTTTCGAAATCGTGCGCCTTGTGGCGGCGAGATACGGTGGCTCAACGATGCCCAGCGTCGGTTCCGACGCAGGAACCAGAAGCGGCTTAGCTACGGCGTGCTTGTGGAACCTGTCTCTAGCTTTTTCCTTTGCTTCGCGGACCGACGGAGACAGATGCTGCTCGGAACTTCCTGATATCCTCACCGTAGCCAAGTTTGGTTCGCTCAGTGGCGGTAGTGCTTCCTTGTTGACCCGCTTGCCGAATTCTAGTTTCGCCCAGTACCCACGTTCTGGTGTTGGAATGTGGTGGCGATCACACGTCTTCTTCAACGCGGTACCCGTAACGCCATAATCTGCGGCAACTTTGGTCATGGGTTTGGACCAAACCTGCTCGTAAAGCTCTTCCCGAGAAACTGTCTTCACCCTCTCAACCTCTGTCGTCCATGCAATGTGCTCGATCTCGCCCGTTATCTAGCGAACCAGGATCGAGGTGTAAGCATTGATTTTGCCGGTTTTGACGGTACTTTATCGCCGCGTCAGATTCGACGTTTGTGGCCTATGCCTTACTGCGACGCGGCCGATAGATGCCGATAGTTCACAGAATTTTTCTAGCTAGGTTCGTTCCTGAGAACCCAGAAAAATCAAAAGGCTAGGTTTTTGACGGTACCTTTCACGGTATACTCAGCCGCTGAAATTATTTTTCGCAGATATGTCAGATGCTTAGGGCGAAAAGAATATTCGAGTGGGAATGATTCAGGCCTATCCGAACGCCGCCGATTTTACGCCAGAGTTCGACATAAACCAATTTAAAATAGTTCGTCGGGACAACCGGACAAACGCGCTGATCATGGCGGCAACGTAGCGCAGGCCACCATCGCCGCGTTGCGGTCGATGATCGGCGACGGTAAGCCGCAGCCCGGCGACGCGCTGCCGCCGCAGCGCGATCTGGCACGCACGCTGAACGTCAGCCGAGCGACGTTGCGCGAGGCCTTGTCCATCCTCGCCACGTTGGGTGAGATCGTGGCCAAGGACAATGGCCGCGGCTTCCTGTGCGCCGATCCGGCCGACATGCCCGCCACGCCGCCGTGGCGCTTCGGCGCGCGCTATCCCTTGGCCGAGGTCTACCAGTTCCGTTACGTGGTCGAGAGCTATGCGGCGGAGCTCGCCGCCATCAGCCACACCGCCGACGAGATCGAGGCGCTGAGGGCAACGATCGCCGTTTTCCGCAAGGCCGCATCGGCGGAAGATCTCATGGCCTATGCGCAGGCCGATTTCGATTTCCATCACCTCGTTATGAGCATTTCGCGCAACAAGTTGCTTGTAGACATGCACCAGACCTTTGCCAGCGTGCTTTTGGAGAGCCAGCGTCTGATCGCGGGCCGGCGCGGCAATCTGCTGATGGCCGTGCAGGAGCACGATCATATCCTGCAGGCCATCGCCATGCGCGATCCGGATGGCGCCAGATATTACATGCGCAAGCATCTCAGCATGGCAGCAAGCCGCGCGGGTCTTCCGTTCTCGGAGGTGCCGTAGAGAACTTGGCCCAAGGAGCGGGACGTTCACTTGGCTTTCCGGGCACCAGGAACTGCGGGTCTGCGTCGCGAAGAGTTTCGGGCCCTGGCAGGCGTACGAAAGTGCCCGAGGAAGAAACCTGCGGGCCAGAGGAGGCGAATCGATTGGCTGATGGCCGCCTCCCTCGTTACTAGAGTTGTCGCAGAGCTCACAAGCGGCGGTTCATCTCGAAACGACGCTGCACACGATCTGCGGAGCCTCCGCTTGAATTCCGCATAGCGACGACAAGTCCGGACGGCACAATGTGTTTGCAACAGGAACCGATCCTCGCTCCTGTGTCATGTAGGACCACGCACGTTGAGCGAGATATGAGGCTACGCCTTGCCTTCGTCGAGATGGTCGCGAAGCATGCTCCACGGAAGCAGTGCGTTCGGCGCGTGCCTGAGCAGGGCGTGAAAGGGTATGGCGCCGGGGCGGGCATAGGGAATGGGCAAGCTGTTCGGGTCGGCGCCCGCCGCCCACCCGGCCACCACGCCGCCCATCGCTGTCGTCATCGCGATACCGCGCCCGTTGCAGGCGAACCCCGCGATGATGCCGGGACCAAGTTCGACAAGGTGCGGCAGAAAATCGGGCGCTACGGCGGCCATGCCGGACCAGGCGTATTCGATCGGCGGGATATCCGGCAGATCGAGTTTCTCGGCAAGCCGCCGGTGGATTGCGCGGGGCACGCGCTGTTCGGAGCCCGGTCCGAAAACATGCATTCCACCGCTGATCAACCGGTTCGCGGCGTCAAAGCGGAAGGTGAAGAGGTTGCGCCTTGTATCCGAGACGCATTGGTTGCCGGGCAGCAAGCGCCGGCGAGCCGATGCCGGCAGCGGTTTTGTCGCCAACTGGAAAACGCGGAGCGGAAAATAAGTGCGTGACAGTGCCGGAAAAAGGCCCCCGCCATAGGCATTGGTCGCCACGAAGACCTTGCTCGCGCGGACCAATCCACCCTCTGTCGTCAATCGATAGCCGGACGCCTCGCGGGCGATCGTTCCCACGCGCGTATTCTCGAAGATACGAGCGCCCCGGGACTCGGCGGCGTCGGCCAGACCGCGCGCGTATTCGACCGGATTGATCACCCCGCCGGAGCGATCCATCCAGCCGCCGGCATAGCCTTCTGCGCCGGTCAGGGCCTTTACCTCATCCCGGTCGAGAACGACCGCCGGGCGCCCCCTGGCCGCCCATTGCCGGGCCCGCGCCCGCACTTTCGCGAAAGCCTGGGCCGTGGGCGCCGGCTGGATCCAGCCGCTCTGGTCGGCCGCGCAATCGATCGCGTGCCGCCGGACCAGATCGAAGACGAGGTCGCCGCTGCCGCAGGCAAGGCTGACCAGACGTTCGCCGCGCTCGGCCCCGAGCAGCGCCACGATGTCGTCCGGATCCCTCTTGGCGAAATTCGGCACGACGAAGCCGGCATTGCGGCCCGTCGCCCCCCAGGCCAGGACCGCCGCTTCGAGGACGACGACGGAGAGCCCTTTCTCAGTCGCGTGCAATGCCGTCGACAGGCCGGAAAAGCCGCCGCCGACGATCGCCAGATCGGCATCGAGCGCGCGGTCCAGGGCGGGCCGGCGCCGTTGGTTGCGCGCGACCGCTTGCCAAAGCGAGATGTCTTTCATGACGGCTTTCGTTGTCCGAGCCGGAAGCGGCGGCGCTGCGTCATATTGCCGAACAGGCCGTTGGGCCGGAACAGCAGGATCAGGCACAGCATGACGCCGATCGCAACGATCTGGAGGGAGGCGGCGCGCGCCTGCTGTTCGGGAGCGAAAAGCGTGGCGGTCAGCGCGCCCGAGCCGGCCCAGATCGCCCAGACGAGGATCGAGCCGACAACGGCGCCGACATTGCTGCCCGAACCGCCGACGATCAGCATAACCCAGACCTGGAAGGTCAGCATCGGGGCGTAATTGTCGGGCGCGATGAAGCCGACGAAATGCGCTTGCACGGCGCCGGCCAGACCCATCAGCGCGCCGCCGACGGCGAATGCCTGGACCCGGTAGAAGCGGGCGCTCTTGCCGAGCGAGATCGCGGCGCGTTCGTCCTCGCGCAACGCCTTCAGCACCCTGCCCCACGGGCTTTTCGACAAATGCTGGAGCGCCAGAAAGGCGACCAACGCCACCGCTGTGACGATCGCCATGTTGGAGAGGTTGAACAGCAGCGGCGTTTCGGCGAGCGCCGCGAAGGGGCGCGGGATGAAGCCGATGCCGAAGGCGCCGCCGGTCAGCGACTGCGCGTTGAGCGCGACGAGCTGCACCACCACCGCCACGCCGAAGGTGGTGATGGCGAGATAGTCCGACTTCAGCCTCAGCGTGGCGAAGCCGGTGATGGCGGCGGCGGCGCCGGCAACCGCCATGGCGCCGAGCCAGCCGGCGAGGATCGGCAGTTCGAAGCCGCCGAAACGGGCCGGATCATGCGGCGTAGTGAGCAGGGCCGACACATAGGCGCCGATCGCCACGAAGCCGGCGACACCGACATTGAACAGGCCGGTGAGCCCCCATTGAAGGTTGAGGCCGAGGCTGATGAGGCCGAAGATCAGGGCCGTCGTGAGGAAGAAAGCGCCGTATCCGATCAGGTCGATCATCTTTCCCGTCTCCCGAAAAGACCGATTGGCCGGACGAACAGCACCGCCATGAGGATGACGAAGGAAACCGCCGCGCGCCATTCCGCGCCGATGAACTGCACAGCGGCCGCTTCGGCGAGCCCGATGATCAGGCCGCCCAGCACGGCGCCGGGAACGCTACCTATGCCGCCGAGAATGGCGGCGGCAAACATCGGCAGCAGCATGTCGAAGCCCATCAGGGGTCGGATCTGCACCAATATGCCGACCATGACGCCGGCGACGCAGGCCAGCGCGCCACCGAGCAGCCATGTGGCGCGGACCACCTTGGCGACGTCGATGCCGACGACGCGCGCCAGCGCCGGGTTCTGGCTGACCGCCTGCATCGAGCGGCCTATCTGGGTGCGGGTCATCAGCAGGTGCGTGGCGCTTACCAGAAGCACGGTCAGGATCAGCAGCACGATCTGGTCCGGCGTTACGCGAATGCCGAGGCCGACCGGCATGGCGATCTGGATCGCCCGCGAGAAGTAGGTCGGCCGTGACGTGAAGATGAATTCCAGCAGGCTGCGCAGCGCCATCGAGGCGCCGAAGCTCGCCATCACCACGATGATGGCCTGTCCCTTTTCCCGCAGGCGCGAGAACAGCAGGAAGTCGAGCAGCAGTGCCATCAATCCCGTCAGCGCGCAGCCGATGACGGCGGCGAGGACGAGCGGCCAGCCGAAGGACAGCGCGCCGATGGGCGCCACCTTGCCGAACGTCGCTCCGATGGCGCCGACCACGACCAGCGTTGCGTAGGCGCCCCAGGCCATGAAGTCGCCATGAGCGAAGTTGGAGAAGCGCAGGATCGAATAGGTCAGCGTCACGCCGATGGCCCCGAGCCCGATCATCGAGCCGGTGAGCAGGCCATCCACCAGGAACTGCAGGCTCATGCGTCGCCTCCCCTGGATTGGCGCGGACGCTGGCCGAGATAGAGTTCGGCCACCACCGGGTTGTCCCAGAGCTGGGACGCGACGCCCTCATGCGCGTCCCTGCCTTCGACCAGCACATAGGCACGGTCGCCGATCGCGAGCGCGGCCTTGGCGTTCTGTTCCACGAGCAGAATGGTGACGCCCGACTTGCGAATGTCGCTCAGCATCGAGAACACCATCGAGACGAATTTCGGCGACAGCCCCGCCGACGGCTCGTCCAGCACCAGCAGTTTCGGATCGACGATGAGGGCGCGGGCGACCGCGAGCATCTGGCGCTGGCCCCCCGAGAGGTTGCCCGCGCTGACGCGGCGAAACGCCTTGAGGTCTGGAAAGGTGTCGTACATGCGGGCGATGCGCTCGGCGGCTTCCCTGGACCTCAGGGCGCCGCCCGCCGTCTTGAGATTGTCCTCGACGCTCATCAGCGGAAAGATGTTCTCGGTCTGCGGCACGAAGGCCAGGCCCATGCCGACCATCTTGTGGGCGGGAACGGCGGTGATGTCGCGCCCCTCGAGCAGGACCTGACCCGCCGAGACGGGCACAAGGCCGGCGATAGCCTTGATGAAGCTTGACTTGCCGGCCCCGTTGGGGCCCAGGACGACGACGATCTCGCCCCGGTCGACACGGATCGAGGCGCCGCGAACGATCGGCACGCCGGGTTCGTAGCCGGCCACGAGATCGCGCACCTCCAGCACGGGTTCGTTCATGCCGCGCCTCCAGGATCGGCCGTGCCTCCGAGATAGGCTTCGATGACGCGCGGGTCGCGCGCGACTTCGCCGGCGGTTCCCTCGCAGATGAGCTGACCGCTCGCCATGACCAGCACGCGGTGGCAGAGTCGGGTCACCATGTCGATGTTGTGCTCGATGAGCAGAAAGGTCACGCCGCGATCGTTGATGCCGCGAATGCGATCCATGATGACCTCCAGCAGCGTCGCGTTGACGCCGGCCGCCGGTTCGTCGAGCAGGATGATGGCGGGATCGGCCATCATCACGCGCGCAAGTTCGAGGAGCTTGCGCTGACCGCCGGAAAGAACCCGCGCGGGCTCCTGCGCCAGCCGCGACAGGGAAACCAGATTGAGCAGGTCCATGGCCTTGTCCTCGGCCGCCTTCTCCTCGGCCGCGACGCGGAACGGACGCAGGAAATTGGCAAGCAGGCTTTCACCCGTCTGCCCTTGCCGTGCCAGCATGACGTTCTCGATCAGGCTGAGATTGGCCAGCGGCCTAGGTATCTGGAAGGTGCGGCCAAGGCCGCGACCGAGGCGGCGATGCGCGGACTCGCCGGAAACGTTGATGCCGTTCAACACGATGTCGCCGCCGCTCGGCGGCAGGCTGCCGGCCAGCAGGTCGAACATGGTGGTCTTGCCGGCGCCATTGGGACCGATCAGCCCGAGGATCTCCCCGCGACGCACATCGAAGGACACGTCGTTGACCGCAAGCAGCCCGCCGAAACGGCGCACGACGTGCTTCGCCGTGAGCACGGGGGCGCCGACAGCCACCTCGTCGATTGAAACCAAGTCTTCAATCCCTCCGGCTAGGGGCGTGCATCCGCCCTCTTGAATTTTGATCAGTGATCACACTTGCGATGATCACAATATTGGGCTTAGGATATTTCGCAAGCTGAAAATGGGACCGGCATGCTGAAGTCGACCGCCGAGAAGAACGAAGGCTTTGCCCAACTCGCGCCGGTGGGCCGTGAAACGGTGCAGGACCGCGTCTACAGCGAGTTGCGGCGCGCGCTCATCAGCGGCCTGTTCGCGCCGAGCCAGGTGCTGACCATCCGCATGCTCGCCGATGCGCTGGCTACCAGCACCATGCCGGTTCGCGAGGCGCTTAGCCGGCTTGTCACCGAGAAGGCTCTGGAGGCCATGCCCAACCGGTCGGCGCGTGTCCCGCCGATCACACCCGAGCGCATGGACGACCTGCTGCGGGCGCGGATCCTGATCGAGGGCGAGGCCATTACGCTCGCCGCAACCCGCATGACGCCCAGCCAGGTCGCCACCGTCGACGCGATGCTGGCCGAATGGGACGAGATCCGCGAACTGGTCGACGAGAAGGACGTGGACCAGGAACTGGTCCTCAATCAGCGTTTCCACTTCGAGATATACCGCGCCTGCGGATCGTCGGTGCTGATGCCGATGATCGAAAGCCTCTGGCTTCAGTCGGGCCCATGCATACGCGTGGCGATCTATGCTTTCTCGGAAGCCCGCCAGGTCGACACGGCGCACTATCACCGGCGCATCGTCGCGGCGCTCGCTGCAAAAGATGCGCAAGCAGCGCGCGAGGCGCTTGTCGCCGACATCAGCCGGCCCTTCGCTCATTTGCGCGACAAGCTGAACGCCAACGCCACCACTTGGGAGCCCGCCGAATGAAGATTCGCGCGATACGCATCACCGAAACCAGATCGGGCCTTGCGGTCTCGGCTCCCCTTCTTGACAGCAAGGCCCCTGAAAACGCGGCTTTCCTGTGGAATTATCTCCACGAGCCGCGCATCGTCGGCGGCATCCACGCCATGTGGACCGGGCCGGAGATTTCCTGCCCGATACCGGCCGAGCAGCTCAGGCACGCGCCCTATGCCAAGCCGCTGCCGCCCGAGAACGCCACGCTTACGCCGCAGCCGGGTGACATCGTGCTTTCCTACGTGCCGCCGCGCATGTGGGGTGGTAACCCCGACGCCATCTTCGACATCGGCCTGTTCTACGGCGCGGGCGCGCGCCTGCTCTTCCCGATCGGCTGGCTCGCAGGCAGCATCGTGGCGCAGGTCCAGGCGCACGAGCGCGACGCGCTGGCCGCCGCCTGCGCGATCATCCGCAGGAGCGGCGCCTGCGACGTTACCTTCGCGCGGACCGAGGTCTGAGATGGACGACGACAGCTTCGAACTCTACGACCTGCGCGTCGAGGCCGTCATCCCCGAAGGCAAGCCGATCTATTGCGGCGCCAAGGAGGGCGACTATTTCGAACTGCGCGGCGAGATGCTGACATTGCCGCCGGGGCAGGGCTTTTCCGTCTATTCCCTGTCCGCTGTGCTGCCGCTGCTGGCTGCCAAGCAGCGACCCACGCACAAGAACGACTGGATGACGTCCGACGCCGAGATCGCCTGTCCGGACCCGAATTGCGCCAGCCGGCTAAGGATCGTGAGGCTCGGCAAGCGTCGCTTCAGCCACGCGCAAACAACGGCGGTGCCATTGCCAAAAGAGGGCGCGTAGCATGAGCCGAACTTTCGAACTCACGCCGGGCTATGCCATTTCCCGCGTCATCCGGGGCGGCTGGCAGTTGGCCGGAGGGCACGGTGCCATCGACCCGCAGCAAGCCGTGAGCGATCTTGTCGCTGCCTTCGATGCCGGCATTACAACTTACGACTGCGCCGACATATACACGGGCGTCGAGGAACTGATCGGCGCGGCACGGCTCAGACTCGCGAAGGAGCGCGGGGCCGATGCGGCGGCGCGGATGAAGGTACACACCAAACTGGTGCCCGACCTGGAAGTGCTGCCGAAGATCAGCCGGCAATACATCAGGGGCATCGTCGAAACCTCGCTGAGGCGGCTGGGAGCCGAACGGCTCGACCTCGTGCAGTTCCACTGGTGGGACTATTCGCAGCCGGCCTATGTCGATGCCATGGGCTGGCTGAACGAGATGCACCTGGAAGGCAGGATCCGCAATGTCGGCGTCACCAATTTCGACGTGCCGCGCCTCACCAACATCCTCGACGCCGGCGTTCCGCTGGTCAGCGAGCAGTTGCAGTACTCGGTGCTCGACCAGCGGCCGGCCGGCGGCCTCACCGATCTTGCCCGGGCGAACGACATCAAGTTCCTGTGCTACGGCACGGTGGCCGGCGGGTTCCTTAGCGAAAGATGGCTGGGCGCGGCGGAGCCCGACATGCGGCTCGAGAACCGCTCGCTTGTCAAATACAAACTGGTCATCGACGATTTCGGCGGCTGGGTCCTGTTCCAGGAGATGTTGCGCGCCCTGAAGGCGATCGGCGACAAGCACGGCGCTGACATCGCCAGCGTCGCCAGCGCCTGGGTGCTGGGGCAGCCATTGGTCGCCGCAGTCATCGTCGGCGCCCGCAACCAGCATCATGCGCTAGCCAACGCGGCGATCATGGACCTCAAGCTGGACAAGGACGATCTCGCCTCCATCCAGGCCGTGATCGACAGGAGCGGCGGGCTCGCCGGCGACGTCTACACGCTGGAGCGGGACCGCACCGGCCGGCACGGCTCGATCATGCACTACAATCTGAATGCGGGTAGGACATGAGCCTGTTCGGCAAGGCCAGCGCGGAAATCCTAGCGCTCCATCGCTTCTTCGTCGAATGGTACGATGGAGCGACGGCGGAGGCCGCCGATTTCGGTCTTTTCGAACGTGCCATGGGGCCTGGGATGCGGATGATCCCACCCTCCGGCGCCGTTCTCGACCGAGAGGCGGTCGTCGGCCATGTGCGCGCCAACCGAGGCGCCTTCGACGGTGATTTCGACATCGAGATCACCGATATCCACCTCGTCTGGGAAGACCGCCACGCCGTCCTTGTTACCTATGTCGAGTGGCAGCGGCGTGCCGGTGCGAGAACGGCGCGCCTGGCCTCGGCGTTCTTCACCGAAAATCCATCGGCGCCGAACGGCGTCGAATGGCGCCACCTGCATGAGACCTGGATGCAGGTGGTTGGCAGCGAATGACTGGGTTCAATCTCGATAATGATCACGTCTAGAAGGGGAACCAAGATGAAGAGAACCATGCTTAAGCTCACCGCCGCCCTGCTGCTTGCCGGCACGGCGGGCGTCGCCCACGCTGCCGACTGCAAGATCGCCGTCGGTGTGGTTATGGAACTGACCGGCCCGGCCGGCGAATACGGCCAGGCCGGCGCCAAGTCAGTCGAAATGGCCTTCAAGGATATCAACGACGCCGGCGGCGTCGACGGCTGCAGCCTGGTGACCGACACGCGCGACAGCCAGAGCACGGGCAACGTCGCGGTCGACGCCGCCACGCAGCTCGTCCAGGTGAAGAAGGTGCCGGCCATCATCGGCGGCATCATCTCCTCGGTGACGATCCCGATCCTCACCTCCGTCACCGCGCCGGCCAAGATCGTCCAGGTCTCGCCCGCCGCCTCCTCACCGACGCTGACCAAGCTCGGCCGCGACGGCAAGACCAACGGCATCTTCTTCCGCACCATCACGTCCGATGCGCTGCAGGGCGTCGCGGCGGCCAAATACGCCGTCGACAGCGGCTTCAAGAAGCTCTCCATCATCCATGTCAACAACGACTTCGGCGTCAACATGTCGGCCGAGTTCACCAGCGCCTACAAGGCACTGGGCGGCACCATCATCTCCGACACGCCCTACAACGAGAAGCAGTCGACCTATGCATCGGAAGTCACCGCCGCGATGGCCGGCAGCCCGGATGCGCTCTACCTCGTCAGCACGCCGGTGGATGGAGCGACCATCGCTCGCACCTGGATCTCGCAGGGCGGTGTGCAGAAATTCTTGCTCAATGACGGCATGAACAATCCCGATTTCATCGAATCGGTCGGCGCCGAATATCTCAACAATGCCTACGGCACCTCGTCCGGCACCAGCCCGACCAAATCGACGGAGTACTTCAACGCTAACTACAAGGCCTTTTCCGGCGGCATCGAGCCGACCAACCCGGCCGCCGACCGCGCCTACGACGCCGGAGCCATCGTCGGCCTGGCGATCGCGGTTGCCGGCGGGCCGGACCCGGCCAAGATCAAGGACGCCATCTATAAGGTGGTCGATCCCAAGGGCGAGCCGATCTTCGCGGGCAAGGAGGAATTCGCCAAGGCGCTCAAGCTGATCAAGGAAGGCAAGCCTATCCGCTACGAAGGTGTCATCGGGCCTGTCAATTTCGACCAGTACGGCGACATCACCGGGCCGTTTCGGCTGTGGAAGGTCACCGACGGCAAGGTAACGACGACGGGCGAGATGTCCATGGAGGACGTCGCGGCGCTCAAGGCCAAGATCAAGTAGCAAGCGGTCTGAGCCAGACGCAGCCCCGGGCGCCGCGCGCCCGGCTGCAATTGCCACAAGCCGGCGCGGCGAACTCACGCGCCGGTACCTACAACAACTTGAGCCATCCCGTGCCGATGCAACCCGCCCTCGATCTGCTGCGCTCCCGAAACCCGGCCTTCCGCTCGCTCGAAGTGGTCGATTCGCACACATGCGGCCAGCCGACGCGGGTCATCCTTTCGGGGCACGGCCTGGTGCCCGGCACCGACCCCACAGCTGCGCGCGAAATCCTTCGCGGCGAGCGCGACTGGGTGCGAACCGTGTCGGTGATGGAGCCGCGCGGGCATCGCTCCATGTTCTCCGTCGCGCTGATCCAGCCCGCGCGCGAGGGCGAGGACTTCGGCGTGGTCTTCATGGATGCCTCGACCTATCCGGACATGTGCGGCCACGCCACGATCGGCACGGCGACCACGCTCCTGGAACTGGGTCTCATGGTGCCGCCGCATGACCGCTTCTGCGGTCCGCTCGAGTTCGGCCTGAAGACACCAGCCGGTCGCGTCGCCCTGCGCGCAAGCCTAGAGGACGGCCGCTGCAAGGCGGTGGCCTTCGCGTTCGACGGCGCCTATTTCCTTGGAAGCTTCGACATTGCCCTGTCGGACGAAGCACCGCTCGCCGTCGACGTGGCCTATGCGGGCCAGTGGTATGCCTTCGTTCCGGTTTCGGCCGCCCGCTCCGCCATCGAAGCCGCCAACATCGGCTGCCTCGTCGCCGCCGCCGTTCCCGTGCGGGAGGCGCTGGCGGCGCGAATGGCGCTGTCGAGCTCGGCCGAGATGCCCGCGCCGACCATCGGCAACATCGTATGGACCGGCCTGCCCAGCCACCCGTCCGCCCGGCACAGGAACGTGCCGATCTCGTCGTCGGGATCGTTCGATCGCTCGCCCTGCGGCACCGCGACCTGCGCGCGCATGGCCGCGCTCGTCGCCAAGGGCGAGTTGGAGGTCGGCGAAACTTTCGTCAACGAGGGCCTGCTCGGCACCATCTACCGCGGCGTCCCGCTGCGTGGAACGGCGCGGGAGGGACACCAGGCCATCGTCGCCGAGATCGAGGGCAGCGCGTGGATTACGGCCTGCGGCACGCTGCTGGTCGACCCCGCCGACCCGCTCGGCGCCGGCTACCTCGCATAACACCTCGATCCTGCGGCCGAAATCGCGCCGTCAAACAGGAGACCCGCCCCATGTCGTATCTCGCCCGACGCATCACTCAGGGGCGCAAGAAGTCCTATGGCATGTTCGCCAAGGCGGCCGCCATCACTGAGCCCGGCCGCGATCTCATCCATATGGAACTTGGCAGCCCGCATGCCGACACGCCCCTTCCGGTCAAGCAGGCGACGATCGACGCCCTGCTTGCCGGCAATGTGCACTATTCGCACTTCCAGGGATTGCCAAGGCTGCGCGCGGCGCTTGCCGACAAGTTGCGCGTCAAGAACGGCCTCGATGTCGACGTCTCGGAAATCGTTGTGACCAATGGCCTCACCCACGCCTCGTATGCATCCATCATGGCGCTCGTCGATCCGGGCGACGAGGTGATCCTGCTCGAACCTTATTATCCGCAGCATCTCGGCAAGATAGACCTCGCCGGCGGCAAGGCAGTGTTCGCCGAGCTGGACGCCGCCAACAACTTCTCCATCGATCCGAAACGGATCGAGGCAAAGATCACTCCCACCAGCAAGATGCTGTGCCTCGTCAACCCATGCAATCCCACGGGCCGCGTCTACAGCCGCGCCGAGCTGGAGGCGCTGGCCGAAATCGCCATCCGCCACGACCTGGTGGTAATTTCGGACGAGGTCTACGAGGAGATCCTGTTCGATGGCGCGAGCCACATTTCGATCGCCTCCTTGCCGGGGATGCGCGAACGCACCGTGTCCATGTTCGCCTTCACCAAGAGCTTCGCCATGGACGGCTGGCGCATCGGCTATCTGGCGGCACCGAAGGCGATGATCGAAGGTATCCTCACGATCACCACCAATGACGTTACCCACGTCAACACCTTCATTCAGGAGGGGGCCCTCGCGGCGGTGACGGGACCAGACGGCATCCTGGCCGAGCTGGTTCATGAGGACAAGACGAAGCGCGACCTGGTGGTGTCGCGTCTCAACCAAATGGCGGGCGTCACCTGCGAATGGCCGGAAGGCACCATCTATGCTTTCCCCAGGACCGCGGAACTCGGCCTGCCGTCGCAGGAACTGGCCGAGCTGATCCTGGAAAAGACCGGCGTGGTCGTCGAGGCCGGCAGTTTCTACGGTTCCGCCGGCGAGGGCCATTTGCGGGTGTGCTTCGGATCGCAGTCGATCGAGCGTATCTCCGAGGCAATGGATCGCCTGCAGAGGTTCTTTGGCTCGCTTTGATCTTTGTACTCACGGATATTCTGAAGCCTGCCGTCGGCTTCAGTATAGAAACGAACGTACAGATTGCATCCATTGCGGGTTCAAGTCCTGCAAGCAACAGCGGAATGAAGCCGACCGCCGCTATTCCCGCGTGTACGGCACGCCCAGCATGGCTGGGGCGCTGGTCCGCGAGCGACGGATCATCAGCGCGACGATCGCCGCAACATAAGGCATCATCAACATATATTGGTACGGAATGGCGATGCCGACGCCCTGGATTTGCAATTGCAGCGCGTCGAGGAGGGAGAACACCAGCGCCGCCACCAAAATCGGGTAGGGCCGCCACAGGCCGGCGATGACGATGATGATGGCCAGCCAGCCGCGCCCGTTGGTCATGTCCGGCACGAAACGCGCCGCCTGGCCGACGGAAAGAAACGCGCCGGCAAGGCCCGCCATCAGGCCGCCGAAGACCACGGCTGCATATTGCACCGGCGCCACCTTCACCCCCTTTACATCGAGGGCCTTGGGATTGTCGCCGGCGCAACGGACGATCAGCCCATAGCGCGTCCTGAACAGGAAGAGCCAAACCGCCGGCGCCATCAGAAAGGCGATATAGGTCAGCACCCGCTGGTCGAACAGAATGGGGCCGAGCACCGGGATATCGCTCAAGCCCGGTATCGGCGCATCGGCGAAGAAGGGGATGGTCGGCGTCTTGCCGTCGCCAGCGAAAGCGGAACGCAACCAGTAGGTGGAAAGGCCGGCGCCGAGCAGGTTGACGGCAAGACCGGTGACGATCTGCTCTACTTTCAGCGTGATCACCAGCACGGCAAAGACGAGGGCCATCAGCGCGCCGGTGAGTCCGGCTGCGAGGACGCCCAGCCATAGCGACCCGCTTTCATAGGCGGCGAGATAGCCGGTGAAGGCTCCCATCAGCATCATGCCTTCGAGGCCCATGTTGTAGACGCCGCTGCGCTCTGCGACGAGTTCGCCAAGTGCGGCGAGCAGGAGTGGGGTGCTGATGCGGATGGTGGCCGCCGCCACGCTGATCAGGATTGAGGTTTGAAGGAGAGCGTCAAGCACGGCCGACCCTCCGCAGGCGGAAATTGCACGCCGCCCAGCCGGCGAGGAAGAACAGAAGCAGGATCGCCTGGATGGCATAGATCAGCGCCGAGGGTACGCCGGTCTTGATCTGCATGAGCGTAGCGCCGTTTAGCAACGCCCCGAACAGCACCGAGGCGACGACGACACCAAGCGGATGCAACTGGCCGAGGATGGCGACGATGATACCGCTGTAGCCGTAGCCTGCTACGATGCCCGCCTTCAGGCGGTAGTGCACGCCGTAGACTTCCGTGATCCCCGCGAGCCCCGCAAGCGCGCCGGAAACAAGAAGCACCGTCAGGATCAGTCTCCGGGTGTTGGTGCCCTGCACATCGAGCGCGCGCATGTTGGAGCCGGCCGCCTTGATCTCATAGCCCAGCGGCGTGCGCGTCAACAACACATGAACCAGCCCAGCCGTCACGATTGCCAGCAGGAAGCCGGAATGCAGCCGCGAACCGGAAAACAGCAGCGGAAGCGCCGCGCCCGGATCGACCTTCGGCGTCTGTTCGAAGAAGGCGCCCGCCTCGCTCCACGGGCCGCGCAGCAGCAGCAGCGAAAGGACGTAGACGATGATGTAGTTGAGCATGACGGTCGAGATCACCTCATCGACCGAGAAGCGGGTCTTCAGCACGCCCGCAAAGCCGGCATAGAGTGCGCCGCCGACAATGCCACCGGCTATGACCACGGGAATCTGGACGAAAGGCGAGAAGCCGGCGAGATTGTGCTGCAACCAATAGGCGAACATGGCGCCGGCAAAAACCTGGCCTTCGGCGCCAATGTTCCAGATGCGCGCGCGGAAGGCGACACACGCTGCAAGGCCGGTGAAGATCAGAGGCGTGGCCTTGACCAGCGTTTCGCCGGCGGCGCGCAACGAGCCAAAGCTGCCTTGCAGGAGAGCTGCGAAGGCCGCCCCTGGGCTGGCGCCCGCGGCAGTGAAAAGCAGACTGCACACCAGAACCGCCGCTGCCGCCGCCAAGGCAAGCGCAACGATGCGCGCCGTCGGACGCGGTTCCAGCCGGCGCTCGAGGCGCCACTCCGCGAGGTTGAAATCGGTCATGCCGCAGCCTCGCTCCCGTGGCCCGCCATCAGGCTGCCGATTTCGTCATAGGTGGTTTTTTCCGTATCGAGCACCGCAAGGATGCGGCCGCGAAACATCACACAAATACGACGGCTGAGCGCGAAAAGATCCTCCAGTTCCTCGCTCGCGAGCAGGATGGCACAACCTTCGTCGCGCTTGCGCAGGAGTTGTCGGTGGACGAACTCGATGGCGCCGACGTCGAGTCCACGCGTTGGCTGGTTGCACAGCAGAAGCCGGTTCGCCTTGGCGAACTCGCGGGCGAGGATGATCTTCTGGGCGTTGCCGCCAGACAATTTACGAGAGGGTGCAGACGGCCCGGTTGCGGCAATCGAATAGGCGCTGATCGCCATGCGCGCGTTCGCGTTGAGCGCCGCGGCGTCGATGAACGGCCCGTTGCGCCAGCGCGCTTGCCATTGCTGGCCGAGGACGAGATTCTCGCAGATATCGAGATCGGCAACGAGGCCGTCGCGGAAGCGGTCGCTAGGCACGTAGCCAACGCCTTTGGCCGCCATCGTCGACGGCGAGTACGCTTGCAGCTTTTCGCCGTCGAGCAAGATGGTACCGCCATCGAGGGGGCTGAGGCCGGCGAGGCACTCGAACAGCTCGTCCTGGCCATTTCCGGAAACGCCGGCAATGCCGACGATCTCGCCGGCTGCGATGTCGACAGACGCGTTGTCCAGCACGGGCCTCCGATCGCGCAGCCGCGTGAGCCCACGCACCGAAAGCACCGTCCCGCCGGGCGCTTTCGCATCTCCGGCGCGCGTCGGCGCCGCAACGGAGCGACCGACCATCATGGTGGTGAGTTCGCCGCGGCTGACGTCCGAGGTTACGACCGTTCCGACCAGCCTGCCCTTGCGCAGCACACTGACCTGGTCGGATTGCATCACTTCCGCCATCTTGTGGCTGATCAGCACGACCGACAGATCTTCGCTGGTGAGCCGACGCACGATCGCAAACAGGCGGCGCGATTCCTCAGGCGTCAGCACCGCCGTCGGTTCGTCGAGGACAAGCAGTCTGGCGCCGGTGTAGAGCGCCTTGACGATCTCGACCCATTGCTGTTCGCCCACCGAAAGGTCGCCGACAAGCTGGTGCGGATCGAGCGAGATGCCGTAGGTGGAGCAGATCGCCTCGATCCTGGAGAGAGCCTCGGCCCGGCCTAGCCGCCAGCCGGAGCCCGTGCCGACCGCCACATTCTCCAGCACGGTGAAGCCGGGAACGAGGACGAAATGCTGGTGCACCATGCCGATGCCGGCGCGGATGGCTTCGCCCGGCGAGCGTAGCTGGACGGTCTTGCCGTCCACGCGAATTTCGCCCGCGTCGGGTTGGTAGAGCCCGTAAAGGCAGGACGACAGCGTCGACTTGCCGGCGCCATTCTCCCCCAGCAGGCAATGCAATTCGCCGGGCATGACGTCGAGCGAGACGTCGTCATTGGCGACAAGCGCAGCGAAACGCTTTGTCAGGTGCCGCACCGACAGGCGCGGTATTTTGCTCATCTCGGATCGGCCCGGCTTGACTCCTCTCCCGCGTCAGTCCGATTTCGGCTCGTTCAGATTGAGCTCGATTTTCTTCCCGCCGCCCTGGATGGCCTTGGCCGTTTCAGCCGCAAGCGCCTTCACGTCGTCGGGCATCTTGGCTTCCCAGGCGGGATTGAGAACGAGGTCGCCCGAGCCCTGCTGCCAGGTGAACCACCTTGGTTCCTTCGGCGCGTCGAACTTGGCGTTCGTGGTCTTTGCCTTCCACCATTCGTCGATGATCCAGTTGATGTGCGGATCCCATTTGACGATGGTGGAGGCGACGATCGACTTCGGCGCCACTTTCGACATGTCCACATAATTGCCGAAGCAGCCTATGCCACGCTCCTCGCAAACCTCGAAGGCGCCCGACATCTGGTAGACCATGTCCGCGCCGGCGGCGATCTGCGCCGAGGTCGCCTCGTTCGATTTGGCCGGATCGAACCAGGACTGGATGAAGGTGATCTTCTGCTTCACCTTGGGATTCGCGTCCTTGGCGCCGGCGAAGAAGGCATTGATCTGATCGTTGGTGTCTTCGGCCGGGAATGTGGAGATGGCACCGACGACATTCGACTTCGTGAGTTTGCCGGCCAGCTGCCCCATGACATAGGCGGGCTCGTGCGCGTGGACGAATATCCAATAGGCATTGCCGCCAAGGCCGCGATTGCCCGAACCGCTCATGACGAACATCGTGTTGGGAAATTCGTCCTTCAGCTTCTCGATCGCATCGACGTAGGCGGTGTCGCCGAACAGGATGTCGTAGTCGCCGGTCTCCGCATAAGTGCGGAACACCTGCTCGGCATTATCGGAGACGTTCTCTGTGTAATTCACCTCTATGTCGACGCCGTGCGGCTTGGCGGCGATGATCCGGTCCATGGAACTCACGAAGGAAGATTCCCACGGCGCTTCCTTGCCGGCCGATAGAATGCCGGCGATCCTGAGCTTGGTAGGCTCTTCGGCCTGTGCGCGGCCGCCCGCCAACCACGTCGCGGCCACGAGCGAAACAGCCACGACAAAGGTCTTCAGCATGGTTCCCTCCCTTTTTCTAGCGTTCCCAGTTATGAAGCTTGGCTCAACGGATCGACCACCGTCAGGTTTATGCAATCGATCAGGCCGAGATCGGTTATCGCGAAATCGGGAATCGCGGTGATCTGTAGCACGAACATGTACATGAAAGGCCATGGCAGCTTACAGCCAAGTTCGCGCGCGGCGTCGTCGAGCTCCTGCTCTTTCTTCGCCATCTCCGCAGGGTCGACGTCCGAGACGATACCGCCGATCGGCAGCGGCAGGAACGACACGATCCGACCGCTGTCCGCCACCGCCTGGCCGCCATTGTTCTCGATGATGTGGTTGATCGCCAACGACATGTCGTCGGGATTGGTGCCCACGCAAACGATGTTGTTGTCATCGGGCGCCGTCGAAGTGGCGAGTGCGCCTGAGCGCAGTCCGAAGCCGGAAGCGAACGCGACCGGCCGGTTGGATGTGCGGCCATAGCGCTCGACGACGGTGAGATACTGCACGTCCTGTGATGGATCGGCCTCTATATAGCCGTCGCGGACCGGCAGCAGGACATCGCGCCGCGTGCGCACGAAAATCTTCTCGGGGGTAACGGCGATCGTCAGCACGGCTGCCTTGTCGCCCGCTCCGGGCGCGCGCACCAAAAGGTCTTCCCGCGAAACGGGCGCCACCTTGAATGTGTCGGTGACAAGGGCGCTGCGGGCAGGCGGCGCAAGATCGTCCACGAGCTTGCCGCCGCGAGCGGCCAGCTTTCCCTTCGCAATCACGGCCGAGACACGGAAATCCGCAATATCCTTGACCAGCAGGATATCGGCGGCGAGCCCCGGCGAGATCGAGCCGACTTTCTGGCCGATGCGCAACGCCTCGGCGCCGTTGATGGTCGCCATCTGGATGGCGGTGAGCGGCGGAACTCCCATTGCGACCGCCATGCGGATCATGTTGTCGAGGTGGCCGCGGGCCAGGATATCCGAGGCGACCACGTCATCGGTGCAGAAGCTGATCCGGCTCGTCGCGGCTATCCCCATCTCCGTGACGATGCGCAGGTTCTCTTCGAGAAAATGCGAGATGGAGGATTCGCGAATGACGACATGCATGCCCTTGCGCAGCTTCTCCAGCATCTCGTCCGCTGTGTAGCTCTCGTGGTCGGAGCGTACTCCGGCCTGCAGGTAGCTGTTCAACCGATTGCCGCGGCACATCGGCGAGCAGCCGAGGATCGGCAGACGGCTCTTTTCGGCGATCTCGACCGCCTGCAGGACGTGCTCATCCATCGTGTCGACGAATTCGCGCACCGTCTCCCATATGCCGACGCATTCCGGCCAGGAATGGGTGGCGCGGTGATCTTCCGGTCCGAAATAATAGCCGACGTTGGAGCGCGGCAGCGTGTAGGGTGTCTTGCATGGTGCGCCCCAGAAGATCTTGAGAGGGGTTCCCTTGGCTTCGTCGAGGAATTCGCGGGCGCCTTCCAGGCCGGACACCACAAGGATCTGGTCCAATCCTGACACGATCGAAGTGGTCCCGAGCGGCACCACCGCCTTGGCGAAGCTGGTGACCGACATCTTGGAGCATTCAACGTGGAGGTGGCCGTCGATCAGGCCAGGGCAGAGGAAATGACCGGCAGCGTCGATCATCTCGGTCTCGGGGCCGCGATATTCCGAGACGTCTCCGACAGCGACGATGCGATCCTTGTAGACGGCGACGTCGGCCGGGTAGATCTCACCCGAAGCGACGTTGACCAGCGTGCCGCCGCTGACGATGAGTGTCGATTTATGCTCAGCGCGGCCGGCGCGGATGAATTCGCGTATGTCGGACAACTTCATCTCCGCTCGTGTCGTCTTGCTCGAGCTCGGGACCAAGCTTGTCTGCGCCAAAAAATCCCGCCTTGCGCGCTCTGATCCTGTCGTATTAGGGTCGTCCATGCAAACGGCAGTTCTCTGCCAATTTTGAACATACCGTTCAGATTATTGGACGATCGATGGATTTTGAAGCGATCGACTATTTTATCAAAGTGGCGGAGGCGCAGTCTCTTTCGCACGCCGCGAAACTGTATGGGCTGCCCAAGTCCAGCCTCAGCCACAAAGTGCGCGCGTTGGAGGATTCGCTGGGCGTCGCGCTCTTTGTGCGCGACGGCCGGGAACTGCATCTGAGCGATGCCGGGGCCGAATTCCTCGACCATGCGCAACGCATCAAGGAAAGCTGCGAAGGAGCCAAGGCGGCGATCGCAGAGGCGGGTCACGATATCGCCGGCACGCTGACGATCGGCTCGACCGGCGAGTTCGGCACTTCCTTCACCTCGGAACTGCTGTTCGCCTTCCGCCAAAAGTATCCGCAGGTGCATGTCGACGTGATCTTCCTTTCGCTAGGCTATTTCCTGGCACCGGAGAAGCACCAGCCCTTTGACGGCATATTCCATTGGGGCGAGCCGGCGAATTCGGATTATATCGCGCGCAAGCTCGGAGAAGCGTCGTTCTGCCTCTACGCCAGCCCGCGCTACATCGAGCAATTCGGGGCACCGTCGGCGCCTGCGGATCTGGCGGGCCACGGAGCCGTCGCCTTCCGCCGGCCGAGCGGCGTGCAATCCTGGCATCTCGAGAGCGGCGGCGAAACGGTCGATTTCACGCCCGCCGCGCAGTGCATGGCGAACGACTATTGGATGCTGAAATACTTCGCCGTGGCCGGCGAGGGCATCGTCTATCTGCCAGCCTTCTTCACCGAGATCGAGTGCATGAACGGCGATCTGGTGCCGGTACTGCCGCAATGGCGTTCGCCACTGGTTGCGATCAACCTTCTCTACATGCGACGCCGTTATGTGTCGCGCAAGTTCGCCGCCTTCCTGGATTTTTGCCTGGACTATTACCGCCAGCGCGCCGCTTACAGTTCGCCGAGGTATTGCGTCGAGGTCGTGCGCCCCTTTGCGGGCGCGCGTTCCGGAACAGAAAACTACAGATGACCAAAAGCTGGTTCGAATGTGCGCCGCGGCTGGTGGATGTCGCCATGGGGCGCACGCCGGCCGACATGGTGATCTGCAACGTGCGCTGGGTGAATGTCCATTCGGGCGAGATCATCCCCGGAACGGATATTGCGATTGCCGCCGGCCGCTTCGCCTTCGTCGGCCCGAATGCCGACCATGCCGTCGGTCCGCGACGCAGCTTATCGATGGCGAGGGCCGCTACGCGCTGCCTGGCCTTTGCGACGCGCATATGCATGTCGAGAGCGGCATGGTGACGGTTACCGAGTTCGCGCGCGGTCATCCCGCACGGCACCACCTCGATGGTGATCGACCCGCATGAGATCGCCAACGTCCTCGGCATGGCGGGCGTCAAGCTGATGCACGACGAGGCGGCCGGACCCCCGACACGTTCCTTGCGGGAGTAGCGGCCAAGTTCGACGCGGTCCTGAGCGAAGGGCAGCCTTCAGAGGACGCCCCTGAGTTTCCATGGCCGCAGATCCGTTCGGTATTGGATGACATTGTCAGGATTGGCCAGCAGACGGGGGCTGGGCACTCAAGCCTGAGGATCGAGGAGGCGAACACCCTCACCCTTTTGCCCGACGGGCAAGAACTCGATGTTGGATGACTTGTCCATAAAGCGGCCCGACAATCTTGCCGTTTGGGTGTGCGGGTATGACTGCCGGGCCTAGAGCCCGCCGTTGTGAGCCAGCCGGCTCCGTAAGCCATATATCAGTATTTGCTAATGTTTACAACGCATGGCGTCGGGATGACGCCGGAAAATGAGCGCCCGAAGGATCTCAGTACGGGGGCGACCCGGCACGAAAAGCTCGAGCGCCGGAGGCAGAAGCCTACGCCTGCCAATCACATACATGAGCCGCTGGTAGAAGGCTCGGCTTCGACGAGATAGGCGCCAAGCGACTTTTCAGTCCGAGCAGAGTGAAGCCCCTCGGCAACCCAGCGAGCTTGCACTGCGTTCCGCCTGACGAGGGACCGTCAAGTCAGGCGTAGACCTGCCTAAGAGAGGACTCAGCTGTTTCCGAAACTGGCAGCGGGAAAGCCTCGACCTGTCCTCCGGTCTTGTCCAGGTACTGCATCAACGCTGTGACCAGGTGGTAGAAGATGCTCGCGGGGACCTCCGTCGCCACTGACCTTCCGCGCTCATCAATCCTGTCGACCCATAAGCCAAGCGGTGCGGGATCGATATGCCATCTGAAGAGCCGGGCGACACGCGCTTCGATCTCGGGTTTCAAGTCAGGCCCGCCAATACCATCAAGGGCAACTGCCGCCTTGATCGCCTCGCACTGCGGCCAGCTTCGTGAAAGCCGGTCGAGGGGCAGTCCCTTGCGCGAGACGGCTGCATAGGCAAGACCCGTGGCCCGGTTCAAACCGCTGGCAACCGCCGACGAATAGAGCTTTCTCGCATATGCAACTAGGTCCTTCTGGCCGCTCGCCCGCGCGAAATCGACGAGGAGGGAGGCCCATTCGAAATGGTGCCCTGGTTCGGTCCACTGTCCCTCGTCTCCCGGCAACGGCAGCCAATCGACGTCGAAGCGTTCTCCAAGTGTCCAGCTCTCCTGGTCGAAGAAATGGCATCGAAAGAGATCGATGACGCGTGCCGCGCGACGCAGGTATGCGCGGTCGCCCGTGACGCCATGCCAGGCAAGGAAGGATTCCAGCATGTGCATGTGTGGGTTCGAGAGCCGCACCCCGCTCCAGACGGGGCTTTCGAGGAAGCCGTTCAGGCTGGCGTCCTCGAGATGCGTGTCGATGAAATGAAATGTCTCTTGTGCAAGCCGTAGGGCATCCTGGTGGCCGCATCGATGAGCGTGGGCAAGCGCCAGCAGCACGCAGGCTTGGTCGTAGGCATCCTCCGCCGGGTCAGCCACGCTGCCGTTGCAATTTAGGGTGCGTACCCAGCCGCCGCGGTCGGTGCGACCGTATTTCGCGATGAAGTCGATCCCGTGGTTGATAAGTTTTTCGGCGGGTCCAGGCCAACCGCGCTCCTTGGCCACCGCGAAAGCGTAGATCTGACGAGCCATCGTCCGCGTGCGCTTGGGCTTGCGTAGCGGCCTCGCGTCAAAACCGAGCGACTCATGGAATCCGCCATACACGTCGTCAACGCCTGCAGTGGACCACACCGGCAGGGTTTCGTTGAAAAGCCAGTGCTCGACGCGCTTGCGCCATGACCCGCTGACGATGACCCGGTCTTCCGACGCTGTTAACTTGGTCTCGAGTCGTCCGCTCTTCTCCAACTGTTCGACAACCTTCTTGACGTTCTGGCTGTGGCTGACGGGGGCGACGAATACCGCGTCTGGCGTTGCCACCACGGCTACATCCTTCATTCCAATGACGGTCAGCAGTCTGCCCTGGCTTCGAAGGTAGGAGCTGCTGCAGTCCATCGCGACGACGTCCCCCATCACGACGTTGCCGTCGCTGTCGGTCGGGCTGGCTTCGAGCAGCGACTGCCACGATCCAAGATCATTCCAGCGGAAGGAGGCCGTAACCATCGCGGTATCGTGGGCATGCTCCATGACGGCGTAGTCGATCGAGGTCGACGGGACAGCCGAGTAGAAACTCTGTGGCAGGTAGATGCCCGAAACGTCGTCCCGTGCGGTCTTATGGGCCCGTTCGGCGCTGTCCCAGATGTCTGGCCGGAACTCGAGAAATGCTCGCCGCATCGTGTCTGCGCGAAACAGGAAGATGCCGGCGTTCCAATAGAACCTTCCCGACGACGCATATTGGCGAGCTGTCTCGGCATTGGGCTTCTCGACAAAGCGCGCAACGGCGGCCACGCCGTCGGCATTTGCCACAACCTCGATGTAACCGTACCCGGTTTCCGGATGTGTCGGCCTGATGCCGAATATGACAAGGCGTCCTGACTCGGCCACAGGCCGGCCCACCTCGACCGTTTCCCAGAATTGCGCCTCGGTTGATATCTCATGATCGGAGGGGACCACGAGCACAAGCGCGTCGCCGCCATGCTCGAAGATCGTTTGCAGCGTGGCTATGGCGACTGCCGCGGCGGTATTGCGGCCAACTGGCTCGAAAATCGGTCTGCCGCCGTCCAGGCCGAGTGGACCGATGTCGGAAATAACGCGATCGGCATGCCGCTCGGACGCTATCAGGTAGATTGGGGTCTCACCTTCGGGCCGGGCCTTGAGACGCCGGACGGTCTTCGCAAGCATGGATCCGTCGCCGGAAAGGTCGTGGAATTGCTTGGGATTGTCTTCGCGCGAGAGCGGCCAAAGCCGTGAGCCAACGCCCCCGCTCATGACAAAACATACGATCCGGCCCGGCATGGTCCAGTTCCTCTCAGAATGTCTGATTGCAGGCGCCGATTTCTGGATTGCGGCACAGGACAGAATCGAGAGCCTGGGACGCCACGGAATGACCGAGGAAGTTATGGACGATGTCAGGGCCTACGCCCATTCGATGGATCATGGTGCCGGGCCCCATGCCGAGCGCCTGTACCTCCATCAAGTTGCGCTCGGGCTCTTCCTCGGAGCCCGGATGCCCGAACCACCAACGCGCGTCGTATTCCCGGAAGCCAGTGGCCCTGATGAGAGCACTGGTTTCGAAAGCGACTGTGTTCGACTTGGCCTGGCCGGCTATGTTGAGCGTCACGGTTTCTGATCCGCAATTGCGTGCGGTACGATCCTAACATGCAGCCGGGCCCGGGCTCTCTTCATGAATTGGGGGTAGCCCAAATGCCCCGGTTCGCACCCCCTCATACAATTGGAGCATGCCTGCCGACGGCCGCAAGGATGTCTCGTGCGCTTTTTAACGGTCTCGCAGCGCTTCCTGCTTGTATTTCGCCAGCGGCGAGAGAAAGTAGCCGATGATACTGCGCGCGCCGGTCTTGATCTCGATCGTCACCGCCATGCCCGGACCGAGCTTGACGAGCTTGTCGTCCACCTGCATGTACGCACGGTCAAGCGAAACGCGCGCGGCATATTCCAGTTCCTGGCCCCTCGGCTCACTGTCGCTCTGCTCTGCGCCCGATACGCGGTCGTTCGAATCGCTCTGCCTCTCGCGAGGTATGGCGTCCGGTGACACGCTGAGCACTTCTCCATGAAGAAGCCCGTAGCGGGTGAAGTTGAATGTGTCGACCTTGATTTCCGTCTTCTGTCCCGGGTGGACGAATCCGATATCTCTGTTGGAGAGCATGGCCTCGATTTCGAGATGGCTCTCGCTTGGAACCACCACGGCCAGTGGCTGAGCAGGCGTAACCACGCCTCCCACCGTGTGAACGGCGAGTTGTTGCACGACGCCGTCGACCGGCGCGGTCAATCGTTGGAACTTCGTGCGCTGCTCTGCCTTGATCTCCTCCTGCTCGGCACTCTCAACCCTTTGGTCGGCTTTCGCGAGTGCGTCATAGGTCACGCGCCGATACTCCGCGGCGGTCCTTTCCTTCGTTTCCCTTAGCACCGCGATGGCTGCATCGGCTTCGCGCAGCCGGCTCTGCTGCAGGTTGAGATCCTGCTGAAGGCCGACCAACTCCTGATACTCGGAGAGATAGTCGACCTTCGAAGCAAGCGCGTTGTCGACGAGCTTCTTGCGAATGTCGACTCGCTCCTGCAGCACCGGCGTCGTCGCCTGGAGCTTCGCGACGCTTGCCAAAGTAGTCGATCGTTCTGCTTCCCTCTGATTCTGCTGGCGCTCGATCTCCGCGAGCTTGGCGTTCTGTTCGGCGACCTGACTGACCAGAAATTGACGATGCATCTCGATCTCCCCGTCGCCCGCGCCCTGCGGCGGCCGGAAGGCCGCGAGCGGATCCTCCGCGAGCGCCGCGCGCAGCCGGGCGACGTCGAGTTCGGCCGAAAGAAGATCGCTTTTCTGGCGCTCCTGGTCGGCTTCCGTCATGGTCGGGTCTAGCTCGATCAGCACGTCGCCGGCCTTCACGCTCTGTCCATCGCGTACATTGATGGCGCGGACAACGCCCGTCTCGAATGGCTGAATCAGCTTGCTGCGCCCGTCTGGCACGATCTTGCCCGTCGCGGTTGCGACGATATCGATGCTGCCCAACGATGCCCACACCAGCGCGACGCAGAAGACCGCGATGATACTCGCCGCGATTGCGCGGCCGATCGGTGACGGCGGCGTTTCGGTGATTTCGAGCGCTGCCGGCAGGAACGCAACTTCGTGCTCGCGGCGGCGAACTTGAGCTCTCGGAAATGGGACGATGTTTCGGCTAGCGGACGTCATGGATGCCAGCTTGCAGATAGTGGAGGTTTGCGTAGCGCCCGTTCGAGCGGATCAGGTCATCATGGGTGCCATCCTCGACGATGCGTCCATGCTCGATCGTGATGATCCGGTTCGCGTGGCGCACGGTCGAGAGCCGATGAGCGATGACGAAGACGGTTCGGCCGGCAGAAATTCGTTTCATGTTCTGCTGAATGGCGCGCTCGCTTTCGTAATCCAGAGCGCTGGTCGCCTCATCGAGGATAAGGATGCGCGGATCGGTAATGAGTGCCCGGGCGATTGCGACACGCTGGCGTTGCCCGCCGGAAAGACTGCTGCCGCGTTCGCCCACGATGGTGTCATAGCCCTCGGGCAGCTTCAGGATGAAATCGTGAGCGCCGGCAAGCGAGGCCGCTGCAATGACGCGCTCCATGGGCATAGCCGGATCAGCGAGCGCGATGTTCTCGCGAATGGATCGGTTGAAGAGCACGTTCTCTTGCAAGACTACGCCGATCTGGCGTCGAAGCCAGGTTAGGTCGACCATGGCGAGATCGACGCCATCGACCAGCACGCGTCCGCTCTCCGGCACATAGAGCCGCTGTATCAGCTTGGCGACGGTGCTCTTGCCTGACCCCGAGGAGCCCACGATGCCGATAACCTGACCGGGCTCGACGCTGAACGAGACATCGTGCAGCACCTCGGGGCCGTCGACCCGGTAGCGGAAAGTCGCATGCTCGAATGTCACCTGACCGCGGATTGCCGGCAGTGCGGCGCGGCCAGGATTGAAGCTTGGCTCGGGAATGGTGTTGAGGATATCGCCGAGACGATCGATCGACAGGCGGGCCTGATGGAAATCCTGCCAGATCTGCGCGAGCCGCAGCACAGGCATGCTCACGCGCGCGGCCAGCATATTGAATGCGACGAGTTCGCCGACGGTCAGGTCGCCGCCGATCACGAGCTTGGCGCCGAAGTAAAGGGTTGCGGCGACGACC
Source organism: Mesorhizobium sp. B2-4-6 (assembly GCF_006442775.1). Classification (NCBI taxonomy): domain Bacteria; kingdom Pseudomonadati; phylum Pseudomonadota; class Alphaproteobacteria; order Hyphomicrobiales; family Phyllobacteriaceae; genus Mesorhizobium; species Mesorhizobium sp. B2-4-6. The sequence goes on from NZ_VFVI01000009.1 coordinate 144,828, forward strand.
AGCTTGTTGATCATCTGCACCGCCTGGCTCGCCGTATTGTTCAGGCTGAGCACGCGGAAGCTTGCGGTCACATAGGCGGCGAGCTGCTCCTCCCAGCGGCGCTGCATCTGCGGCTCGACCGCCATGGCCTTCAGCGTCTCGACGCCCGTGACGGTCTCGACCAGGAAAGCCTGGTTCTCCGAGCCGCGATCGAACTTCTCATCAAGGCGCCGGCGAAACAGCGGCGCAGCTCCCGCAGAAATGCCGATGTAGAATGGGAACGACGACAGGACGATCAGCGTCAACGGAGCCGTGTAATAGAACATCACCGCAATGAAAACGACGGTGAAGACGAGATCGATGACAAGCGTGAGCGCCGAGCTCGTCAGGAACTGGCGGATGTTCTCGAGCTCGCGGACGCGTGCGACTGAATCCCCGACGCGGCGTGTCTGGAAATATGCGATCGGCAACGCCATCAGGTGACGAAACAGCCGGGCGCCGAGCTCGACGTCGATGCGGTTCGTCGTGTGCGCGAACAGATAGACGCGCAGCGTGCCGAGAACAGTTTCGAAAACGGTCAGCGCGATCAGGCCCGCGACCAGGACGTCGAGCGTGCTCATGCTTCGATGCACGAGCACCTTGTCGATGACCACCTGGAAGAACAGCGGCGAGATGAGGGCAAAGATCTGAAGGAAGAATGACGCGATCAGCACTTCGCCGAGAAGATGGCGGTACTTGTGGACCGCGCCGAGAAACCAGCCGATGTCAAACCGACGGGACAGGTCCGTCAGGGCCGCGCGCCGGGTCATCAGGATGATGTCGCCGTCCCAGATGGACTCAAGTTCGGCCCGGGTCATTGTAATGGGTTGCGGCGACGATGGGCGCTGAACGAGGAGCTTGTCGTCGACGACTTTGCCGAGGATCAGGAATCCACCGTCCCGAAGCACGGCGATTCCCGGCAGCGGAGTAATCGCAAGCCGATTCCAGCTCGTCCTCTGTGCCCGAGCCTTGAGTCCGAAATCCTTTGCGCAGCGCAGGACTTCGGTAACACCCACTCGCGCCGCGCCCATGCGATGCCGGATTTGGTCCGGCTCGGCCGCGATGCCATGGCAACGCAGCAATATCGCCAAGGCGATGAGCCCTGAGTCATCGCCGCTCTCAGATGCAGTGTCCGCCGCCTGGGCGGCCCTATCGCGTTGATCGGCGAAACGAACACGGATCAAGATATCGCAGGCGCGCCGTGCCAGATCACGCCCGCGGCCAATAAGGGCATGAAGCGCCCGCTGCGCAATGTTCTGTGATCCAGCCAAGATCAAACGGCCGTCCCAGATCGCTTCGAATTCCGCGCGCGTGATCAGCTTCGCATTTGACGAGGGCGGATGCAGCACAACCGCGCCTTTGTCGCTGACCTTTCCGAGAAGCAGAAATCCGCCATCATGCAGTGAAGCGATGCCGGGCAACCGGATACCCGCAAGTTGTTTCCACCGTGTCTTGCGCGAACCGACCTTGAGCCCGAACTCGCGGGCGCAACGAAGCATCGCGCGGATGCCGATTGCACCGCCGCCGCCACAGCGGTCGCGGATCTGGTCGGGCTTAGCGTTTACGCCATGAAAGCGAAGGAACAGAGCCAGGGCTCGAAATCCAAAGTCTGCGGCGTGGGCATTCTCGTTCTGCATCGCCATTCCGGCTTAACCCTTCGCGGATACGCGTCCGCGTTCGATATTCCTTCCCAGCACAAACTTGACGGTGCCGCACCCAGGGGCTGAAGCCCCTGGGTGCGGAGGCGATCAATGTTGCGGTCTGGTCAGGTACGAGTCGTGATTCCAGTTGGCTCCATTCGACAAGGACGCCACGATCTGACCGGGGTCGACGTGGCCCGAGTGGCCGGCCAGATACTGGTTCAGCACCGCAAAACTCTGGCTTGCCAGGGACGCCGTGGCTGTGCCGGTCGCAAGCGGATGATCCGCCATGGCACTGTTTCGCGGCGCAAAGGTCGTAGTGGGGCCGGCGACCAGGTTCCTATGCTCGTGCAGCCAAGCAAGGCCCCGGGTTGCCGAGGACCCTAGCGACGTAGCGGGAGCATGCTGATGATCCGTCTGGGCGATCACCCGCGGCGAAGTCGTGGTGGCCGCAGGCCGAGGATCCGTTACGGCGATGGTCCGCGGCGAGGCTGTCGCGACGGCGCCGGTGACCGGATCCTTCGCCGTTGCAGTCAGCGTGAGTGTCGCCACCGGATGAGCCGCGCCCTTATAGTTCGATTGCAGCGTCAATCCGCTGTCGACCTGCGCGGCCGTCAAGGTGATGTTCTTGCCGGCAAACGTCTTGCCGTCGAGTTTGTCGGTGATCCTCTCGTACCTCGGCAAGCCCGTCACCTTCACGGTCACGACATCGTTGGGGTCGGTCGTTGTCACCTTGACCCCTAGGTCGACCGTACCGCCCAGCCCGCTCACGTTGAGCGTCGGATCCGCGATGGTGAGGACCGGCGCGATCGATGGCGGTGTGGTTGGAGTGGCTGGGGTCGTTGGCGTAGTTGGCGTTGTGGTTGGGGTCGATGGGGCTGTCGATGACGTCACGACATGGAGACCGGAGAACGTCTTCACCGCGCGCGCAAGATTAGCAGCGACACCGCTCGCGTCCTTGATGCTCGCACCGTTCGGTAGATTGACCCCGGTGATGGCGAGCGCCGAGGTATTGGTGTCCGTCGACGCGACAGTTGTGCGAAAGTTGAGCGCGCCCGTTCCGGAGCCGCCCACATAGGTGGCGGTCGCGCCATTGTTGAGAGATAGCGTCGGCGTGCCCGATACCGCCACTGCCTCGTTGAAGCCGAGTGTCAGCGTGACCGCGTCTCCAACGTGCTCGGTACCGGTTCCCGGCGAGGCCGTGGCCTGCGTCACCGCCGGCAAGACCGGATCGATCTGGAGACCGGAGAACGTCTTCACTGCGCCCGAGAGGTTCGCCGCAATACCAGATGCATCCTTGATGCTTGCGCCGCTCGGAAGATTGACTCCCGTAATGGCGAGCGCCGAGGTATTCGTGTCCGTCGGCGCGACGGTGGTGCGGAAGGTGAGCGCGTTCGTGCCCGAGCCACCGACATATCTGGCCGTTCCGCCGTCATTGAGCGACAGTGCAGGCGTACCCGTGACGGTCACCGCCTTGTTAAAGCCGACCGTCAACGTGATGGCATCGCCGGTATGCTCGATCCCCGTTGTCGGTGAAGCGGCGACCTGCGTCACCGCCGGCTGAGTCACTGCCGGCTGCGTCACTGCCGGCTGGGTCGTTGACGGCGTCGTGGAGGTTGACGATATCGTCTGGGGACTGACGTTGGCACCCGTGACGGTGTCGCCGCTGCCCGCTTTTTGATAGAGCTGGACCTGGTCGATCTGCATCCGCATCGACGAAGGGGTCGAGCTATCCAGCGCCGTATGCCATCCGGACGCGTTCGAATTCGCGACCCCATTGTTCATCATCAATTGCATCGGTTCATCCGGGATCGCGGCCTGTGCGCTGGTCACTTGCGCCATCTGCTTCCCGTCGAGATACCAGGTGATCGATTTGCCAGGATCCCAATAGATGCCGTAGGTGTGGAAGCCGGCCGTGAGGTCGATGCCGCTGTCAATGGTGTTGCCGACCCACCCTGACGGCCCGTGGAGATGCCAGGAGAAATTCTGGTCCGCCGGTCCCGAACCGGTAAATCCACCCTCCTGTATATCGAGCTCGAAATTGTCGCCGCTGCCCGCGCCATTGCCGGGCATCAGCCAAAGGCCCGGCCATGCGCCGTCGCCGCTCGGCGCCTTCATACTGATCTGAAGGTAGCCACCGTTGAATTCGAAGTTGCCGTAGCTGCTGACGGCGCCGGACGTGACCGGGAATGTCTGTGCCGTTCCCCCCTGATTGACACCGCTGATGGGTTGTCGGACCGCCGTGAGATCCAAGGTCCCGTTGCTCACGGACACCTGGCTCGGCACATCGTAGTCGGCATTATACGGGCCGCCCGGCGTACTTCCTCCCGACCCGTTGGTATTCCATGGCCAGCCGTTGGCGGCTTTGCTTGTGATGTAGGTGTGCCAATCGCTGCCGAGCGCCGTACCGGAGAAGTTTTCCTGATAGACGAGGTCGCTAGAGGCAAAGCCTACGGGTGCGGAGAGAGCCATTCCGTGATCCTTCTTTGGCGTTGAAAACAGAAAATTCCACTGCCGCGCATCGCCAAGTGCGCGACATGTCGCATGTCCGCAGCTAGGCGACGCGAACTGATTTCAAGCTCGCAGCCAGGCAACGCGAACGGATTTCAAACTCGCAGCTAGACAACGCGGACTGATTACAAAGTAGCGGAGATTTGGATGTCCTCGCCCCAGACATCCTGGTCGAGCGAGCTCAACGTTGAACCCACCATCGAAGGCGAGTTTTGTCGACGGAAATGCTCATCATGCGCTCGCCTTTGAGCCCATAAACGGTGTCGCTACCAACGCGCGAAAGGAGTTCAACGGTTTGAGCCGCAGCCGGATAAAAGTTGAGCGCATCCCTCCCGGTGGACGTGCCACCGAGCGTGCTATCCAGTATAAGCACAGCAGTTCCTTAGTTCATTGCGTCTTTTTTTGTTTTCATTCCACCCGCGCCCCTAAGCAAACACAGGCATTTCCGCATTCTAATTTACGCACGCGCACCATCTGTACCTGCGTGAATTGATCACTTGAGGACGATGTACGTGACATGAGCAACCATACTACCATTTACGGCGAGAATGAGGCCCGGTGCGGTATTATTAACACATTCCTAATGTAACTTATAAACACGTCCTAATATAGAAAGTGATCGTACGGCCGCACCGAGACGGCCTTCCGGACGCCCTGCCAAAACCATGCCCGTCCGCTGAGATGTTGCGCTCGCTGGGCGCCCGTTGGTTCGAGCGGGCCGCTCGCATTTGAGGTCGTCGAGAGGAGTGGGCGGGATTGTCTTCCGATGCTGCATGGCGGACGAGCCGTCGAGCCTATTGCTGGAGCTGCCGACCCGGATGTTCGACCACCGTTGGCGCGCCGATGCGCTTGGCCGAGGTCAGCCATTGCGCGGTTGATCACGCTCCAGTCTCTACACGTGTCGCTGAGCGACGTCGCCAACACACAGCGGCGAAGCCCGCGTCATCCGCTTTCAATGATCGAAGGCGGAAGGCCTGGCACGGTTACCGGGCGCGGTCTCTATAGCGCTGGACAGCCGTTCAATCGCAACGCCAACGATGCCTCATCGGCATCGTATTTTTCAAGATCTGAACGGTGCCCAGACGCGCAACCGCATCCAAGGGGAGAGTGCGATCGCTTGGGTGGCTTGTTGAAATGGCTGGAACGTGGCGCCAGGACGCGCGTGCGCTTCGTCCCCGCGGGTCGGCTCCGCGGATTGTCAAATTTGAACCGCGCAACGAGGCGCCAAAGCTCCACTTCGTGGCCATCTGCCAACAGCCTGGCCTGCTCTTTCGCCGCAACGTCGTCTATGCAGGTAAGGTTGATGCTGCCCTTGAACTGGCCGCGGTCGTCCAGAACGTAGAGCCGATAATGCTGCATCGCTTGTTCTCGATCAGGATTGCCAGCTCGTCTCGGCGCCAGCTGGATTTGCATCGAAGCGTCCAGCAGCGCTGCGCCGCTGCGGCCGATCGCTCCACTGTTGAGTACCCGCAAGACAAAGACGCTGCATGACGACATGCCCGAACATGGAATGTATGTCTTCCGCAATTTGCATGTCATTCACATTGACCCAAACCACATGTTGGGCGATCTGCCTGAGTGTTCCTCCGCCATATCCGCAAAGGCCTAACGTAACTGCGGCATGATCATTGGCGTATCGAACGGCGCGCAGAACGTTTTCCGAGTTTCCGCTTCCCGAAATCGCAATGACCAAGTCGCCCTCGTTCAGGATGTTCTTTAGCTGCTCGACGAACACATCCTGGAAAGAAACATCGTTCGCGTATGCAAACGTAAGGCCCACATTGTCGATCAGCGTCCGGCCACGAAACGGGCGCTTCGTGGAGAGATAGATGCTCTTGTTCCAGTCGGTGATGAAATGCAGCGCCGTGAGCGAACTGCCACCATTTCCAAGCGTGATTATCTGCTTGCCATCCTCCTGTGCCTGGGCGACCAAGGCCACTGCATTGTCGATGCTTTCGTGGTCCAACGAAGCCAGGACGATCTCGAGTTTCTTGAAATAGGCTTGAGCACTGCCGCCAAGATTCTTTATTGGGCGGGCTCCGATGTCGGTTGATTGAGTACTGCCGCCAAAATGCTTCATTGGGTGGACTCCGATGTCGGTTGATAGTGAACGATGCGGCTCCCGGCGAAGTCGAACTTGACAGGGAAGTGCTTTAGGTCCCCGAGGGCCGCTTTGATTGCATCGTGGCGATCGAGAGGTGCGAAGAACATGAGAAAACCTCCTGCACCTGCTCCCAGCAGCTTGCCGCCCGTGGCACCCGCCCGCATCGCGGTCTGGTACCAGTGATCGATTGCATCGTTCGTGATTTCCTCAGAGAGGCTCTTTTTCAAGAGCCAGTTCTCGTGGAGGATTTCGCCGAAGGCATCGAGGTTGCATCGATGCAGTTCATCACGAAGCTGATAGGTGAGCCCGACCATCCGCCTGAGCGCTTTGCGCTTGTCCGGAGCTCTTGCGATGCACTCCGACTGTCGCACGAGGATGTCCGAAGCACTGCGCGTAATGCCGGTGTAGAACATGAGTACTTGCTTCTCGATCGAAGCGATGAAATCACGCGGGCATATGAGCGGTGACACCGAAACGCTGTCATCGGAGTGAAACTCGATGAGATTCAATCCGCCGAAGGCGGCGGCGTATTGATCCTGCCTTCCAATGGGCGCGTCACAAAGTTCGATCTCGATGCAACAACTATCGGCACCGAGCTTTGCCTTGGAGACATATTGCCCCCGAAACGCGTTCAGCGCGTGGAGAAGGCCAACCGTAAAAGCGCTCGATGATCCAAGTCCGGTTCCCTTGGATGGAATATCGGCAATAGTCGTTATCTCAATGCCCCCGCATATCCCAAGATATCCCATCGTCGCCTTGACAATCGGATGCTGGATATCCTCAACGCTATCGACCTCTTCGGTTTTTGAATAAGCGATTCGAGTGCCGTTATCGAACTTGCGGTTCACATTCACGTATACGTACTTGTCGATTGCAACGCTTAGGACGGCGCCGCCTTCCTCCCGATAAAAGGCAGGCAGATCGCTGCCACCTCCCACGAAGCTCACTCGAAGCGGCGTCTGACTGATGATCATCCGACGGCCTCAATCAGTTCGATCGCCCGCAATCGGACACACTGGTTGGCGCTCGCCCGCGATGCCAAGACGATTGGTGTCTCGTCCTCCTGGCGGGAACTATAGATACGCGCTGCAGCCTCCCGATCCACACCTCGACGCGAGTATTCCCGCGTTACTCGATACCTCCTCAGCTCCTCATCGATATCAACGAAGAATGTGTGTGCACGACCGGGCAAAACCACATCGGACAGCGAAAGAGCGACGGCTCCTTCCACGACCAGGATGGTTTCCGGAGAAATGCTTATCTTTTCCGATCCTGGATGCGATACGCGGCTCAGCTTTTCGTAATAGGGCAGATCGAGCGTCTCGCGAGAACGAACGCTCACCAGGCGGCTTAGAACCTTCCTGATTTCTTTCATGTCGTAGCGACCCATCACCGTTGCTTCGCGATCGGCGGCGGGCCGTATCCAACGATCAAGGGCAACGACTTGCGCATCAAAGCCGCGGCCGCGAAGTACCTCGGCGATAGCGCTGGAAAGGACGCTCTTTCCGCTCCTGGAAAGCCCTGCCACGAAACACACGTCACCCGGATTCACATGCGCGATCAGATCGGATGCCGTGTCCACCAAGGTCGGATGAACGGTGAGAATGAACTTGGCAGCCTCGAACAAGTCCGGAACGGTATAGTCGGGCATGACATGATACTTGCTGTCCAGCCCGCCCGCGCCAGTCTCGACCAGGATCGATCTGATGCCGGACCGTTTTGCGAGTGCGATGTCGGTAGAGGAATCGCCGATGACCCAGGATTGTCTGCGATCGATATAGAGCGCCTCGATCGCCTGGTCGATCAACCCGGTGGCGGGCTTGCGGCATTCACAGTGGACCTTCAGCGCTGCCACCTCACCGGCAAAGCCGCGATCTGGATGGTGCGGGCAGTAATAGATGGCATCGACAAAAGCCCCGCGGCGGCCAAGCTCGGTCTCCATCTTGTTATGGATCATCCGCAAGTCTCGTACAGAGCAATCCCCTCTCGCCACAACGGGTTGGTTTGTGACGACGATTGTCCGGTATTCGGCCTGGTTGAAACAAGCGATCGCGGCCGCGGCCCCCTCGATCAGTTCGAAGCGTTCGGGACGATCGATGTGCCCATCGTCGACATTGATGCAGCCGTCCCTGTCCAAAAATACTGCTTTCTGCGGAGAAGCGAGTGAAGCTCGGGCTATGCGGCCGGAGGCAAGGTCGGCGCAAACCTTGTCAAGTCTCGCCGGGGTTCCCGCGTCTTTTATGTACTCAGGGCTGCTATAGCTTCTGATCTCCGCGCCCGCCCGAAGCATTTCAGGAAAGAGATCCTTGCCAAAATCGAGCGGAGTTGCCGTGGCGCGCCATGGGTACAAGGCTTGTCTTCGAATGTAGTAAAGAGCTGCGCTGACTTTGTTGGGATAAAAGCAACCGGGATCGTGTGGATATGGATGGAACGCGGTAACCACGCCATCTTCCGACGTTTCGATCAGATCGGAATCATGCGGGTGATCATTCGGATGGGTGAAAACAGTTGCGGCTGCTGCCTCGTGTTTTTCATGGAAGCGCTTGAAGCGGGTGAGATCGACGTCGAGCATCGTGTCGCCGTAGATCGTGAGGAAGTCCTCGTCGAGCAGATCCAAAACGGACAGAACCGCTCCGGCAGTCCCGCGAGGCGCGCCGTCATCTACGCAACGAACTTCAATCCCCCAATTCCCGCGATGATTGCAAAATTCCACGATTTGCTCGGCTGCGTGGTTCACCAGGATCAAGATCCTCTCGATCCCGTGTTGCTTGGCGAGGAGGATTTGATGCTCGAGAAGTGGCTTGCCACCAATATTGGCCAGCGACTTGGGCAGATCACCGATCCGGCCCCTGAGCCGTGTCCCCAGACCACCGGCAAGTACAACGGCCTGCATCACGGGTGTCCTTCCTGCCGCACGATTTCCACGACGGCTTTTCGGACAGCGTCGGCCGATCCAAGCTGGGGCCGCCAACCAAGTGCACGGAGCTTTGCTACGTCATAGGAAAACCGGGGAACATCCCCCGTCCAACCGCGATCTTCAAACCCGTATTCGATCCCCGCGCCCGGTGCGACAGCCTCGACAGTGGTTTCCGCTATGAAGCTGACGGTTACCCCTTTGTCCTCGGGGCCGATATTGTAGCAGCCAAGCCGCTCGGATGAGTTTGCACGCAGGTAGACGATCGCATCGATCAGATCATTGACGTGAAGATATACCTTCCGTTGCCGGCCCGATCCCAAAACGTTCAGCTTGTTTGGTGTGACCTTCAGCTTTCTGATGAAATCCAGAATGACGCCATGTGTTGCCGGAACGCCGATCACGTTCGGAAAGCGAAAGATCAAGGCCCGCCCCAACCAGTTCTCGACGGCTGCGCTGATTAGCGCTTCCGATGCGAGCTTCATGGCGCCGTAGTTGGAAATCGGCAGCAGCGGCCCGACATCCTCTCTGATCGGAGCCTCCCCCAAATCGCCGTACACGGCTGAACTGGATGCAAAAGCAAGGAACGGAACTCCCGCCTCCCTCATTGCGTCCAACACGTTGAACGTCGTTAGAAAGGTATCGCGCAGATCGACAGAGGCATCGGAGATTCCTGCGGGAATGTCCGAATTGGCAGCCATGTGCCAGACTTCGGAAATCGGAATGCGACTGTGACAGTTCATAAAGCGGCTTCTCACCGCAGCCGCGTCCGAGAGGTCCACTTTCTCGAAAATGAACCTCTCATGCGTAAGAAGCTCGTTGAGGTTTTTCCGAGAACCTCGCGACAGGTTGTCAAAGCCAAAGACCGAATATCCACGATCAATAAAGATCCTTGCAAGCCTGCTTCCTACAAAGCCGGCCACTCCCGATATGAAGATGGCGCGCGGTTCAACCAATCGGATCGCCCCTTGCCTTTTGTGCGCAAGCTTTCGCGCCAAAGCCTTCCGGATTCTGCAATGACTTCCGTTTGCAAGCCTTCACCGCTGGACAGCCGGGAGTTCGACGAGGGCTCTCTGCGCCCGTCTTTGAGGTCATGCGTCTCTTGCGTCTTTGTGAATCATTGCATGGTTTTCTTCGATCCGCGATTATTCCTCGGGGGTAGCCCCATTTTGCTGATCCGGACTGAATCGCATCGCGCCCGCCTGGGGCGGCTGCTGCGGATCCTGGCGATCGTGCCAGCCGCACAATCTCGCCGTTTGCGTCTCTGGCGGATCGAACCGGCCTTCGACTAAGAATACCGACGCAATGCCCCGGATGAGGGGTGGTCGCCATCCAGCGAGAAGCTCCGAAACTCGATACCGAATTGCTTGAGCCGCTCTACGCCGGGAACCTCTCGCGCCGGGCGCACGAGCCCGAGGATGGAGTCGGATCGGAAGGGCAGGGGGACATGCAGGGCCTCAGCTGCCTTGAGGGCGCCACTGACAAGCTGCCAGGGCACGGGGACGGCGCGCAGTGTTCTGCCTTGGGATGCGGCGATCTCGTTCATGAGCCGTCGGAACGGCACCGGTTCGGGGTTGGCCAGCCCCACCGGTTCCGGCAGGGGCATGTCCGACTCCGCAATACGCACCATAGCGGCTGCCATGTCCGCCTCATGCACCATGAACTGATGAGACTGCGCCCCGATGAGAGGTGTAACCGGCAGCGTGGTCAGCTTACGGAGCGCGCCTGCCATCCCGCCCCAACCGGGGCCGTACACCAGTCCGAGGCGGGTGGAGACACCTCCCAGGCCGCTGGCCGTGCGCTCGCAGGCCAGTTTCGCCTGACCGTACAACTGCCGGGTTCCCTTATAGGCGGACATCGAGGAGATAAAAATGACCCGGCGAACCCCTGCGTCGGCGGCATTGCGGAGCAGGTGCTGCGAGCCGGACACATTGACACCCCACACTTCACCGGCGCTGACGAGGGTCAGGTCCCATGCACCGTGGATGAGCACATCCAGGTCGCTGAATGCGGCCCCCGATGGCGGGCGCTTGATCTCGTATGGGCGCCATTCGGCGACGCCGGCGGCAGATTCGGAGGTCACCCGGTTCGAACGGGCGAAGCCGATGACCTCATGCCCTTCTTCGGCGAAGGCGGCGCGCAGGACGGTCCCGACATATCCGTTCGCTCCGGTGATACCGACCCGCATCGAACGCTCAAGCCGTCAGTTGCATCGCTTCGCGGGCGATGCGATGGGAATTGGCCATCACCGTCAGCGTGAAGGTGGTAGCCGGAACATTCGGGAAAACCGACCCGTCGATGAGATGGATCCGGTCCCAGCGCGCCAGCCGCCCGAGGCGATCTGTCGTCTCAATCCCGGAATCCGGCTCATTGGCGTGAGGAAAGCTGCCGCCAAAATGGTAGCTTTTGGCTCCGCCCGACCACAACATCCGCGGCGTGACTGGCCACAAGTCAAGGTAAGGTGCCGCCCTGCGGATCCGGCTTATCACGTCAGGCAGCATCGGAGGCACGTTCTTGCCCCTGACCTTGGCCTCGCTGAAGCCCTCCGAAGTGAGGGTGATCTGGGGTAGCTCATCAGGAGCTGCCGCGGACAGCTGGGCGCTCACTCGGATCTTGGGTGATGCCCAGGACGGCAAGTAGCCCAGGCCTACCGTCAACCGGCTGAGCAGCCGATCGGTTGCGAAGGCGGCGGCGCGGTGTTTGAGGAAACCGGGAAGCGCATCGTAATATGCCTGATTGAACGGATAGAGGTGAATCTGTGAAATATCCAAGCCTTCGTCGTCCCGAGCGACGACCATGGTGAACTGGTTGAGTGTGAACTCGCGCCTTGCACGTGGGTCGGGGGTTGGCTTCATGGAAATCATTGGAAGAACGAACTGAGCAGATTCCGAAAGATGCACCGGCTGGTTCGATCCGAGCGAGCCTAGCATCAGCCTTGTGGTCCCGATTGCTCCGCAGCCCACGAAGACCCGGTCGGCCGTGAATCGCTGGATCCGGCCGCTCGACAGCTCCCGGGCGTGCACGACGGCCGTGTCGCCCTCCTGTTCGACTCGCACCGCGAGCAACCCGCTGCGGTAGTCGATCCTCCCGTTGCGCCGGAAGCGATCGAAGCTGTGCGAGGCCGAGAAGATTAGCGACCGTGGGCACCCGGTCATGCACAGGCTGCAGGGCTGGCATTGAGGGGCAGCGAAGGCGAGTCGGGCGCGGCCCATCGTTATTCCGGTGGAGCGCACTCGCTCGCGGTGCCGGTCGTAGTTGGCCAGGACCATTTGTGTTCGCGGCGCCAGCGGCGGAAGCGGGTCCGGGGATCCGATGAGGGGAAACCACTCCTCGAGATCGTCGGACTCTCCGGCGAAAGGTATGTGACCCAGGATCGTCCGATAGTGCTCCTCGATATCCGAGAAGCCGAACGGCCATCCCTTGAACGTGGCGGCGCTGAAGGGCATGATCTGGGCCCCCCAGACATTGCTGAACCCCCCGTAGGCGCTCGATATGACCGCCGGGTTCACTCTGCTCACGGAATGGACGCCGTCGAGCTGGCCCTTGTTGGCAAACGGGAAATCGGATCCGTAGCTTCTCTTTTCAGGCAGCGAGTCGGACTGGACCCGCTTGGGCTGCTGGCTGACCCGGCGGACATCCTCCTCATCCCAATCGTCGACACGCAGCCTGGACAGCCTGGCTATGACCTGCTGGGTGTCCGCCTCCAGCACGGTGCCCGGATCGAACACGGTTATCTTCTCGTCCGGTTTTTCGGACAGCGCCAACACGGCGGCGGCTGCAGCCGGACCCGAACCAATGATTATCGAAGACGGCATCTACTTCCCGCGGCCACCGCCTTGCGCGGCTGTGTCCAGTATCTGCTTGGTTGCCTGTGGGCGCCGCCGGCGAAAGCGCCGTACCGGCTCGATCCGGCCGGCGATGTGGCCTGCCGCGGCCAGCCCCACGCCAGCGACTATTGCTGCGGACCGGACCAGTCCGGCGGCGTCACCCTTGGCCGCTTGCAAAATCTCCCTCGGCACACCCTTGGTCAGCGCATGCCAGACGAAACGGGCCTCTGCCCTCAGCGTGGCGGCGTCGCCCATCTGGGCAAAGGCCTCGACCTTGCCCTTGTTGACGAAGAAACAGCGACGCCAGAAGTACTTCCAAGTCGCCCGTGAGGCGGGCACAAAGTGGCGGACGGTCGCCGCCGGTTCATAGATGACCGCCTCACTGCCCTTGATGTGCGCAACGCGGTGGCACATGTCCATGTCGTCGTGCCTGTCGGAATGGAACCCTCCCACCTGCTCGAGGCAGATCCGCCGCACCGACATATTGGCTCCTATGAGGCGGGCCAAAGGGCCTCGGCTGGTCGGAAGGCCATCATAAGCACATCCGAACACCCAGTCGAACTGCACAGGGAACCAGGCCGGGCGGCCGGTCTCGAAAACCGGTATGGGGCGCCCGCCGACGGCGCCGATGCGCTCGTCCTGGTACGGGGCGGTGAGAACCTCGAGCCAGTCCTTGTCGGCCGCCGCATCGTCATCCAGGAACGCCAGGATCTCTCCGGCAGCCGTCTCGGCTGCGGTGTTTCGCGCGGATCCCAGATGCCCGTCATGCTTGTTCTGGATCACCCGTACCGGTGGGGTGGATGCGGCGAAATCAGCCCACTGCGCGGCACAACGGCGAAACAAGGGCTGATCGACGCATAGGATGATCTCGCAGGGTTGCAAGGTCTGCTCCTGTGCCGAGGCCACCGACTGGAGCATCAGCTCCCATCTTTCCTCAGTATAGGCACAGATAATCACCGAGATCGTGGGGGGAATCTGCCGGCGCTCGCTGCCGACGCCATCCTCGGGCTGCTCGGTTCGCGATCCAGGCTGACCGGTTGTGGCAGCGGCAACGTCAGGTTTGCGGCGGGCGAGACCGATACTTGGGTTGCGGACGTGGCTTTCCTGGCCAACGCCGATCGGTGGACCCGATTGCGCAATATGCATTTAGGAATTCTCCCGACTTGAGCTGCCAATGTGTTCCCAAACTCTTCGATAAACCGGGCGATGGTCCGGCGGCGCACCGCCGCGTCGTGGTCGTTCAAACCGTCCGAGCGATCGAGTGTGGTCGGCACAGATCACGACGCTGGCATCGCCTTCAAGCCGCCAATCCCAGATCGTAGCGACGCTTCCATCGAGCGACCCGATCACCGGCTGGAGGAAGTTGCGGACCACATTGGCGCCCATCGCTACCGCGTCATCGAGAACGCGGGTGACCTCGTCCTGCGATCCGTAGGTCAGATGGCGGCTGTTTACGCCGGTCACGAAGAACGGCTTGCCGTCCAACGTGAAGGTCGTTCCGGAAGTCTTGATGAAGGACGTTACCGATGGATCGTGCGCCGTGCTCGCGACTGCCAGAACGGACACGAATACGAGCGCGCCTGATCCGGCATTGCGCAGCCAGTATTTCGCCCGTTGCCAGCCAGCCATCATCCCTGCATGTGGCTCTCGCCGGGCGCCGAGTGCAACGGCCCCTAAGGATTACCTCCTCTGGCCTCGCACAGCCCCGCATCGATCGGGCATAGTGGTGCCTGGCTGCGGGTGCTCGTCAAAGCCGTCGTCTGCTTGAAATTCGCCGTGAGAACAACAATGCGCATTTGCTTGAGTCTCGATCCGTCGCGGCTGCTGCGCTGGCATCTGTGGCTGGCAGAGGCGCTTGCTGAAGTGCCCGGCAACGATGTCTCCTGCGCTTTCGCGGCCGGCTGCCGCCCGCTGCCGTTGATCTTCCGCCTGTTGATCGAACTCGAGCGACTACTCTATGGTTACCGTGTCAACGGTGTCACCGGCTCCGTCGAGGCCGAGCTGCGATCCCTGCCGCCGCCGCCGGCCAACCAAGTGGATGTGGTGATCAATTTGAGCGGCGAAGAGCCGCTCCCGTCGGGACGACGCGTGCTTACTCCACTCTTCAACGGGCTACCGAGCGAGATCGGAGTCATGACGGCCTTGGCGAATGATCAGGACCTTGTCGTCGACCTCTACGATACGGCGCGCCCGTCGCAGCCGTGGATGGCGCGTCCGGCCAGTGTGGACCGTAAAGTGTTCGCAGCGGGTCTCGACAGCGTCCTCTCCTGCGCTGTGGCGCTGATTCTAAAAGCCTTGCGCGAGGAAACCAGTTCAGCTCCGTCCGGTGTCCCCGGTCGACCGACGGCCGCGCCTTCGCTCGGCGCGCTTTCGGCCATTGCATGGGAGACCGGCACGGCGGCATCGAAGGCAATCGCGTTCTTGGACGGATTGGCGAGAGGCGGCAGATCGTGGGGGATCGGCTGGCGCTTCGACCAGGCGGCGAGTCTGCTCGACAAAGGCGAAGCAGCTTTCAGCGTGCTCACCGGAGACACCGGCAGCTTCCTTGCCGACCCGTTCCCGTTCCGGCATCAGGGGCAGGATTTCATCTTCGTCGAACAGTACCTCTACTCAAAGAACCGGGGGTGCATTGCGGTCGTGACAGCGGACCGGAGCGGGGCTGCCGGCGCACCTCAGATCGTCTTGGAGGAGCCGCACCACCTCTCGTACCCGTTCGTGTTCGAGCAGGACGGGCAGGTCTGGATGATCCCCGAATCGGGGGCGGCAAGGAATGTCAGTCTCTACAGGGCGGTCGAATTCCCGTACCGGTGGAAGCGGGAGGCCTGCCTCCTGGAAGGCATTGAGGGCTACGACACCACGCCGCTGCGCCATAAGGGCCGCTTTTGGTTTTTCGTCAGCCCAAGGCTATGGAGGTCCACGTCTTGGGATGTTCTTAGCCTCTACCATGCCGTGAGCCTGACGGAACCTTGGACGCCGCATGCAGCAAACCCCATTCTGCTCGATGCTGCGCTCAGCCGCCCCGCAGGCGCCGTTATCCGACACGGCGGACGCATGCTACGCCCAGTCCAGAATTGCGCTCGCAGCTACGGCGGCGCGGTGACGTTCTGCCGGATCGATGCGCTCGGCGAGTCGGAGTTTGCCCAGACCCCGATCGGTGGCATTTCGTCCGGAGCGTTCGGGTGTCACACCTATAACCGCCGGTCTGGCCTGGAGGTGATCGACCTATTCGGTCACGTCCGTGGCTTGCGCCAGGTCACGACTTCGTATCGGCTGTTTGCGCCCGATGTGCCGCCCTCAGCGTCGCATGGACGGCCCCTTTCTCGTCCCCAACAGTTAGCATGGCCGGGCGGTCGGGCCCTCGATCCTTCTGGCGCGCAAGATTAAGGGGTAGCTCGGAAATTACGGCCGGATGAAGAAGCGAGCCCATATCCGGGGCCCTGCGGCTTCTGGCCAGTGGCAATCGTTTCAGCGAGATTCATCGCGCCGGCGATGTTCGCTGCCTTCTACCCTGCTTGCTCCGAGAGCCTGTCGTCCGGGGATTTGGATCCCGGCCGCAGCTCGATGATTGTCCTCGCGGGCGTGACGCATCGCGCTGCTGCGGCTCCTCAGGTCTACCGGCGGCAGCGCTGCTGCCGCACCCGCTGAAGGTGATCGTGCCACTGTCGTACCATCTGTCATGGCGGTTGGCGGGAGCTAACCTGAAGGGATAACCACAAAGAGCTAATCACCTATGGTGTCTTCTAACCATCTATTGAAGCTTCCATTGCGGCGTCGCATCAGCAATCCTTGCTTAATCCAGGCCAAGGAAGGTTCAATCATTCAACCTCTCAGTCTTGTTTCATCTCATCTTTCGTCGCGTCCGGGAGTCTCCATATGATCAACATAGCTGAACCCGGGGATATGGCCGCCATTCTGGGGCAGGTCCTTTCCGGGACCTATCATTCCTCCCATCATCGCACCGGAGACCTATCGGCAGTCTTGGTGCGTTTCCAACCCGCCCCCTGGGTCCCATCGCTCGATCGTGCAGCGCTACCATGAATGCCGGTCTCTCTAGTGCTAGTGTTCTCGCCCCTGTCAGTGCCGTGTCGCCGCCTGACCCAATCAAGTTCGGGCTGCGGCAATCGTTGGCCCTACCCCGAGTCAGCTTCATCGTGCCGACGCTCAACGAAGCCGAGAACCTCCCTTGGCTTCTGCCGCGCATCCCCAGCTGGGCGCACGAGATCATCATCGTGGATGGCCGTTCGACCGACGACACGGTCGCGGTCGCGCGCCGCCTACGCGGGGACGTAAAGGTTGTCATGGAGCCCCGCCGGGGCAAGGGTGCCGCACTGCAAGCGGGATTCCGCGCCGCCACAGGCGACATCATCGTCATGCTGGACGCTGATGGCTCCATGGTCCCTGAGGAGGCGATCGTCTTTGTCAGTGCGCTGATGGCCGGCGCGGATCTCGTCAAAGGTTCACGCTTTATCCAGGGCGCCGGCACCGACGACATGTCGCTTTTCCGGATGGTCGGCAACAGAGGGCTGACCCTGTTCGTGCGACTCCTCTATGGCGGTTGGTTCTCCGACCTATGTTACGGATACATTGCCTTCTGGACCAGGCACGTCAGCACGCTCAATTGCGACTGCGATGGGTTCGAGATCGAGACCCTCATCAACGTGCGGGCTTTGAAGAACCACCTCAATATCGTCGAGGTGCCGAGTTTCGAAGCTCCGCGCATCAGCGGTGTGAGCCATCTGCGTGCCATCCCGGACGGTTGGCGCGTCCTCAAGACCATCTTGCGTGAGTGGGTGTACCAACAACACGGGCGGGGCGCGACAGCCTGTGATGACGGCGGGTAGGCCTGATGCGAATCCTGATGGTTGCCGCTCGCTGTTACCCCTTTATGGGCGGCACTGAAACTCACATCCAGGAAGTCGGACCCCGCTTGGTGGCGCGTGGCCATGCGGTCGACGTGCTCACTACCGATCCCTCCGGAGAGTTGCCAGTTGAGGAGGAGGTTGGCGGCATGCGTGTGCGGCGTGTCCCGGCCTGGCCAAGGGAACTGGACCTCTATGTGGCACCCGGCATTTATACCGCGATCCGGCGCGGGGCTTGGGATCTGCTTCACTTCCAGGGTTACAGCACTTTCGTGGTGCCGATCGGACTGCTCGCGGCTGTGCGCGGGCAACTGCCGTTCGTCCTGACCTTCCACAGCGGCGGGCATTCCTCCCGGCTGCGCAACGCCATACGCAGCACCCAGCATATGCTGCTTCGGCCGCTGGTAGCGCAGGCCGCGCGGCTGATCGGCGTCTCCGAATTCGAAGCCGACTTCTTCAGCCGGAGGATGGGCGTGCCGCGGGAGCGGTTTGTCGTCATCCCGAACGGCGCCGCGATGCCGGCTCCGAGCCCCGGCGTCAAGGTCGATCCTCACCTGATCGTCTCGGGTGGCAGGCTGGAGCGCTACAAGGGCCATCACCGGGCGATCGCAGCCTTGCCCGCCCTGATCCGCCGGGTACCGGATGTACGACTTCACATCGTCGGTACTGGCCCGTACGAGGGAGAATTGCGGCGCCTCGTCGCGACGCTCGGCCTCGAGAGGCGGGTCACAATTGCTGGTATCCGCGCCTCGGAGCGGCAGCAAATGGCAGATCTATTGGCGAGCGCCGCGCTGTTCGTGCTGTTCAGCGAATACGAAGCCCATCCGGTCGCCGTGATGGAAGCCCTGTCGCTGCGCCGTCCGGTCCTCGTCAGCGACACGTCCGGTCTGCGGGAGCTGGCTGCCAATGGCCTGTGCCGGGCGATTTCGTGCAACGCCGATGCAGGAGAGCTGGCCACCGCCATGGCCGAGGAACTGGAGGCCCATCGGGAGGTCCCGGATTTGGCGCTGCCCGACTGGGATGCCTGCGCGCAAGCGCTGAGTGACGTCTATTGTAACGTCCTGGGCAGCCGATCCACGGTCCGCTCGGCCCCCGGCGGCGTGACATCCTGGCCTCCCGCGACGAGGGTATGATGCTGATGACGCAGGCTGATTTCACCGCGAGAACCAGGATCAAACCACTCCAGGCTGGGATACGGCTCTTATCGGCCGTTATCGGTCCCGATATTCACGGCGGCAGCGCCGATGTCCCGCCGCAACGGGCCAAATACGGTTGGATCGCGATACTGTGCCTGACCGCCGCCACGGCTCTGCTCCTGGTCGTGGCCGGGCACGCAGCCGGGCGCCGGGGCTATGACGTGGCGCCCGCGCTCTTTTGGTCCGGTATGGTCCTCCTGATTGTTCCAACCAGCCTCCGCATAGCTTGGCCGACGACAGCCCGAGGTGAGCGCCTGTTCCTCCTGTTCCTGCTTGTCGAAGCTCTGTTCTATTGCAAGAAGGTCTATTCCCCGACGAGCTTCAGCGGTTACGACGAGTTCTTGCATTGGATCGCAGCCGACGATCTCATCACTGCTCGCCGGCTGTTTCTGCCCAACCCGCTTTTCCCGATCGGGCCAACGTATCCCGCCCTGGAAATCGTGACGACGGCGATCGTCGATCTGACGGGACTGCCCTTGTTAGTGGCGGGAACGCTCCTATTGGCCATCCTCAAGGGCACGTTCATCGGTGCCCTGTTTCTGTTCCTTGAAAGCATCGTCGGATCGCCGCGTATCGCGGCTATAGCCTGTCTGGCCTACATGGGCTGCTCAACCTTCTTCCTGTTCGACTCAAGTTTCTCCTACCAGAGCCTCGGCATCGTGCTGTGTGTGCTGGCTTTCGCGGTCGAAGCGGCGTCCAAGGATCTCGTCGGGAGACTGAGGCTCAAGTCGCTCGGGCTGATAGCCTTGCTGCTGGCAAGCCTCGCGGTCACACATCACGTCTCGGCCGCCTTCGCCGCCATCTATTTCGGAGCGCTGGCGGGTCTCGAAGCTTTGCGCCGTCACGATCCCATGCGGATTGAGGCCAGGATCGGCGTGGGTCTCACGGCGATCCTGGCCATAGCCCTGCCGCTCCTGTGGATGCAGTTCCGTGGCATCCCTCTCGCAGGCTATCTCGGCCCGGTGATCGGGGCCGGCTTCCACTCATTGCTTGGCATGATCCTTGGCACCGCCACCCCGGCGTCGGAACATCTTCAAGCGCCGGCCAAGGCCTTCTACCTGCAACTGACCACCTTGCTGGCGCTCCTGCTGCTGGCACTCGGACTGTCAACGGGATTCTTTCGGTCACTCGCCATCGCAGCGCTCGGTGGTGCGCGGCCGGGTTGGCTTCCGATCCGGGACATTCTCAAATGCCGCTGGCGTGACAGCCGCCTCCTGCTCCTCACCTTGCTGGCCTTCGGGCTCCCGATCTCTGTGGCCTTCCGACTGACCGTCACCGGATGGGAAATCGGCAACCGCATGGGAACGTTCGTGTTCATCGGCGTTGGGCTGGTCGTCGCAGTGAGCATCGTCCACTTCTGGCAGGGCCACGCGCCGCGCGGGTGGCGCCGCATCGCGCCCGCCGGTGCTCTGGCGGTCATCGTCCTGGGCGGCGTCGCGAGCTCCACGATCAATCCGATCGATGGGCGCTATAGAGTGGCGGCCGATCAGGAATCAATCGAGCCCATGGGGATCGAAACGGCACGCTGGGCCAAGGAATGGCTCGGTGCCGGCAACCGCTTCATCTCCGACCGCATCAACAGCATTCTGCTTGCCAGCTACGGCCGGCAGGACGTCAGGGTCAAGATCAGAGAAGGCATCGATTCCGCGAGCATATTCGAAGGCGAGACATTGGGGCCAGGGGAGTTTTGGGCTTTGGCGGGAAGCAACATCGATTTCCTGCTGGTCGACCGGCGCCTGAGCACGGCTCCGCCGGTGCTCGGCTTTTACTTTCAGCCGTGGCAACGGCGGCAGGGAACGCCGCTCTCGGGTGCAGCGCTCCTTAAGTTCAATGACGTCAAGGGCGTCACCCGCATCTACGACAACGGCTGGATCGTCATCTACGACGTGAGGGAATTGCATGAGAACCATTAGCAAGCGGGACCTTCTGGCCGCATACCTTTGGGCGGGGGCCGCGGTGGCGGCCGTTGCTTTCAGCGACAGCGCGCTCCTCCGAGTTGTCCTGGGCGCACCCGTGGTGTTCCTCGTCCCGGGTCACACGGTGTTGCGGGCCATTGGCGTCAGTACGACCTCCGCGTTGCAACACATCGTCTACGCGGTCGGAGCAAGCCTCGCCGTCGGCATCGTTGGGGGCTTTGCACTGAACGCCGCAGGCTTCCTGACGCCGCTCGGCTGGGCGCTGTGGTTTTGGACCGTGACGGCCGCTGCTGCACTGGTGGCCGCCGTCCGCCGCGACACTCCCGATCTGCCAGCTTGGCCGGCTCTGGCGCGGGTCCGGGTTTGGCAGGGAGCCGTGCTCATGCTGGCGGTGCTTGTGGCGACCGGGGCCTATGCGTTTGCCGTCAGAGACGAAGCGGCCCACCGGGAATTCAAATACACCGAGTTCTGGTTGTTGCCATCAGCCAGTGGCGAGCGCGACCGGATCACGGTTGGCATCAGGAGCGCCGAGACCCAAACTCAGCGGTTCGACGTGGAAATCACCCTTGATGGGCAACCGTTCGCCGTTTTCCGATCGGTCGCCGTCGTGCCGGGCGATACCTGGGCGCGAGAAATCCCAGTGCCCGCCGCAGCAATCCGCCAGAGGGCCGAAGCCCGGCTCTATCGACCGCAAGACAACCGACTCTATCGCAGCGTTTCGACGCTAGTGCCGCGCTTCTGAAATGAAGGCCCGATCATGCGCATCCTGCTGCTATCGCAGTTCTATCCTCCGGTAATCGGGGGAGAGGAGCGTCACGTCCGCAATCTGGGCGCGGCGCTGGCGCGGCGGGGCCATCATGTCAGCGTCGGGACATTGTGGCATCCCAGATTGCCCGAAACTGAGCTGGACGGCGCGGTCCGCGTGCATCGCCTGCGCGGCACGCTCCAGCGTCTGTCGGGCCTTCACGCCGATCCCGAGCGCCGCCATGCGCCGCCCTTCCCGGATCCCGAACTGGTGCTTGCCCTGAAGCGGCTGGTAGCCCAGGAGCAGCCGGACATCGTTCACGCCCACAACTGGATTTACGCGTCCTTCCTGCCGCTCAAAGGTCTGAGTGGGGCACGCCTCGTGGTTACGTTCCATGACTACGGCCTTGTCTGCGCGAAGAAGAACTTCATGCACTTGGGCGCCCAGCTCTGCAGTGGCCCCGCGGCGGCCAAGTGCCTGCCTTGCGCCACCGGGCACTACGGAGCGGTGAAGGCAGCTGTGACCACCTTGGGTAATTGGGCGTCGAGCTTCGCCGCTCGGCGCGTGGTGGATCGCTTCATCGCGGTGAGCCACGCGGTGGCCCGTCACAACGGACTCACCCAAGGCCGCGCCCCTTATGACGTCATCCCCAACTTCGTGCCCGACGATGTCGGGGTGGTTGGCCCAGAAGATGCCTGCCTGCGGGAGCTCCCCGGGGATGGATTCATCCTGTTCGTCGGTGACTTGACGCGCCTCAAGGGCATTGACGTTCTCCTGCAAGCCTATGCCAGTCTGGAGCGGGCGCCACAACTGGTCCTGATCGGGCGCCGGGTCGCCGATACGCCAACCAAATTTCCGCCGAACGTTCGAGTCTTCAGCATGTGGCCGCATTCCGCCATCATGCATGCGTGGCGGCGCTCACTGTTCGGCGTGCTGCCGTCGGTGGGGCCAGAAGCCTGCGCGACAGTGATCATGGAAGCGATGGCATCCGGAAAGGCAGTTGTTGCAACCGACATCGGCGGCATGCCGGATATCGTCGATCATGGCGAAACAGGCCTTCTCGTGCCGAGCGGTGACGCGCGCGCCCTCGCCAGCGCAATGCAGAGACTTCTCGAGGACCGCGCCTTGCTCGCCCGCCTGGAGGCGACAGGCCTTGCCAGGATCGAGCGCCTCAAGGCCGGAGTGGTCGTGACCCGGATCGAGCAGGTGTACCGGGACGTCCTGCGCCCAGCCCCCGGAAGGTCCGCGGTGCCGGCACAGCAAGGTTCGGGATAGCAATGACGTCGATAGACCACTCCTGGACGGCCATTGCTCGCGTGCGCCGAGAGCTTCGAAAGAGCGCCGCGTTCGTGATGAATTCCGGCGCCATGGCAACCGGAACGGTTGCAGCGGCCGGTCTCGGGTTTGTCTATTGGTGGCTTGCAGCGCGGCTGTTCCCGCCGGAGGTGATTGGCTACACATCTGCTCTCCTGTCCGTGATGGGGCTTATCGGCACGCTCGGCGAGGCAGGAATCGGGACCATGCTGGTGGGCGAGATCGTCCGGAATCCCGGCAAGGAACGCGGCCTGGTGGCCGCGGCAGCGTGCGTCGGGGTGACACTGGGGGTCGGGCTGGCCGTGTTGTTCGTCTTCGGGCATGCGTATTTCAGCAGCTCTACCGAGCTGATCGGCGGCTGGTTCGTGGGTGTTGTGTTCGTCCTCGGCTGCGGTCTGACCGTTTTCTCCATCTTGGTCGACCAGGCGTTCCTGGGCACCCTGCGCGCCACCAGCAGGATGATCCGGCAAGTGCTGTTCTGCACGTTGAAGCTGATGCTGATCGCCACCGCCGCGGTTGGCGGCTACACCTCCCATACCGCGCTTCTTCTGAGCTGGGTGGCCGGTCTTCTGGCGTCCATCATCGGCGTGGACCTGTTGACCCGGGGCGGTGCGCGTCGCCTCGTTGGGCCTCCCGATTTTCAACTGCTCCGTACGCTGCGGGGCAAGGTCTTCGACCACTACGTGCTCGACGTGGCCTTGCAGGCTCCCGGCATCATCATGCCCTACGTTGTGCTCGTTCTCCTGTCTCCGGCCATCAATGCCGCTTTCGTATCCCTATGGATGCTGGTCACCATCGCCTCGTTGATTCCCGCGGCCATGGCCACAGTCCTGTTCCCCGTGGTGAGAGCGAGCCCGAAACAATCCAGACACGACATCCTTGTATCGGTTATGGCGTCATTGCTTTTCTCGCTGGTCTGCGCCATTTTCATCTTCACCTATTCGCAGAGGATCCTTGCGGTCTTCAATCCGGCCTATGCTGAAATCGCCGGTTCGAGCCTGCGCTTCCTTGGCTTCAGCCTGCTGGGAACAGCGCTTAAGTTTCATGCCTGTACGCTGGCGCGGTTGGGCGACAGGATGCGCAAGGCATCTCCCTGGTTCGCGCTTGGCGGATTGCTGGAACTGGGCTTGGTGATAGCTGGAGCGAGGCTCGGTGGACTTGAAGGCCTGGTCCTGGGCTGGACGCTCGCCACCAGCATCGAGGGCGTGTGCGCGGCCTTGACTTTGGCCTTCGCAATAAAATCTGATTCTGCCGCCGGCCTCGTGCACGAAGAATCGCCCCCGTCGCCGCTCCAGACTTGAAAGACGGATCGCGTTGTGCGAACCCGCTTGAGATGCTCGAACGCGCAAGCCTGAGCGACGCGGTCGAAGCTTCAATTGCCGAAAGTGATGTGATGACGTCGCCGGCGCGAAGGGCTGGGGTGCGCAAGCGGTTCGATGTGATGCTGAATGGCGTCAAATCGGTGCGCGCCGCGCTTGAGGATTCTATGCCACGCTGAATGACCAGCAGAGGCGCAATTCGAGGCGATCCCTGAGCCAGCAAGGATCCCCGAGCCAGCAAGTGTGAGCGAGCAAGCGCGACCGGGAAACCAACATCCAGCGCTGCCTCACCAAGGCGCCGCCAAGGCCGCCATGGAAGTCGCGATGAAGTTCTCGGACGATTCCTCCGTCGCTCAGAAGTACGACGCAGCTTCGCAGCGGGGAAGCCGGTTTTCCGAAAGAGGCTAACGAACGGCGTTCAGGTCAAGGCGCTATGCGAAGCGCTGATCGCCGGCCTGTCAGGAAGAAACAGCACATCGGCAGATTCGGTGCCGGTTGTTCTGGCCTCAATCTCGGATTGGCTTGCCTTTCGGCGCCCGGTCCGGGTCAGCCAGTATGCCTCGTATCCGTTATCCGACAAGAGGCGCAGGACTACCAAAACCGACGCCCCGAACTTGTTCAATCCCTGGTCGGAAAGTTCGACGAACAGGGCCGGCCGGGCGAACCTCAGGATCTCGATCATGCCCTGAAGCGTCAGCAGTTCGGCGCCCTGCACATCGATTTTCACGAGCCCCGGGCGCCGGTGTCCCTTGTCCGCGATCAGTCCATCGAGCGTCACGGCGGTTACCGGCACGCCGGTGCCGTTCCGGGAAAGCTTGTGGTCGGAAGGGTAAAGTGGGTTGATTTCGAGAAAGGCCGTGCCGGGCTCGGCGGCGGCGACCACCCTCAGCGCCTCGACGCGGCCAAGGAGACCCGCGCGCTCGAGCGCGGAAATCAGGCCGCTGTAATTCTGATCCTCCGGCTCGATGGCGATCACCTTTCCGCTGTCGCCGACCCATTCAGCAAAGCGGAGCGTGAAGAAGCCGACATTGGCGCCGACGTCGATGACCAGCGATCCGCCTGGCACGAATTCCCTGAGCTGATCGATCGGGCCTGCTTCAAAATGCCTTTTGTAGAGGGGATAAAACGCAAGATAGGCGCGGTGGAAAAGCGGAAGACGCTGCAGGCCGAGCTTGGCAGTCAGCACGTATAGCCTGATAGCCGAATCTCTTAGGAAAACTTTGAGCATTGAGGAACCATCCAATGACACCGATGCAGGATTTATTGTCAGTGGCTTGTCGAGGGGCCCGCTCGGAGGAGCGCCGCTCGGACGGCGGCATCACAACGATCTTCGCTCGTTTGCAGACCTTATCACTCGATCAAGGTCTGATCGCGGGAATTAAAGAGGTATCACCCCGAAGATCAGCATCGACACGCCGCCCCAAGACCACTTGGCTGGACAATGCCGCCACCGCCACAAGCCGGAGATTTCCCAACCACGAAAATCAGGAGCACTTCCTCGCATCGCCGGCTGGCGTGGCACAGCTCGGAAAGCCATTGCTTGGTCCCGGCGAACAGCTTCGCTGAGTACGCTTCAGAGCTGAGCCCGTGACCAAAAAAAACGTGGTCTGGCTCGCCCTCAATGAGGCATGTGGACGACATTCAACGGCGACCGACGGACGAAGGTCAAGCCCTTGCCCGGACCGAGCTACGTTTACGGCTTCCTCACGACGGCGCCGAACGAGCCGATTCATCCCAAGGTCACGCCGTGGTCACACCGGATGAGGAGCGCGACGTTTGGATGTGCCGTGCGACATGGGACGAGGCGTTGCAGTGTCGGATAATGCGCGGCGGCGAGGACGAAGAGGGTAGGGCAGCAGTGTTAACCCTACTGATACTTCTATAACCTCGTGCCCCATGGTCGGATCGAGGCCCCATCTGCCGCGCCGCAATATAGTCGAGGTATCCTCTCTTGGTCACGGTCGACTATCCGGCCCTCGTCGTTTCGCTTTAAGATTGGTGAGCGGCGGTGACCATTGCAATCGCATCCTGGTCAAGCCCTCGTTACGAGGGGGGCATATGAAAAGTATCTCGAAGTACATTTCTTTGATAACGCTCATGATCGTCTCGTGCGACACGAGCGGTGGAGGCGGTGGGTCGTCGCTGCCACCGCCAGCCGGGTACACTACCAGTCAGCTGATATTCGAGGACACCTTCACCGGGCACTCGCTCGATTCCACGAAGTGGATACCTGCGATCGCGGACCAGAACGGTATCTGGCGGCAGAGCGTGCCGTCGCCGTACTCCGCGATGAACGCTGGCGGATTCGACGCCGAGTACTTCGACCCGGCTCAGATCAGCACTGGTCCATCGGGCTTGAAGATCGTTGCGACGAGAAGCAACCGGTTCGCGGGGTACACGTGGAAGTCGGGCGCCATCTGCACGCACGGCAAGTTCACGTTTGCCGGTGGCTACGCACAGATACGCATGAAGCAACCGGACGTCAGCACTGGCGGATGGCCAGGCTTCTGGCATCTCGAGGGCGGGGCCGAGATCGACACGCAGGAGGGCGGGTTCCTCAGCAGCTCCGTGTCGGCCAACGCAGTGCTGGCAAACGCTTTGTTGGCTGCCACCAACGAGCAGCGGTTCTTCGATGCTGGTGTGGACCTGTCGGCCGGCTATCACGTCTGGGGCATGGAGTACATACCGGGCGTGTCAATCAAGTTCTATTTCGATGGTGTGCTCAAGCGAACCGTCACTGAGAACGTGCCGACCGGTGCCATGACCCTGCTCATTAGTCTGAGTATCGCCAACAGCAGCGCGTCTGGCTGGCACACGGCCTACGACAGTTCGACCCCGGCAACGCTCGTACTGGAGGTGACCGACGTTCAGGTCTACCACCTGAGCATGGACCGACAGCATTGAGGCGTGACGACGTGAGCGTCACGCGCCGCTCGACAGACCGGAGCAGGAACTAATGCATGTCGCGCAAAAGTGTGCAGCGGTTTTGCGATAACGACATGCATGAAAACAAAGGCTTAAAGCGCGTCGCCTGACTCCGCTTCAGCGCGACGCGCTTTAAGCGGCGAGCGGCGAGACGGGCCGGCGCAGCGGCTGCAAGCCGTCTGGGGCGCCGGATCGGCGCCCCAGACGTGACGTAGTCCGCTCCTGGCGGGGCCTGCATCGACAGGCGCTCATGACCATGACCGCTCAGCGCCGCCTGAGAGCGGGTGGGGAAAAACAGCCGAAAGACCCATCAGCCAACCTACCCGCCGTCCGAAGAGCCCTTAACGCAGCCCTCCTACAATCAACGCCAGGGAGCAATGTCCCCATTGGGCTCACGACAACGACGCGACCACCTCCAGCATCACCTCCGTCGCGCCGCCGGCGATGGATAGGACGCGTGCATCCCGCGATATGCGCTCGATCGGACTCTCTCGCATAACGCCCATAGCGCCGTGGAACTGTACGCATGCATACAACACCTCGTTGACAAGTTCGCCGCAGATGGCCTTCAACATCGAGATTTCGCGCAGGCAGTCGTCGTCCGCCGCCATGCGCCAAGCGGTGGCATAGAGAAACTCACGGCTTGCCTCCACTTTCGCGGAGAGCATCGCAAGACGTTGTCGGATCGCCTGCATGTCCCACAGGACGCCCCCGAATGCGCGGCGAGTTTTCACCCAGGAGAGGGTCATATCGATCGCGGCTTCGGCCATCCCTATCGCCATGCCTGCGAGAACAAGGCGCTCATTCTGGAAGTTGCGCATTATGGAGTAGAAGCCCTGTCCCTCCGCGCCGAGTACGTTCTCGGCGGGGATGCGGCAACCGTCGAAGACGAGCTCCGCCGTATCGGAGGAGCGCCAGCCGAGCTTGTCCAGTTCGCGGGCGACACTGAAGCCTGGCGTCCCCTTTTCAACGAGGAACATCGTGATCCCGTGGCTTCCTGCCGAGGGATCAGTCTTGGCTGCGACGCAGTAGAGATCCGCGTGGACGCCATTCGTGATGTAGAGCTTCGTACCGTCGAGCACATAGGAGTCGCCATCTCGCAGCGCACGCGTGCGGATGGCCTTCACGTCCGAGCCCGCATCCGGCTCCGTTATGGCGACCGCGGTGATCACCTCGCCGCTGATAATGCCCGGCATCCAGCGCGCCCGCTGGGCTTTGGTGCCGTCGTGAAAGACATACAAGGAAGCCATGTCGGCATGGACCAGCATTGCATCGGCGACGCCGCCATAGGTCGAGCGCCCGAGCTCCTCGGCGAAGACCGTTGATGCGACCGCGTCCATCTCGGCACCACCGTACTCGGCAGGGTAGCGGATGCCGAAGAAGCCGAGCTCGCCCATGCGGCGCAGGATCGGACGAGGAATGAATCCGTTCTCTTCCCAGAGATCCGCACACGGCTTGATTTCCTCATCCACGAACCGGCGCACTTGGTCGCGCAAGAGCTCATATTCCGCCGCCACCCAAGGCAGTCCGGGTTCTCGTACCGATACCCAAGCTTTGTCCATCATCTTCATCCGCTCTGCATGCGTCCAATGCAAAGGCACCGCCTGGATTGGTGCCCAAGGTCGGGGGCATTCCGGCAAGCTAGAGTTCGACCTCCTCTCTCGGTCCCTCCGAGAGTGGGGAGCCTTTGGAATTTGCCATCCAACGCATTCCGTCGATCACTTCCGCCAGTTCAGCGAGCGTCGGGCGTTCAAAGAGGTTGCGAAGCTGCACGTCGACGCCGAAGATCTTCCGCATGCGCGACACCGCCCGCATCACCAGGAGCGACTCCCCGCCCAGGTCGAAGAAGTTGTCGCGACGGCCAATTGCCTCGACCTTAAGGAGATCGCACCACAGCGCGGCCAGCGTCTTCTCGGTCTCCGTCAACGGGGCGGCGAATTCTTGCGCAGGCTGGAAGTTTTCCGCCATTGGCTCGGGAAGCAACGAGCGGTCGATCTTGCCGTTGGACGTGAGCGGCATCCGTTCGAGGCAGACATAGTGCGTCGGAATCATGGATCCTAAGAGTTCTTCGGCGAGGTGCGCGCGCAGGTCCGCGACGGTCAGGGGTTTCGACGAGACATAGTAAGCCACAAGTCGCGCGATGCCGTCTTCGGCCGCTGGCGGTTCGACATCGCCCATTTGGACCACCGTTGATGTCGCTGGTGTCGTCGTCGAGTTGGCGATGGCGATGACAGCGCATTCCTGAACGTGTGGATGCTTGAGAAGCCGCGCTTCGATCTCGCCCAGCTCGACACGTGCGCCACCGATCTTCACCTGATGATCGGCGCGGCCGAGAAAGTCCAGGCGCCCTTCCGAGTTCCAGCGGGCGAGATCCCCCGTCTTGTACAGCCGCAGCTTCGAAAACCCATCTCGAGGATCGGAGACCGTAAGGAAACGCTCGTCTGTCAGGTCAAGGCGATTGAAATAGCCTCTCGCGAGACCGTCGCCGGCAATGAACATCTCACCGATGGTGCCCGAGGCGGTGGGCTGATGTGCCTTGTCGAGGACGTAGATGCCCGCATTGGCGGCCGGAACGCCGATCGGCACCGATGCGGATTGATCCCGGTCGATGTCGAAACGGTGAATCATGCAGCCAACCGTGGCTTCGGTTGGTCCGTACTCGTTGTAGATTTCGATGGGGTGGGGGATGGCGTTCGTGATATCGCGAGCCAATTCAGTTTTGAAGTCCTCGCCGCCCACGATGAACTTGCGCAGCCTTGTGGTCTCGAGATTGCGGTCGCGGATCATCGCGAGATGCGCCGGCGTCAGCTTCATGATATCGACGGCATTGTCGTCGATGACCTTGAGCACGACCATGCTCTGGACTCCGGGATCACCGAGATAGACCACGATGCGGCCGCCGGTGACGAGTGGCGTAAAGAGCGTGGTAACGGTCAGGTCGAAGGCGAGGGATGAGAAAAGGGGCCATGCGTCACCTTCGCTGGAACCGTACACTCGAGCGGCCCACCAGATGTAGTTCACCAGGCTCCGGTGCTCGATCACGACGCCCTTGGGCGTGCCGGTCGAGCCGGAGGTGAAGATGATATAGGCGGCGCTGTCCGGAGTGGCGGCGGATGGTCGGGCCGAGTCCGGCTGATTCAAAATCGGCCCGAAATCGGCATTGAGCACGAAAATGTCTGCAAGGCTCGGGGAAATGACGGATTGAAGGCGCGCCTGTGTGATCGCCACCGGCGCCCGCCCGTCGGTCCCGTTGGCAATGTCCTTCAGGATCATTGCGAGACGTCCCTTGGGCGTTGCCGCATCCACCGGCACATAGGCCGCGCCGGACTTCAGGACGCCCAGAATCGCGACGACGACCTCAATGGAATGCTCCATGAACACAACGACAATCCGGCCTGGCCCAGCGCCGGTCGAGCTCAGATGCGTGGCCATCTGGTTGGAGCGTTCGTCGAGCTGCCGGTACGTCAGCATTGCGTCACCGAAACGGATCGCTTCGGCGTTGGGGCTACGCCTCGCCTGGTCGCGGAAGAGATCGATGATCGTCCTGCCCGACGGGTAGGGCGCTGCCGTGGCGTTGTACTCGACAACCAGCAACCGATGATCGGCATCTCTCAGCAGGGGGCGCGCAACGCCCTGCGCTGCGATAGGTAGGACTTCATTCATGAGATACGCTCTCCATTGCAGAAATCAAAAATCAATCACGTCAATCGCTCAGCCTTTCGAGTTGCCTGGCGATAGAGCTCTGCGATGGCAGGTGCGTCCGGCTCCTCCAGCATACGGCTATCGTTGCAGTCCTCGGGCCCGAAATAAAACTCGGCTTGGGGCATCACTCGAAGCCATTGGCGCGGCGCTGCACCCGATCGCATCCAAGCCTTGTTCGGAAGGAATATGCATACTCGACCCGAATACGGGGTGGGTATGTACCGCCGCAAAGCCGTGATCGCCGTGGATTTGAGTCGAGCTCTGCTCGCCAGCACCGGATCTGCCGTGACAGGCTCTTTGCTTTTGCGAACGGGGGTTACGAGGGCGCCGACGCGCCCGCCAAGGTTCCCGAGACGCCTGCCGAAATACCGGAGACGAGCGCCGAATGTCGGCAGCTTTGCTATCTCTCGCAGAAATGAATCGGCGGTGCGACTGGCAAAGAAATATAGCTGACGCGGCAATTCCTTAAAGATGATGGGGTGTAGGGGGCCAAAGAGCGCCATGCACGGGACCTCCGCTCCGCGTTGACGCAGGATTTTCGCCAGCTCGAGAGCGGTTGCAGCGCCGGAGCAGTAACCGGCGATGATGTACGGACCGGTGGGCTGATATGCGACGATCTGGCGGGCGAAATACTCCGCGATATCTTCGACGCGTTCCATCGGTTCGCTCTGCCCATCGAAGCCAGACGGTTGGAGTGCGTAGAACGGCTGATCGCCACCCAGGTGCTTCGACAGGTCCGAGAATGAGAAGGGCGCCCCGATATGCCCGGGCACGGCATAAATGGGCGTGCGTGTTCCGCGAGACTGCAGGGGAATGATTGCTGGCTGTTGCCGGGCTGCAGCCGTGGCCATGTTCAGAAACGCGATGATTTCGCCCTTCCGGTTACGCAACTGGTCGGAAGACTCGGCAGTCAGTGCGCCAACTGGGGCGTTGCAGCGCAGCCGGTCGCCCTCTGCCCAGACCTTGATGTCCTTGACCGCGAGGTCTGCGAGAAGCTCCGGGATCTGCATCAAGTCCGCCGACATAGGGCCTCTCGAGTTGGTTGACCTCCTCGCTTATCCGCAGTGCATCGTAAGTGAATGATGGCATCGCCGACATTTCAATTCCGGACTACCACTCAATTCCGGACTGCCACGGTCCCGATGTACCCGGGTTTCGGTACGAACCTATGGACAGCCCAATCCCTTTCCTGCCAAGAAAAGGGCTGTCCCAAACCGCATCCCAAGGCCTTGGAGATAGCCTCCAGCCGGGTCCAGCGCCGGAGGAAGCCTTCCAGCCGGTCTTGCGGAGCAAGGGCGGTGTAGGCCCCGTATTCGGAGGCGGAAAAGCAGAGCGCTGCGATCTTGTCCGCTTCGGGCACCGGGAGAACTGCCTCGATGTCCACCCCGACCTCCTCCCTGGTCGAGAGGGCGACGACCGCGACATCTCCGGATCGTGAGACGCTGAAGCGCAAATCGCGAGCAGGCATGCGGGGCGAGAGGTGGGGTTTGCCCAGGCGTCCATATTCCAGTTCGATGTCGGACGGCGAGATTCCCAGTTTGGAGGCGAGGAGCCGGCGCAGCAGCCCACGGGTAGCTTCAAAGCGGCGGCGGTCCCGCTCCAGTCTCAACCCCTCGGCGCGCCGACGTTCCTCTTCGTTGAGGCAAACGCCTATCTCGCGGATGACGTTCTGCTCAGCATCGAGCATGAATGCCAGGACCTCCAAACCATCTTTGTCGAGAACCGGCATTATGATCCCGGGTCTCAGCCCGACTTTATCCAAAGGGTTTGAGGGGGGCGGTTCCGGTTCCACAGGAGCGCCAGAAAATTGAATGAACTCAAGCACAGGGCAGCAGTCAGAAGTCATACGTGCGTCCCGGTCGCTGGGAAAGCTCATGCGCATAAGAACGGCAGCGCCGTTCATGTGCATTCCAATGAAACAATCACGTAAGGGCGAAAGCAAGGAGCGGCAGGTGGATATTTTGATGTATGGATGGGGCTATAAAGCCACTGGAAATGCTGCCGCTGCGAGGGGTTGTCGAAGGCGAAACGGCCAAATTTATCTTGACACCAATCTTGGCAATGAACTCGCGCCCCGTGATCTCCTCCTGTTCTGACGAGTAGGCTGTTGGCCAAATTACTTGGATGCGGAATTGCGTCGGATCAAAGCAGTCTCCGCGCTTCGCTTGCGATGCCAACCGTCAGTTAAGATCCAATTCGGATTACCTCTTCTGACTTATCGATCGGCTATGGTGGCTACGTTGCGACTTGGAATCTATGGCTCCAGCGGTAGGAGTCGAACCTACAAGCCTTTCGGCGTCGCATCAACAGTGCGGTGCGTCTACCCAATTCCGCCACGCTGAAACATAGATTAGACAAATCCAACATCTCCTTTGTCCTAGCCTGCCGAACCTGCCGATCGATGGTCCAAGAGCCTGCCTCAAAAACTTGATACAGAGTGGCAGCTCCTATTTTGCCTCGACACTTCAAGCCGCGGCCTGTCTCATGTGAGTGGCAATGGTCCCTAGCACCCGCTTGGCACCGCGCAGCTTTGCCTCGATGCGGCGCTCTGGACTGTCTCTGCCTATTGCGATCCACGTCAAAGGATGCTCGGCATTGGCCAGGTGTGACTTGTGCCCGGCGGCGCCTGCCAGAAAATCGTAGCCGCGCTCCCCGCGTCCGAAGCTGTCCTCAATAGCCAGCACATGGCTGACAAGCCCGGGTTTGAGCCGGCCGTCGCGCTCAAACAGAAAGCCGCTTTGATAGTTGAGAACACGGCCGTCATGCACGAAATTGTACAAGACACCAATTGTCTGGTCCCCAGCCAGCGTCCGTGAGATGCGGACGGTCCCCGTGGGAACTCCGCGCGCAATGAGGTCCTCGTGAAACCGGCGGAAGCTCGGATTGGCAAAGGATCCCTTGTGTCTCCACCGCGCCTGATGAAGCTCGGCGAGCAAATCAAACGCGGCGAGCGCCTCCGATGTCGCTTCCAGCGTCCGGAACTCAATGGGGCCGCGTTCCGCATATAACCGCATGGCACGGCTTACCGCTTGGCGAGTATTGCGGCCCAGTGTGGCGCGGTAATTTCCGTCTTTCTGCCGGACTTTGGCGAAATCAATCCACCGTGCCGTATCTTCCGCTTTGACCTCGGTAAGGAACCCAGCCCGACCCGCGGTGCGACAAGCGGCCAAGTCGAGGTCCGGATCAATTCCGGAGAGCACCAGCTGGTCAGAGTAGCGCAAGTGATGTGCCAAGGCCTCGAGGCATGCCACCCTGGTGGCATCGGCCAAGGATCGATCCGCAAGAATATTGTTGTACTCGATGAACAATCGATCGAAATGAACGTCTCCGGTTTCATTGAGCAGCCAACGCGCTCGCGCATGCGGCCCGAAACTCCACGCCCTCCGCCGGCAAATAATCGCCAGGCCGACGATCTTGCTTGACGTCCGAGCGACTAAAACGTGGGGTTGCGCCCCCGCCGGGAGATGCCGCAGCCAAGTTCCGATCCAAAGCCAGGACAGATAGAATGAGTGAGTTGCTCGCGCTTCGAGCTCCTTCCAATCGGTCTCAAGTTTCGCGATGTTCTGCAAGATCTCCACGCTAACGTCGATGACCGTATCCTGAGGCATGGCAGGCTCGTCTGAAGCAACACGATAGCGCTTCGCTTCGATAACCGAGATGTCGCCAGATCCTGACATGCCCCGATCTTTCAAATACTTTGCCAATAGAATAGTTTCAGGCCAAAACATTGAAGCAAGGCCAAAAACAAACGACTAAGGCCGTCGCTAGAGAGAGGGCAGCTTCGGTCTTCGACGCCGTGCGATTGGCTAAATACTTCGCCAACGCCCCACGTTATGATTCCAGCGGGACGCGCCCTGGATTACTAGCGTTGCGGCCGCCGGTGGCGAATTGCCATGTCCAGGGCAAAGTCCTTTGCCAGGCATCAATTCGGACTAATCACCTGATCCGCCAGCACGCGGCCAGGCCCTACGTCATTGAGAGTGCTCGCGGCCGGCAAGCTGTCGCCGGTCGGCGACGAGGTTGGGACCGGCGAACCGGCTGGCTCTCCTGGCTGGCTTTCGCCCACGATGATGTTGACGAGGTCACCTGGCCGCAACAGGGTCATCCCGGCGGACTCGATGCTGACCGGCCCGGCTGTCGATTGCCGCACGATTTGATAGGTCACCCTGTTCGCGTTCGTCGCGAACTGGGCCGCAAACTGGGCGCGGGTCACCGGCAACGTGTACAGGATGCCTTCGCTGGCGTTCAAATCGCGTACATTGGCCGCGATCTGGCTCTCCGTCGTCTCAAGCTCGACCTCCAGATCGTTCCTGAGGTCGGCACGGGTTTGCAACACCTCAGCCTCCAGCGAAGCGACGCGCTGCTTGGCGCTCGCGTACTGGTTGCGGGCGTCCCGCCGACGCTGTTCCGCGTCGGACAACTCGCTCTGGGCCTGGTCCATCATCGTCACGTTGAGAACTTTGCGGTCCACGAGCGTGCGCATACTGTTGACGCGCTCCTGGCGCAGCTTGACGAGTTCGTCGAGCGATTCCATGTGTCCATACGCGACGACATCCTGCTTGGCCGCCTCCAGCGCGTTCAGGGTCGCGCGTTCGCGATACTTGCGGGCCATGGCGAGGGCACTACGACGGTCGCTCTGCTCATTGACGAGGTTGGCGGCTTCGGCCGCGCCGGCCAATTCCAGCAACTGGGACGGGATCTTGGGCGCCGTACCGTCACGCTCGGCCTCCAGGACCGCCCCGCGCGCGAGCAGTTTCACCATGGCATCGATCGCCCCGCTCCGCTTCTGGGTTTCACGCACGGCTTCGATCTTCTGCCACGGCTCGCTCTGGCCCTGGTTCAGTCCGCCGGCCAGCGCGATGGCGTGTAGGATCGTCATGCCGGGCGCGTACTTGAACGAGCCTGGATTCTTGACCGGCCCCAGCACGTAAATAGGCGAGCGCTCCAGCGACAGGATGTTGACCAGCCCCTTGCGGCCCAGCAGTAGTTTGAAGGTTTCCACCAGGTTGTCCTGTACTTGCTGCGCCGACCGGTTGGCGACCGGAATGGCGCCAAGCAAGGGCACGGAAATCGTGCCGTCCTCCTGGACAGTATATTCGCCGCTCAGTTCCGGACGCTGCACGATGCCGCTCAGGGCCGAGGCCGAGGACGCGGCCCCCCACTTGTCCTCCTCGACGTCGACTCGCTCGTAGAACGCGAGCTTGAGGCGGTCGCCGACGCCGAACTGGCTACCGGTTGGCACGTCTGGCGCAATGCCGAGCGTTCTGGAACGCTCGGAATTGGTGGCGACAGCAGGGGCGGCGCTCCTTTCGATCGACGCCGCGGGAGGCGAAGCCGGTCCCATGTTGAGAATTTTGGAGCCCTCAGCACGAGAGATGGTAGGTATGGCACTCGGTTCGGTGAAAGCGGCGGCCAACGCCTCCGTTCCAGGCACGATCGCGCGGGACGGTTCGGCCATGGTTTGAGCCGGTTGATCTTGCCAGTTGTCCATGGCAGCAGAGACCTTCTGCGCCAGGGTTCCGGAGACCTCCTGGACCCTCTGCGCCAGGGCTCCGGAGACCTCTTCGGTCCTCTGCGTCAGGGCCCCGGAAACCTCCTGGACCCTCTGCGCCAGGGCTCCGGAGACCTCTTCGGTCCTCTGCGCCAGGGTTCCGGAGACGTCCTGGACCCTCTGCGCCAGGGCTCCGGAGACCTCCTCGGTCCTCTGCGCCAGGGTTCCGGAAACCTCCTCGACCCTCCGTGCCAAGGCTCCGGAGACGTCCTCGACCTTCTGCATTGCGGGTCCGGAGGCATTCTCGATGGCCTCCCAGTTTCTGATCGCGCCCGCTCCCAGGACGGCGACGCTGGAGAGCCCCATGACAAGCAGGACGCCCTTCATGCCGCTCCGGGCCAAATGTGACGAGGAAGCGACGGGTTCGGAGACGGGTTTCGAATTGTATTTTGTCTCTATTGCCATGGCGCGTGACCTTCACTTTTTCAGTGGTGACCATCCCGTCTCGAACTGGTCGAGCCGAGCAAGGCTCCGCCCTATCGTGACCCTTCACCCCCAACGGCACAACTATCCTTTGTGGGCACTCCTTCCGGATAAACACCGCCTGCGCGGACTCGTTCAATGAGCAGATTGCTGCGCCGCAGAAGAACCTCTTTGACGGCAAACGAAACAAGGCGATGGCGAACGGCCGGGATTGGTCAGCCGACGAAGCGTCTCGAACCGCCTGCGGCCCAACATGCATCCGCAGGACGGCTGGGCATCTCCCGATTTCATCGTCTAAAATTTGGAGAACGAGGAGATCACCCATCTACGCCTCCTAGCCGCAAACCCGATCGAGGTTTGAGAATCCGGATCGTCCTCGACGATGCTGCCCTACGCCTAAAGAGGGTATTTGGGCGCCTAAAGAGGGTATCTTGGCATGGGATTTCGTGGCGTAAGGTAATTTAAGCTAAGGAAATTAGGGCGGTTGGCGCGTTGCGTGCCGGGCACGTACGCCGGGTCTTAGGGATGTCGAGCGCCACAGGTTAGAGGAAGTTGTGATGACAAGGCAATCGTTTGTAACAGTGCTTGTCGGGGCGAACGAATTACTTCGAGAGGGTCTCATTCGTATCCTGGATGCGGAAAAATTTCGTATTCTCTCCTCTGCGGCTTGTGTTCACGATCTTCTGCAAAAATCGCTACCTCAGCACCGGCCCGTCTTGCTCATCGTGGATGTCGACGGCACAGGGGAGGATGCCGGATTTGGACAAATTGCAGACTTTAAAGCAATGTATCCGACCAGCCATGTCGTGGCGCTGGCCGATCAGTGCCGATCGAACGATATAGTTTCAGCCTTTCGCGCGGGGGCTGACGCGTATTTGACCAAGACTGCCGCTCGAGAAACATTAATCAAGACAATCGAATTGGTTATGCTCGGCCAGACCGTTTTGCCTGCAGAAACGTCGGCTTTTATTCAAGACATTTGGCCCGCGAAGTATGATTCGGTGCGTGATTTGACAAGCGCGGCTGTTGAAATCGAGAATGAGGAGAGAGAGCTGTCAGCTTTGTCGAA
This sequence comes from Mesorhizobium sp. B2-4-6, assembly GCF_006442775.1. Taxonomy (NCBI): domain Bacteria; kingdom Pseudomonadati; phylum Pseudomonadota; class Alphaproteobacteria; order Hyphomicrobiales; family Phyllobacteriaceae; genus Mesorhizobium; species Mesorhizobium sp. B2-4-6. Next base: position 182,861 of record NZ_VFVI01000009.1, read on the forward strand.
TAGAGAAAAATGTATTCTTAGTTGCTTGATTGAAGGAGAGTCTAACAAAACCATCGCGCGCAAAATTGACATCGCCGAAGCTACGGTGAAAGTACACGTCAAGGCAATCCTTCGAAAAATTCGGGTCCGCAACCGTACTCAGGCTGCAGTTTGGGCGATGAATCACGGCGTGCTCACTCCCTCGTCCGGCAATGGCCTGTCAGGGAACGAAAAGATCGCCATTCAGCCCTCCCACGATCAGCAAGAGCTGATTGGAGCACAAAAGGGATACCGCTTTCTCAAGCGCTCATCCGATGTGACCGCCGCCTCTTCTTGAGATGAAGTCCCGCCGGGGTGGTCGTGGAGCAGACCGAGCTTCGTGCGAAATCACAATGTGCCTGCAGCCAACCCCACGCTCGTAGGACAGGGTCGACCGCGAGACATTCGCTGGGCTCGACGGGTTGCGCGGAGTCGACTATTTCGCCACGGCTTTCAGATCAGGCAGGCCAAATTCTTTGGCAGTTTACATTTCGCGAAAAACTAGCGGTGGATCATCAGTGAAAAGGCTTGAACTCGCCCGACGGTGTGCTAACAAAAATTTGTCTGTACCGTCTGGCGAGGAACAGCAGCAGCCCATTCAAAGCCAACAAATTTTCAACATCCTTTTTTGAAGTTGAGAGGATGCATCAAGGTGAGCAACGCACAAATTGCTCCTGGATTTTCGCTCAACGAAGCCCGCATTGGAACGGTCGCGGGCGGAGAGTCGGGACTTCTGGTCTGGAAGTTCGATCAACTGGTTGCAGTCCTTACTCGCATCGACGAGGAAGCCTACTCCACAAAGGGCAAATGGTTCCTTGAGACAGGCTTCGGGTTGCTAAGCGGGCAGCATAAGAATTTCGATACGGTCGAGGAAGCCCTGAGCTGGGTGGGCAGACATACCTTCTCTAGTTCCCTTGACTGATAAGCGGATTTCGGCAACCAGGCGGGGCTGCCGGCAGGGCGGAAGTCGGCGTTTCCTTTCTTGCGCGGTTTCCGACGTAATATCGACCTCATGGCTGGACGGCACGCGCGAGATTGTGCCCCGAGGCTCGGAGCAACGAACAACACCGAAAGGCGCGGTCGGCCCTGGTATGCCAGAGCGCGTTGGGATTTTGTCGGGGTGATGGACCTCAAATCACGGTCAAGGTTGAAGGGCTTTCGCTGAGGCCCGATTGGCGCCAAGCTACCGTGCAGCGACTGAGCGGTTGAAGCGGATGGACGAGACCGGGGCGGCCCCGCGCCAGCCCAGCGGCTCCTCGACCTGGGATCGTCACTTTCGCAGAGCTCCTTCCGCGAAGAGAGCGTTAACCTTGTAGGCGACTTCCGTGCGGTTGGTCGCCTTCAGTTTCTTCATGATGTTTCGGATATGCACCTTCACGGTGCTTTCACGCAGATTCAGCTCATAGGCGATGACCTTGTTGGCTTTCCCGCGGCGGAGCGCTTGGGCGACCTCGGCTTGCCTTAGAGTGAATATTCTCGACAAAGGCTGCACGTCGCGGCTTTCTGACTCGATCAGATGCCGCATGGAGAGAACGCTGCTTGCCGGAACAAAGATACCTCCGGCTGCAGCAAGGTTGATTGCTTCGACACACACATCGATACCGACTGAGGTCGGAATGTAGCCTCGTGCGCCACATTCGAGTGCTGCCAATATCTGTGCAAGGTCCTCGTTGTCCGCCAGGATAACTACAGGGATCGATTTGAACTCAGACGATATGCGCCTGATCTCGTCTGCCGTGACATGATCGGTGACTTTCCGACCGCCAAGGTTGAAGAGTATGGCGACCAGCGGGGGGGCTGAGCCCTTCTTCATGCGCCATTCTTCGATCGAACCCATGGCTGCGACCGCCATGCCGAGTTCGTGGTCTACGAGGGCCGATGCGAGACATTCTCGGTCCAAGGCCCTTCCATCCAGTATGAGCAGGCATTGATCATGATGAGCATTTTCGGTTCCGTTACTCGAAACCCTAGGCTGATTCAAAGAGGTAACCAGTCCGGCTGAGGAACTCATATTATCCACCCTATTGCCCACGAGCCGCCTCCAGCGGCCGACCATCCCTTGTTCTAGAATTTGGAAAAATGATCCTGCCCGTCCAGTTTTAAGGCTGGATCGCTTCACCCTGACCACACAGCCGTTCCCGCCTACCCCAGCGAAGAATGGCCAACGTCACTCTAGGGCGGTGTTATTAGCGGTCGCTAACCTAGATTAATTTTTAGTAAATTTGGGAATAAGCGGAGCCGACCAGGCCTTGAAGACGCCGCGCCGCACGTTCCCAGCCACGCCGCTATGCCTGCTGCTTGAAAACTGATCGCGGAGGCATGCTGGATGCGCCGGGAGAAATCTAGCTGAGGTACTCTTTCTCAAACCCGGCCAATTTCACGAGATTCTTGCGGTTGAGAATCTCGACATGACCGGCCTTGAACGAGACAAGACCGGCACTGCGGAGTTCCCTCAAAGTCCGGTTCACGTGAACGGGGGTCATTCCGAGGGTGTCCGCCAGTTCATTCTGAGTGAGAGGGCAGTCATACTTCCCGCGAGCGGACAGGCCAACGTTGGAGAGCCTTTCCTCCAATTCGAGCAGGAAATGGGCGGTCCGGCTCATTGCGTTGCGCCGCCCGACATTCACCAGGTGCTCGGCTAGAATGGCATTCATCCGTGCCAAGGAGTGGGCAATCTTGCTGCCGAAAGTAGCTTCGGACAAGATTCCCTCGACCAAGGCCTTCCTTGGTATCGGGTAAACAGTCGCGTCGGTTATGGATGCTAGCGAAGCGAACCGTGGTCCGTCTACGGAGCGGAAGCCGACAATGTCTCCCCAAAGGGGAGTGTCAACGATCTGCCGTTCTCCATCCGGCAGCTCGCGATAGAGCAGGGTCCAGCCTGACTTTACGATGAATATCGTATCGTTGTCGTCATCCTGGCGACATATGATGGAATCGGGTTTGTAGGCCCTTGCGGTAACAGCCAGAACATGGTCGTTGACCCACTCAGTCTTCGACCGCGTCCCCCCAACCGGACGTGGGCCTATGAATTGCGTCAATGTCTGCATTGAGACCAGCAGTTTCCCCAACTCGACCACAACCTACAATAGTTAATTCTTGAACGCCAGATGTGAGCGGCTTCACAATGAACTGGCTATGGTTGCAACGCCCGATGGACACTTCTCCGACGGCTGTAACGCCCCAACGACTTCGAAGTTCCGTATCAGTCTCCTAAGGTGGAGAAATCGGGAGCCGATGTCTTCGGCGGGATAGTGCGGCCTCAGGCGAGGCGTGATTTACAACCGCCTGGCTTGTGCATTCGCGTCCAAAACGCGATTTGGCCGGTTGCGGAAAGTCGCAGTTGGAAATTTGCACGCCTGGCATCAAGAATGGCCGGGCAGGGCGGCTACAATATATGTCTCCCAGAAATGTGCAGCGATTCTGGGAGGCATGCATCAAAACAAAGGCCTAAGCGCGTTCCCCTGAATCCTCTTCAGCGGCTCGCTTTGGCTATCGCAGCCGTTGTCGATGAATGCATATGACGTTTCGGTCTTCAGGCGTTTCCCATGGGAGCGGCCTTGCTCAGCCATTGAGGATCGAGAGCCGTATCGCCGGGATGGATAGGGGCTTCGAAGGCATCGATCAGGGTTTTTGCCGCCCTGCCTGCAAGGTGGGATTCTGCGTACCTGGCTTGGACAGCCCGGGCGCGGTCGTAAACTTCTTTGAGTTGCCGGACCTCCTTAGCTCCCAACGTCCCACGCATAATCTGCTTGGCCATACCGTTTCTCCTCCTGTATTGGAACGCCAAGCATATCGCCGTCGTTGCCTGTCAGCGCTGCCCTTCGCGCCCGCGCGAAAACGCGAAAAGACGGGCCAACCTTGCTAACGGCCTGAGATCACCGGCAAAACCAACGCGCCCGGTCTCGGCAGCCAGTTGCTAGCGCTCTTGGCAGGCATCTTGTCGCGCCCAGCGCCCAGACGGCCGATCCCAGCGAGAATAGAGTTTACATGGTTGCGAAGACTCCGGGCATCCGCCCTGGCTAAGCTTTAATGCTTACCGCCGGGCCTGACGTACACAGGTTCCTTCTGAAGGAGTATCCGCAGCCATCCTTCTGCTGCGGGATGTCGGCTACGCCCTTTGGCTCCCTGATCCACGAGAAGAAGCTCGGCGACCCGCAGGCGCTGCTTCCCGTGCTTGAGGCCGTGGTCCGGTCGGGCAAGCCGCTGCGGATCATCGCCGAGGATGTCGAGGGCCAGGCTCTGGCCACGCTGGCGGTCGACAAGCTGCGCGGCGCGCAACTGATCTTCGGCAGACGCGGCGGCGCGATCCGACGCCGGCCGTCACCATCCTGATCCCGGACGCTCTTCGCCTGCAACACGAGCCGCAGGCCGACTGCGCCCGCTACGACAGCCTGGGGAGGGCAAGCTGATGGAACGCACGCAGGTTCTGGACCCAATGGGGACGCTGAAGCTCTACGGGATGCGGGGCGGCTATGACGAGGTCATGGCGACAGGCATCAAGCGCCAGCACGAGCCGCCGAGGATCGTCGGCGATCTGCTGTCGGCCGAGATCGCCGAGAGGCAGGCCCGCTCCATCAAATACCAGCTCACCGTCGCCAAGCTGCCGATCGCCAAGGACATCGATGAGTTCGACTTCGACGGCACGCCGGTCAACGAGGTGCTGGTCCGGGACGTACCGTCGACGTGAAACACGACCAGACAGGATCACTGCCGGTGACGCGCGTTGCACAGTCCGTCATGGTGCTATTGCAGCGAAGCTTCTTTCGAACCGATCCACGACATCATCGACATCCGCCATCGCCAGGCAAAGCGGCGGGCACATCCGGATGACGTTCCGGTAGGGTCCGGATCGGCTGGCGACGAGCCCGTTGCGGCGCGTTTCCTCGAAGACAGCGAGCGTTTCCTCCGGCGCCGGCTCTTTCGTCGCGCGGTTCTTGACGAGCTCGATCGCAAGCATCAGGCCGCGGCCTCTGACGTCGCCGATGATCGGATAGCGCTCCTTCAGGTCCTCGAGCCGCCCCTTGAGCGCACCACCGACGGCCCGCGCGTTTTCCTGCAGCCGCTCCTCCCGCATCACTTTGAGCACGGCCCTGCCGGCCGCGCAGGCGACAGGATTCGCTCCGTAGGTGTGGAACAGGAACTTGTCGGCCATCGTTTCGGCAACGTCGCGCTTGGCGATGACCGCGCCGAGCGGGATGCCGTTGCCCACGCCCTTCGCCACCACCACGATGTCGGGCACCACGCCATGCGATTCAAAGGACCAGAAAGCGTCGCCCGTACGCCCGACGCCGGCCTGCACCTCGTCGACGATGCAAAGGCCGCCTGCGGCGCGCACGCGCTCGAACGCTCCGGCGATGTAGCCTTCGGGGATGGGGACGATGCCGCCATAGCCTTGCACGGGTTCGATGATCATGCCCGCCAGCCTGCCGCTCGTCGACGTCGCGATCGCCCGGTCGATCTCCTTCAGGTAAGGCTCCACGCCTTCGCCGTGAATGCCGCGATACTGGTTCGGCTCGGGCACGAACGTCACGCCGCCAAGCTGTGGAACGGAGTGACGGAAGCCGGCTATCCCCGTCACCGACTGCGCGCCGAAGGTGGCGCCGTGATAGCTGGAGGCGAGCGCCAGCATGTCGATGTTGTGGGTGTGCGAACGCGCCATCAGAAGCGCGAGGTCGATCGCTTCGGCGCCGGAATTGGTGAAATGGACGACCCACTCATGACCAGCCGGCATCGTGCCTGCCAGTTCCTCGGCATATTGGGCCGGCACCGGATGGTAGAACATGGTGGTGCAGTGGGTCAGCTCGGCGACCTGTTCGCTCGCCGCCTTGACGACCTGCGGATGGGCATGGCCGACCGAGATGCAAAGGTTCATTCCAAGCAGGTCAATGTATTTCCTGTCCTGCTCATCCCACACATATTGCCCGCGGCCACGCTTGATGATCAGCGGATCCTTGTAAGGAACGAATTTGCGCTGGGAGGCGGAGTAGAAGCGGTTCCTGCGGTCGACGATACTTTGCGTCGACCAGTCGACCGCGAGCGGTGAATGGGTATGAGGAGCGTTCATATCTTGGCCTCCCGGATTGGACGGGAGCAGGATAGAACATGGACGCGCGCCGAAGGCATCCGGCAAAATCATCCATCAGGATAACTGATGCAGCCGATTAGCAGCTGGCGGATCTGACGAGGGCAATGCGGTCCGCCTCATGTTGAAGCGACGGTTGAGTCCAGAGCGTAGTGGTCGGGAGGCAAATCGGGCAGGCGCTCGTTTATCGTCTGCTTCAGCACTTCGGCGGTACGCGCGGCAAAGGCCTCTGGCAGATCCCCAAGCTCGCGTTCGCGCGCAACCAGAAGGATGTTGCGGGACAGGCTGGTGAACGGCAGCGGATGGATGTCGATTTCCATGCCCTCGGCAAGGCCGTCGATGAGCAGGGTCGGCGTCAGGATGGCGAAACCCATGCCTGCCGCAACCGGCGCCATCACGACGCTGGAGCGGTCGCCCTCCATTGCCCGCGGCAATTCTATGCGCAAGCGGCTGAGATGCTGGTCGACCCGCAACCCGACCGGCGTCTCCCTGGAGAAGCGCACGAATGCGAGTTTTCTGGCGAGCTTGGCGATGTCGCCGACATCGCCGGCAAAACCTTTCGGCGTCACCAGCAGGAATTTTTCCGTCATGACCGGGTAGCGCGTCAGCCCCTCGATCTCGAACAGCTCGCCCGAGGTTACCGCAAGATCGGCGCGGCGTGCCCGAAGCAATGCGACGTGGTCGGTGGCAAGCCCGGCAAAGAGGCTGAGTTCGGGAATGCCGAAATTCTTGCGCGCCAGCACGGAAAGCGCCGGCGCCAGCGTGGTGGCGATCGACGCCAGCAGCGCCACCCTCAGCAGCGGCAGCGGCGCGGCGTTGATGCGGCGGGCGTCGGTGCGCAGCCCCTCGACTTCCGCCAGTATCGCGGTGGCCCGGCGATGCAGCGCGATCCCGGCCTTGGTCAGCTCGATGGGCCTCAGATTGCGGTCGATCAGGCTGACGCCGAGGGCCGTTTCCAGGTTCTTCAGATGCTGCGAGGCGGCGGACTGCGTCATGCCGAGCATCTGCGCGGCCTGCGTCACGTGCCGCGTTTCGACGACGGCCGCGAAGACCTCGATCGATCGAAAAAGGTTGAAGTCGAAACTGCCGCTCTTCACCAGGGCTCCTTCGCGGGACCGTACATAAGTTTTGCTAATGTTGCAGAAATCCCATTGAGCGCAAGCCTGCTTGGCGGGAAAGATCGCCCCGTTTTCGACGGCAAGGGTATCGCATCGGTGAAGCAAGACGCTCGGATCGTTATCATAGGCGGCGGCGTGATCGGCTTGAGTGTCGCCTATCACCTTGCCGAGCTTGGCGTTACCGACGTCGTTCTCATCGAGCGCAACCAGTTGACGAGCGGCACCTCCTGGCACGCGGCCGGGATCGTGGGGCCGCTCAGGGCAACGCTCAACCTGACGCGCCTGGCGCAATACGCGACCGAACTGTTCCCGAAGCTCGAAGCGTTGACCGGCCAAACCTCAGGCTACCGGCAAACCGGTGGAGTCTGGCTGGCGCGTCGGGAAGAGCGGATGAGCGAGCTTAAACGCATCGCGCATATGGGTGATGTCTGTGGTCTCCAGGTGGAGATCGTTGGAGCGGATGTCGTCGGCGAGCGAGTTCCAGGAATTGCGCTGGACGGGCTCGCGGGCGCGCTTTGGGTCGAGGAAGACGGGCAGGCCAATCCGGTCGATATCTGCGCGGCTTATGCCAGGCGGGCACGCGCCGCCGGAATCCGGATCCTGGAAGGAACGGCCTGCAGCGGCTTCGTGATCGAGAAAGGCCGCGTCGCCGGCGTCAAGCTCGCCTCTGGCAGGACGATCCGTTGCGAGGTTGCGGTGAACTGCGGCGGCGCCTGGGCAAGGCAGATCGGGGCCATGGCCGGCGTGCCGGTGCCGCTGCAGGCAGCCGAACATATGTATGTGGTGACAGAACCGGTGACCGGGTTGCCCAATCCTTTCCCGATCGTGCGCGACCTGGACGAGGGCATCTACGTCAAGGGCGATTCCGGCAAGCTGGTGCTTGGCGGCTTCGAGCCGAACGCCAAGGTCCTCGACGTCACCGGCCCGGCTGGCGACAGGCCCTTCCTTGAATTGCCGGAAGACTGGGACCAGTTCGAACCCTTCATGTCGGCCGGGTTGCGGCTCTTTCCTGCCCTTGCCGAAACAGGCATCCGCCACTTCATGAACGGGCCGGAGAGTTTTACGCCGGACACCCAGCCGCTGATGGGCGAGTCGCCCTATCTGCGGGGCTTCTTCGTCGCCGCCGGATTCAATTCGACGGGCATGATGTCGTCTGCCGGTGCCGGCAAGGCGATGGCCGAATGGATCGTCGATGGGGAGCCGGGTCTCGATCTGTGGCCGCTCGATATCGCGCGGTTCGACCGCAGCGCCGCGTCCCGCGCCTTCGTGCAGGTGCGCATGGAGGAATCGGTCGCCGACCTCTTCGGTATGCATTGGCCCTACAAGCAGTCCCGTGCCGGACGTGGGCTGCGCCGTTCGGCGTGGCACGGCATGCTAGCCGGGGTCGGGGCAGTCTTCGGCGCGCCGACCGGCTGGGAACGACCGCTCTGGTATGCCCACAATGAAGTCGAGCGCGAGCCGCGTTACACCTTCGGCAGGCAGCACTGGTGGCCGGCGGCTGAACGCGAGGCGGTGGCCATGGCAAGCGGCGTCGGTCTGTTCGAGCTTTCCCCGTTCACGAAGCTCGATGTCACCGGGCGCGATGCGGCGAAATTGCTGCAACGGCTTGCAGCCAACAATGTCGACGTAGCGGAGGGCAGGGCGGTTTACACGCAGATGCTCAACCGTCATGGTGGGATCGAGGCCGACGTCACGGTCACGCGTTGCGGCGAGACCGCTTTCAGGATCGTCTCCGGCGCGGCCACCCGGCAGAAGGATTTCGCCTGGATTGCCAGGCATGCCAGCGATCTCGGTGTCGACGTGTCGGTGTTCGACGCCACCTCGGCCGAAGCGGTTCTCGGCGTCATGGGGCCACGCTCCCGCGAATTGCTGCAGCAACTGACCGACGCGGACTTGTCGGAAGCGGCCTTTCCCTTCTCGACCTCACGGCGCATCGACATCGGCATGGTCGATGTGCGGGCCACACGGGTCAGCTTCGTCGGCGAGCTTGGCTATGAGCTCTACGCTCCCGTCGAATGCGCCGAAAGCCTGCTGTCGACCATCCGGGAAGCCGGCACGGCGCATGAGGTGGTCTTTTGCGGCCATTATGCGCTGGACGGCTGCCGTCTGGAAAAGGGTTATCGGCACTGGGGCCATGATATCGGGCCGAAGGAAACGCCGATCGAGGCCGGACTGGGCTTTGCCGTCTCCTGGACGAAGGGCGATTTCATCGGCCGTGAAGCCCTCGAAGCGCGCAAGGCGAAGGGCTTTGGACGACGACTGCTGCATTTCGCGGTCGAAGGTGCCAATCCGCTTCTGCTGCATGACGAGCCCATCTATCGGGACGGCGAGTTCGGCGGACTGACCACCTCGGGCGGCTTCGGTTTTCGCACGGGTCTGAGCCTCTGTCTCGGTTATGTCGCCTGCGACCCGGGCGAGACCAAGCAGCAATTGGCCGCATCGAATTTCGAGATTGCGGTCGCCGGGCAGCGCTTCGGCCTGAAGCTTCTCGAAAGACCACCCTACGATCCAACCGGCGGCAGAATGCGCGGCCAACAGGAGACATTATGAGACAGCATGCCCGCGTCGTCGTGATCGGCGGCGGCGCCATGGGGGTTTCCCTTCTCTATCACCTCGCCAAGCGGGGCTGGAGCGACGTAATGCTTGTCGAGCGGCAGGAACTGACCGCGGGCTCGACCTGGCATGCCGCCGGGCTTTGCACGCACTTCGCCCACAACGCCACGATCATGGAGATGCGCGCTCATTCCGTGCGGCTCTACCGCGAGGTGCTGACGGCCGAAACCGGCCTGCCGACCGGCTTCCATGCAAGCGGCGCCCTGCGCGTGACGCGATCGCCCGAGCGAATGGCTGAGTTCCGTCATGTGCAGGGCCTTGGCCGCTTCGTCGGCCATGACTTCAACATCCTGACGCCGGCCGAGCTGAAGAAAATATATCCGCTCTGCGAAACCGACGGCATACTGGGCGCCTTCCATGAGCCGAATGACGGGCATGTCGATCCGACATTGGCCACCAACGCGATGGCTGCGGGCGCGCGTTCGCGCGGCGCAGAAATCGTCCGGCACAATCCTGTGCTGTCGATAGAGCGCACGGCTTCGGACGAGTGGCTGGTCCGCACCGCGCAAGGCGATATCAGGGCGGAGCATGTGGTGAACGCCGCCGGCACCTGGTGCCGCGAGGTCGGCACGATGATGGGCGTCGACTTGCCCGTCGTGCCGATGCAGCATCAATACGTCGTCACCGATACCGTGCCTGAAATTGCCGCGCGCATCGCGGCCGGCGAAAAGGAACTGCCGATCATCCGCGATCCGGAGGAAAGCTGGTATCTGCGGCAGGAGCGGGATGGCTACATCGTCGGGCCTTACGAGAAGGCGGCTCATCCATGGGCGATCGACGGCGTGCCGCCCGAGTTCGGAATGGAGCTGCTGCCCCCCGACCTCGACCGCGTCGAGCACATCATCGCGCTGGCGATGGAGCGCGTGCCGGCGCTCGCCAATGCCGGCATCAAGACCGTGGTCAACGGTCCGATCACCTTCACGCCGGATGCCAATCCGCTGGTAGGCCCGGCTTTCGGCCTCAGGAACGGCTGGTTTCTGACGGGGTCGAGCATGGGTGTGATGGAAGGTGGCGGAGCCGGCGCCTTCCTTGCCGACTGGATCGTCGACGGCGAGCCCCCGCGCGATGCGCTGGCCATCGATCCCCGGCGCTTCGGCAACTATGCAGACCGCGACTATCGCGTCGACAAGGCGGTGGAATGCTTCGGCCTGCAGTTCGGCGTCCACTACCCCTACGAGGAACGTGAGGCGGGGCGTCCGCGCCGCACCACGCCGGCGCTTGATATCCAACTGTCGCAAGGCGCGGTGCTGGGCGCCGCCTATGGCTGGGAGCGGCCCAACTGGTTCGCGACAGCGAGCATCGACCGCGACCCGCCGCTGACGTTCAAACGCCCGGGCTGGCTTGGCGCGGTAAAAGGGGAATGCCTTGCCGTGCGCGACGGCGCGGGCGTCATCGACCTTTCGGCGTTCTCGAAGTTCGAGGTGAGCGGGCCGGACGCCGAAGCCTTCATGGCTTCCTTGGGCGCCAACACGCCGCCGTCGCGCCTCGGCCGCATCGGCCTCATTCACGTTCTGACCGAGAGAGGCGGTGTCGCGTCCGAGTTCACGGTCACACGGCTCGAGCAGCACCGTTTCTACCTGACCAGCGCCGCGCTGGCTGAACGGCATGACGAGGACCTGCTTCGCGCCCGGTCGGCATCGTTTCCGGGCGTCGTCATCGAGAACATCACCGAGAGGCGGGGTGTGCTGGGCGTCATGGGGCCGAACGCGGCCGAGATCCTGCAGGCGGTCAGCGAGGTCGATTTCTCGAACGCGGCTTTCCCTTGGCTGTCGGCACAGACGATCAGGATCGCCGGCATCAAGGTGACGGCGCTTCGGGTGTCCTACGCCGGCGAGCCGGGATGGGAACTGCATGTCCAGTTAGCGCAGTTCCGGCGGCTCTACGAGACGATCGCCATGGCGGGGGCGAAACACGGCCTGCGTCCCTTCGGCGTCTATGCCTTGAACTTCATGCGGCTGGAGAAGGGTTATCGCGGCTGGGGCGCGGACCTTACGACCGAGCGCACGCCGCTCGAGGCCGGGCTGAGTGCCTTGGTCAAGGCGGACGGACGTTCCTTCGTCGGCCGCGATGCCATGCTCGAGCGCCAGAAGGCGCGTCCCTGGCGGATGGCGCTCCTGGAGATCGAGGACGATGGCGAACGGCTTCCGTTCCACGGCCACGCCGTCCTGAGCGATGGCCGGCCCGTCGGCGTCATCACCAGCGGGGGCTACGGCTTTCGCACGAACAAGGTGCTGGCGCTCGCCTATCTCAGGCCAGGAGTATCCGAACGTGCGTTCGGCGTATCGATCCTCGGCAACGAACTCGCGGCCCGAGAGCTGGAAGAAGCTCCGTACGATCCGCGAAATCTGCGGCTGCGCGGGATGGGTCGCTTGCAACCCGCGACGTCGCTTTGAACGTCTGGAGAGGCACTATGGAAGATGTCGTCACACCTGGCGAGGCAGCACCCCCAGCCCGCACCCGTGGCCGCGCCGCGCGTCTCGTGCAACGCGGCGCGCAAGAACCGCGCCGTCCCTACCTCAGCCGCCGGATCGGGACGTTCAACATTCTCGACGAGGAGGGGCTGAGCCTGATCGAGGCCAATGCCGACCGCCTGCTCAAGGAGGTCGGCATGGAATTCCATGACGATCCGGAAATCCTCGATCTCTTCCGCGCCGCCGGAGCCGATGTGAAGGGAACGCGCGTCCGCTTCGAGCCCGGCATGTGCCGCAAGCTCATTCGCGCGACCGCGCCGCAACAGTTCAAGCAGCATGCCCGCAATCCGGCCAACACCGTCGTGATCGGCGGCGACAACACGGTGCTTTGCCCATCCTGGGGCCCGCCCTTCGTGCACGATCTCGACCGGGGCCGTCGCTATGCGACGCTGAACGACTTCCGCGACCTGGTGCGGATCCACCAGATGATTCCGTACCTGCACCATTCCGGAGGTGTGGTGTGCGAACCGGTCGACCTCCCGGCGAACAAGCGCCATCTGGACATGCTCTACACGCATGTGCGCTACTCGGACCGCCCTTTCATGGGAGCGTTCATCGGCTCCATGCGGGCGCAAGACGCGGTCGATATCGCCAAGATCGTCTTCGGCGAGGCGTTCGTTGCGGAGAACGCTGTGCTCTACAACGTCAGCAACACCAACGCGCCGCTGGTGCTCGACGCCAATATGTCGGGCTCGCTCAAGGTCTACGCGCGCAACAACCAGCCGGTCGCCTGCACGCCATGGACGCTCGCCGGCGCGATGAGCCCCTGCACCGTCGCCGGCACGCTGGCGCAGGTGCTGGCCGAGGCGCTCGCGTGTCTTTCGCTCGTCCAGCTCATCAATCCGGGAGCACCCTGTCTGATGGGGAGCTTCGCCAGCACCATCTCCATGCAAAGCGGCGCGCCGACTTTCGGCACGCCGGAAGCGGCAAAGATGGTTCTGGCGGCGGGCCAGCTGGCGCGAAGGCTCGGGGTTCCGTTCCACACCGTCGGCACGCTCTCCGCATCCAAGCTGCCCGACGCGCAGGCGGAGCAGGAGGGGACGTGGGGTCTGCTGATGTCGCTTCTCGCCGGCGCCAACGTCATCAACCACGCGACGGGATGGCTGGAAGGAGGGCTCGTCACTGGCTTCGAGAAGACCATCATCGATGCCGATCTTTGCGGCAAGGTGATGAGCCTGTTCGAGGGCATCGATCTGTCGGTGAATGCGCAAGCTATGGAAGCCATCGAGGAAGTCGGGCCGGGGTCTCATTTCCTCGGCAGCGCCCATACGCAGTCGAATTTCCTGTCGGCTTTCTACCGCTCGACGATCAGCGACAACAATTCGTTCGAGCAGTGGAATTCCGAGGGCGGACTGGATGCCGCCCAGCGCGCCAATCGCCAGTGGAAGAAGCTTCTGAGCGACTATGCGGACCCCGGCCTCGACCCCGCGATCGATGAAGAACTGCGGGCCTTCATCGCCAGGCGCAAGGAGAGCATGCCCGACCAGGATTATTTCTGAGCGTTAAAAGCACTTTGCGCGTCAAGACCTTATGCGAGTCATCGTTTTTCCTAATGCAGAAGAATAAGGGATGGATTGCCTGCCGGTTTCGCTAACCTGATGCCAAGATCAACAAAGACATCAGGATTGGGGAATCCGTCATGAAACCTTATCTTCTCGGACTATCGGCCATAGCGCTCGCGGGCTCGATGACATCGGCTTTTTCGGCCGACGTCACGATGCCCGATCCAAACTACGCGACCGCTACCGCGGTGATGAATGTCATCAAAGCTGCGGCGGAGCAGGAATTCGGCCTGCAGATATCGACGGTCACCACCACCGCCGTGCCGGTAATCTGGGAAGCGATGGACCGCAACAAGGGTGAGGTCGACATATGGCCGGACACCTGGCTTCCCAACCAGCAGGGTCTCGTCGATAAATACGTCAAGGACAAGAAATCGGTTAAGCTGGCGGAGAACAGCTACGAAGCCCAGCAGGGCTATTGCGTCACAGAAGTCACCTACGACAAATTCGGCATCAAGAATGTTTCGGATCTGGCCAATCCCGACAACGCCAAGATCTTCGACCGTGACGGCGACGGCAAGGGCAACATTTGGATTGGAGCGCCGGGCTGGCAGTCGACCAACATCGAGAAGGTTCGCGCCCGGGACTACGGCTTTGCCGATTTCTTCAACCTGGAGGCGACCGACGAGGCGATTTCGAACGCCACGCTCGACACCGCGGCCAAGCAGGACAAGCCCTGGGTTGGATATTGCTACGGACCGCACCAAAATTTCGCCCGCTACAAGCTGAAATTCCTCGAAGAGCCGGCATATGATGCGGCCAAGTTCGTCGTGGTCCAGGCAAACGAAGACCCGCAATGGTTCGAAAAATCCAAGATATCGTCGGCATATGCCAAGACGACCGTTCACATCGCCTACGCCTCGTCCTTGGCCGATCGCCAGCCGGACCTCGTCGCCGCGCTCGAACGCATGCAGTTCAATCCTGACGATGTGAGCAAATGGGCATACTCCATCATCGTGGACAAGAAGCCTGCCGACGAGGTGGCGAAGGATTGGATCAAGGCGAATCCCGAAACGGTTTCGAAGTGGTTCGGCCACTGAACGACAGGGCAAAACCTCCTGGTCGTGACGGCTTCGCGGTGACCATGCGCGAAGCCGTTTCGCATGGAGGTTGGGGGCGATGATGCAAGCGCATACGCCGGCCTCCTTTTCGCGCGACGCCGCGAAGGGTTCGGACGCCGCCATCGTCATGAAGGCGGTGTGGAAGGTTTTTGGCGCCCGCGAGCGCGAGGCCATCTCGGCCATCCGCAGCCAGGGGCTCGACAAGCAGCAGGTCGCCGAGCGCTTCGGCTGCGTGGTCGGTGTCGCCGGCATCGACATTTCGGTTGCCCGCGGCGAGATCTTTTGCGTGATGGGTCTTTCGGGCAGCGGAAAATCGACGCTGATCCGCCACATCAATCGCCTGCTTGAACCTTCGTCGGGCGAAATCTTCATCGATGGCGAGAACATCCTGGCGAAGACGCCGGCCGAGCTTCGGGCGTTGCGTTCGCGCAAGATCGGCATGGTGTTCCAGAGCTTCGGACTTCTGCCTCACCGCACGGTCCGCGACAATGTCGCGCTGCCGCTCGAAATCCAGGGTGCGACCAAGCAGCGTCGCTACGACGTCGCCGAAGCGGCACTGGCGAAGGTCAATCTGTCGGGTTGGGGGGACCGCTACTGCCAGGAGCTTTCCGGCGGCATGCAGCAGCGTGTCGGACTGGCGCGCGCGCTCGCGGCCGATCCCGCGATCCTTCTGATGGACGAGCCGTTCAGCGCGCTCGATCCGCTGATCAGGCGGCAACTTCAGGACGAGTTCGTGGCGCTTTCCAAGTCGATGGGCAAGACGGTGATCTTCATCACCCACGACCTCGACGAGGCGATCCGCATCGGTGACCGGATCGCCATCATGAAGGACGGCGTGATCATTCAGACCGACACGCCGGAGGAGATGGTCACGGCGCCGAAGCACGACTATGTCGCCAGGTTCATCGCCGATATACCGCGCCTCAACGTCATCACCGCCCGGCGCATCATGCGGCCTGTCGCCGAGGCTGGCCCGCAGGAGCACAAATTGCGCAGGGTCGCCGAGCAGGATCTTCTGTCCACCCTCGTGGACATCGCCGCGGCCTCGCCGGATCCGCTGGCCGTCGAGGACGCAAAAGGCAACATTGTCGGCATCGTCGACCGACAGTCGATCCTCAACGGCTTGAGAAAGGCGGACACGGCGTGAACACGCATCTGCCCCCAAGTCCCGACGGGATGATCCAGCCTCAGGCCGGGTCGGAGGACGCGCTCGCCCGCGAATTCGCGGTCCAGGCTGCCGACTACTATGTCCGCGCGTTTGCAAGGATCAGGAACGCAACCGGAAGAGCCTGGTCGTTCAACCCGGCCGCCGCACTTTTGGGGCCCGTCTGGGCGGCTTCGCGCAACCTGCTGCTCCTGTTCTGGATAACGCTCCTGCTCCACATCGCGGCCGTCGCGCAGATCAGCATCGGCGCCTCCGGCAATCAGGGGGCCGCGGAGCAGAGTCGGGCCGAGCGTCTGACGCAACAGGCCGAGGAGCGAGCCAAGCAGGCGCAGGCCGCCAAGGATTCGGGCGCCGCCAACGCCGATGGCCTGGATAAATCGGCAAAGGCTCTTGAGCGCGCCGCGACCCAGGCCGTGGCCGCCGCGACGGCGGCGCGCGCGCAAGGTCCGCGCTTCCTTGCAACAGGCCTGGCCACGCTGCTGCTGAGCGCCGCGCTCAGCGGGCTGCTTGCCAACGGCATGCTTGAACGCCGTTTTACCCGATGGCGTTCGGATCGAACCATTCATCGCGGTCGCAACCACGTGCTCGCGTCATTTGCCACGCTTTTCTGCGTCGCGATTTTTGCCCTCACGGCCTATCGTTTTGCCGCGGCCGTGCCCGCGCCGTGGCTGGCGGCGGCGCCGTCGAACAGGAGTTGGCAGGCGGCGCTGTCGTCCGGGCTCGATACCGTGATGCACCAGATCGCGCAGTCGGGTGACACGTTCTTCAGTCTCGTCACGCGCGGCCTGTCCGGCTTCCTCGATGCCTTGGCCTATGCGCTCACCGCCATGCCGTGGCCGGTGACGATGGCGCTGATCCTGCTGCTTGCCTGGCAACTCGCCGGTCCCCGCGTCGCCATCTTCACCGGCGCGGCACTTGCCTATCTTTCACTGCTAGGTTTCTGGGAAAAAAGCCTCGACACGGTCGCGCTGCTCGGCACGGCGGCGATCCTGTGTCTGGCGATCGGCATTCCGCTCGGCATCTGGTGCGGACGCCGGCCGCGCGTCGATGCCGCCATCCGTCCGGTCCTGGATTTCATGCAGACCATGCCGGCCTTCGTTTACCTGATCCCCGTCATCGCGCTTTTCGGCATCGGCAAGCCGCCGGGCATCATTGCCACGCTGATCTTCGGCACGCCGCCCGTCGTGCGCCTGACGGCGCTTGGCCTGCAGGGCGTTCCCTCCAGCATTCGCGAGGCCGCGCAGGCCTATGGCGCGACGCGATGGTTTCTCCTCACACGGGTAGACCTGCCGCTGGCCAAGCCCTCGATCATGGCCGGCATCAACCAGACCATCCTGATGTGCCTTTCCATGGTCGTCATCGCCTCTCTGATCGGAGCCAAGGGCCTCGGCGAGGATGTGCTGAACGCGCTGCAATACGCCGCCGTGGGGCAGGGGCTTCTGGCAGGCTTTGCGATCCTGCTATGCGCGATGGTGATCGACCGCATCGTCCAGGGCAACGCGTCGCAGTCGAGCAAGTAGTTTCGACAAGACCGGGTAACGACGGGACTCTCGGAACGAAGCCAAGAACTGGCGCTCGAAGAACGATCTCGACCGGCATCCGGCGATGCCTCATCTGAAGCCGCTGTTTGATCGGCTCGGTCAACTGCTGGCGAGTCCGTTGAGATCCGGAACTTTGTGACGCTCAGCCGGATGGCTGTCGACGTTTCAGCCCATCAGCGTGCCGACAGCTCACCAATGACGACACGATGAACGATCGTTCCGAACGCGACGCAGGCGGTGAGCCCGTTGGCGCGAAGTCTGCCGAACTCGAGTGACGGGCCGTAGATCGGTTACTGCTCCTTCTTGAACAAATCCTGGAAGATGAGCTGGCCCCAGACGCGGCCGCGTGCGTGCACCAGCGCGCCACCCTCGTTGAGCCTTCCCAGCTTGACGGGTGCGAACCCGAGCTGTTTGGCCAAGGCCGCCACGGGAGCGGTCGCTTCCTCGTCGTCGCTCGACAGAAAGACGACCCGGTGGCCGCCCTCGACGACCGGATCCGCAGCCAGGGTGGCTGCAATCAGGTGATTGAAGCCTTTCACGAACTTGGCGCCGGTGAACGACTTCGCGACGAAGGCGGAGGACGGCAGGCCGTCCAGCTCTTCAGGTACGGGAAACGCGTTCATCGCGTCGATGACCGTCTTGCCTTTCCAGCTCGGCAAGGCTTTCGCAACCTCGCGATGCTCCCCGAACGGGACCGCCAGGATGATTGTGTCGGCCTCGAGTGCTTCCCGCAGCGACTTGGCGACGACCGTGGGCCCAATCGCCCGAGCCTGTGGCGCCAACGCCTCGGGCGGCCGGCGGCTCGCGACGGTCACGTCGATGTTTTTACGGGCGAAGGCGTGGGCGAGGGCCTGGCCTACCTTACCGAATCCTACGATTGCATAGCTCATAATATTTCTCCGATCCGTGTTGATGTTGATTCCCCGGTCTTCAACGGCGCCGGGCTATCCGTTCCGCTGGCGACCTTTACGGAGACGTCCCGTCGTGAACGACCGGGCCGACCGTCCAGCGTGGAAGTCGTTTCGCCATGGGCGCGCTATTCCCGCGATCAGGCGCGATTTCAGATGGCCGAAAAGCCGCCGTCGACAGACAGCTCCACCCCATTCACGAAGCTGGAATCGTCCGAAGCAAGAAACAGCGCGACCGCCGCAATTTCCTCGGGACGCCCCATCTTTCCCCGCGGGATCAGGGATTCGAACATCTGCTTCGCCTCCTCGGTGAGAACCTGGTCCTGCATCGGTGTGGCGATCGGCCCCGGGCTCAGCACGTTCACCCGGATATTCCTGCCCTTCAGTTCGTTGAGCCAAGTGCGTGCGAATGAGCGCAACGCCGCCTTGCTCGCCGCATACACGCCGTAACCAGGAAAACCTTTCACCGAGGCGACTGACCCGGTCATGAAGATCGATCCGCCATCGTTGAACAGCGGCAACGCTTTCTGAACCGCAAACAGCGTGCCGCGCGCATTCAGGCCGAAGGCCGCATCGAAGTGCTGCTCGGTGATCTCGCCCAGAGGGACGGCTTCGCCCGTGCCGGCGCTCGCGTACAGGACGTCGATCTTGCCCTTTTCCCGCTTGACCGTGTCGAACAGACGGTCGAGGTCGTCGAGATTGGCCGCGTCGCCACGCACACCGGTTACGTTCCGGCCGATCAGCCTGGCGGCCTCGTCGAGCGCCTCCTGTTTCCGGCCCGTGATGAAAACATAGGCGCCTTCTTCAACGAACCGCTTGGCGCTCGCCAGTGCCATGCCGCTCGATCCACCCGTGATGACTGCAACCTTACCGTCTAACTTTCCCATGACTTTCCTTCCAAGCTCCATTTTTGGTCGTTCGGGGAGGCCCCGAGAACCTCAAGATGGGGCGGCCGCAGTCAGGCGTTGAGTGCGGAAGCGCGCACATCGGTGGTGCGAAATCGATCCGGTTGGACGACCGACGCCAGCCACGACGATCGGTTGTCCGCCGTTCGGAATTGGGCCGTGCTTCTCCGCTTAGGCTATGACGACCGCCCGTTCTGCTGTTAGATGCGGGCTTTGGAAGGCGCACCTCGGCGGTGCTGGATTGCACCATGATCGACTGGGATGACGTTCGCTACTTTCTTGCCGTCGCGCGCGCAGGCTCGGTGCGGGCTGCCGCCGAGCGCCTCGGAGTGAACCACTCGACCGTGCTGCGACGCGTCGCTCAGCTCGAGGGGCGGCTCGGGGCGCACATGTTCGAGAAGCTGCCTTCGGGTTATCGCCTGACGGCTGCAGGGGAGGAGGTCCTCGAGCTTGCCGACCAGATGGAAGTGTCGTCGCACCAGCTGGAGACGCGCGTCCTTGGCCGCGACCAGAGCGTGCGCGGCTTACTGCGGGTGACACTGGCGCCGCCGCTGGCGACACACCTGCTCATGCCGGACTTCTCCGATTTCGCGCGTCTGTATCCGGACATCGAGATGGAAATCTTGTCGTCCGGCGAGCTGGCAAATCTGACCAACCGAGAGGCCGACGTTGCGATTCGCGTCGTTTACGACCGCAGAACCCTGCCGCTCAATCTTCACGGCCTGAAGGGACCGGATGTATTCGGCGGTATCTACATGGCCCGCGATCGACTGGCCGCGTGGCGTGCGGGCGCGCCTGATCCCATCCGGTGGATCGTCATAAGCATTCATGGAATCCCGGACTGGGCCCGCTCGGGTGAGGTTCGCGCCGCCGAGGTTCCGTTCAGGGTCACGGATGCCGAGGCGCAGGTCGCCGCGGCGCGGCAGGGGCTCGGGATGACGACGCTGCCGTGCTTCGTGGGAGATGCCGACCCTCTGCTGGCGAGGGTGCCGGGTACCGACCTGCACATGTACGGAACGCTCTGGCTTCTCACGCAGGGGGACACACGCAAGACGAAGCGCGTGCGGCTCTTCACCGAGTTCGTATCCCGCAGGCTCGCCGCCTACGCGCCGCTTCTCGCGGGACTGTCCTTGTCGCCGGACTGACGCGCGACAGGTAGCCGGCGACGCTTGCCGCAATCCGGCCGGAAGCCGAGCTGCGTCGACGAGGGTGTCTGCGAGCAGACGAAACGTCCGGGCCGACTGACGCGGCGCTGGTAGCGGGCCTGTTGGTCCGCCTACAGCCGAGGCCCCGCCACCATGCGCGCCACCCGCGCCATGTCGGCGCTCATCTCGCGGTCGTCGTCGAGCGGGGCGACCAGCGCCCGCACGGCGTCATAGCTGCGCCGAGGCCCTTCGCCCATGCTGTCCAGCACGCCGCGCAGTTCGACGCCGGTCGCCGCGAAGATCAGCTCCATCGCCACCAGATAGCGCAGGCGTTCTATGATCCCTGCCGTCTTGGCCACCACGCGTGGCGCCATCGACGACTGGTCCTCGACGCCATCCGAGATGGCTAGAGGGCTGAGCGACATCGGATTGGCGAGGTGGCGGATCTCGGCTTCGAGCGCCGCGACCGGCTTCTGCAGTTCCGCATATCCCTGGCGGCTGCCGCCCCTGGCCGACAGGAAGCGCGGCAGCTCCGCCACCGTCGGCGACATCAGCTTCATCGAGCGGTTGGCGGTGCCGACCGCGCAATGCGCCAGCGCCTGGCCGAGATTTTCCCAGGTCAGCGTGAAAGCGGTCAGGTCGAAATTGCCGTTGGAGACGACCCGTTCGGCCTCCGGCAGGATGACCGGATTGTCGCCCGAATGGCCAAGCTCGATCTCCGTCGCCAGCTTTGCCTGCTCATAGGCGTGCAGCAGGCCGCCCCACACCTGCGGCACGCAGCGGAAGCTGAGCGGATCCTGCAGGCGCCGCGCGGCGTCCTCCTGCCACAACCCGCTGCCCGAAAGCTCCGTGCGCAGCCGCGTGCCGATCTCGATTTGGCCGAAAGCCGGCCGCGCCGCCAGCGCATCCTTGTCGATGGCCTTGAGCGACGAGCGGAATGCCTCGTAGTTCAGCGCTACCGCCGCGAGCGACCAGTCGATCAGGCATGCGACCTCTTCGAGGGCGAGACACGCCGTTCCGGTCGAAAGGCTGTTGGCGACGATGATGGCGTGGCCGTCCTTCTCGCGCAGGTCGAGCGGTTCGAGCCCGGCGAGCTTCAACGCCTCGGCCGATGGCATGATCCTGCCCTGATATTCGCTCTCGCCATCGCCGCGCAGCGCCCTGGCCAGATGACCGAGCGGCGCAAGGTCCGCGGCGCCCACCGAGCCCCAAGAAGGGATCACCGGATGGACGCCGGCGTTGAGCGCCGCGACCAGGCCCATGACGACGCCCTCCGAGGTGCCCGTGCCGCCCGCGACCATGCCGCAGATGCGCGCGACCATCAGCGCCCGCACCGCCTCGGTCGGCAGCGACGGCCCGGCGCCCATCGAGTGGCTGAGCGGCACGCTGTGCTGGAAGGCGATCAGGTCGGCCTGGGCGAGCGGCGTGTCGACACAGGCGCCGAGCCCGGTGGTGACGCCGTAAAGCGGTTTGCCGAGCTGGGTGAGATGCTCGATGAGGGCGCGGCTTGCGCGGATGCGGCGCATGGCTTCCTCGCCGATCACAAGCCGGGCATTGCGCCGCGCGATCTCGGCGACGTCTTCCGTGCCCAGCGGCTTGGCGTCGAGGACGATCACTCTGGCTGTCATCTGGCTATTCCTTGGCCTTCGGAGCAGTGGCCGAACGAATGCAGGATATCCGGCATCGGAGCCGGCCATTGTCGGAAATCCGCCGTCGCGTCTGCCGTTATCTTTCTTCGATTGGCGATACGGCAGGGAAAAATCGGACGCCGATGTCACAACAGGCCGAGCCTCGCTCATCTTGAAGTCGGCGGCGGGCAAACGGGGAACTTTTGCTCTGCTGGCGATTTTGGATATGCTGCAGATCCAATTGCCAGAAGGTCGCTGCTATGACGAGACATTTTGCAATCGCCGCGCTCACGCTTGCCGTGGCAGCCGCGATGGCCGGTCCGGTTGCCGCCGGCGAACATCGCCACCGCGTCACCGAACAGGAACGTTATGTCCCGGCCAGCGACGATATCATCGAGACGCTGTTCGGCGGGCCGCGCTATTACGATCAGCAGATGACCAACACGGCGGCGGGCGCCTGCGCGTATCACCGCGTCGGACCTGACGCGAATGCGGTGAACGACATCAACGACCACTATTGCGGGAAATAGGGTTCCCCCGACGGTTCCTCCGGAGCCGGCTTTCGATAAGCCTCGGCTACCTTTGCGTTTGTGGTGGCCGCGAACCTATCGGAGTCGCTGGTGGCTGTCCTTGAGGAGATCTGGCCTCCCTGCAGACGGCGGTCCAGCCGGCTCGCTGAACCGGCGGAGGACCTGGCTAGGCCGCGGCCGCCTGCGAATAATCCATCCGTTCGAGATCGGCGATCAGGCCGGGGCCGGTCGGCTGCCAGCCGAGATGCGAGCGCGTCCATTCGCTCGAGGCCGGCATATCGAGACCGGCGAAGATGGAAAGCCATCCGAAATGGTCGGCCGCTTCTTCCTGCGAGAGCGAGACCACCGGCACGTCGAGGCCGGCGCCGATCACTTCCGCGATCTCGCGCATGGCGATGCCTTCCTCGGCGACGGCGTTGTAGCGCACGCCGGCTTGCTGCTTGTCCAGCGCCAGACGGTAAAGTTTCGCGACGTCAAGCACATGCGCCGCCGACCACCGGTTGCGGCCCTCGCCAAGATAGGCCGAGACGCCCTTGGCGCGCGTCTGGGCGATCAGCGGCGTGATCAGGCCCTGCTTCACCCTGTCATGCACCTGCGGCAGCCGCACCACCGATACCTTGACGCCCTTCTCGGCCATCGCCGCGCCGGTAAGCTCCGACAGGACGCGCGGATTGGGATGGTCAGTGTTGAAGATGTCTTCTCTCGCCGGCTGTCCGTGTTCGGCGGAGCCCATGCCAACACCCGACGTGATGATGAGGAGCCGGTCCGACCCGGCGAGCGCCCTGCCCAGCGCTTCGATCACGCGCTTGTCCTTCTCGCAATTCGCGACGAAATTCGAGAAATTGTGGTCGAAGGCGGTGTGGATCACCGCATCCGACTTCGCTGCGCCGTCGCGCAGGCTGTCGAGGTCTTCGATGTCGCCGCGATGGGGCTCGGCGCCTGCGGCGATAAGCGACTGCGCGCCGGCATCGGAGCGGGTCAGGCCGAGCACTTGATGGCCCGCGGCGAGGAGCTCAGGCACGATTCTGGAACCGATGAAGCCGGTAGCGCCGGTGAGGAATACACGCATGGGAGATCTCCGCTTGTTGTTCGGAGGCCTTATTTGCGCTATAACTCATTCTGTTAAAGTAGTGACTTTATCATGGTATAATAGCCAACAGGATCGCAATGCCAGCCGAGACGGCCAACAAGCTGGGCACCTTTCTCCGGGACCGCCGCATGCGCCTCGATCCCGCCGCCTTCGGCTTCGCCACGGGGCGGCGGCGCACGCAGGGGCTGCGCCGCGAAGAAGTGGCGCAGCGCGCGAATATCAGCCCGACCTGGTACACCTGGCTGGAGCAGGGGCGGGGCGGCGCGCCCTCGGCGGACGTGCTCAACCGCATCGCGACCGGGCTGATGCTGACCGAGCCCGAACGCGAGCATCTGTTCATGCTGGGTCTCGGCCGGCCGCCGGAGGTCCGCTACAGAAACGTCGACAGCGTGACGCCGCGCCTGCAGCGCGTCCTTGACGCTTTGGACCCCAGCCCGGCGATCATCAAGACCGCGACATGGGACGTGGTTGCCTGGAACCGTGCCGCGGCCGCGATGCTCACCGACTATTCCAAGCTGGCGCGCGAGCAGCGCAACATCCTTCGCCTGATGTTCGGCAACTCGCGCGTGCGCGACGCGCAGGACGATTGGGAGAGTGTGGCGCGCTTCGTGGTCGGGTCGTTCAGGGCCGATGCCACGAGGGCGGGCGCAGGCGCGGAGATCACCCAACTCGTCGAAGAGCTTTGCCGGATCAGTCCGGAATTCGAGGCGCTGTGGCGCGACAACGACATCGTGCCGGCCCACGGCGAGGGCGTGAAACGCCTGCGGCATCCCGAGATCGGGCTGATCGAGCTGGAGTTCTCCGTCTTTGCGGTCGATGGCCGCCCGGAACTCGGCATGATCGTCTACAATCCGGCCACGCAGGCGGATGCAGAACGTATTAGATCACTGATCGCATCTCGCGCCGCAGAATGATGGAGGCCGCTCCCCTCGGCGCTGCGGTCGAGCGGCTTATTGCCTGGCTCAACCGCCTTCACGGACCTTCGAAGCGTCAGCTTTGCCGCCGCCTGCCCGATCGCTTCGGGCGACGTCAGCGGCGCCCGGCTGCCGGATATGGTCGATGAAGGCGCGCAGCTTGGGCAGCACCTGGTGCCTTTCCGGATAATAGAGAAAGATGCCCGGCGTGGTCACCGCGAAGCGGCTAAGCAGCGCCTGTAAGCGCCCGTCGGCGATCGGCGCTTCCGCGATCGGGCCTGGCACCTGCGCCAGCCCGACCCCCTGGATCGCCGCGCCGAGCAGCGACGGATAGTCATGCGCGATGAGCGGTCCCGAGACGATTGCCTCGACAGCCTTGTTGCCGTCGACAAAGGACCACGGAGCGACCGAGCCGTTCGAGCGGCGCAGGCGCAGGCAGGCATGGTCGCGCAGATCTTCGATGCGCTCCGGCATCGCGCGCCGGCGCAAATAATCGGGGCTGCCGGCGACCACCATCGGGAAGGGAGGCGTCAGCCGGACCGCGACCATGTCGGGCGCGATCAGATCGCCCATGCGGATGCCGGCATCGAATCCTTCGGCGGCGAGATCGGCCAGCTCACCGCTGGCGACGATCTCCAGCTCGATCTCGGGATAGGCCTGGCAGAAAGAGGCGATCAGAGGCTCCAGCAGCACCGGCACCACGGCCGGCGGCACCGAAAGACGCAGGAGCCCGGCCGGCCGCTGACCCATCCCGCGCGCGATCTCGCTTGCCGCGATCAGTTCCTCGAAGGCGGGCCGGGCACGCGTGAAAAAGCGCTCGCCGGCTTCCGTCAGGCCGACGCTGCGCGTGGTGCGGATGAAGAGCGCGGCGCCGATGCGCGCCTCGAGCGTTCGTATTGCCTGGCTGATCGCCGACGGAGTGACGGCGAGCTCGGCCGCCGCCTTGCGGAAATTGCGGTGCTTGGCCACACTCAAAAACGCCTCGACACCATCGAGCGCGCCATGCCTGACTGTGAAGTTCTGCTTCATGACCCATCGACATTATCGCGGATAGTTGCCGGCAGAAAGCGACCGTATTTCTTGCGTGACCTGGAAGCCTGAAAGGAAGTGGCAATGACCGATGAATTCGATCGCGTGCGCGATCACTATCGCGCGACCGGCCTGACCGATCGGTTGAAGACCGCGCTGGCGGTGTTTGGGCCTGAGCAACAGCGGCTGAAGCCCGAACAGCTGGCGACCCTCGACCAGTTCCACACCCGCGGGCTGGCCGCGACAGCGGAGCTCGCCAATCTTGCCGTCATCACCGCCGACATGTCGGTGCTCGACGTCGGATCTGGCGTCGGCGGGCCGGCTCGCTTCCTGGAGGCGACATATGGCTGCGCGGTGACCGGTATCGATCTCAGCGAACCCTTCGTCGAGGCCGCGCGCTATCTGACAGCGCGAACCGGGCAGGCCGGCAACGTGTCGTTCGAAGCCGGCAGCGCTTTGTCGCTTCCCTTCGAGGATGGCCGCTTCGACGCCGCGCTCTTGCAGCATGTGGCGATGAACATCGCCGACCGGCCGCGGCTCTACCGCGAGATCAGGCGCGTTTTGAAGCCGGGCGGAAAATTCGCGACATTCGACGTCGTGCTGAATGGTGGCGATCCGCTCTATCCAGTGCCCTGGGCGAAGACGCCGGGCGAAAGCTTCCTGCTGACCTCCGAGGCGACCTGCGAGGCGATCGAAGCCGCCGGCTTCGGCACGCTTGTCCGCCGCGACGACACGGCCATAGCCAAGGCCTGGTTCGCCGAACTCCGCGCCTCCGGCCCGCCGCCTTCGCTCAATCTAGGGGTCGTCATGGGCCAGGGTTTCGCGGAACTCGCCACCAATCTCGGACGCAACCTCATGGAGGGACGGCTGGGCATCCTCACGGCGGTATTCGAGGCCGTTCCGGTCAACTGAGCAACTCCAGGAAAAGTGGTCAGCGGTCAGGCTCGGGGCTTCGCCGCAGCCTTCCGTCCGGAATTGCGAAAACCAACATTGAGGGGAGGCGAAAATGACACCAGCGATGATCTTAACATCCATCTCGGGCTCGGCTACGTGCCGTGGCTGCTTTGCTTCGCCGCCTATATCTGGCCAAGTCTGAGGTCGATGGAGCCGATTGAGGCGCAGCGCGCCATCGCAACGCTGCACAGCTTCCGCTTCTTCGGCCTCGTCTTCCTCATCCCGGGCGTGGTCGGTCCCGACCTTGCTCCTGACTTCGCAAGCTTCGCCGCCTATGGCGACTTCGTCACCGGCTTGCTCGCCATGCTGGCGCTGTTCGCGGTCGCGAGGCCCGCGATCTTCTGGCCACTCGTCGTCGCCTACAATGTCGTGGGCGTGGTCGACCTTGTCGGCGACTACTATCACGGCGTTATGCTCGACCTTCCCGGCCATGCGGGCCAGTTGGGCGCCACCTACGCAATCCCGATCCTCTACGTGCCGCTTTTGATGATCACGCATGTCGCGGCTTTCTACCTGCTGGCGCGTTCCAGGCGCCATCAGCGTGCACCGGCCTAATACATAGGCGTTGCCATATGCTTAGGCGCCGGCCATTCGCTCGTGATCTCCGGTTGCACCGGACGCTCGAGATAGGTCGACAGCACGACATAGCTGCGCGTCGAGGTGACGCCGGGCGTATCGTAGAGGCGGGCCAGAAGGCCTTCGAGCGCGCGCGTGTCCTCGGTGCGCACCTTGAGCAGCATGCAGGTGTCGCCGGCGACCGTGTGGATCTCCTCGACCTCCGGATATTTGGAGACCGCCATCAGCTCCGGCGTCTTGCCCCAGCCCCTTGTGTCGATATGCACGAAGGCCAGCAGCGGCTTCTTCACCGCCCTCGGATCGATGATCGCCGAGGTGGCGCGGATGGCGCCGCTGCGCTTCAGCCGCTTGACCCGCTCATGCGCCGCCGGCGGCGACAGGCCGACGCGCTCGCCGAGATCGGCATAGCTGATGGTCGCGTCCTCGACGAGAACGCCTAATATCTTTCGGTCGATCGGGTCGAGATCACGGGCCGGATGCTTGTTCCGCTGAATGTCATCTGTTTCTGTGTCCATATGGAAATCCTCCATTGATGCGGAATTAAATTCGGCCATTATGATAATATGTCGAACAGTGATCAATCAGCAATTTTGACGGCGGCGCCGCGCGCGCCAATCCCGGCCGCCGCCTATCTGCTGACGGGCTGCATCGCCGTCATCGGCTCCAATTCGTTGGTTCTGGGACCTATCGCGCCGGCCGTTGCGGCATCGTTCGGCGCCAGCGTGCCGGCGGTTATGACGGCCGCCGCCGCCTTCGGCCTCGGCACGTCGGCCAGCGCGCTCTTCCTTGCCCGCTACATCGACCGGATCGGCGCGCGCCGCATGCTGCAGGGCGCATTGCTCTTGCTGGCCATCGCGCTGGTTGCCAGCGCGTTGGCGCCGACTGTGACGATGTTGGTGGCCGCCCAACTCGTTGCCGGCATTGCCGCCGGTATCGCCATGCCGGCGATCTATGCCAGCTCGGCCGCGATCGCGCCGCCCGGCCGCGAGAGCGGTACCATCGGGGTGGTGCTGACCGGCTGGACGCTTTCGATGGTCGCCGGTGTGTCGCTGTCGGCCGTGATTGCCGATCTCATCCATTGGCGTGCCGTCTTCGCGGCCGTCGCGCTTCTCGCGGGAGCGGCCGTTGCCGGTCTGGCGTTGAGTTCGCTGCACGACATCAGGAAAAGCGGCCCCGCGCCGTCGCCGCTCGGCGCGCTCGCCGTTCCCGGCATCCTGCCGCTGCTCATTGCTTGCGGCGCCTTCATGACCGCCTTCTACGGCGTCTACGGCTATCTCGGCGACCATCTTCATGAAGCCCTCGGCGAGCCGGTCAGCGCCAACGGCCTGGCCGCCGTCGCCTACGGTCTCGGCTTCGGCGCGGCCGCTTTGCTCGATGGCGTCATCGACCGGCTCGGCGCGCGCCGTGTCATGCCGTTCGCCTATCTGCTGGTCGCCTCCGTCTATGTCGCGATCGCCTTGGCAAGCACCGGCTTCGGCCTGCTGCTTGCGTCGATCGCCGTCTGGGGTCTCGCCAACCATTTCGGGCTGAACGTGCTGGTCATGCGCCTCACTGCGCTCGACCCGTCGCGGCGCGGCACCATCATGGGCCTGAACAGCGCGGTCACCTATCTTGCCGTCACCGTCGGCACCGCAGGCTTCGGCCCGCTCTACACGACCCTCGGCTTCGCCAACTGCGCCCTGATCGCCGCGGCACTGATGCTGGTTGCGGCGGGCGCCGCGGCGTGGCGACCGGCTGGTCCTCGATAACAGGCCTGCCTCACTCTTCGCTTCCGGCCGGAAATCCGTTTCGCACTTTTCCTGGGATTGCTCTAAGGCTGGCTTGCGAACCGGAGTCGCAGCCGATGAAGACGAGCCTCGAGATCACTGCCGAGCCCTTGCCGCAGGACCTCGCTTTCCTGAGCGGGAGCCTCACCGCCTTCAACGATGCCGATGTCGGCGCGTCAGGTCGAAAGCCGCTGGCGGTTATCGTGCGCGACGACCATGGTGTCATCGTCGCCGGCATTTCCGGCTACACCGCCTGGGGCTGGCTCTACGTGCAGTGGCTGTGGGTCGACGAAAGATTGCGCGGCCGGCGCACAGCCGCCGGCATGCTCGACGCCGCCGAACGGGAAGCCATCGCACGCGGTTGTCACGGTGCCTGGATCGACACCTTCAACTCGGTCGCCGAAAAGGTCTATCGGCGTCAGGGCTACCAGCCGTTCGGCACGCTGCCTGACTTCCCCATCGGCCGCAGCCGCATCTTCCTGCAGAAGAAGCTGCCGTCCTGATCAGCCAGCCAGCTTTCCGCCGCGCATCGGCGCGGGCGCGCCGGTGGTGCTTGGAAAGCTGATCGGCAGGCCGCGCAGCACGCGCACGGCGAGGAAAGCAAAACACTCCGCCTCCACCGCGTCGCCCTTCCATCCGAACGTCTCGGCCTGTACGACCTCGACGCTGGCGCGGCTTTCGAGCATTGCCATCATCGTCGGATTGTGGCGGCCGCCGCCGCTGACCGCCAGCCGCTTCGGCCGGCGCGGCAACAGGTCGAGCGCCTTGCCGACAGCTGACACGGTGAAGGCCGTCAGCAATGCCGCGCCGTCCTCCGGGCCGAGCCCCTCGGCCATCGCCGCGGTGAAGTCGTAGCGGTCGAGCGATTTTGGATAGGGTTTGGTGAGATACGGATGCTGCAGCAGCTTGGCGAGCCGTCCCTCATCGACCTCGCCGGCGGCCGCCAGCTTGCCGTCGCAGTCCATCTCGCCGAGGCCTTTCGACTTGATGAAATCGTTGACCGGCGCATTGGCCGGGCCGGTGTCGAAGGCGACGATATTGTCCTTGCCGTCCCACCATGTGATGTTGCCGACGCCGCCGAGATTGAGCACGGCGGTGTCGCCGCTGGCGTCCGCCTCTTTAAGCAACGCGGCATGATAGGCCGCGGCCAGAGGCGCGCCTTGCCCGCCGGCCGCGACATCGGCCGAGCGGAAATCATAGGCGACCCTGGTGCGAAGCAGCGAGGCCATCAGCTCGCCGTCGCCAAGCTGCCGCGTGCAGCCGATCCGTCCCGGCTGCGGCGCGCGATGCAGCACGGTCTGGCCGTGGAAGCCGACGATGCCGATATCGGCCATGCTCATCCCCTGGCTCTCGACCAGGTCACTGACCGCAGCGGACTGCGCGCGCGTCAGCGCCTCCTCGGCTTCGCGAAAGATCGCCGGCTCCGGTCCCTCGAAATTCCAGGCGCGCGCCTGGCGCAGCGTCTCTTCGAGCAAGGTGCGGATCGATTGCGGGTAGGGGGCCAGCGTGTACGTGCCGGTATCGGCGATGCGCTCGCCATCGGTCTTGATCAGCGCCACGTCGATATTGCCGTCGAGCACCGTGCCGGTCATCAGGCCGACGGCCCAGATTGGTTCCATGGTGGTTCCTCGAATCGCCCTTCATCCACGTGTCGGATGGATCAGCCCCGCAGGCAAGTCTTTCGCCGCGCCCTTCCAGGTCGCCTTTTGCGCCAAATGGCGAAAATCGAGCAGCCACGTTCTTGCCTCTTGTCGCCAAAGGGGCGAGCCTGCAGGTTCGACATCGAGGTACCTCAAGGAGGAAACGTCATGGCAGCCAATGTTGCGGTGATCGCGGGCGCTGGCTCCGGGCTAAGCGCCTCGCTGGCGCGGCTTCTAGCCAAGGAGGGATTCCGCGTCGTCCTTGCCGCGCGTAACGTCGACAAGTTAGCGGCGCTGGTCAAGGAAACCGGCGCGCAAGCCGTGGAAACCGACGTGTCGGACGCGGCTTCCGTCGAGCGCCTGTTCGAGGCGGCCGACAAGGAAGGCCCGCTCGAAATTGCCGTCTTCAACGCCAGCGGCCGCACGCGCGGCCCGATCGCCGAGCTCGATCCCGACGCGGTCAAGCAAGCCCTGCTCGTCGGCGCCTATGGCGGCTTCCTGGTCGGCCAGCAGGCGGTGCGCCGACTTCTCGCGCGCGGCTCCGGCTCGATCCTGTTCACCGGCGCCACGGCAAGCCTCAAGGGGTTTCCCGGTTCTGCCGGTTTCGCTATGCCGAAATTCGGCCTGCGCGGGCTGGCGCAATCGATGGCGCGCGAGCTTTCGCCGAAGAACATCCACGTCGCGCATTTCATCATCGACGGCCAGATCGAGCCGGCCGGACAGGCGCCCGAACCCGACCGTCCGGAGCGCCGCCTCTCGCCCGACGCGATCGCCGAGACCTATCTCGCCGTCCATCGCCAGCATCGCAGCGCCTGGAGCTTCGAGGTCGAGTTGAGGCCATGGGTCGAGACGTTCTGACAGCCCATTGTACGAAACGTACAGTAACACGCCCTGGTGCGGCTCATTATTTTAGGAAGTATGCATATTTCCTGATGCCGTTTTAGCGATCTGCAATGTAAAAAAGCACAAAATAAAATATACCTTTACTTAACTTCGGCATGCATACTGCGCATTGTCAGATCTGTTGTCCGGCTCTCCTGCACGAATTGAGAATGGGCATGCCGCTTACACGTCGCACGCTGTTTGCAGCCGGAGGCGGAGGGCTGCTCGTTGCGCAGGCGCAAGCCGCGGCCACGCCGGCCCAGGCGCAAGACGCTCCAAAACCCATCGTCAGCGACAACAAGCTGCGCATCGCCATGCCGGCCTTCGCGTCCGATCCCTTCTTTCCGGCAGACGGCTCGGGGGACAAGGGCATCGACATGGACCTGGCCCGCGGGATAGCCGCGGAGCTCGGCGTCGAACCGGTGTTCGACCGGTCCGCCGTGACCTTCGACGCCATGGTGCAAAAGCTGACCTTCGGTCAGGCGGACCTTGCGATCGGCAAGCTCAGCCGCACGCTTCAGCGCGGTCGCTCGATCCTCTATTCGCAGCCCTACGCCGTGCTGCACCAGGGGTTGCTCGCCAACCGCGTGAACCTGGCACGCATCGCGCAAGGCGAGTCGCCTGAGCAGATCATCCGCGATTTCTCTGGCGATCTCGGCGTCATCGAAGGCTCGTCCTTCGCCACCTATGCGGCCACCACGTTCCCGCACGCGCAAATCCGACGCTTCGCGGGCTGGAATACGGTTGTCGATGCGATCCGCAACGGCGCGATCGACCTCGCCTATCGCGACGATTTCGAGATCAAGAAGCTGATGGTCGACGATCCGTCGATGACGGTCGTCGCGCGCTCGATCACGCTGACCGACAAGGTCGATACGATCGCGGTCGGCATCAGTCCGGACAATCCGCATCTCGCGGCCTTTGTCGATCTCTATCTCGACCTGGCAAGAGGCCAGCAGGTCCTCAACACCGACGAGATCATCGCGCGCTATCGCCAGGGGAGCAAAGCCTGACAATGGCCGTCTCGGATGTAGCCGCACCCATGCCCTTCGATTGGCGCCTGGCGGCGAAGCGCGTCCTGCGCTCGCCGGCGACGACGATCATCATGATCCTGGCCGGAATCCTGTGCGGCCTCTATAACCCGGCCTTCGCCCACGCGATCAGCCCCGTCGCGCAGATCTATCTGAATTTCCTCAAGATGGTCGTCCTGCCCTATCTGGTCTCGTCCGTCATCTTCTCCATCGCCGCGATGGTCCAGGACCCGAAATCGGTCCGCTACCTCGGCAAGGTGGGCATAGCCGTGCTGGTCGTGTCGTTCCTCGCCGTTCTGGTGAGCGGCACCTATTCGCTGATCCTCAAGCCCGGCCAGATCGAGAACCCGCAGTCGCGCATCGAGCTCGGCGAGTTCATCAATTCCCAAGGCAGCGTCTCCACTGATCTTGCATTCCCGTTCCAGCCGCCGTCGACCGGGGACCCGAACAGCGGTCATTCAATCTTCATGGATCTGGTGCCGAACAACGTCTTCAACGCGCTGGCCTCGGGCCAGACCATCCAAGTCCTGTTGTTCTGCCTGCTTTTCGGTCTGGCGATGGGCAAAATTCCGCAGCCCTCGTCGCTCAGCCTGTCGCAGGCGCTCAACGCGGTGTACCGGGCCTGCACGGTTCTCACCAACTGGTTCGTCTGGGGATTGCCCTTCGCCACCTTCATCCTGATCGCCGACCAGACCGCGTCGACCGGCACCAAGCCGCTGATGCTGATGGGCGGCTATCTGCTGGTGATGGGTCTTTCCTGCCTGACCTTCCTCGCCGGCGCGTTTTCAATTATCGCCGTGCGCTCGCGGCGGAGCTACTGGGCCACGATCAAGACCTGCCAGCCGCTCCTGATGGTGGCCATCACCACGCGCTCTTCGGTCGCCTCGTTGCCATGGGTCATCAACCTGTTGAGCGAGCGGTTGCGCTTCAACCTGGTGGTCGTCGAGCTGCTCGTGCCGTTGCAGGCGGCATTGCTGCGGACAGGCCCGGCGCTGGTCTACACCTCGGGCGCCCTGTTCATCGCCCAGCTCTACGGCCATCCGCTGGCGATCCCGGATCTCTTGCTTGTCGGCGTCGTCTCCGCGCTTCTGGCGCTGACGACCGGCGGCATGGGCAGCCTGCTCATCCTGTCCCAGATGTCCATCGTCTGCGGCTATCTGAAGCTTCCCTTCGAGGCGGCGTTCGCCCTGTTCGTCGCGGTCGACGCGGCTGTCGATACGTTCATGACGCTGTCCAGCGTCTGCACCGTCGCGGCAAGCACGGCGATGATCGCGCCCAGCCATAGGGAGGCGACACAATCTGAGGAACCCGTCGCGAGCGAGTTCGAAGCCGAGCCTGCCCGATGATCGACGACAGCATCCGCCCCCGGCTAGGGATCATCGGCGGTCTGGGGCCATTGGCATCGGCGGACTTCTACTTCAAGCTGACCCGGATGACCGAAGCGCTCGGCGACAACGAGCATGTGCCTTCCGTCATCCTCAGCGTGCCGCAACTGCCTGACAGGACCGAAGCGATCCTTGGCGGTCATGACGGACCGCTGGCGCCGCTGCAGGCCGTGGTCTCGACGCTCAACGAGCTCGGCGTTGCCTGTATCGCCATGCCCTGCAACACCGCCCATCATTGGTACGACAAGCTGGCGATGAACTCGCAGGCCGAGATCATCCATATCGGCGACGCGGTGGTGGCGGAAATCCGTCGCGGCCTGGATCGCGGCAGGGTCACGAATCTCGCCACCCGGGGCACGCTGGCCTCCGGCTTCTACCAGGGCAGGGTATCGGCGGCGGGTTTCGAGCCTTGCCTTCCGCACGGCACGGAGTTCCAGGAGCGCGTCGACAGCGCCATCGGCCTCGTCAAGGCCGGCTCGATCGCGCAGGCCGCCGCCGAGACCGAGCGGGCGCTTCATCTCGCGCAACTGGCTGGTGCCGATGCAGCACTTCTCGGCTGCACCGAACTGTCGGTGGTGGCGGCCAGCCTCGGCGACACGAACGGATTGATCGTCATCGACAGCAACGCCGCCCTGGCGCGGGCCAGTCTGACGCGATTGGGCTTCGGCGTTCAGGAAGCGCGAGGCCTGCCGACGGTGCTGCGACCAACAGCGCATGACCGGTTGCCCTGGCGCGCCGCGCAACGCGTCTGATGCGCGCTGCCGCCCGGTAGAAATGCCTGATTTGCGTCGGCCGAAGCCCATTTGAACGCGATTTGCCGCAGAACCCGGGAATTGAGCGCCGGCTTGCTCCGTTTGCAGTGAGATTGGTTGGTGCGTTTCTTCACCCGCAATGGCGCACATGTCATCGTGCCGCGGGGGTCGCTAGAGCAATTCCAAGGAAAGTGTGCGGCGGTTTTCCGTCCGGAATTGCGAAAACAAGAGTTACCGTAGGAGGAGCCTGTCCATGCCCAGAATAATTCCGGTGCTCGATCTCGATCGCTTGGAGCAGGGTCCGTCGGAGCTTCGAACTTTTCTGTTCGACTTGCGCACAGCCGCCCGCGACGTCGGCTTCTTCTATCTCAGCGGCCACGGCATCACCCAACCGGAGATCGATGCGGTGCTGGGCGCCGCCCGCCGCTTCTTCGCTCTGCCGGAGGCCGACAAGCTCGGCATCGAAATGGTGAAGTCGCCGCAGTTCCGTGGCTATACGCGCGCCGGCGGTGAGCTGACCGGAGGCAGGGCCGACTGGCGCGAGCAGCTCGACATCGGCGTCGAGCGCACGACCGTTGCGCAGGGTCTGGGAGTGCCGGCCTGGACGCGGCTGCAGGGTCCGAACCAATGGCCGGCCGCATTTCCCGATCTCAAGCCGGCGCTGCTTGCCTGGCAGGCAAAGGCGACCGAGGTGGCGATCCGGCTGCTCAAGGCTTTCGCGGCGTCGCTCGATCAGCCGGAGGACGCTTTCGATCCGATCTATCGCGGCGAACCGAACCATCGCATGAAGATCGTGCACTATCCCGGCCGCGACGCCACCGGCGACGACCAGGGTGTCGGCGCGCACAAGGATGGCGGTTTCCTGACCCTCCTGCTGCAGGACGAGAACAAGGGCCTGCAGGTCGAATATGACGGCAGCTGGGTCGATGTCGACCCGATCCCGCGGACGCTCGTCGTCAACATCGGCGAACTGCTCGAACTCGCCTCGAACGGCTATCTCAGGGCTACCGTGCATCGCGTCGTCACGCCGCCGGCCGGCGTCGAGCGCATTTCGGTTCCGTTCTTTTTCAGCGCCCGGCTGGACGCGACGATCCCGCTGCTCGATCTGCCCGACGAATTGGCGGCCGAAGCGCGCGGCCCGGCTAGCGACCCTGACAATCCGCTCTTCCGCAACGTCGGGACCAATGTGCTGAAAAGCCGGCTGAGGTCGCACCCCGACGTGGCGCGGCGTCACTATGCCGATCTGTTGGAAAAAGCATCGGCCACTGGCTGAAGATTTCGCGCAGTTCGAGCGAGATTTTTTCGCAATTTCGATCTTTTTTGGAATTCCGTTCGTGGAAAATACACCGTTCAGGCCCCAAATAAGAACTATCGCTCGGTGTTTTCCTCCCATTGCGCCGGGCGATGTTCCCCTCTGAAGGTTATGACCTTCATACTTGGCCGGGCCGCTCTCGCGCCCGGCCTTTTTCTTTCCTGTGCCGGGAATAAGCCGATCAGGCGAAGCCTACGCGGATGGTTCCGTATGGCCCGAAATCCGAGACGATCTCGTCGCCATGCCGGCATTCGACCGGTCGGATGAAGGAGCCCGACAGCACGACCTGGCCGGCTTCGATGCGCATGCCGTATTGATGCAGCCGGTTGGCGAGCCAGACGATGCCTTTCGCCGGATGGTCGAGCACGCCGGCGCCGAGCCCCGTTTCCTCCACCTCGCCGTTGCACGACACGA
Organism: Mesorhizobium sp. B2-4-6; assembly: GCF_006442775.1. Classification (NCBI taxonomy): domain Bacteria; kingdom Pseudomonadati; phylum Pseudomonadota; class Alphaproteobacteria; order Hyphomicrobiales; family Phyllobacteriaceae; genus Mesorhizobium; species Mesorhizobium sp. B2-4-6. The sequence goes on from NZ_VFVI01000009.1 coordinate 219,353, forward strand.
TGGCGCCGATCCAGCGCAGATCCGCCTCGCGCGGCCCGGCCGAACGGCCGCCGACGACGATGCCGGCATTGGCGGCATTGTCCGAGATCGTGTCGAAGAAGGTCCTGATCTTGCCGGTCTCCTTGTTCATCCGCTCGATGCGGGTGTCGAGGATTTCAAGCGCAGGCGTGATGTGATCGGTGGCGTCGAGCACATTGTCGATCGAAATATCCGGACCGGCCAAAGGCGCCTTCATGACGAAGGCGATCTCGGCCTCGATACGCGGCTGGATGAAACGATCGGCCGGCACCGTGCCGCCGTCCGCGAAGAACATGTCGTCGAACAGGATGCCGGAATCGGGAATGTCGATGCTGAGCGCCGACTGCATCGCCTTCGAGGTCAGGCCGATCTTCCAGCCCTTGATCGTCAGTCCCGATGCGGCCTTCCGCTTCACCAGCGCCGCCTGCACGCGATAGGCGTCGTCCATCGTCGCCTGAGGAAAATCGAGGCTGAGCAGCCTGATCTGCCGGCGCTCGCGCTCGGCTTCGAACAGCCGCTGTGCGGCGTCCTCGACTTCCATCTCCGTCATCATCGGCCGGTTCCCTCGTCGACGACGCCGTTGCGAAGCAGGCCGATGCCGTCAGCCTCGACCTCGACAACATCGCCCGGCTTCAGCCAGACCGGCGGGTCGAAGCGGGCGCCGGCGCCCGTTGGCGTGCCGGTGACGATGACATCGCCCGGCACCAGCGTGGTGAAGGTCGAGATGTAGTTGATGATCTTGGCGAACGAAAAGATCATGCGCCCGGTGCGGTCCTGCTGGCGCAACTCGCCGTTGACGCGGGTGGTCAGCGAAATGTCGGCGATCTGCGCCTCATCGGTGAACGGCACCAGCCAGGGACCGATCGAGCCGGTCCGGTCGAAATTCTTGCCTTGGGTGACGTTGAACTTGGCGTGACGCACCCAGTCGCGGATCGTGCCTTCGTTGCACAGCGAAAGTGCCGCGATATGGCCGAGCGCATCGGCTTCGGCGATGCGCCGCCCGCCCTTGCCGATGACGATGACGACCTCGCCCTCATAGTCGAGCTGCGGTGATTCCGGTGGCCGCACCAACGGCGCGCCATGGCCGACGAAGGAACGCGGGAAGCGGATGAACAGCGACGGGTTCGAAGGCGGCGCCTGCCCGTCCTTGTACTCCTCGTTGCGGTCCGGATAGTTGACGCCGACGCAGATGATCTTTTCAGGTGAGGGGATCGGGATTTCGTAGGCAATGTCCTTGACGCTGAAATCGGCTGGTAGACCCTCGGCCTCTTCGGCGAGTTTGCCGAGCGCGCCGGCCTCGATCACTTCGCGCAATGTCGGCCACTGACTATGACGCGCCGAGAGGTCGACGACACCCTTGTCGGTGATGGCGCCGTAGCGCGTCTTGCCGCCGGCGGTGAAGGTGGCGAGGCGTCCCGCGCTCATGCTGATGCTCCGTTAAGGTGCCACGATCGGCGAGGCCGCCAGATCGGACTTGCGCGGCTCGACACCCGTGAAAACGCTGCCTTCCTCGAACCAGCTTCGTGGCGCCGGCGCGCCCCACAGCGTCTGGCGCTGCGGGTCCTTGAGGTCCCATCTGATCGGCTCGAGATCGGGATCGACCGTCTGGTAGTCCGAGCAATAGATCTCGATGCGATGGTTATCCGGGTCGCGGATGTAGAGGAAGAAGGCGTTGGAGATGCCGTGCCGTCCAGGCCCGCGCTCGATGTTGCCGATATAGCCCGTGGTCGCCATCAGGTCGAGCAGGTCGATGATGTTGAGCGGCGTCGGCACCCAGAAGGCGACATGGTGCAGCCGCGGGCCAAGGCCGTTGGTGAAGGCGATGTCGTGCACGCCGCCCTTGCGGTGCGTCCAGGCGGCCCACAGCTTTCCGCTCTCGGCGTCCTCGGTGTATTCGGTCACGCGGAAGCCGAGCTCGTTGTAGAAGGCGACCGATTCATCGACATTCGGCGAGAAGCAGTTGAAGTGGTCGATGCGCAGCGGCTTCACGCCCTTGTAAAGCGCGTATTTCTGGTGGATCGGCGGCAGCCGTTCCATCTTCGAATAGAATTCGAGCGGCATGCCGTGCGGGTCGCGGGTGCGGAAGGTGCGCGACTGGTAGGGCCGCTCGACCCACTCCACCGGCAGGCCTTTTCCCTTGAAGAAATGCTCGGCCTTGTCGAGGTCCTCTTCGGAGAAGACCTTGAAGCCGAGCTCGCGCGCTTCCGGCGCCGTCGCCTTGCGCAGCACGATGCAGTGATGGCCGCGCTCTTCCATGGCGCGCAGATAGATGGCGCCGCTGGTCTCGTCCGTCACCTGCAGGCCGAGCGTGTCGACATAGAAGGCGCGGGATTTCGCAAGGTCGGTGACGGCGAGCTCGACATGAGAGAGCCGCACGATGTTGAAGGCAGGGTAGAGATTGGGTTGGGGCAGGGCCATCATAGTCTCCGGTCAGCCGCCGAGCTTCTGGATCGAATGCGGCGCCGTGGCGAACGCAATGTTCTTGGTTTCCATGTAGAAGTCGAACGACCAGTCGCCGCCGTCGCGGCCGATGCCGGAACTCTTGACGCCGCCGAACGGCGTCGGCAGATGCCGCACATTCTCCGAATTCACCCAGATCATGCCGGCGTCGAGCGCATCGGTGAAGCGCAGCGCGCGGGTGACGTCGGAGGTCCATAGGTAGCCGGTGAGCCCATATTGCGTGTCGTTGGCGAGAGCCAGCGCATCGGCCTCGTCCTTGAACGGGATCGCCGTCAGCACCGGCCCGAAGATCTCCTCCTGGGCGATGCGCATCTTGTTGGTGGCGCCGACGAACAGCGTCGGGCTGATATAGCAGCCGCCGCCCGGGCCGGCGAACTTGCCGCCGCCGGCGGCGACCACCGCGCCCTCCGATTTGCCGATCTCGATATAGGAGAGCACTTTTTCCTCATGCACCGGATGGATCAGCGGGCCTACCACCGTCTCGGGATCGAGCGGATGACCGATCCTGATGCGCTTTGCCTTCTCCGCCACCAACTCGGTGAACCTGTCGTGCACCGAAGCCTCGACCAAGAGGCGCGAGGACGAGGTGCAGCGCTCGCCGTTCAACGAGTAGATCATGAAGACGGCGGCGTCCGCGGCGCGTTCCAGGTCGGCATCTGCAAAGACGATGACCGGGTTCTTGCCGCCGAGCTCGAAATGCACGCGCTTCAGCGTCTCGGCGCCCTGCTTCATGATCATCGAGCCGGTGCGGCTTTCGCCCACGAAGCCGATCGCCTTGATGTCGGGGTGCTCGGTCAGCGCCCGGCCTGCGTCCTCGCCGAAGCCGTTGACCAGATTCCACACGCCCTTGGGCAGGCCGGCTTCCTCCGCGATCTCGACCAGCAGCCGTGCCGTCAGCGGCGACAGCTCCGCCGGCTTGTGCACGATGGTGCAGCCGGCGGCCAGCGCCGGCGCGATCTTCCAGGTCGACAGCATGAAGGGCGTGTTCCACGGCGTGATCACGCCGACCGGGCCGATCGGCACGCGCGTCGTCAGATTGAGTTGGTTCGGCGCTCTCAGCGAGCGGCCGTCACGCGCTTCCGGCGCGCGGTCGGCATAGAAGCGGAAGTTCTCGGCGCCGCGCAGCGCCGCCTTGGCCATGAATTTCAGCGACTGCCCGGTGTCCATGCATTCGACGAAGGCGATCTCTTCGGCACGCGCGACGATGGCGTCGGCTATTCTATGCAGCAGCTTCTTGCGTGCGTCGCCGGGGATCGCCGCCCAGTCCTTGAAGGCAGCCTTGGCCGCTCTTGCCGCGCTGTCGACGTCGGCGGTCTTGCCGCGTGCCACAGTGGCAATCGGCTTGAGGTCGACGGGCGAAAGCGTCTCGAAGGTCGAGCCGTCCGCGGCAGGCACCGCTTCGCCGCCGATCTGGTTGAGCACGCCGTCCTTCCGGAAGCGTTCCAGATAGGCCTCGGCCTTTCTCAGATTGTCGTCCAGTGCCGCCATGATTTCTTTCCCGTTCTAGATCACTTGCCACGCAGGCGCGGATGGATGGCGTTCTTCTTCCAGCTCAGTTCGGCGTCGATCTCGCGGATCTCCAGCGACAGCGCGAAATGCGGCGTGGCGAACAGTGACGAAAGATGATCAGTGACAGCTGCGAAGATCGCCTCGCCGGCGCTTTTCTTTTCCGCCGCGCTGCGGCCCTTGCCGATGCGGAAATTCATGTCGATGAAGCCGTTCTCCGGCAGCCGGTCGGCAATCGCGTAGGCTTCGGCGCGGAAGGCTCGTACCCGCACAGCGCCAGGTTCGAACAAACCCGTTTCCAGGATGGTGCGCGACATCAGCGCGCAAAGCTCGCCCATGTCGACCTTCGCGTCGAGATTGGCCGAATATTCGATCGCCATATGGGGCAAGGTTTCCTCCACCTTGTAGTTAACATGTGAATTACATCTTGACGACCGAATGTCAAGCGTCGTTCTCTGCGCGGATGCAGCCTCCGGGTGGGATTGCCGCTCTCGGCAAAATCGCGGATATAGCTGCGATCCGGGCCCTAATCTTTGTTGCGAGTCGTACTGGACTGGAATTTTCGGAGACTTGATTTTGCTACCGCCCAGCACCCGCCGCTCCTTGCCCATGGCTCTGCTTCGCGCCCGCGAAGTGATCATGGCGCATTTCCGGCCGATGCTTGCACGCCACGACATCACCGAGCAGCAATGGCGCGTGCTGCGCGTTCTCGCCGAAACCGGGCCGCTGGAAGCGACCGAGCTCGCCAACCGCGCCTCGATCCTGCCGCCGAGCCTGACGCGCATCATCAAGGCGATGGAGGAGCGCGAGTTCATCTCCCGCAACAAAGTCAAGGACGATGGCCGCCGTGCGCTGCTCGCCATCAGCCCGTCCGGCGTGGCGCTGATCGAGGAACTGGCGCCCGAGCGGGTCGCCATCTACGACGCCATCGAGAAGCGCTACGGCGCCGAAGAGCACGAGCGCTTGCTGGACATGCTGGAGAGCCTGATCCAGTCGGAGTCGCTTCCCGAGTAAGGCTGGCCGGCCCGTCGCAGGCTCCGGGCGTTCGTCGCTCGAAAAGCCAAGCAATTGGCTTTTCGTCTGCTGCGCGGACCGCTCCTCACCCTCCAAAACTCCCTACCGCGCTCGGCTGCATGAAGTTGCGCCCGACATAGAGCAGCGCCGCCTCGTCGCTGCCGTGGCGAATGTCGACGACGCGGCCGAACATCACATTGTGCGTGCCGACCTTGTTCACCGCGCCGATCTCGCAATCGAAGCTGACGATGGCGTCGAGCAGCGCCGGCATGCCGGACGGCATCGTCTGCCAGCGCGCGGCTTGATAGCGCTCGGCCATGTCGCGGATCGCGCCGGCGAATTTTGCCGCCAGATGCATGTGCGATTGGGTCAGCACGTTGACGCAGAAGCGTTGGTTGGCGAGGAACATGCCGGTCTGCGCGGAACGCTCGTTCATGCAGACCAGCAGCGTCGGCGGATCGTCGGAGACGCTGCACATGGCGGTCGCGGTGAAGCCGCCGCGCCCGGCCGGACCGTCCGTGGTGACGATATTGACCGGCGCGCAGACCCGCGCCATGGCCTCGCGGAATTCCAGCCTCGCGACTTGTGTTGTCATGACCGCTTCCATCGCCGCCCCCCCGTCAGTTGGGCTGGGCGGCAATCGGCGGCAGCCAGGTATCGCCGGTCCAGCCCTTCTCGTCGTAGTCGGCCATGCATTGGTCGACCAGTTCCTCCATCTGCTTCAGCCGGCCGCCGCGCTCGGCGCCCTTCAGCACCTGCAGCCGCACCTCTTCCGGCGCGCCGGCATAGTTGAGCTCGTAGAGCGCGTGGCGGCCGCCGAATTCGGTGCCGGTCGCGTCCCACAACAGCTTCATGATCTTGATGCGCTCGACATGGCCCATGTCGTTGGAGCCGCGCACATATTGCGCGAGATAGCGGTCGATCTCGGGATTGTCGAAATCGCGCACCGAGGAGGGCAGATAGATCAGGCCAGAGGCGATCACCCGGCGCACCGTGTCGATGACGCGTGGATAGGCTTCCGACATGAACGTCCGGTAGGCGAGCGCGGCCTCGAGATTGGGCAGCACCGCGCCATTCGCCCACGGTATCGGATTGTGCGCCATCGCATTGGAAAAGCTCCAGAACATGTGGCGCAGCGCAATCACCTCGCCGAGCGCCGCCTGGTTGCCGCGAAAGGCATCGCCGCCTGTCGCCCGAAGTGCCTTGGCGAGCAATCCGGCGAGGAAGTCGAGCTTGACGGCGAAGCGCGTGCAGCCCTGGAAGCAATAGCCATGCATGAAGCCCGACGCCGGGTGGAAGGACAGGATCTTCTGCGCATCGCGCAGCACCAGCACGTCCTCCCAGGGGATGAAGACGTTGTCGAGCACCAGGATCGCGTCGTTCTCGTCGAAGCGCGACGACAGCGGATAGTCGAAGGGATGGCCGACTGTGTTGGCCGTCTGCTCATAGGAGACGCGGCAGAACATCTTAATGCCAGGCGCATTCATCGGCACGATGAACATCACCGACAGCGATGGATCTTCCGTTACTGTCGCCGAGCTCTGCGCCAGGAAATTGTAGTGGGTGAGCGCCGACGACGTCGCCACCACCTTGGCGCCGGACACCCAAATGCCGGCGTCGTTCTCCTTGGTGATGTGGACGAACACGTCCTTCACCTGCTCGGCCGGCTTGTGGCGATCGATCGGCGGGTTGACGATGGCGTGGTTCATGAACAGGACCGCCTCCTGGGCCCGCTTATGCCAGGCGTGCGCATTGTCCTTGAACGGGCCGTACCATTCGGCATTGGCGCCGAGCGTGTTCATCAGCGCTGCCTTGTAGTCGGCGGTGCGGCCCATCCAGCCATAGGTCATGCGCGCCCAATGCGCGATCGCGCCCTGCTGCGCGGCAAGATCGGCGGGCGAGCGCGCCACGCGGAAATATTTGTGGGTGTAGCCGCCCGAGCCGGTATCGGTCGGCGAGGTCAGCACAGGCTGCTGGTTCGGATCGTGCAGCGCGTCGTAGAGGCGGGCCAGCGAACGCACCGAATTGCGCATTGCCGGATGGCTGGTGACATCGGCCACCCGTTCGCCATTGATGTAGACCTCGCGCCCGTCGCGCAGGCTCGCCAGATATTCGGCGCCAGTGAACGGCCGCGAATTGTCGGCCCGGAATTCTTCCGATCTCATCATGATCCTCCCTTGGATTGTTAGAGAGTAGCCGCAAGCCGCCGGATGGTTTATGGACGAAAGCGCAAAACCGATTGGACTTTTTCCGGCATCCCATGAGCCAGACCGCCATCCCGGAATTCTTCGTCTATGGCGAGCCGGCGCGGGCGCTCGATGTCGGCTTCCTGCATGTCGAGACCGTGCAGGCCCGCGCTTCCATGCATCGCGGCCAGGTTCTGGCGCACAAACATCCGCAAATGGCGCAGATCACCTTCTGGACGAGCGGGCAGGGCGTCTATCGGATCGAGGACAAGACCTGGAGTTTTTCGTCACAGACGGTCAGCTTCATGCCGAGCGGCGTGGTGCATGGCTTCGACATCGAGCCGGGCACCGACGCCATCGTCGTCTCGGTCGCGGACGCTGCGCTCGCGGCCATCGCCGAGCACTCGGCCCTGCAACTTGATCAGCCCGTCTTCGTGGCCGGGCGAGGTGACGCTGCGCTGTGGGAGCGGCTTGCCGACACCATCAAAATGATCCAGGCCGAATATGTCGAGGCTCAAGCCGGCGCGGAAAAGATCCTGCCGCCGCTGATCGCGGTGGCATTGTCGCACATCGCCCGTCTCGACGCCCAGTCGCATGCGGTGACCGTGCCGGCCGCGGTGGCGCTGGGCGGCCGGCTCAGGCGGCTGATCGACCGGCATTTTCGCGATGACTGGCCGGTCGAGCGCTATGTCGGGGAACTCGGCACCACGCGCCATCTGCTCGACAAGGCGGCGCATCAGGTGCTGGGCTCGGGCGTGCGTCAGGCGATCGGCGAAAGACGCCTGGTCGAGGCCAAGCGCCTGCTGCTCTTCACCATCCGAACGGTCGAGGACATCGCCTACGAGACCGGCTTCAGCGATCCCGCCTATTTCTCGCGCTTCTTTCGGCAGGCGGTTGGAATGGCGCCTGCGGCGTGGCGGAAAGAGCGGCTGGCAGTAGGCAGTAGGCAGTAGGCAGTAGGCAGTAGGGCCTTCTTCTTACCCCTATTGCCTACTGCCTAATCCCTATCCCTAGGCCGCGGCAGCGGCCAGCCCGGCATCCAGCCCCTCGGCAATCTTCGCCACGTCGGCGGCCGTTATGATCAGCGGCGGCGACAGGATGATGTTGTTGCCGGAGACGCGCAGCATGACGCCCGCGCCATAAGCTCCGTCCGCGGCGGCGGCCATCGTCTTCTTGTCGACCGGCTTCTTGGCGGCGCGGTCCGAGACAAGCTCGAGGGCCGCCATCAGGCCCTGATAGCGGACATCGCCGACCAGTTGGTGCTTCGCCTTCAGTGCTTCCAGCGCCTTGCCGAGCTCGACGCCGCGCGCGGCGGCATTTTCGTTGACGGCCAGCCGCTTCGTCTCGGCCAGAGCCGCCAGGCCGGCCGCGCAGCCGACCGGATGACCGGAATAGGTATAGCCATGGCCGATCGCGCCGAAGCTCGTCTTGTCGGCCTCGAACACGTCGGCGACCTTGGCGCCGATCAATGTCGCGCCGAGCGGGAAATAGCCCGATGTGATCGCCTTGGCGATGGTCATGAAATCCGGTTTCGTGCTGGAGAGCCGCGAGCCTGACCAGGCGCCGGTGCGGCCGAAGCCCGTCACCACCTCGTCGGCGATCAACAGGATGTCGTGGCGGTCGCAGATAGCCCGCACCATCGGCATGAAGCTCTCATGCGGGACTATCACGCCGCCGGCGCCGAGCACCGGCTCCATGATGAAGGCGGCGATCGTGTCCGCGCCCTGGAAGGCGATCTCGTCCTCGATCGCCCGAGCGCAGAGTTTCGCAAGCTTTGCCGGGTCGGTCTCGTCGAACGGGTTGCGGTATGTCCACGGCGCCGGCGTGTGGAAGACGCCGGGCAGCAGCGGCTCGTAGTTGCGGCGGAAATTGGCATTGCCGTTGACCGAGGCGCCGCCGAAATGCGTGCCGTGATAGCCCTTCTTCAGCGCCAGGAATTTCGTGCGGTCGCCCTGGCCGCGGATCTTCCAATACTGCCTGGCGAGCCTTAGCGCCGTCTCGACCGAGTCCGAACCGCCCGAGGTGAAGAAGGCGCGCGCCATGCCCTCCGGCGCGAACCACTGGGTCAGCTCGTAAGCGAGTTCGATCGATGGCCCGGTCGAGGTGCCGCGAAAGCCTGAGTAATAGGGGAGCGCGTCGAGCTGTCCCGTCATCGCTTTCTTGATCGGATCGCAGCTGTAGCCGAGGTTGACGTTCCAGAGGCCGCCGACGGCGTCGAGCACCGTGCGGCCTTCGGCATCGGTCACCAAAACGCCTTCGCCCTTCATGATGATCTTCGGCGGGCTCGCCCGCATTTCGGCCGGATGCGCCATCGGATGCCAGATCGGCTTGGCGTTGTTTTCGGTGAGGAAGTTGATGTCACGCATCGGGAGGAACTCCGGTTTTGCAATCAGGAGAGCGTCAGGCCGAAATGGCTGAGCGCCTCGGCATAGCTTTGCGCCGGTCGGGCGACGTCGAAATGAACGGTCGGCATGCCGGCGGCAATCGCACCGTCGACATTGCGCTTCTGGTCGTCGACGAAGACGCAGGCCGCAAGCGGCAACCGCAGTGCCTCGCCGACCATCGCATAGGCGCGGGCATCGGGCTTGAGGATTTTCGTATAGGTCGCATCGACGATCGTCGCGAAAAGCGAAAGCAGCGGCAGGCGCTGGCGAAAATCAGCGCCATAGAACAGGTCGAGCTCGTTCGACAGGATGGCGAGGCGGATACCGGCGGCATGCGCCATGCGGATGGCTTGGTCGGCCTCCGGCCGCACCACTTTTTCCGGCTCCGCTCCGCGCGCCCGCTGCACGAAGGTCTGCATGTCCTGCCAGTCTTCTCCGACCAATTGGCCGACTTCGCGCGTACGCGTTTTCCAGTAGTCGCGTTCGCTGATCTCGTCAGCCTGCATCGAGCGCCACAGCGCATCGGAAGCCGGGTCGAACGGTCCGCGCCAACCGAGCGTGCCGGGCTTGAGCCCGAGCGCCTGCTCGGTCAGCGCATGCGTCTCGAACAAAGTGCGGGTGACCACGCCGCCGAAGTCCAACACCAGCGCCCGCGGCTTCACCTGGCTCATGCCGCGCGCCTGCCGGTCACGCCGGGCGGAACGATGCCTTCCGCCACCCAGCGGTCGAAGATTTCCAGCGCCTTGGCGCTGAAGGCGGCGTCGTTGATATGCCCGACGATCTCATGCAGCTCGGCATTGTCCGGCACGCGCGCCCTCATCTCCTCGACAAAGGCCGACAGCGCTTCCGGCTCGTAGAGCGGCTCGCCTTGCTGGTCCCATTGCTGGATGCCGCCGGCGGGCAGGATGAAGGCGGTGGGACCGGTCGCCGCGGCGAGCTTGTCGCCGATGGCGCGCGCGATCTCCCGGCGTGTTGCGCCGTCGGAGGTGACCGAGGCAAGCAGGCGGTTATGCGCGTGGTACGGCCGCTCCGTGAAGCGCGACGGCACCGCCTGCCAGGTCGGGAAATCGACCATGTCGATGGCGCCGGGCGCGACGATCTGCGGGATGCCTTGCCGTCCGGCATTCTCCAGCCGGTCGGTGCCCGAATTCACGACCGAGCCGGTAAGCTGGTTGGCAAGCTCCTGCAGGCTGAAATCGAGCACCGCGACGAAGCCCTTCTGCGCGGCGATCGACTCCAGCGCGCGCCCGCCCATGCCGGTGGTGTGGAAGACGATGACCTCATAGCCGCGCTTTTCCAGCTCAGGCTTCAGCGTCACCATATATTGCAGGCAGCTTTTGCCCAGCGAGCTCATGCCGACCTTCGGCCGCGACATATCGGGTTTGACCACGGCCCGCGCGGCGCCGACCACGGCGCCACTGGCCTGCGACAGCACCGCCTTGCAGGCGCTGTTGAGCCCGTAGAGGCCGCCGGCCCATAGGATCATCATCAGGTCGGTGGCGATGCGCTCCGGCGGCACGAGATGCGAATAGGCGATCGTCGAGACGACGAATTTCGGCACGCCGAGCGGCAGCGCCAGCGCGACGTCGAGTGCAAGGTCGGTGCCCATCGAGCCGCCCAGCGCGATGAAGCCGTCTATCTCGCCCCTCTCGTGCAGCGAGCGCGCAAGCCGCGAGGCGCCAAGCGCCATCAGCGTCATCGCGGTATTCTCGTCGCCGCTGGCGATGATTGCCTCGATGGTGGTGTCCGCCGCGCGCGCCACCGCATGCTTGTCATGCTCTGGCTTGTAGGGCGGGTCGCCAAGCACGCTGACGTCCATCATCACGGCAACGCCGCCGACGGCCTCGATGCGCTCGCGCATGAACAGAAGCTCGTCGGCCTTGGTGTCGCCGGTGCCGATAACCAGGATTCGGCGTTTCTCCTCCACGTCATTCTCCCTGCCAGTCTCGTTGGTTGTCAGGCCCGCTTCTGGCCGGCCAGCCGGCCGAACAGCCGCTCGCCGATCTCGCGGCCCGCGGCGGTCACGCTGACGCCAAGCCGCCCGATGTCGGCCTTTTGGGTGCGCACTCTCGGCGCCGCCACCGCGATGGCGCCGATGGCGTAGCCGTCGGTGCCGAGAACCGGGGCGGCGACGCTCATCACGCCCTCCTCGAAACCCTGCGCGCCGATGGAATGGCCGCGCGCGCGGGCGGCGGCGACCTGTTCGGCCAAAGTGTTTGCATCGCCGATGGTGAAGGGCGTGAAAGCCGGCATCGGTCCGGCAAGGATGGCCTCGCGGATGCGCTGCTCGGTGAAAGCCAGGAATGCGATGCCGGACGCCGTCGCATGCATCGGCAGCACGTCGCCGCGTTGCACGCTGACACGATTGGCCTTGGCCGATTCGATGACCTGGACGGTGATCAGGCCGCGCTTCGAATATTCCGAGAGATGCACCGTCTCGCCGGTCTCGGCGGCCAGCATCTCGACCACCGGCACGGCCATGCGCAGGAACGGAAACTGCGCCTCGCGCATCAGCGCCAGCCGCGTCAGGCCGGCTCCGAGCCGGTAGAGGCGCGTCGCCTCGTCCTGCTCGACCAGCCCTTGCGCAATGAGCGAAACCAGCAGCCGGCGCGTCGTCGCCTTGTCGAAGCCGGCGCCCTTGGCAAGGTCGGCAAGCGCCGCCTCGGGCGCGCCGCCGCCCAGCACCTCCAGCAGCGAAATGGCTTTGGCCACCGTGCTCATCGCGTGTCCGATCCTCCGTCAGATACTTAACGTGCGAATTAACTTGACAGCAAGTCGATTCCTTTGCAAGTCTAATATCGAAATGCCGTTGCAAATAATGAAATGCACATTGGCCCTTTCAGAAGGCCCTCGGCATCTCAGGGACACTTGGTTTCCGCAACGCGGAATGGAGGGAAAAATGACCACAGTTGAAGCCGGAGAAGTGAACCGGCTGAGGAAGAACAGCCTTGGCGTCGGCGCCATCACCTTCATGGTGATTTCGGCCGCCGCACCGCTGACGGCCGTTGCCGGCGGCACGCCGCTCGGCATGCTGATGGGCAACGGCGCGGGCTTTGCCGGCACCTATCTGATCGTGACGCTGTTGTTGCTCCTGTTCGCGGTTGGCTATGTCGCCATGTCGCGCCACGTCGGCAATGCCGGCGCCTTCTACGCCTACGCCGCGCGTGGACTGGGCGGCCTGGCCGGCGGTGCCGTCGCGCTGATCGCGATCCTCTCCTACAACGCCATGCAGATCGGCGTCATGGGCCTGCTGGGCGCGGCCACCGCCGGCCTGTTCGCTGGCTGGGGCATCAATCTGCCCTGGTGGGTGTGGAGCTTTATTGCCATCGCCATCGTCGCCGTGCTCGGCTACCGGCAGGTCGACCTGTCGGCCAAGATCCTGACGGTGCTGGTGCTTGCCGAATACGTCGTCGTGCTGATCCTCGACCTCACCATCCTCAAGACCGGCGGCGACAGCGGCCTGTCGGCGGCGCCCTTCAGTTGGGACCAGATCGCCAGCGGCGCGCCGGCCATCGCCGTCCTGTTCTGCTTCGCCGCCTTCATCGGCTTCGAGGCGACCACGATCTATGCCGAGGAGGCGCGCGACCCGAAGGTGACCATTCCGCGCGCGACCTATTTCTCCGTCATCCTGATCGGCCTGTTCTACATGATCACCGCCTGGCTGATGGCGGTCGGCGCCGGCGTCGACAAGCTGTTGCCGTCGCTGCAGGCTTTGCAGGATCCGACCACCTTCCTGTTCGGCCTCTCCGACCGCTACGCCGGAACGCTGCTCACCCACGCCATGAGCATCCTCTTCGTCTCCAGCCTGTTCGCCGGCGTGCTGGCCTTCCACAACGCGGTCGCCCGCTACATCTACGTCGCCGGCCGCGAAAAGCTCCTGCCGCAGTCGATCGGCGTGACGCATTCGGCGCATCAGAGCCCGCATGTCGCCTCGGTGATCCAGACCGTGCTCGCGGCCGTCGTTATCGGGCTGTTCGCGGTGCTCGGCCTCGACCCGGTGCTGGCGCTGTTTTCGTGGCTCACCAACGTCGCCACGCTCGGCGTCATCGTCATGATGGCGGTGGCCTCGCTCGCCGTCGTGATGTACTTTCGCGCCAACCCGTCCAACCAGGAGAACGGGCTGAAGACCACGATCCTGCCGGCGCTGACCTTCATCGCCTTTGCCATCATCATCTACCTGATCGTCATCAATTTCGGCAGCCTGTCGGGCGCGGGCGGCTTCCTCGGCGTGTTCCTCCCGGCGCTGGTGCTGATAGCGGCCGTGGTCGGCCTGTTGCTGGCAGGCGCTTTGCGGGGCCGGGATCCGGCCGCCTTCGAACGGCTCGGCCAGCCGCTCGGCGATTGATGGGCAGGTGATTGATGGACAAGGGGCGGCGTCCGCGCCGCCCCGTCTTAACGGAGCGGGAGCAGCGGCATGAGCTTTACCGATGGTATCACGGTCGAGGCGCTGGAAGCCGACCCCTATCCGATCTACGCCGAGCTCAGGCGCAACGCGCCGGTCGCTTTCGTGCCGGCGGTCAATCTCTGGTTCGTCACCCGCTGGAAGGACGTCGAGACCGTCGCCAAGTCGCCCGACATCTTCTCGGCGGTCGTCGGCACCTCGCCGGTCGAGCGCTCGTTCGGCAAGCCGACCATCCTGACCACCGACGGTGAGACGCATAAGCAACTGCGCCGGGGCGTCGATCCGAAATACCGGCCGCGCACCGTCGCCTCCTATGCCGGCGATCTCGTGCGCGCGATCGCCGAACCCTATCTCGACAGAATTGCCGCGCACGGCTCGGCGGAGCTGATGGCCGACTATTTCGAGCCGGTGTCGACGCTGAGCCTGGCGCGCTCGCTCGGGCTCGCCGACGTCGATATGCCGACCTTGCGGCGCTGGTTCTATGGCCTTGCCCAGGGCGCCATCAATTTCGAGAACGATCCGAAGCGGCAGGAAACCGCCGACGCGATCAGCGCCGAGGTCGGCGCCGCCGTCCGGCCGACGTTGGAACGCCTGGCCGGCGAGCCGGACGACTCGGCGCTCTCGCATATGCTGCACGACGGCATGCCTGACGGCTCGACCCGCTCGATCGATTTCCTGATGCCGACCATCAAGGTCATCTTGCTCGGAGGCATGCAGGAACCTGGCCACGGTGCCGGCTCCATCCTCGTCGGTCTGCTGACGAACCCTGAGCAGTTGCGGCAGGTGCTCGACGATCCTGAAACCTTCGTGCCCAGAGCAGTGGACGAGGGCTTGCGCTGGGTGGCGCCGATCGGCACGCAGACGCGTGAAACGACCCGTGCCGTGGAGATCGGCGGGGCGACGATTCCCGCCGGAGCTCCCGTTGCGGCGCTCGTCTCCTCGGCCAGCCGCGACGAAAGTCGCTTCACCGATCCCGACAGCTTCGATATCCATCGCAACGAGGGCAACCACGCCGCCTTCGGCTTCGGCCATCATTTCTGCTCGGGCCGCTTCTTCGCGCGCGAGCAGATGTGTCTGGCGCTAAGGTTGCTGCTGGAGCGTTTTCCGGATCTCAGGCTGGTGCCGGGCAAGGAGCCGGTGTTCCGCGGCTGGGAGTTCCGCGCGCCGGCGACACTTCATGTAGAATTTGGAGCAAATTGAGAATGATTAGCCAGGACACTATCGACACGCTGCGCAAGACGGAGGTCGGCGCGCGGCGTCTGTTCATCGATGGCGCCCATGCGGATGCAGAGAGCGGCGCAAGCCTGCAGGTGATTTCGCCGATCGACGGCCGCCCCTTCGCAAGCATTGCCGACGGTGCCGCCGCCGATGTCGACCGCGCCGTCGCTTCGGCGCGCAAGGCGTTTGCCAAGGGCTCCTGGTCACGCGCGGCGCCGGCGTTTCGCAAGAAGGTGCTGACGAAATTCGCCGAGCTGGTCGAAAAGCACGCGCTGGAGCTGGCCGTGCTCGGCGTGCGTGACAATGGCACCGAGATCGGCATGGCCTACAAGGCCGAGCCGCTGTCGGCCGCCGGAACCATCCGCTACTATGCCGAAGCGATCGACAAGGTCTATGGCGAGATCGCGCCGACCGCTGACAATGTCCTTGGATTGATCCACAAGGAGCCGCTCGGCGTCGTCGGCGTCATCGTGCCATGGAACTTCCCGCTGATGATCGGCGCCTGGAAGATCGCGCCGGCACTCGCCGCCGGCAACGCCATCGTCGTCAAGCCGCCGGAGATCGCCTCGCTGACCTTGCTGCGGCTGGCGGAGCTTGCCGCCGAGGCCGGCTTGCCCGAGGGCGTCTTCAATGTCGTCACCGGCCGCGGCTCGGTCGCGGGCGAGGCGCTAGGCCTGCATATGGATGTCGACGCCATCGCCTTCACCGGCTCCGGGCCTGTCGGCCGCCGCCTGCTCGAATATTCCGCGCGCTCGAACCTCAAGCGCGTTTTCCTCGAGCTTGGCGGCAAGTCGCCCAATATCGTCTTTGCCGATGCGCCGGACCTGAAACAGGCGGCGGTCGTCTCGGCCAACGGCATCTTCCGCAATTCCGGACAGGTCTGCGTCGCCGGTTCGCGCCTGCTGGTCCAGGCCTCGGTCTACGACCGCTTCATGGGCGAGCTTCTCAAAGCCACCGGGAAGCTGAAGGTCGGCGATCCGCTCGATCTCGGCTCCGATGTCGGCGCGGTGTCGAGCGCCGAGCAACTGACCAAGAATCTCGGCTTCGTCGCCAAGGCTTCGGAGGAGGGCGCCCGTCTCGTCACCGGCGGCGAACGCATCCTGGCGGAAACCGGCGGCAGCTATATGGCGCCGACGATCTTCGAGAACGTGACCGAGAAGATGCAGCTCGCCCGGGAGGAAGTGTTCGGGCCGGTGCTCGCCATCACGCGCTTCGAGACCGAGGAAGAAGCGGTACGCCTCGCCAACGCGACCGTCTATGGTCTTGCGTCGGCGGTGTGGACCTCGAACCTGTCGACCGCGCACCGCATGGTGCGCGCCATCAATGCCGGCGTCGTCCATGTCAACACCTATGGCGGCGCCGACATCACCGTGCCGCTCGGCGGCTTCAAGCAGTCCGGCTTCGGTCGCGACAAGTCGCTCCACGCCATCGAGAAATACACCGACCTCAAGACGGCGTGGGTAGCGCTCTGAGCGGAGTGCCTGACAACGTACCCGTGCTGAGCGCGCATGAATCTCCACTATCCACTTGGCAAGCGGTGCCGCGCCGGGCCAAACTGGTCAATCTGCCTGCCTGCCTCAAGGAGACTTCGAAATGACCGCCAATGTTTTTTCCGGCTGCATGCCGGCGTTGATGACGCCCTGCACCGATGACCGCCTTCCCGACTTCGACGCGCTGGTGCGCAAGGGGCGCGAGCTGATCGCCGCCGGCATGTCGGCGGTCGTCTATTGCGGCTCCATGGGCGACTGGCCGCTCTTGACCGACGCGCAGCGCATGGAAGGCGTCGAGCGCCTGGTCAAGGCGGGCGTTCCGGTGATCGTCGGCACAGGCGCGGTCAACACCGCCAGCGCCGTGGCGCATGCCGCCCATGCGCAAAAGGTCGGCGCGCGGGGCCTGATGGTGATCCCGCGCGTTCTGTCGCGCGGGCCGTCGGTGACGGCGCAGCGTCATCACTTCAAGGCGATCCTTGCCGCCGCCCCCGACCTGCCGGCCGTCATCTACAACAGCCCCTATTACGGCTTTGCCACGCGCGCCGATCTCTTCTTCGCGTTGCGCGCCGAGCATTCGAACCTTGTCGGCTTCAAGGAGTTCGGCGGCCCGTCGGATCTGCGCTACGCGGCGGAAAACATCACCAGCCGGGACGATGAGGTTGCGCTGATGATCGGCGTCGACACCGCTGTCTTCCACGGTTTCGTCAATTGCGGCGCGTCCGGCGCCATCACCGGCATCGGCAATGTCCTGCCCAAGGAAGTGCTGCATCTCGTCGGCCTCAGCCAGGCGGCGGCGAAGGGCGATGCCGAAGCGCGCCGGCTGGCGCAGGAACTGGACGCGGCGCTGGCCGTGCTGTCCTCTTTCGACGAGGGACCGGACCTCGTGCTCTATTTCAAGCACATGATGGTCCTGAAGGGTGGTCCCGAATACCGGTTGCACTTCAACGAGACGGACGCGCTGAGCGACAGCCAGCGCGGCTATGCCGAACAGCAGCTCAAGCTGTTCGACACCTGGTACGCCCAGTGGTCGAGGCAGCCCGTCATGGCAAGATACGCGGCCTGAGCAGACATCTCGGCCGGACCTGCCGGCCGGGATGAACAGGCCCGCGCTTGTCGCCGGCCTGTTCGTCCATTCAGCTCAGGCTGCCTTGACCTTCAGCTCTTCCGCGCCGCGCACCATCCTGGTCACTCCGGCGAAGTCGAGCTTGCCGGAGCCGAGCACCGGCACTTTCGGCACGACGCGCACTTCGGCCGGCACCATCAGGTCCATGGCGCCGTTTGCCTTGGCGAAGGCGAGGAAGTCCGCGCGGGTGGCACCCGAAGCTTCCGTGATCAGGATCAGCTTCTCGCCCTTGCGCGCGTCCGGCACCGTGGCGACGGCCGACAGCGAGCCTTTCCAGAGTTCCCCGGCCAGCGCTTCGATCGCGGCAAGTGAGACCATTTCGCCGGCGATCTTGGCGAAGCGCTTGGCGCGGCCGCGGATCGAGATGAAGCCCGCATCGTCGACGGTGACGACGTCGCCGGTGTCGTGCCAGCCGTCGGCCAGCGGTTCGATCACGCCGGGGTTCTCGGCGCGCAGATAGCCGGCCATGACGTTCGGACCGCGCACGAACAGCCGGCCGCCCTCATCGACGCCGGGCACCGGCTCGAGGCGATGTTCCATGCCGGGCATGATTTTGCCGACGCTGCCCGACTTGTTGTACATCGGCGTGTTGATGGCGATCACCGGCGCGGTTTCTGTCACGCCGTAGCCTTCCAGGATGCGCAGGCCGAACTTCTCCATATAGGTCGTGCGCGTGGCGGCCTTGACCGGCTCGGCGCCGGCGAAGCAGTAGCGCACCGAACGGAAGTCGTAAGGATGCGCCGTGCGGGCATAACCGGCGAGGAACGTATCGGTGCCGAAGATGATCGTCGCGTTCGAGGCATAGATCAGCTCCGGCACGATGCGGTAGTGCAGCGGCGAGGGGTAGAAATAGACCGGCACGCCGGAGATCAGCGGCAGCACCGTGCCCGCCGTCATGCCGAAGGAGTGGAAGATCGGCAGCACGTTGAACACCTTGTCGCCCGAATGGAAGTCGATGCGCGCGGCGGCCTGGGCGGCGTTGGCAAGGATGTTGCGATGGGTGAGCACCACGCCCTTGGGGGTGCCTTCGGAGCCCGAGGTGAACAGGATCGCCGCCGGATCGTCCGCCTTGCGCGCCACCCGCGGCGTCGCCTTGCGCAACAGGCCGAGCAGTTTGTCCTTGAGACCGATCGTGGCCCGCAGATCGTCGAGCCAGACGATGTCGACCGAGCGGCCGATCTCCTCGACCATCGGCCCGAGCTTTGCCTGTTCGACGAAGGCGCGGGAGGTGAGCACGGTGCGCACCTCGGCCGCCTTGCAGGCCGACAGGATGTTCGCGGCGCCCGCGGTGAAGTTGATCATCGCCGGAACCTTGCCGGCCGACATGACGCCGAGAAGTGCCGCGCAGGCGCCGTTGGCGTTGGGCAGCATGATGCCCAGCGTCTGCTGTCCGGCATAGAGATGCTCGAACTTCTCGCCGAGCACGGCGGCGGCGGTGAGCAGCTTGCCATAACTCAGCGAACCGGTGACCGGATCCTGCACGGCGAGCTCTTTCATGCCGCGCTCGTTGGCCGTCTCGATGATCTTCTCCAGAACGGTCTTGTCGATGTCCTGGGTGCGGAAGACCAGGTCCGACATCACCTGGTAGAGCGCGGAGCCCGCCGCGGCGCGCCGCTGGCGGCCCTTCAATTCCTGCGGGACTTCGAGCTTCACCGGCTCCAGGATGGTCACCTTGACCTTCGGGAACAGGCGGCGGCGCACATGTTGCGAGGAGAGCCGCGAGAAGTAGCTCTTCTCCAGCCCCTCGATGCGCACCGGCACCACCATCGAGCCGGTCTTGTCGGCGACCATGGCGGCGCCGTCATAGACCTTCATCAGGCCGCCGGTGACGGTGATGCGTCCCTCGGGGAAGATGACCAGCGGATCGCCGCCCTGCACGATCTTGATCAGCGTGCGGGTCGACATCGGCTTCGCCGGATTGAGCGGCAGTGCGCGGGCGAGCTTCATGAACGGCTTCATCCACCAGGCCTGGGCGATCGTGTAGTCGATGGCGAAGACCGGCTCCTCGTCGGTCAGCGTCAGCGCGAGCGGGCCGTCGAGGAAGCTGACATGGTTGAGCGCCAGGATCGGCGCCTTGCCGGCGGCCTTTAGGTTGTCCAGTCCTTCGACCTCCAGGCGCAGGAAGGCGCGGAACAGGATCGAGACGAAATCCCGGAAGGGATTGGTCGGCAGGTATTTCAGCATCAGCCAGGCGGCGACGGCGTTGGCCACGACGAGGCCGAACAGGATGCCCGCGATGGAGACGCCGGCGGCCTGGATGGCCGCGACGAGGATGCCGCCGACGGTCATGAAGCCGGCATTGACGATGCTGACCGCCGCGACGACACGGGCGCGGCGCGCCTCGGGCGACCAGGCCTGCACGGCGGCGAAGGTCGGCACTACCAAGAAGGCGGCGGCAATCGCCATGCCGGCGAGGTCGATGGCGACGCGGATGGTGTTGGGGCCGGCGAAGAAGGCCGAAAGGCTAGCAGCTGTCGGCGAAGGCTGCATGCTGCCGATGGTCCATGCGAGATGCAGGCCGAACAGCGCCAGCAGCGCCGTGCCGACCGGCGCCGGCAACAGCACCATGCGCCCTTGCGACATCCAGGCGGCGATCGCCGAGCCGACGGCGATCGAGACGGCGAACACGGCGAGATAGGCGGTGACGGCGATCTCGTTGCCGCCGAGCGAATCCTTGATCAGCGCCGGCAGGATCGAAAGCACGATCGCGCCGACCAGCCAGAACCACGAAGTCATCAGGCCGGCGCGCCAGATGCGCGTGTCGGTGCGCAATTCGGCGACCTGCCGCCAGGTCGAGCGCAAGATGTTCTTGTCGATGACGAGGTTGGGCGCCGCCGAACCGGTGGCGGGGATGTAGCGGCTGACCAGCCAGCAGCCGACGGCCAAAGCCATCATGATCGGCCCGAACACCGCGACCCCGATGCCGTCGGCGGAAACGACGCCGCCGGCGATGGTGCCGCCCAGGATCGCGGCGAAGGTCGCCGATTCGATCCAGGCATTGGCCTTGGGCAGTTCCTTGCGCTCAAGGTGATCCGGTAGGATGCCGTACTTGATCGGCCCGAACAGCGCCGAGATGATGCCGAACATCAAGAGTGCCGTCATCAGCACCGGGATCGAGGACAGCGCGATGCCGACGACGGCGACGGCGGCCGCGGCGATCTCGGTGAATTTCAGGCGGCGCGCGATCAGCGCCTTGTCGAAGCGGTCGGCGATCTCGCCGCCAAGCGCCGAAAGCAGCAGGAAGGGCGCCATGAACACGGCGCCGGCCAGCGTCACCAGCGACGCGGCCTGATCCTTCGCCAGCGTGAAGAGAATGAGGAACACCAGCGTGTTCTTCAGGAAATTGTCGTTGAAGGCCGAGAGGAATTGCGTCCAGAAGAGAGGCGCGAAGCGCCGCGACATCATCAGATGGGTGTTCATGGCAATTTCCATTGGGCAAGTCCGGCTGGCAATCCGATTGGACTGAGCGGAAATTTGCGCGGTTTGAGCCTTGTTTATCGGGAAGCGGTTAAACTTCGTTATTGCGGTTCAATCCAATCCATTTGTTTCTTGTTCTTGGCGGCTGGAATCTGTCGTCCATGATCGGTCTCCAGGCCTTCCAGGCACTTGACCGTTTGCGGGCTTGGCTGTCGGCGAGCATCGATAGGGTCCCTTTCGTTTCAGCATTAAGCCGGATCGACGCCGGTCTGCTTCGGGCCGGATATATCGCTTTGAACGTTGTTCACGGACGCACCATAGCACATCGTGAACTGCGTTCAAGAAAAAAATGAACGATGTTCACAAGCGGAACGCGTAGCTTAAAAATGCCTCAGAGCAGAGGTCCGTGGGCTTTGAGCGCTGGTGGGGCGCCTCAGGCCTCGCCGGTCAGCCGCGCCGAGATCAGCCTGGCTGCCCTGACCGCCGCCTCGCCTTGTCCGGTCGCTATCGCATCGTCGACGCGCGAGACAGGCGAGGCGACGGCCAGCGTGCCGATCGGCTGGCCGTCGGCGCCGAGAATGGCCGCGCCAATGCTGTGCACGCCTTCCTCATAGCCCTGGGCGCTGCGCGAATAGCCGCGTGAAGCGGCAAGCGCGATGGCTTTCACCAGGTCGTCCGGCTGCGTCATCGTGAACGAGGTGAAGGCCTGCAGCGGCTTTCCCAAATAGGCGCCGACCGCTTCCAGGCGTGAGGCGGCAAGGAACGCAATGCCCGAGGCGGTGCCGTGCAGCGGCAGCACCTGGCCGACATCGACATTGACGCGATTGGCCTTGGCCGATAGCTCGACATGCAGCGTAAGCAGCGCGCCGGCGCTGAACTCTGACAGATGCACCGTCTCGCCGGTTTCGAGCGACAGCTCGCGGATGACCGGCGCGGCC
Source organism: Mesorhizobium sp. B2-4-6 (assembly GCF_006442775.1). Taxonomy (NCBI): domain Bacteria; kingdom Pseudomonadati; phylum Pseudomonadota; class Alphaproteobacteria; order Hyphomicrobiales; family Phyllobacteriaceae; genus Mesorhizobium; species Mesorhizobium sp. B2-4-6. Next base: position 241,509 of record NZ_VFVI01000009.1, read on the forward strand.
AGTCGCACGAGGGGGAAATGCCCGTCGCGGATGCGCGCCAGCCGCGACAGGCCGGCGCCCAACCGGTAGCGGCGGCTGCGCGGCTCCTGCTCGATCAGCCGGTGCGCGGCAAGCGCCATCAGAAGCCGCCTGGCGGTGGCCTTGTCGAGGCCGGCGCGGCGCGCGAGGTCGGAGAGGCCGATCTCCGGGTCGTGCAGCGTGAACAGCTCCAGCAGCGACACCGCCTTGCCCACCGTGCTCATCGCGCATTCTCCAGATACTTCGCATGTGAATTAACTTGACAGGCGCTCTTCCTGCCTTCAGTGTGTCTATAACATACAAAACGCTGGTTCAAATAGTGAACCGATTGGGAACGGCTACGCGCCCCCGAATTTGGCGCGCCAGGGAGAGTTCAGCGCCGTGACGGCCGCCAGCAAGACCGCTTTGCAATCAGCAACGATCGAAGACCTGCTCGACCGCGAGCAGGCGCGGTTCCTCGACACGCATCCGCGCTCGGCGGCGGCCTGGGAAGAGGGCAAGGCGCATTTCCTCTATGGCGGGCCGTCGCACTGGATGCGCCGCTGGGCCGGCGGCTTCCCGGTCTATGCCGCTTCGGCTCGTGGCGCGCAGATCCGCGACATCGACGGGCATGACTATATCGACTTCGCGCTTGGCGACACCGGCGGCATGTGCGGCCATGCGCCCGAAGCGGTGACGCGCGCGGCAATCCACCAATTGCAGAACGGCACGACGATGATGCTGCCCACCGAGGACAGCCTCTGGGTCGGCGCCGAGCTCACACGCCGTTTCGGCCTGCCTTACTGGACGCTGACAACGTCTGCCACCGACGCCAATCGCGGCGCCATCCGCATCGCGCGCATGATCACCGGGCGCCCGAAAGTGTTGGTCTTCTCCGGCTGCTATCACGGCGGCGTCGAGGAGGCGCATGTCGAGATCCGCGACGGCAAGGTCGGCATGCGCAACATGATCCACCCGAACGGCGTCGATCATTCGGCCGTCTCCAGGGTGGTCGAGTTCAATGACGTCGCGGCGCTGGAAGAAGCACTGTCGCATGGTGACGTCGCCTGCGTGCTGACCGAGCCGCTGATGACCAATTTCGGCATGATCCCGGTCGCCGAGGGCTTTCACACGGCGCTGCGCGAGATCACGCGCCGCACCGGCACGGTGCTGATCATCGACGAGACGCACACCATCTCCAGCGGGCCTGGCGGCTACACCGCGCTGCACGGGCTGGAGCCGGACATGCTGGTGGCCGGCAAGGCGATCGCCGGCGGCATTCCGGCCGGCATCTTCGGCGTCTCGCGGGAGATTGCCGAGCGGCTGTGGAAGATCGTGCCAATGGTCAATCCGCGCGTGCGCCAGTCGGCGCATCTCGGCATCGGCGGCACGCTGGCCGGCAACGCGCTCACCGTCGCCACTATGCGCGCGGTGCTGGAAGAAGTGCTCACGCCGGCCAATTTCGAGTGGATGATTGCCAATGCCACGCGCCTTGCCGAAGCCGCGAGGAAAATCATCGCCGGGAACAAATTGCCCTGGCACGTGACGCAGACCGGCGCCCGCGCCGAGATCATGTTCATGCCGAGCCCGCCGCGCAACGGCGCCGACGTCATCGCCGGCCGACGCGGCGACCTCGAGACGCTGCTGCATGCCTTCTACATGAACGAAGGCATACTGGTGACGCCCTTCCACACCATGTTCCTGATGTGCCCGGCGACGTCGCCGGCCGATATCGACCGCCATACGGAGGTCTTCGGGCGCTTCGTCGATCTCGTCCGTAGCGCGGGCGTCGTCTGAGCGATGGCGACCCCGTTCGATCTCACGGGCAGGGTGGCGCTGGTGACCGGCGGCGGGCGCGGCATCGGTGCCGCCATCGTCACGCGCTTTGCCGAGGCCGGCGCCATGGTGGTCATTGCCAACCGAACGCTCGATGTCGCCGAGGCGCTTGCCGCGGAGCTCTCCGCGCGCGGCCTGTCCGCACGCGCCGTTGCGCTTCCCGGGCTCGACCGCGCCGCGGTTCACACACTTGTCGGCAATGTCGCGCGCGAGGCCGGCCGGCTCGACATCGTCGTCCACAATGCCGGCGGCTGCCCCTGGGCTTCGGTCGAGGAGCTCGATGAGGACAAGCTGGAAGAGGCGCTGGCTATCAACCTGAAAGCCTGTTTCTGGCTGGCCCAGGCGGCGGCGCCCGCAATGCGCGCCAACCGTTTCGGCCGCATCCTGGTCACCTCGTCGGTTTCGGCGCGCGTCGCCATGGCCGGCGGCGCGCACTATTCGGCCGCCAAGGCCGGCGTGAACGCCTTCATCCGTGGCGCCGCCTTCGAATTCGCACGCGACGGCATCACCGTCAACGGCGTCGAGCCGGGCTTTATCGCCAAGCCCGGCCGCGGCACGATGAGCAAGCCGGAGGTGGCGGACCGCCTAGGCCAATTCATTCCCATGGGCCGTCTCGGCGAGGCGGACGACATCGCCTACGCCATGCTCTACCTCGCTTCGAGCCAAGCGAAATACACCACGGGCCAGACTATCGTCGTCGACGGCGGCTCGACCCTGCCGGAGACCGGCTACGCTGTCGAGCGGCATTGGGGGCTGGCATGAGCCGCCGCCTCGAAGGCCGCACGGCCCTGGTTACCGGCGCCGCCACCGGCATGGGCCGGGCCACCGCCGAGCTGTTCGGGCGAGAGGGCGCTAACGTCGTCGCCTTCGGGCATGGCGGCGAGGTGCTGGAGGAGGCGGCCAAGGCCAGCGGCGGCACCGCCGTGCGCGGCGACATCACCGATGCCAACGATATCGCCCAGGCCATCGATGCCTGCGACGGACGTCTCGACATCGTCGTCAACGCCGCCGGAGTCATGATCCTCGACGAGCCCGAGACTCTGAGCGACGAGACCTGGACCAAGAGCTTTGCCGTCAACGTCACCGGCTCGATGATGGTCTGCCGCGCGGCGCTGCCGCTGCTCAAGGCGCGCGGCGGCGCGATCGTCAACATCGCCTCGGTCGGCGCCTTCAACGCCAGCGGCCAGAATGCCGCCTATTCGGCGAGCAAGGCAGCACTCGTCTCCTACACCCGCTCGCTCGCGTTCGCGCACGGCGTCGACGGCATCCGCGCCAATGCGGTGGCGCCCGGCTGGGTGCGCACGCCGATGAGCGTCTACGAGATGAAGGTGGCAGCAAGCGCCAACGGCTCGACTCCCGACGAGGAGTTCAAGGCGCTGACCAACCGCATCGCGCTGCGCCGCGTCGCCGAGCCGCAAGAGATCGCCTCCTGCTGCCTGTTCCTTGCGTCGGACGAAGCGTCCTTCGTCACCGGCGCGGTGCTGGTCGCGGATGGCGGCGGCCGCGCCCCGACACAGAACAGGGCGGTGTGACGTGAATTGAAACTTGCCCGCTCGCCAGCATGAGGGTGCGGCCAGCGGGAGAGGAGGAGAGAGAATGCCCGACAGAAGCGCCGACCTGGTTTTCACCAATGGCCGCATCTACACGCTCGACCGCAAGCGGCCCTGGGCCTCGGCCGTCGCCGTCAAGGGCGGCCGTATCGTCGCGGTCGGGGAGGCCGCCGACGTTGCCGCGCTGAAGGGCTCTGCCACCCGCGTCGTCGATCTCAAGGGCGCGATGATGATGCCTGGCATCGTCGACGTACACGCGCATCTTATGATGGGCGGCCAGGCCGAACTTTTCGAACTGCGCTTCCCGCCGACGGGGAGCTTCGAGACGCTGATAGCGCGCGTCGGCGAGGCCGCGGCCAAGGCGCCGGCAGGCTCCTGGATCATCGGCGGACAATGGGGCAGCGATCTGTTGCCGAAGCTCAACCGGCTGGAGGCGCTGGCGGCGCTCGACCGGGTGAGCCAGGGCCGGCCGGTGATGCTGCGCGACGACACCTATCACAACCGCTGGGTCAATTCGCAGGCGCTTGGCTTGGCCGGCCTTTCCGCGTCGTCGCCCGATCCGGAGAAGGGCTCCATCGGCCGCGATCCGGCCACCGGCGCGCTGACCGGCATGATGATCGAATCCGCCGCCGGCATCGTCGAGCGCACCATCGCGCAATCCGGCCACTACACCGAGGAAATGGACCGCGCCGCGATGGCACGCTCGATCGCGACGCTCAACTCCTACGGCGTCACCGCATTCCTCGACGCCGCCGCCATGCAGCCGATCCTCGCGGCGCTGAAAGGCCTCGACGATCGCGGTGAACTGACCGCCTGGTCGGTGTCGGCCATGCCGGCCGTCGAGCCCTCCTTCATGTTCGGCATTGCCGGCGACGAGCTGATCGCGCTGCGCGAGCAATATCGCGGCGTTCACGCGAAGCCGGATTTCGTCAAGATCTTCCTCGACGGTGTGCCGGGTGCGCGCACCGCCGCTTTTCACGAGCCCTACACCAAGGACGCGGTGCTGGGCTGCTGTTTCCGCGGCTCGACCATCGTCACCGTGCCGGAGCTGATCCGCTGGATCGGCAAATGCGAGAAACTCGGGCTCGGGGTAAAGATCCACTGCGCCGGCGATGCCGCGGTCAGCCAGGCGTTGGACGCGATCGATGTCGCGCGCTCCTTCAATGGGCCGACCAAGCTGAAGCACCACATCGCGCATGCGAGCTACATCGCGCCGGACGATATCGCCCGCTTCGCCGAGCTCGGCGTCGTCGCCGATCTCTCGCCTTTCCTGTGGTATCCGACGAGCTTCCTCGAAGGCCACAAGCAGACCATGGGCGAGGCGCGCGCGCTGCGCTTCTGGCCGAACAAGGACCTGCTTGCCGCCGGCGCGCTGCTGGCCGGCGGTTCCGACTGGCCGGTGATGCCCAACCCCGATCCGTGGGACGGCATCGAAGGCCTGGTGACGCGCCGCAACCCGAGCGGCGAGTTTCCGGGCGCGTCGCTTTGGCCGGAGCAGGCGATCGACGTGGCCACGGCGCTCGAGATCTTCACCATCAATTCGGCCCGCGCCATCGGTCTCGCCGAGACCGTCGGCTCGATCGAGATCGGCAAATCGGCCGATCTCATCGTGCTCGACCGCAACGTGCTGGAGACGCCGGCCGAGGACCTCGCCGACACAAAAGTGCTGACGACCTGGTTCGAGGGGAGGGTGGTCTATGAGCGCGCCTGATCCCTCAAGCGACGCGAGGATACCGGTGACAATCCTCACCGGCTTCCTCGGCAGCGGCAAGACGACGGTGCTCAACCGCCTGCTGCGTCAGCCCTCGCTTGCCGGCGCCGCCGTCATCGTCAACGAGTTCGGCGCCGTCGGGCTCGACCATATGCTGATCGAGGCCAGCGAGGAGCAGTTCACGCTGCTCGACAATGGCTGCGTCTGCTGCACCGTGCGCGGCGATCTCGTCGCCACGCTGAAGGAGCTCGACCGCAGGAGCCGGGCCGGCGAAACGCCACCGCTCAGCCAAGTGATCATCGAGACCACCGGTCTTGCCGACCCGGCGCCGATCCTGCACACGCTGATGGCCGAAGCTGAGCTCACGGCTCGCTTTCGCATCGGCGGTGTCGTCACCACCGTCGATGCGGCGAATGGCACGGCGACGCTTCAGCGTCACCCGGAGGCCGCCAAGCAGGTCGCCGTCGCCGACCGGCTGCTGATCACCAAGACCGATCTCGTCTCGAACGAGGCACTCGGTGGCTTGCAGCACCGGCTGGAGCATTTGGCACCGGCCGTCGAGCAAACCGTTGCCCGCAACGGCGAAGTCGAACTCGATCTGCTGAAGAGCCTGCCCGCCGATGCTGCGGCGGATGTGAACCGCATCGCCGCGCGGCTCGAAGCGGCTGATCACCACGACCATGCATGCGGACCTGATTGCCACCATGGTCACGATCATCATCGCGACACACACCACGGCATCCGGTCCTTCAGCTTCATCATCGACAAGCCGGTCGAGTGGGGCGCCTTCGCCCGTTGGCTCGATTACGTCGCGGCGCTGAAGGGCGAGAATCTGCTGCGCTTCAAGGGCATCGTGCGCACCACGGACGAGCCGGAGCAGCCATTGGTGCTCCACGGCGTGCAGCACGTCTTTCATCCGCCGGTGCGGCTCGACCGCTGGCCGTCGGCGGACCGCCGCACACGGTTGGTGTTCATCGTCCGCGACATTGAGCGCGAGACCATCGCCCGCACGCTGGTGAAATTCGCCGCCATCGATGCCGCCAGCATTGCCGCGTCGGCGCTGGCTGCCGCCTGAAACAAATAACGCATGACAAAAATGGGAGACTGAAACATGCATTGGAAATCGAGACTGCTCGCAGCGGCATTTGCCGGCATCGGCCTTGCCGCCATGGCCGGCACGGCTTCCGCCGCCGGCCCAACCTGCAAGGATGGCGCCATCAAGGTCGGCGCCGTGTCGACCGTCACCGGACCGGCCGATTTCTCCGAAGTGCCGAAGGCGACCCAGGCCGCCTTCGATGCGGTCAATGCCGCCGGCGGCATCAATGGCTGCAAGATCGACTACACCATCGCCGACGACAAGGCGGATCCGGCGGTCGCCGCGCAAGCCGCGCGCGACCTGATCGACAACAGGGAGGCGGTAGCGCTGGTCGGCTCGGCCAGCCTGCTCGACTGCGCTGTCAACTCCGCCACCTACAGCCGCAAGAAGATCCTCTCGGTGCAGGGTCTCGGCGTCGACGCCGCCTGCTTCTCCTCGCCCAACGTCGCACCCGTCAATGTCGGCCCTTACACGCTGTCGACGGCCATGGCCTACTACGCCGCCAACGAATTGAAGACGAAGAAGCTCTGCGCCTTCTTCATCATCATCGGCGGCACCCAGGAGGCCTACAAGAAGGCGATCGAGACCTGGGAACAGATCAGCGGCCAGAAGATCCACCTGATCGATCTGACGCTGCCCTTCCAGGGCGATCTCACGCCTTACGTCATCAAGGCGCGCGACGCCGGCTGCGACGCCGTGTTGACCAACCAGGTCGAGCCGCAGGTGGTGCAGCTGATCAAGACGGTGGATGCACAGAAGATCACCGGCATCAACTGGCTCTTCCTGGCGCCCGGCTACACCGAGCAGGTTGCCAAGGCGCTGGCCGACACCAAGCAGCCGATCTATGTCGGCACCGAGTGGGAGCCCTACACTGAGAAGAACTCGGCCGCCAATGCGCAATGGATTGCCGACATGCAGAAGGCGAACCGGCCGCTCACCGCCTTCTCGCAGGGCGGCTACCTCGCCGCCGAGCTGTTCCTCAAGGTGGTCGCCTCGATCGACGGCGAGGTGACGCGCGAAAGCGTGGCCAAGGCGCTGCACGACATGCAGCCGCTCACCAACTCGCTCGCCGGCTCGCCTTACGTGTTCGGCAAGGCCAAGACGCATTCGCCGATGCAGGCCACCAAGGTGATGAAGCTCGAGGCCGGCGCCTGGAAGGTCGAGACGCCGGACTGGGTCGTGCTGCCGCAGGCCAAGTGATGGCCGCTTGAACCGGACGGCGCGGCTGGCCGCGCCGTCCTCCGGATCGGGATACGAGATGAACGCGTTGCTCACATCCGCCGTGGCGGGACTGACGGCCGGGGGCACCTATGCCCTGCTCGGCGTCTGCGCCGTCTTCACCTACCGGCTCGTCGCCGTGGTGAATTTCACCGGGGCCGCCATCGGCACCGCGGGCACTTTCGTGCTGATCGCGCTCTTCGAGGCCGGGTTCCCGATCTGGCCCTCGGTGCTGGCGGGGATCGCGGCGGGCACGGCGACCGGCGTCGCAATCGGCTACATCATGACGCGGTGGTTCGGCGAAGCGAGCGCTTCGACCAAGGCGGCGGTGACGGTGGCGCTGCTCGTCGGCCTGATCGCCATAGGTCTGCGCCTGACCGGCGGCCAGCATCCGCACAACATGCCCGAGCTGTTCCCAGGCTCGGCCTTCCGTCTCGCCGGCGTAGAGGTGACCATCGCCTCGGTGCTCACCATCGGGCTCGCGGTGCTGTTCACCATCCTTTCCGACCTCTTCCTCAACCGGACTAAAATCGGCCTCAATCTGCGCGCGTTGGCCGACCGGCCGATGGCGGCGGAACTGCTCGGCGTGCGGGTGCAGATCCTGTCGCTGCTGGTATGGGGCATGACGGGCGCCTTCACCACTTTCGCGCTGATGATCATCGCGCCGCAGCGCTCGCCGAACTTCATGACGCTTAGCCTGCTTGTCGTGCCGGCGCTTGCCGCGGCGCTCATCGGCGTCTTCCGCAGCTTCTGGTGGACGCTGGCCGGCGGCATTGCGCTCGGCATCGTCGAAGGGCTGGCAAGCTCAATCGACAGCATCAGCCAGTATCGCAGCGCCATTCCCTTCCTGGTGGTGCTTGCCGTTCTTCTCTGGTCGCAGCGGGAGGCCCGCTGGGATGAAGCGCGCTAGCTTGAGAGCCTCGTTGATCGTCATCGTCGTGGCGCTTATCGCCGGCGGCGTCGCCTATGCCGGCCTGCTGCCCTCCTATTGGGTGTTTCTCGCAACCTCGGTGCTGATCACCGGCGTCGCGCTGCAGAGCCTCGGTCTCGTCGCCGGCCGCACCGGCATGATCGCGCTCTGCCAGATGTCTTTCGCCGGTGTCGGCGCCTGGACGGTCGGCTATCTCAACCTCGCCGAGGCGCCTGGCGGCCTAGCGGCGTGGATCCTGATCGGCGGCCTTGCGGCCGTCCCGTTCGGCGTTGCCATCGGCCTGCCGGCGCTGCGGCTGCGCGGCATCAACCTCGCCATCGTCACGCTCTCCTTCGCCACCGCCTTCGACACCATCCTGGCCACCATGACCTATCCCGGCCAGACCGACTTCCTGCAGATACCGCGGCCGGAACTGTTCGACAGCGACGAGGGCTATTTCGTCTTCGTGCTGCTCTTCTATGTGGCGATCGCGGTTTCGCTCGAATTCATCAGCCGCTCGCGGCTCGGCGCGTCCTGGCTGGCGGTGCGTCACTCGGAGCGCGCCGCCGCCGCGCATGGCGTCAGCATCGCCACCGCCAAGCTCTCGGCCTTCGCGCTCAGCGCCTTCGTCGCCGGCATTTCCGGCGGTCTGCTCGCTGGCTATCTCGGCACGCTGGTCGCCGAGAATTTCAGCATGATGCAGTCGCTCTCGCTCTACGCGGTGTCGGTGATGGCCGGCGCGCATTTCGCCGAGGGTGCGATCATCGGCGGCCTGCTCGTCGTCATGTTCCCGGAAATCCTGCGCCGGCTCGACTGGCCGCAGGACATCGGCAATGTGCTGTTTGCCATCGGCGCAACCCAGGCGCTGTCGACCGGCGAGACGATGAGCGAGACCTTCCGGCGCCACTTCCGCAAACTGCTGCCGGCGCGCGCGCCGAAAGCCGCCGCCGTGTCTGCCTCGGAATTGCCGTCCACAATCGAGCGCGCCGCCGGACCCGTCCTCACCATCGAGGGATTGACGGTACGCTATGGCAGCGTGGTCGCGCTGAACAATGTCAGCCTGAGCGTTGCCGCCGGTACGGTTGCCGGACTGATCGGCCCGAACGGCGCCGGCAAGTCGACCTTCATCGATGCGGTCGCCGGCTTCCTATCGTCCTATCAGGGGAGCGTGCGGCTGGGCGGCAAGCCGCTCGAAGACGTGCCGGCGCATCTGCGCGCCCGAGAAGGCGTGCGCCGTACCTGGCAGACCAACCGCATCGCGCCGGAGCTGACCGTCGGCGGCTACCTGGCGCTGGCGGCCAAGGGTCTGTCGGCGAACGAGACTAAGGCCGTGCTCGACTGGCTCGACTGTCCGCACCCCGATACGCTGGTCGCCTCGGTCGATGCCGGCACAAGGCGGCTGCTCGACGTCGCGGGCGTCGTCGCTCCCCGCCCGGCCGTCGTGCTGCTCGACGAGCCGGCTGCCGGCCAGTCGCATGAGGAGACGCTGCGGCTCGGACAGCGCATCGCCGAGATCCCGAAGCTGTTCGGATCGGCGGTGCTTCTGGTCGAGCACGACATGGACCTGGTTCGGGCCGTATGCTCGGAGGTCACCGTGCTCGACTTCGGCCAGGTCATCGCCTCCGGGCCACCGGCCAAGGTGCTCGGCGAACGCGCGGTGAAGAAGGCCTATCTCGGCATCGAGGAAGAGGGCGTGGCGGCATGAGCAGGCTCGTCGTTTCCAACCTGTCGATCAACCGCGCCGAGTTGCCGGTCGTCACGTCTGTCGACCTCGTCGCCGAGAGCGGCGCGATCAGCGTCGTGCTCGGGGCCAACGGCGCCGGCAAGACGACATTGCTCGAGGGACTGTCCGGCATCATCCCGGTCGCCGGAGGGGCCATCGCCATCGATGGTCGCGAGCTGCAGAAAGCGCGTCCGGGCGCTCGCTCGCGCGAAGGGCTTGCCCATGTCGAGCAGGGCCGCACCGTCTTCCGCCAGCTGACGACCGAAGAGAATCTGCGCGTCAGCCTGCAGCCTGGCGCCGACCTCGCGGAAGCCTATGCGCTGTTTCCCGAGCTGGTGCAGCGCCGTTCGGTGAAGGCAAGCCTGCTTTCGGGCGGCGAACAGCAGATGCTGGTCATCGCGCGCGCGCTCCTCACCCGGCCGAAGGTGCTGCTCATCGACGAGATGTCGGCCGGCCTGGCGCCGGTCATCGTCACGCGGCTGATGACGGCCGTGCGCAAGCTCGCCGATGACGGCCTGGCCGTCGTCCTCGTCGAGCAGTTCGCGGCGCTTGCGCTGTCGATCGGCAACCGCGCCTATGTCATGCGCCGCGGCCGCGTCGTCTATGACGGCGATTGCGCGAAGCTGCGCCAATCGCCGGACGAACTGCACCGGCTTTATCTCGGAGGGGCGGAGATGGCTGCCACATCCTGATCCTGCTCAGGACGAATTCTCGCCGATCACGTCGAAGCGCTCGACCGTGCAATGTTCACCGACTACGGCCAGCACTTCGGTCGAAGGCCTATCCGCGTCGGGCTGCTTCCATTGCACCTTGAAAGAAAATACGAAGCGTTGGTGATCGACGTCATGTTCCATGCCCACGAAGCGGGCATCGTAGCCAAGCGGCCGCACAATGTCCGGGAGATCGGGCGGCGAGCTTTTCGGCCATGAGACCGACAGGATCGCCTTGTGGTTGCGCGCGATCTTGAGGTCGACCCATTTCAGCGCCTGCAGCGTCACCAGCGTCAGTACCGTCGCTATCGCGCCGAGCCCGTACTGGCCGCCGCCGAAGGCAAGGCCGATCATGGTCATGATCCACATCGTCGCGGCTGTGGTGACGCCGGTGACCAGATCGCCGCGCCGCAGGATGGCGCCGCCGCCGATGAAGCCGACACCGGTGAGCACGCCCAGCGCAAAGCGCATGACGTCCATGCGCACGAAGGAATCCGGCCCTTTGCCGGAAACATCGAGCAGCATGTTGGCCTGGACCATGGCCACGCAGGCCGCCAAGCCGACCAGAATGGTTGTCCTCAGCCCGGCGGAATGCCCGCGCGCCTCGCGATTCAAGCCTATGAGAAAGCCTGCCAGCAGCGTGACCAAGAGCCGCCCGACGAGGTCCGGCCAGGTCGGATGAAGCGGCATGTCGCAGCAAAGCGTCTCGAACATGGTTTCGACACGGCGGTAAACGGTCGCCGCGCCTCAATTTCGTCTGCGACGTTCAACCGGCGGAGCCGGTGATGGTTCCTTGGCGCAAGCCCGGCTTTTCGCGGGCGACAACCCTCAATGCGCGGCGAGACTGACCACCAGCGCCAGCACCACGATACCGACCAGCCCTGCGATGAAGACGATGCGTTGCGCGCGCGTATGCAGGATGATCTCGCCCTGCCGGGCATTCTGGCCGGAGAAAATCGGCCCTTCGTCGTCGCGATCCTTGCTCATGACGTGCTCCTTCCCTTCGATGGGTGCGGAAGGTCTCTGAGCAGGAACCACTTTGTTGGCTTGAAGTTCCGCCCCGCTTCGGCGGGGTACATGCCCGCGACCGGGATCGAACCGGTCGCGGGATTGATCGACTCAGCCGAATTTCGGATCCAGGCTGCCCGACTTGTAGCGCTTGGCCATGTCCGCCAGCGGGATCGGCTTGATCTTCGGCGCGTTGCCGGCGGTGCCGAACTGCTCGAAGCGCTCCTTGCAGAGCTTCTTCATGGCCGCCATGGCCGGCGTCAGATATTTGCGCGGATCGAACTCCGACGGATTCTCGGTCAGCACCTTGCGGATGGCGCCGGTCAGCGCCATGCGGTTGTCGGTGTCGATGTTGATCTTGCGCACGCCATGCTTGATGCCGCGCTGGATCTCTTCCACCGGCACGCCCCAGGTCGGCTTCATCTGGCCGCCATATTTGTTGATGATCTCCTGCAGATCCTCCGGCACCGAGGACGAGCCATGCATGACCAGATGCATGTTGGGCAGGCGGCGGTGGATCTCCTCGATCACGTTCATCGCCAGTACCGCGCCGTCCGGCTTGCGCGAGAATTTATAGGCGCCGTGGCTGGTGCCCATGGCCACCGCCAGCGCGTCGACATGCGTGTCGCGCACGAATTGCTCGGCCTGCACCGGATCGGTCAGAAGCTGGTCGTGGCTGATCGCGCCTTCGACGCCGTGCCCGTCCTCCTGCTCGCCACCGCCGCTCTCCAGCGAGCCGAGCACGCCGATCTCGCCTTCCACCGACACGCCGCCCCAATGCGCCATGTCGACGACGCGGCGCGTGATGCCGGAATTGTAGGCGTAGTCGGCCGGCGACTTGCCATCCTCCTTCAGCGAGCCGTCCATCATCACCGAGGTGAAGCCGTACTGGATCGCGGTGACGCAGGTGGCTTCGTTGTTGCCATGGTCGAGATGCATGCAGACCGGGATGTCGGGATGGATCTCGACCAGCGCGTCGATCAGCTTGGCCAACACCACGTCATTGGCATAGGCGCGAGCGCCGCGGCTGGCCTGCAGGATGACCGGCGACTTGGTCTCCTCGGCCGCCTCCATGATGGCGAGGCCCTGTTCCATATTGTTCATGTTGAAGGCAGGCACGCCATAGCCATGTTCGGCGGCATGGTCGAGCAATTGTCTCAGTGTGATGCGAGCCAACGAATAGTCTCCCGTATCTGGTTCGAGCCCGTGTTTGAAAAGGCCGCCCGACGTCCGGGCGACCCCGTTGCTTCTGGCCGGATTTCGGAGCTACCGCAACCTTTTGAAGCCTTTTCGGCCGCAATTCTTGTTGCAGGGCTGAAATCCGGCCCTGGCCGGGCCTAGGCGGCGATCCGCGCACGCGCGGCAAGGATTTCGACGCAGGCCTTGGCCGCCTCCTTGCCCTTCACGGTGAAATGCTCGTGGAAGAAGCGGTGATGCTCGGCGCTGTCATGGTAGTTGTGGGGCGTCAGCACCGCCGACAGCACCGGGATGCCGGTCGCAAGCTGCACATTCATCATGCCGTCGATGACGGCGCTTGCCACGAAATCGTGGCGATAGATGCCGCCATTGACGACGAAGGCGGTACCGAGGATCGCGGCATAGCGCCCCGTTTCGGCAAGCGTCTTGGCGTGCAGCGGGATCTCGTAGGCGCCCGGCACGTCGAGGATGTCGACGGTGAAGCCGCCAAGCGCTGCAAGCTCCGCCTCGAAAGCTTGCACGCATTGATCGACGATGTCGGCGTGCCATCGCGCGCGAATGACGGCGACACGACGGACAGTATGGTCTTTGGGGAAATGCTGATTCATGGGTCCATCCTTCCGTTTCGAACCAGAATCAGGACGCACGACGCAAAAAACGGCCGCGCGAGCGGACCGTCTTCTGCGTACGTTCTCTTCCATCCGGACTGTAACCGTCGGCTCCGGAATCGCACCGGATCTGCTGACCCTTCCGATAGGCTGGAAGGCGCTCGCGGGCTTGAGCCGAGGCTCTTACCGCCGGTGGGGACTTTCACCCCGCCCTGAGAACATTGACGCGGGTTTTATGGGAGAGGAGGGCAACAGTGTCAATTGGCGATGACATCGCGGTCGTCATTCTAGGGCGGAGCAAGGAGCGAAAGCGACGCGCGCAGACCCTGGAATCCATGTCGTGACGCTAACGTGTTGCAACGGCTACAGAATTCTGCACCACTGCGCTCGATGACGGAGGTCATGGCACGGATTCTCGGGTCAAGCCCGAGAATGACGACGTGCAGGGGGAGATCAGCTGACTACCCCCGTTCCGGGAACATCGCTCTCAACCCCTCGCGCGAGGCCTTTGCCACGCCGCGCTCGGTGATCAGGCCCGTCACTAACCTTGCCGGCGTCACGTCGAAGGCAGGGTTGGCCGCGGGCGTCGCATCGGGCGACACGCGCACCTGCGCGATCTTGCCATCCGCCGTCTTGCCCCAGACCAGGGAAACCTCGTCGCCCGAGCGCTCCTCGATCGGGATTTCCTTCAGCCCGTCGGCCACCGTCCAGTCGATCGTTGGCGAGGGCAGCGCGACATAGAAGGGCACGTCGTTGTCGGCGGCGGCCAGCGCCTTCAGATAGGTGCCGATCTTGTTGCAGACGTCGCCATTGGCCGTGGTGCGGTCGGTGCCGACGATCACCATGTCGATGTCGCCATGCTGCATCAGATGGCCGCCCGCATTGTCGACGATCAGCGTGTGCGGCACGCCGTGCCCGGCCATCTCCCAGGCGGTGAGCTGGGCGCCCTGGTTGCGCGGCCTGGTCTCGTCGACATAGACATGCACCGGGATGCCGGCCTCCGTCGCCAGATAGATCGGCGCCGTGGCGGTGCCGTAGTCGACCGTCGCCAGCCAGCCGGCATTGCAATGGGTAAGGATGTTGACCGTCTCGCCCGGCTGCTTGCGCGCGGCGATCTGCCTGATGATCGCAAGCCCGTTCTCGCCGATGGCGCGGTTCAGCCCGACATCCTCGTCGGCGATTTCGGCGGCCCGCTTATAAGCCGCTTCGGCACGCGCCTCGGGCGCGAGCGGCTTCAGGTGCCGCCGCATCTCGTCCAACGCCCAGCGCAGATTGATGGCCGTCGGCCGTGTCCTGTGGAGCGTCTCCCATACGGTGTCGAGCGCTTCGTCCGACGGATCGTCTTTCATCTGTATGGCGACGCCATAGGCGGCGGTGACGCCGATCAGCGGCGCGCCGCGCACCCACATGTCGCGGATCGCGGTGGCGATGCCGGCAACCGTTCCGATCGTCTCGATGCGGAACTCATGCGGCAGCCAGCGCTGGTCGATGATCTCGACCGACCGCTTGTCGTCGCTGAGCCAGATGGTGCGGTAGTGGCGTTCGCCGACGTTCAAATTCTCTTCTCCTGTTCGATCAGCGCGGCCAGATTGTTGACCTCGTCGATGCTGTGGATCTGGCGCCGGTTGACGGCGATATGGCGGCCGAAGCGCAAAGCCTTGGCCTCACATCTGGCGCGCAGGTCTTGATCGGCAATGGTCTCGAAATCGGCATTGTGGGCTAGGCCGAGAATGCGCCGATGCACCTCGATGCCGGCGAAGCCGAGCAGGTCGTCCCAGATGGAATGCAGCATGTGGTCGAGCGCCTGTTCCGAGCCGAGAAGGTCGCCCTGATCCTCGAACAGGCTTTTCTGGTAGAGCATGCCGGTCCGTTCGGTCCGCCACAGATGCGAGAACTCGGCACGGAAGGTCGCCCAGGTCTCGGCGGTGACGCCGAGCAGATAGGCGCGCATCGATGCGCGGCTCCCTTTCTGCTCATGGCCGCCCTGCGAGAAGAAGGCCATCCAGAAATTGGCGAGCAGCATGCCGACGTCGAAGGCGATCGGGCCGTAGAAGGCGAACTCCGGATCGATCATCCGGGTCTCTGTGTCGGTCACCATGATCGAGCCCGAATGCAGGTCGCCATGCAGCAGCGTCTCGGCATTGGCGGCGAACAGATGTTTTAGCCGCTGCGCCTCGACCTTGAGGTCGCGGTCGGCGCGCAATTCGGCGACGAGGCTGTCGAGCTGCGGCGACGTATGCCTATTCAACTTGGCGTCGAAATACGGGTCGGAGAATACCAGGTTCTCGGTGATGTCGCACAGCTCGACATTGTCGGCGAACAGCGCCAGATCGGCCTTGCGGTCCTTTGCCAGCATCGACAGATCGGAACCGCGAAACAACGTGCGGGCCATGAACAGGCCGATGTCGCGCGCGATGTTGGGCAGTTCGCGGCCGTCGATCAGCGCGCGCCGCAGGATGATGTGCGGCGGAGCCAGGTACTCCATGACGATCAGCGCCTGGGCCTCGTCGAAATGATAGATCGCCGGCACCGAGCCGGGCGCCCGGCGCTCCTGCCTGGTCAGCGCGTGATATTCGAAGAAGGAGCGCTTCAACGGAAGCGGCCAGCTGTCGCCGACCAGCCGCACATAGGGCAGCGCCTGTTTCACCACCGCGGCGCCCTGATCGCCCTCGACGATGAACACCAGGTTGAGATTGCCGTCGCCGACCTCGCGCACCTTCCAGCGGCTGATGTCCTCGCCGATGCGCTCGGTCAGCGCTTTGGTCTCGCCCAGGCGCTTCGGCAACGTCTCCACCGACAATGCTTCGAACTTCCCGGTCATGCTCTCCCCTCCTGCGCGTGGTTTCCGACGATAGCGGAGCCACGGCGGCGAGGCCAAGCTAGGAAGCGCTCTGGCAAATGTCAATCGTGTTGACAATTGCCGAATGAGCCCATAGCGTCACCATCCGGGAGGAACGGATGGGCGCAGATGCCGTGTTCCATGTGGAGGGCCTGAGGAAATCCTTCGGCCAGAACGAGGTGCTTGGCGGCATCTCGCTCGACCTCTTTGCGGGCGAGGTGACCGTGCTGATGGGCGCCAACGGCGCCGGCAAATCCACCCTGGTCAAGATCGTCAGCGGCGTCTATGCGCGCGGCGCAGGCTCAATGCAGCTCGCCGGCAAGGCCTTCGACCCGCAGACCCCAGCCGAAGCGATCCGCGCCGGCGTCGTCACCGTGCACCAGAACATCAACGACGGCGTGGTCGCCGACCTTGATGTCGCCACCAACCTCACGCTCGACCGGCTGAGCGGCAAAGGCGCGTCGTTGCTCTTCAAGCCTGCCAATGTCCGGGCCAAAGCCAGGGCCGTCGCCAACCGCATGGGGCTCGCCATCGACCTCAAGGCGCGCGTCAGAGACTTGTCGTTGGCCGACCGCCAGATGGTGGCCATCGCCCGCGCCATGGCGCATCGGCCCAAGGTGCTGATCCTCGACGAGCCGACCTCGTCGCTGTCGAGCGCCGAGGCCGACCGGCTGTTTTCGCTGATCGACAGGCTGCGCGGGCAGGGCGTCGCCATCCTCTATATCTCGCACCGCATGTCCGACATAAGGCGGCTCGCCGACCGCATCGTGTCGATGCGTGACGGTGTCGTCTCCGGCGTCTTCGACAAGAAGCCGCTCGACTATGAGGGCGCGGTCAACGCCATGCTTGGCCGCAAGATCCATCTCGACCGGGTGGTGGCGAGAAGCTCGGCCCGAGCCGTCTTCACCGCCGAAGGGCTGCAACTGGCGCAAGGGTCGAGGCCGATCTCGATGACGCTCGGCGCCGGCGAGGTGGTGGCGATCACCGGCCTGGTCGGCGTCGGCAAGACGGCTTTGGCGGAGACGCTGTTCGGCGTGCGCCGGCCGCTCGCCGGCACCATGCATATGGACGGCAAGCCCTATGCGCCGGGCGCGGCGCGCGAGGCGATCGCCGCCGGCGTCTTCCTGGTCGCCAAGGACCGCGTTGCGAGCGGCATCGTCGGCGGCTTCAACATCGAGCGCAACATCAGCCTGCCGTTCCTCAAGCGCATGTCGGGCCTCGGCGTGATGAAAAAGCGCGCCGAGCGCGTCGTTGCCCGCCGCCAGATCGACGAACTTGGCATCGTCTGCCGCTCGGAGAAGGACGAACTGTCGGCGCTTTCCGGCGGCAACCAGCAGAAGGTCATGGTGGCGCGCTGGATGTCGCAGGCCTCGCGACTCTTCATCCTCGACGAGCCTTTCCAGGGCGTCGACATTTCGGCGCGCCGCGACATCGCGGCGAAGCTTCGAGCCAGCGCCGACGGCCGCGCGACGCTGATCTTCGTCACCGAGATCGACGAGGCGCTGGAGACCGCCGACCGCATCCTGGTGATGTCGGAACACATGATCGTCGGCGAGCACCGTAACGCCGATATCGACCTCGACCGGCTGCTGGCGGAAGTGGCCGGCGGACCGCTCCACGGCGCGGCATGAGGTCGAGGGATTTGCATGGAGTGGAGTTGGAATGAGCTTTTGTCGGACAGCCGCGCGGCGGGGCGCTGAGTGATGTTGCGCGACTACGCCATCCGCTACGGCTTCATCGTCCTGTTGGTCGGGTTGATCGCCTATTTCGCGGTCGCCGCCGATGGTTTTGCTTCGCCGCAAAGCGCCGTCTTCATCTTCCAGTCGGTGGCCATCACTGGTGTGCTGGCGCTCGGCGTCACCGCGACGCTGGTCGTCGGCGGCTTCGACCCTGTCGATCGGCTCCGTCGCCACCAGCGCCATGATGGCGGCTTCCTACGCCATGGTCGTGCTGGAGCAGAACGCGATCGTCGCCGTCATCGCCTGCCTTGTCATCGGCGTCATCGTCGGCCTGATCAACGGCTGGCTGATCGTCTATATGCGCGTGCCCGACCTGCTGGCCACGCTCGGCATGATGTTCCTGCTGCTCGGCCTGCAGCGCATTCCGACGGAAGGCCGCTCGATCGCCACCGGCATGACCATGCCCGACGGCTCGGTCGCCAACGGCAAGTTCTCGGAAGCCTTCCTGGCGCTCGGCCGCCACCGCATCGACTTCTTCATCCCGAACCTGATCCCGGTTTCGGTGGTGGTGCTCGTCGTACTCGCGGTGCTGATCTGGTTCTTCCTCGAATACACCCGCTTCGGCCGCATGATGTATGCGGTCGGCTCAAACGAGCGGGCGGCCGAGCTCGCCGGCGCGCCTGTCAAGGCATACAAAATCTGGGCCTATGTGATTTCGGGAGTTTTTGCCTCGATCGGCGGGATTTTGCTCGCCGCCCGGCTTGGACGCGGCGACATCGCCTCGGGTAATAATCTCTTGCTCGACGCTGTCGCCGCGGCGCTCATCGGCTACGCGGTGCTCGGTGCCGCCAAGCCCAACGCCTTCGGTACGGCCGTCGGCGCGGTGTTCGTCGGCGTCTTGCTGCAAGGCCTGACGATGATGAACGCCCCCTACTACACGCAGGATTTCGTCAAGGGCGCGGTGCTTGTCGTCGCCCTTGTCTTCACCTTCGCCCTTTCCGGCAGGGGCAAGAGATAGTTTCGACCGGGGCATTGAGACAAAACGGAGGAAAACGAAGTGAGCATCACAAGAAGACTTTTGGGGAAGGCAGCACTTGGCCTTGCCGGCGCGGCGCTGCTGATGCAGGGGACGGCATTGGCGGCGGACAAGCCGGCGCCGTTCGACAAGCCCGGCGTCAAGATCGCGCTGGTGCGCTATCTGTCGACCGGTGACTTCTTCCAGGCCTATCTGTCGGGCGTCGAGGCGCAGGCCAAGGCGCTCGGCGTCGATCTGCGCGTGCTGGACAGCCGCCAGGATGCGGCGCTCCAGGCCGACATGGTCGACCAGGCGATCGCGCTCGGCGTGCAGGGCATCATCATCCAGCACGGCCTGACGGAATCGATGAAGGACGCCGCCCAGCGCGCGGTCGATGCCGGCATCAAGGTCGTCGCCTTCGACGTCAATGTCGAGAATCCGAAGATCCCGCAGATCGAGCAGTCGGACAAGGATCTCGCCAAGCTCGCGCTCGAGCAGGCGGTAAAGGACAATGGCGAGAGCTGGAAGGCCGGCTATGTCTATGTCGCCGGCATCGCGCCGCTCGACCGCCGCAACGAGACTTGGGTGGACGTGAAGAAGAAATATTCGGGCATCGACGAGGTCGCCCAGTTCGGCACGCTCGACAACCCGATCGCCAACTCGGTCGCCAACCAGGCGCGCTCGGTGCTGCAGGCGCATCCCGACATCAAGGTGATGTTCGCGCCCTATGACGAGTTCGCCAAGGGCGTGAAGATCGCCGTCGACGAGGCCGGCCTGAACAAGGGCATCAAGATCTATTCGGCCGACATCTCGACCTCGGATATCGCAGCGATGCGCGAGCCGGACAGCGCGTGGGCGGCCACCGCCGCCACCAACCCGGCCGTCGTCGGCCAGGTCTCGGTGCGCGCGCTGGCGCAGCTTCTCGCCGGCGAGGATCCCGGCCACAACGTCATCGTGCCGCCGACGCTGATCACCCAGAAGGAGCTGATCGACAAGGACATCAAGAACATGGAAGACCTGTCGGCCAAGCTGCCGCAGTTCGCCCATGCCGATGTCGCGATGCCCGCCTGGATGCCGAATCCGAACGCCAAGTAAGGGTTCTGCCCGTTGCTGATGAAGGGAGCGGTCCAATGGGCCGCTCTCTGTCTTTTCCACGGGACTGTTGTGACTTCATCGCTGCCAGAAGGGCAGTTTGGCGATTTCCGCCTCGACCTCTTTCCTTGTCAGCCCGATGTCGTCGATCAGATGCGGATTGTCCGTCGCCATGCGCTTGAGCTCGAAACGGAAATAGGCCTGCTTGCGGCGCTCGGCGAGGAGGCCGCGCAGCGCTGAGAGGCTGTAGCGCCGGCGGCCGTTGATCTCGGCTGGACGCGCCGCCAGAGATGCGCAAGGCATAAGGATATCGTTCATGGCAACCTCCATGCGGCAGAGAGCTTGAAGGCCCTCGCCCTGATTGAGATTGCAGTGTGCCGCTGGTGGCCGGCGGCGTAATTAAGCCCTCCCAAATAGTTCTCAAAACTTCCAAATCGGCTAGAGCGTGTCACCGTTTCACGGAAAAACGCCGAACCGCTCT
Source organism: Mesorhizobium sp. B2-4-6 (assembly GCF_006442775.1). Taxonomy (NCBI): domain Bacteria; kingdom Pseudomonadati; phylum Pseudomonadota; class Alphaproteobacteria; order Hyphomicrobiales; family Phyllobacteriaceae; genus Mesorhizobium; species Mesorhizobium sp. B2-4-6. The sequence continues at coordinate 262,179 of NZ_VFVI01000009.1, forward strand.
ATCCCTTTGTTTTTACGCAATTCCGGACGGAAGGCTACGGCGAAGACGCCGAACTTAACCGCTTCACACTTTTCCTGGAATTGCTCTATAGATCGCCGCATGCAGGGATCGCGCTTTGCTTTTGGACCGTTCGTGTTTGATCCTGGCGCGGGAACGCTGCTCCGGGGCGACGTTCCCGTTGCCGCCGGTCACCGTGGGCTGAAGCTGCTGGAAGCGCTCGTTGCGCGTCCGGGAGAAATCCTGGCCAAGGCCGAGTTGATGGACGCGGCGTGGCCGGGCACGGCGGTCGAGGAAGGCAATCTCACCGTGCAGATCGCGCAGCTCAGGAAGCTGCTCGGTCCGGCGAGCGGTGGTGGCGAGTGGATCGTCACGGTGCCGCGTGTCGGCTATCGTTTCATCGGCACGGTCGAACAGCCCGACGCGACGCGCAAACCCTTGCCGCTGCCCGACAAACCGTCGATCGCCGTGCTGCCTTTCATCAATCTGAGCAACGATCCCGAGCAGGACTCTTTCGCCGATGGCCTGACCGAAGATTTGATCACCGATCTCTCGCGGATCGCGGGCCTCTTCGTCATCGCGCGCAACTCGGTGTTTGCCTATAAGGGAAAGGCCATGGACGTGCGAGCCATCGCTGGGGAGCTTGGCGTGCGCTATCTGCTGGAAGGCAGCGCAAGACGGGCCGCGGGACGCGTGCGCATCAACGCCCAGCTGATCGACGCGCTGAGCGGCGAGCATCTGTGGGCCGAGCGCTTCGATCGCGGCCTGGAAGACATCTTCGCCGTTCAGGACGAGGCGACGGCCAAGATCGTCGAGGCGCTGCTCGGTCGATTGCGTGCGCCGCCGGCGCGCAACCGGCCGAAGAACCTCGAGGCCTATGATCTCGTCGTGCGCGCGCGAAAACTGTTCGACGAGTCGCCGCAGATGGCGCGCGAAGCGCATCTGATGCTGACGCGCGCGATCGCTCTCGATCCGGATTACGCGGAGGCCTATCGCTGGCTTGCGATGAACCACTGGATGGGATGGGTGCATTGGGGCGAGCCGTTCGAGCCTGCCCGCAGCACGTCCCTGGAACTGGCGCGCAAGGCCGTGGCGATCGATCCCAACGACGCCGGTTGCCGCTGGGTTCTGGCGAACCTTCTTGCCTATGAACGCGATTTCGAGCAATCCGATGCGGAATTCGCCAAGGCAATCGAGCTCGACCCGAACGAGGCCGATATCTGGGCGACATTGTCCGACATCGAGGTGCTTGCGGGAAAGATCGAACAAGGCCTGGAACACATTCGCAAGGCGTTCCGGCTCAACCCATTTCCGCCGGGCTGGTATTATCTGACGCTCGGCCAGGCGCAATATGCGGCCAGCGACTATGAAGCGGCCGTCGAGACGCTGCGCCGCGACGAGACCTACCGCACCAGCTCACGCCGCTTCCTGGCTGCAAGCCTGGCGCAGCTCGGCCGCCTCGACGAGGCACGCACAGAGGTTGCGCTGTTCCTTGTCGGCAATCCGCATTTTTCCACCCGCCGCTGGGTCGAGACGGAACCGTTCCGCGACGCGGCGACGCTCAAGCATTTCGAGGATGGCTTCCGCGCGGCTGGCCTGCCGGAGTGATGCGGCCGGCCACGGCCGGGGAACTAGTTCCCCAGCACAGGGATTTTGACCGGTCGGCTCTGTTTGCGTTGGCAGGTGGCATGCGTTGGAGATTGGCCGAAACGCCCTTCGCGATCGTCATTCTAGGGCGGAGCAGGAGCGAAGCTCCGTCGCGAAGACCCTAGAATCCATGCCGTTACCTTCGCCAAGGCGTGCAACGGAGCAAAATTCTTCACCGTGGCAACGCTTCCAAGTCACGGCATGGCAACTGTGTTCACGCGAATGCGGTTTTATCGCGCATGATGGCGTTGAGGACGACCAGGAGCTTCCTTGCGACG